>CAWCVY010000015.1:0-122156 GCA_963799115.1 uncultured Chlamydiae bacterium | reverse complement strand
GGGATTCATCGCGTATTGCGTGACCAATGAGCCGTCCTCATCCTGTTTGAGCGGGAGAAGATTCACGAGGGGCTGGTCGCCGATCACGACACCCGCGGCGTGAACGCTGGAATTCCGCGTCAGGTCCTCGAGAATCAGCGCGGTGTCAATCAGTTCGCGGGTCACTTCCTCGGTATCGTAGGCTGTCTTAAGGTCAGGGGACTGCTTGACGCTTTTTTGAGCGTCATTTTCAAATCAGTCGGAATCATTTTTGCCAGGCGGTCGCCGTCGCTATAGTTCAGGCCCATGACGCGGGCGAGATCGCGGACGACGCTTTTTGCGCCGAGGGTGCCGAACGTAATGATCTGCGCCACAGCATCGCGCCCATATTTTCCCCGAACGTATTCGATCACGTCAGCACGGCGGTCATCGGCAAAATCGATATCAATGTCCGGCGGATTGACGCGCTCCGGATTGAGAAATCGCTCAAATAGAAGGCCGTAACGGATTAGGTCCACGTTCGCAATTTCGAGCAAATAGGTGACCAGCGAACCGGCGGCGCTTCCACGGGCGACGCACGAAATACCGTGCTCGCGGCACGTACTGAACGAAATCTCCAACGATCAAAAAATAGCTTAAGAATCCTGTTTTCTCGATGACTTTGAGCTCAAGGTCCAAACGGTCAAGGACGAGTTTGACCGCCGCGTCCTCGGAATCCTGAAATGTCGGGCAGCCGTTTCGGATCATCCACTTTTTCAACAATGAATTGCGCGCCCTCGGCGCGGGCATGGATTCCGTCGCGCTTTCCGAGGCCTTCGGCCAGCAGTTTTCGCAGGTATCCTTCGCGGGTGAAATGTTCGGGCGGATGGAACACGGGAAAGTGAGGATTTTTGCCGTCTACCTGCAGTTCCAAATTGCATTTGCCGGCATTTCCAGGGTATTTGTGATCGCTTCCGGCGTTTCCGCAAACCGCGCCCTCATCTCTTCCTCGGAGCGGAGATCGAACTCTTGGGCCGGATAGCCCGCGCTCATGCGCTTGGGATTACTCAACAAATCCTGCGTGCCGATACAAACCAGGCAATCGTGCGCATGGGAATGGCCCTCTTCGATATAATGAACGTCGTTCGTTGCGACGAGCTTCAAACCGAACTCCTTCGACCACTCAATCAAATGCCGGTTGACCCGGGCCTGTTCCGGCAACCCATGATTCTGGAGCTCGAGATAATAATTCTCCGCGCCGAGCGTCTGTTTGAACCAGTCCACGGTTTCCCGCGCCTTGTCCAACTGGTCTTTGAAGAATGAGGTCGGGAATCTCGCTGGCCAGACAACCGGACATGGCGATGAGGCCATCCTTGTGCGCCGCAAGGGTCTCCTTATCGATGAGAGGCTTGTAATAATAGCCTTTGAGATGGGCATCTGTGACCAGTCTGATCAGGTTTTTGTAACCGATTTCATCCTTAGCCAGGAGGCCAAGATGGTGATAAACCTCCCCAGCCGACCGCCGGTTTCCTTTTTTTCGAGACGCGAACCGGGCGCGACATAGACTTCGCAGCCGACAATCGGTTTAATTCCCTTTTTCGGGCGGTCTTGTAAAAATCTATGGCGCCATAAAGCGCGCCGTGGTCGGTAATCGCCATTGCCGCAAACTGCAGTTCACACGCCTTGTCCACAAGCCTCCTCGAGACGGCCAGGCCCCATGGAGCAAGAGAAAACTCGGTGTGCAAATGAAGATGAACAAAGTCCGCGTGCGGCATGAGATCAATTTAGCTCCTTGCGAGCGGGGAACACCAAGAAACAAAGCAACGACTGAGAAAAGAACTAATGTTCGCTGCTAGGCGACCGCGGCAACGCGATCCAAAATGCACTCTACCTGGCGCGAGTGATTTTCCACGGCGCCTTCGCTCCAGATGACGAAATTGGCGCGCGCGATTTTATCGGTGACGGACATTTGGGCAGCGATGCGCGCATTCAATCTGGGCTTTGGGCCAACCGCGAACCATGAGCGTTCGTCACGCGACTTTTCAGAACAGGCCACGCAAATTATTTTGTCGAAATGGGGCTCGGCATGTGTTTCATACAGGAGCGGAATCACGACAGACAGCGACGGGACAGTTTTCGCTTCTCCAATTTGGACCTGGGCCAGCCAGCGTTCGCGAATCCGTGGATGCAGTATCTGCTCGAGTTTTCTCCTGGCGGCGGCATCTTGCAAAAACTAATTGGCGAGTTCGTGGCAACGTGATTCCCTTATGAAGCTTCCTAACCTGGCAGAACTCATTCTTCCCGACCTTCCACAAGGACGCATCCCTGTCAAAGCATTGCCCAAATTGGATAATCCTTTCAAGGTGAAGTTTTTCTATACTTCTTCTCAAGCCACTTCCAAGGTTGCTTCCGAGCTCTATTCAGGACCTGCGACCTGGGCTGCCGTTTTCCAAATTCCGATGGCTCGTGAAGGTATTGAGGAAATATTTAAGCCTTCTCAAACAATTTTAGACCCTAAAGCAGTAACTTATTGGCTTTACAATAACGACTATAAGCACCTCAAACCCCAACGATCCATTAAAATGATTGGGGCAGAATCAAATGCTTATCTAAACGATGATAATATAGTAGAGTTTTTCCAAAAATTTCCTGAAGTACGCACAGTGAGCTTGTATGGATCGCCAGAAATTACTGCAAAAGGAGTCATGGATCTAGTGAAAGCCTGTCCTTGGATTCAAAACCTAAATCTGACAGATTGTCCTAAGGTTAAAGATGAATTGTTATCAGTGGAAAATTTAATGCAGCTTGATCGATTGACTAAACTCATCCTCAGTGGAACAGGTATTTCACCGGAAGGCTTTTCAAATTTCTTAATAGGAACAACCAAAGCTCTTGATGAAAGAAAACAAGCCTTTGCCGCTAATGTCATTATTAATAATTTTGAAGAGACTATTCTCAAAATTACTGACGACCAGCTCATTGATGAAAATGCTTTAGAGACCATTTTAGAAACCACTGATTTGTCAAAAATAAAACGAATCGACCTTGAAGCATGCACAAAGCTAACAGATGCCATGTTAGGGCAATTGCTCGACCGCCTCAATGAACCTTTGGAGGTTGCACAACAAGATGGATCTAAGAAGGACAATCCCCGCCGATTAAATTTAGCTTCCTTGAATTTAACCGGATGCAGCAGCATCACTGAAGCTGCTTTCGATGATAAACAAGCGGGGAAAGAAGGCGAAGAAGTAAAGATAACGGCCAAACATCTAGGTACTCTTGATCGTGTTGCGACTCTTGGAACAAACATCAAGAAGGTGATCGAGCAAGTCTATCCACAAGTTACATTCCAAGAATACGATGAACCCCTCACCATACAAATCGACACACATACTCAGTTATTAACTTGTCAATTGTACTATCAGAAGAAAAGGGAGTTGGCAGCAGAAGGAGAGCTTGCATCTTCGCCTGAGCTTAAATTAATGGCTCAAACCATGATCAGCAATCGATTAGTTTTAGAACTCTTCCCTGAAGAGTTAAAGGATGGCGACAAAAGGGTGCAGGAAAGTTATTCTTTGCATCCTATTGATACCAATGCAAAAGAATTCTGCGATGTAGAGCTTGGCTTCAAATCAAAAGACGAAGAGGATTTTGTGCTGTTCCCGGCTCATCGAGATGTGTTGTATGGACTCTCCGAGACCTTTATTAGAAACTTTAGACCCGGTGGAGCTTACAGTAAAGCAGGTGGATTATCTTTCATTAATCAAAATGCAACCTCAAAAGCAGCTCAGGCTGTACTAGATTTGATATACGGTAAATGCCAAATTGAAAACCTCGATTGGAAAACGGCTGCACATGCTGCTGAACTTGCAGGACCAGCCCCCATGCTTGCTTTGCCATTAAGTTATCGAAAGGCGTTTTTGAGCCGTATTCACAGTCAATTTGACGCACTCGACCTTGAACGTGCAGATGCGATGTTTGTTTCAGCTAAAAAGCTTGAAGATAATGAAGGGATAAAGGAATATGAGCGCCATTTGCTTAAAATTCTCGAGGATATTGAAAGCTATCCGATTGAATATGAAGAGCAGATTGAATATGAAGAGCAGATAAAAAAAATGGCCAAACTAGCTAGCGATCATGGATTAAAAAACTTGCAAGCGAAGCTAACCGAACTGCGCATTCAGCAAAGCAAAGTTGAACAAGATGAGCTTAATGAACAAGAGTTTCAGAATTACATAGCACGTGAACAATTGAATGCTGGACAAGAAGCAGGTAATGAACACCCAATCCAGGATTTCATAGCACGCGAGCAATTGAATGCAGTATTAGAGCAATTCATTTAATTTTCTTAATATCGGCGAAGCAAGCATTATTGCTTCGCCGATTTTGTTTTTCATTTCATTCCACCTTGCATAATTTTGACGAAAGTTCTAAGATGACGCTCATTTTATTAAGCTCATCAAATTAGTCGAGATCCAAATGAATGACGATTATCAAAAAAAAGTCATCGAAATTCCCGAACTTGTTTCTTATGAAAATTACGGCTTTAAACAGTGTGTTCAATATGGAAATTTAATTTTCGTCACTGGACAAGCAGGGCAATATAAAGATGGCACTCTTGTTGCAAATGATGTGGAAACTCAAACACGCCAAATATTCAAAAATATTCAAATTGCACTAAAAGCTGCCCATTCAGATTTAACTGAAATTGTAGCCATGACCTCTTACATCGTAGATATAGGAAAGAATGGTCTGGCGTATTTTAAAACTCGCAAAGAATGCATGCCCGTCACCTCTTTTACAAGCACCTCTGTCGGTGTTGCCGGATTGGCCGAACCGGGCATGTGGATCGAAGTAACGTGTATTGCCGCCGTGAAGAAATAGTAGGTTGAAACTATTATGCAACAAACCCACATAAATGGCGTAAAGCTTCTTCTAAATGGGGATAAGTAAACAAAAATCCCGATTCCTCCAATTTTTTAGGTATAACCTTCTGACTGCTCAATAATAATTCTTCCCCCATCTGCCCAAAAATAAGTCTAACTGCAAATTTAGGTACAATGAGAAATGTCGGACGATGCAAAACATGGCCTAATGTCTTTGTAAATTCTTTGTTTGTCACAGGATGGGGGCTCACAACATTGATTGGTCCCGCTAATCTTTGTTGATGCATAACGTAGTCAATCACCTTGATAAGATCGTCGATGATAATCCAGCTCATGTATTGCATACCCGTCCCCAATGCCCCGCCTATACACCATCGAAAGATAGGTAACATTTGCTTAAGGGCCCCCCCTTTAGGACTTAGCACAGCCCCAATGCGAAGATTAATTGTGCGAATCCCCTCTTCAACCGCAGGTCGAGCCGCTTCTTCCCATTCTTCACAAACATCAGCTAAAAACCCTTCCCCTTTACTACTTTGCTCGGTTAAAACATCCTCCCCTCGATTTCCATAATATCCAATAGCTGAAGCACAAATAAATACCGAAGGCGGTTTTCTAAGACGGCAGAGAGTTTGGCTAAGCAAACGGGTGCTGTTGACTCGGCTTTCTCGAATCCCCTTTTTTTTCGCTTCAGTCCATTTACCCAAAAGGGATTCCCCCGCAAGATGTACCACCACATCAAACCCCTCTAATTGAGTGGGGTTAATAACCCCTCTGTGTGGATCCCAAGCAACTTCATCTGCAAGCAAATCTGCCCGCCCACGCACGAGCTTATAAACCTGATGTCCACCATTTGCTAAAAAAGAATTGAGAGTCGAACCTATAAGCCCTGAAGAGCCAGTGACTAGAATCTTCATCGTATTTTCTCTGTTTAATTAAACGCCATTTAAACCTTTTCGCTAGTTTCTACACAAGTTCTTCTTCTTCTTTCAACAGTTCTTACTCATGCATAATGAAGCTATATTAAATAAGTTGAGCTTGCATTATTTTTCGTTCCCCCATTAAAATACCCGTGTACTATTTTATAGGTAAATCCATGGCTAAATTAGACAAAGAAACCATTCTTAAGTTAACCCGCCTCTGCCGCATCGATTGCACCGCAGAAGAACAGGAGGCCTTGCTCAAAGACTTAAAGCTAATTCTCGACTATTTCGAACAATTAGAGGAGATTGACACGGAAAATGTCCCGCCCTGCAACCATGTTTTAGAAAATATGGCAAACGTCATGCGCGAGGATGAAGTGGGAGAGGTTTTAGACCGGGAGGCCTTTTTAGCAAATGCCCCCTCCCATATTGGCGGCATGGTGCGCGTCCCTCCGGTGATGAAACAAAGTTAAATGAGGATTCATGTATAAACAATCGGCTATTGAAATCCGCAATCAATTTTTGCGAGGCGAACGAACTGCAGTTTCTATTGCACAGTACTATTTAAATCGAATTGCCAAGTATGAGGGACAAATCGGTGCATTCTTACAAGTCTATGAAGATAAAATTCTGCATCAAGCCGAACAATTAGATAAAAAGCGCCTGAATAACCAACCTCTCGGCAAACTAGCTGGCATCCCTATTGCCATCAAAGACAATATTTTGGTGAAAGGGGAAATTGCCACCTGCGCCTCCAAATTTCTGACTAATTTCCGAGCTCCCTACCAGGCTACTGTCATTGAACTCCTCTTGGCTGAAGATGCCATTTTAATTGGCAAAACTAATATGGATGAATTTGGAATGGGGTCCTCCACCGAAAATTCTGCTTTGCAAAAAACACACAATCCCTGGAATCTTAAATGCACACCAGGTGGATCCTCCGGAGGATCTGCAGCTGCTGTTGCAGGCCGCCTCTGCCCCGTTTCTTTAGGTACCGATACAGGCGGGTCTGTCCGCCTGCCCGCTTCTTTTTGTGGCATCGTCGGTTTCAAACCAACCTATGGACGCGTCTCACGATACGGTTTAGTGGCTTTTGGATCCTCGCTTGATCAAATTGGACCTTTAGCCACAACTGCAGCAGATACTGCCCTGATGATGGAAGTCATCGGCCGCCATTGTAAAAGAGATTCTACCAGTATTCCCGATGGCCCTGAAGATTACCTTAGCTCGTTTACATCTTCCCTTAAGGGAATGAAAATAGGCGTGCCTTGGCACTTTCTGGAAAATCTAGCTCAAGAGCCCCGCCAGTCTTTTGAAAAAGCGATAGAGGCTATGAAGCAATTAGGGGCAGAAATTGTTGAGGTCGATCTCGGGATTCTTAAATACTCGCTTGCCATTTACTACATTTTAGCGACAGCGGAAGCCTCTACTAATCTTGCCCGATTTGATGGCATTCGCTATGGCCAACGATCTCCTCGAGCCCGTACCTTGGACGAAGTTTATGACTTTTCAAAAGAAGAGGGATTTGGGCCTGAGGTCAAAAGGCGCATTATGTTGGGAACTTTTGTCCTTTCGTCAGGCTATCAAGATGCTTATTACCGTAAAGCTCAAAGAGTACGCACCCTAATTTTGCGCAGCTATAAAGAGGCGTTTTCCCGTTGCGATTTGATTGCCTCCCCTGTTTCCCCCTTTGCTGCCTTTGAAATCGGAGCCATTAAAGACCCTTTACAAATGTATTTAGAAGATATTTACACCATCGGCGTAAATTTAGCTGGTCTTCCTGCGGTGAGCGTGCCCAATTGTTTAACTCAAGATGGCAAACCTATTGGATTGCAATTAATAGGACCCCAAAAACAAGACTCCCATGTTCTCAATGCTGCAGCACTTCTCGAAAAGGTTTTGCCTTTTCAACAAGCTATTCCCAAACTAGTAAATGAAGAGGTCGTTTTATGAGCCATAAACACTCTCACCCCTTTCATCAAGATTGGGAACCGGTCATTGGACTGGAAATTCACGTAGAACTTAACACCAAATCCAAATTATTCAGCGTAGCTCCCAATCGTTTTGGAGATGATCCCAATACGAATATTACAGAAGTCTGCACCGGACAGCCAGGCTCCCTGCCAGTCCTCAACAAAGAAGCCGTGCGCAAAGCTGTTCAATTCGGCTGCGCCATCCAATCTGAAATTGCCAAGTTCAGTAAATTCGATCGTAAATCCTACTTTTACCCTGACAGCCCCCGCAATTTTCAAATCACTCAATATGACCAGCCTATTGTTATAGGAGGGACTATCATAGCCGATGTGGATGGCGAAGAAAAAACCTTTGCGATCAACCGGGTTCATCTCGAAGATGATGCAGGCATGCTTAAGCATTTTTCAACCTTCGCCGGTGTAGATTATAATCGGGCAGGATGTCCTCTCATTGAGATTGTTTCCGAACCTTGTATCCATACTCCCCGTGAAGCCGTTGCTTTTGCAATGGCAGTCAAAGCCATCCTACAATATATCGACGCATCAGACTGCAACATGGAAGAAGGCTCTCTACGCATTGACACCAACGTTTCGGTGCGCCCCAAAGGGGGAAAAAGGATTGCGCAATAAAATTGAAATCAAAAATTTAAACTCATTCAATTTTATGGAGATGGCCCTCAAAGCAGAGATCCACCGTCAAATTGAAGAATACCGCAACAATCCCTCTCTTCCACTTGATCAGGTCATTCTAGCTGCAACTTATCGATGGGATCCTGAAAAGAGTGAAACTATTTTGATGCGCCGCAAAGAAACGGCTGATGACTACCGTTATTTTCCTGAACCAGATCTCGTCCCCATTGTTTTAACCGATGCTTATATCGAAGAAATTCGAAACTCGCTCCCCGAGCTTCCTCTGCAGCGGGAGAAACGCTATGTCCATACTCTCAACCTTTCCCAACACCAGGCTTTTCTATTGACAAGTGAAAAAGCGCTAGCCGATTACTTCGAAGAAGCTCTGCAGACATGTCCTAATGGACGCGCTTTGGCCAATTGGCTGGTAGTAGAATTTTCAGGGCGATTAAAGGAATCGGGCAAAACGATTTTATCAGCTGGGATTAAACCGGAACATGTGGCTTCCCTAGTGAACCTTATAGACAAAGGAACAATCACCGGTCGCATAGCAAAAAGCGTTGCCGATGATATGGTGGCTCACCCAGACAAGGATCCTGCTGAAATTGCTGCTAATAACCCCGATTATCAACCTCTTACCGATCAATCTGAAATTGAAGGGTATGTTGATAAAGTACTCGCGGAAAATGGACAATCGGTGATTGATTATAAAGCAGGACGCGAGAAAGCATTTGCTTTCTTAGTAGGCCAAGTGATGAAGCTCTGCCGCGGAAAAGCTTCGCCCCAAGTAGTCAATGAACTTCTCAAACAACGTATCGAGAAGATGTAGAAGTAATGCCAGATAAAAAAAAATTAAATGCTAATGAGGACCTGGACCTTGGAGTAAATAGAGGCAAAAAAGAGGGTACCAGTCAAATCAGGTCAATTCAAGGGTATTGAACAAGGAACAGGAAAAGGTCAGCGCTCATGGACAAAAAACTGCAAACTGCTAAGAACCTGTTCAAAATCTTTTGTTAGATACAATAAACTACCACAGAGCCCACAGAGAACACAGAGAGGGGTCTTATGAATTATTTAATTAATCCAGATATATCTGAAGAAATAGACGGGCGTGAAACTGATCCATTAACGGGTAATATCATTGGGGCCGCTATTGAACAATAGCCCCAATACATGAAGCACAATTACTGTCTTATTTACGGCTTTATGGAACCTGTGCTCGAGGATTGCTTATTAATTTTAATGTAAAGCGATTAGTAGATGGCATTTGTCGAATGAAGATATAACCCCCTCTCTGTGTTCTCTGTGGGCTCTGTGGTAGTTTTAACTGCTGAAGTGTTCGACACTAAAATTTTTTAGGCAAAGAAAGTTTCGAGAAATTATCTATTTAAAAGATTTTGAACAGGCTCTAAGATAGAAATTCACAGGTGCTGTCAATCTTCTCTAATTCCTTGACCCCCTTTTTCCTTATCTTTGCCCTTGTTTTTCTTCACAGGTTTTTCTTCATCGGTCAATAAAAGATGTTCTCCTTCAGAACTTCCTTTTAGACGATCTTTAGGCTCAATATTATTGATGAAGCCAAAATCAAAACCGTTCCCCAAACATATGGGGTATAACACCTGTAAAAAGTCTGCAGAGTGATAATCTCTTGGACTGGTCTTGCTCCCCCTGGGTGTTTTTGTTCCTTTCGCATGCTCTTGCTGATTTGTTCTTGAAACATCATAATCCATCATAATTGCAAACATAGAAAGAACTTTAAATAACTCCGAAAATTTCAAAGAGCAATTTTCAAAAGGAATATCCACTGAGCTAATCCTGGGAGAAAAAAAGTAAGAGTTTCCATTTGAAAATGAGGTGTGGCACTTAAGTTCTTTAGAAAGAATTTTGATCATCTTGTTGCGATCTTTTGCTTTTGGAAGAAAGTAGACGTTCAGATGCCTATTCTGAATCATATTAAATCCATTTTTTTTAGCTTTAATAATTAGGCCTAGCTCAACATCTTCCGATTCTTTAAAATTCGCCAAAAAATTTCCTCTAAAATACCCATTATACTTTTTCCAAGGGCGGGATAATCCAGGGTATTTGTCAAAAAGTTTTCGAGAAAATCTTTCCATGGCACCACTTGCAGTAGAATTTAAGATTTTCATAATGTAAATAGAAGGATTTTTATTTAGTATTCTTAAAGCCTTTCGATCAGGAAAAATTCCTTTCCGATACAATTCCTCAATAAGTTGATAAAGGTCCTCGATCATTTTTTCCGAGGATAAATGACTCAAAGTTTTAAAAGCCCTTGGATCAAGAATAGCGTGTATAATTTCTAATATCTTTAAATGAGATTCTAACGGGACTATTTTTAAAATTCTTTCCAAAGAACCTTTGCACCCTTCTTTCACAAGCATAATCAATATTTCTTCAAACACAGCAGGTTGCATTTCGGAAGGAATAAGATCTAAAAAATTTCCTAGAATATGCGATTGATGCTTTAAATAAAAGATCTCTGTAGCTAATTGTACAAACTCTTTCGGATGGAATTTGGCCACAATTTCCCAGTCATGGAGCTTTTGATCCTCACTTTTTAGAGCTCTGCTTACGATCTCCCTTGTTACGGCACATGCGTCAATTTCAGGATGAATTCCTTTACTACATATTTCTTGAATTAAGAATTTGAAATAATGATACGCTTCACACTCCTCGGATTCTTTTGGAAATACTTTCTCTTTTATTTCCTCCAAAACAATCTTTTCTTTTCGTCCTTGTAAATCAACCAGAGTCAGTGTGCTATAGCCAAAAAAGTATTTATTGCCGCTCCCTCTACTTGCTAAATGGGTACGAAGAAGATCAGAGCAGTTGGCTGAGATGTGTTCACTCCATTTTTTGGAATGACCATGACGCAAATTTTGAAGGGTATAGGCAAGAAAAGTTGCAGTGTATAAAAATGCCTCCAAATCTTTATTAAGAACTCCTTCGTTATTTTCTTGTAAAAATTCAATGCATTTTAAATCACTAATTTTTGAAATCAATTTACCAAGGTAGTAATGGCTGCTTTCATTAATCGTTTTTAAAAAGCTTTTTAAATCTTTTTTACTAAGAAGATCAACCAAAGCTTCATCTAAGTTATTCATAAATTGCGTAAGACTTTCTTTCCCATCGATTTTTTCTTGATGAACGAAACGATACGGGGGCAAAATAGTCTCTTGCAAAACCATCAAACGGAAAAAAATTCCCTGTAGAAGAGGACCTTCAGCTTCCCTCAGCTCTACCTTTAACCACTTTGAATAACGGTTCCTATTGAGATTTAACTCCTTGGTTGTCATAAACTTTGAGTCTGAATTTTTAAAATCTTCAATTCCTTTTTGAAAAATCCTGTCCTTAATGTTATCTAAAATGGCTTCGAAAGATTTGACATTCAGAGCTTCTGTTTTAAAAGCATGGTAGTTAAAAAGCCCCAGTAGTTCACCACCTAATTGCTTCACATCTGCTTTGTCTTTATATTTCTGCAGAAATTTGGGTAATCGATGAGTCAAGTTACCGCTTGGAGGAGAACCGGATGGGCTCGTTTCTTTTGGAGTTGAAGGAATCATCTTACTTTGAGGTAGCAATTCTAGCCTTTTTGAAAGGTTGAGAGGAGGCACATTGATTTGACTCCCCCCTGCCTGTGACCGCGCTTCTTTATTTATGGGAAGGGCTGAAAGGCTCCCTTTCTTCTTAGGGGTTTGGGAGGTGCACTTGTGGCAACATCTTCTTCATCAGAAGAATTACCATTTGTGGCAGCTTCAAACGGTTTTTTTGCAAATGAAACAAAGGTTATGACCTTTTTAAAACCCAGATGATACTTCTTAGCATTGTCGTCTGAATAGGATCTTCCTCGAGATTTTCCTTTTTTCTCTGAATCGGAATCTTTGATTTCTGGACATTTTAGGGTAATTGGATCGGTCTCTACCTGATTCATAGTTTCCTCCAGTAAAACAATTTTAAATAACAGACAATGGCGGATCATGACAATAATAAAGTGTATACCCAAACAACCTTAAAACTGCTAGGATGACAATTCGCTAGGCTGTCAGGAAATCAAGCTTTTTTTAGTGGATTTCATCTCATGTTATCATTTCATAAGCAATTTTTTTCCCTCCTCTCTACCACCCTTATTGGATTGGGAGCTGGACTTGCGGCCGTAGGATTTCAATATGGATACGCGTGGATCTTTCAACATACTGTCACTACAGCATCCAGCTTGACTTTTTGGCTTTTTGCCTTCCTGGCACTCTTATTTATTACGGGTGGGGCACTCATTACTGGTATTCTCATGCAATGGTTTGCTCCCGATGCACCTGGCAGCGGCATTCCGCAAGTAAAAGCTGCATATTTAAGCAAGAATTTTGACTTTTCATGGAACTTGCTATGGGTGAAGTTTTTTGGTGGTATCCTTTCCTTGGGAACAGGATCGAGCATGGGCAGGGAGGGTCCAACCATTCATATCGGAGCTGCCATTGCGAATAAAATTTCCCTTTTCGCAAAAGAATCGAAAGGGGCGCAGGGCAACGCGATTGTGCAGGAGCAGCTGCCGGTTTAGCAGCAGCTTTTAATAGCCCTTTATCAGGCGTGACTTTAGTGCTTAAGGTGATTGCCGCGAGTCAAAATATTAATAAATATGCCGGACGGAGCCTTTTAGCCTCAGCCATTTCTGTTAGCATGGTTTATTTATTACTAGGGAATGCAGCTTCTCTACCAATTAAAGTAGACCTCATCATGAAAGAAGAGGTTTTGTGGATATCGCCTTTAGTCGCAATTTTTGCAGGATTTGTTGGCATCTTTTTTCAATGGGCGACATTAAGTTTGCGGGTATGGTATAAGAACTCATTTTTTCCACTTTGGTTACGCCCCGCAACAGGGGCATTGATTGCGGGATCCCTTTGTGTGATTGCCTTTGCTCTCACCTCAAAATTAGGGGCGTTTGGTCCTGGAGACAGTACCCTCCGTGAGGTTCTTAGCAATCAGATCATCTGGAATTCGGCAGTCTGGATGCTAGCGGCAAAATTGCTGGCTACAATTTTCTGCTTCGGTGCGGGAGGCTGCGGAGGAATTTTCGGGCCTTTGATCTTTTTTGGTGGAATGTCAGGCCTCATTGTATTTGGGTCTACAGCAGAATGGCTACATCTAGGACAACAAGATCAAACCTTGCTTTCCCTAATAGGCATGACGGCTTGCCTAGGGGCAGTGGTGCGCACACCCCTTACATCCATTCTAATTGTAATGGAGATGACCCACCAGGTTCACGTGCTGCCTGCCCTAATGGTTGCAGCAGTTACAGGTGTTTTCATGAACCGTCTCTTCTTCTTAGATAACTTCTACGATGAAATTTTAAGACAAGATGGGTTTCAGTTGGCAGATAAAGAGTAAGATGAGAAATTTGATATTTAATTAAGTGGTTATGTTTTCTAATTTTATGAGATGTATAGATAATTTTGCTATCAAGCACCCCTATATTCTTAGAGGTTCGTCAGACTCAGCTGTTCTTTACAATTGTTTTTTTGAAAGATAAATTTTTGAATTAGCTTAGAGATCTGCTATTGTATCTTTTCCAACGCAAATTTAATGCCCAGAGATTTTTTGTTAGGCCTGAAAGGCCATGATGCAACATCCACTTCCAATAGGCACTTTTTTCTTTAAAAAAATCTTTGATAGGTCCAGTCTCAAAAACTTATTGGACTTAAAGAACTTCAAGGAATATTGCACCAAACATGAGTTGTCAGAGAAAAATCATTCTTCAACATCGCCCACAACGCAATCAAGTAGCGCAACTAATAGCAGCCCTGGATATAGTGTTAGAGACGCCAAAGATAAAGGAATGCCATGATGGTCAAAAATTCACGTATAGAAAAGCAAAAATCAAAGAAAGTAGCAATCTATGCAAGGGTCTCTTCTCTGAAACAAAAAGATGAAGAAACCATAGAAAGCCAAATAGATTCTATTAAACTTTATGCCGAACAAAACAATTACTCTATTGACTCAAGATATATATTCCTTGACAACGGAGAAAGTGGTAGTACATTGCAAAGACCCGCTCTAGAAGAACTTAGAGATCTGATTCGTTTTGAAACTATTGAAGCTGTACTTATTTATTCGCCTGACAGACTCTCTAGAAATTATACCCATCAATTAATTTTATTAGAAGAGTTTCGTAAACATGGTGTCGAAGCACGTTTTTTAAAAAAACCTGCTGTCTCAGATACGCCTGAAGCTAAGATGTTTCAACATTTCCAAGGAATTTTTGCTGAATACGAACGAGCTGTCTTTATGGATAGATCGCGTCGTGGAAGACTCTACAAGGCAAAAAACGGAGATCCTTCTGCTCTTCCAAGCGTACCTTTCGGATATCAAAAAGTTAGAAAAGAAAATAGCACTTCGGTGATAATAGTAGAAGAAGAGGCCATTGTCGTGAAAGAAATCTACTGGCTTTATTTACATGAATCAGATTCCTTAATGGATGTAGCTCGTAGAATTACTGCAAAAGGCATAAAACCTAGAAGAGGAGGGGCTAAATGGGACATGGCCACTATCAGAGATATCTTAAAAAATCCTACATATATAGGTACTGCTCATTTCGGCAAAACAGAGCGTTGCGAAGGGAAATCAGATCTTATTAGGAAATATGCCTCAAAAGTATATAAAAAGGCTAAATATGCAAAAAGAAGGCGTCCCCAAGATGAGTGGATAGCTATAAAAGTACCAGCAATTATTAATACAAATGATTTTGAACAAGTACAAGAAAAATTGAAAAAAAATAAAGATCTTTCTCCTAGGAACACAAAGAAACCAAGTCTTCTTCAGGGATTGATCACTTGTGGTTTATGTGGGCAGCCTTTTTATAAAAGAACAAAACGAAATAGAGGAAAGGACATAGGATATTATTATTGTCGTGGGAAGGATAGTAAGAGATACAAGAAGTGCACAAATAAGGCTTTGCGTCAAGATAAAATTGATGCGCATATTTTTGATGAGGTTTTACACCTTCTCAAGACGCCGGCTTTGATAGAGAAAGAGCTATCTAGAAGAGCTAAAGAGGCATCAAATGTCGAAGAATTAACACAGAGAGAAATTATTTCAAAAAAAGAGCTTTCTAAGCTATCCCACGAACAAGATAGACTTCTCGATGCATATCAAAGTGGGGTAATAGATTTGAAGGAACTGAAAAAGAGAAATTTTAATTTAAATGAGCGCAAGAATAGTCTAGAGAATGATATTCAAGGATTACAAGCTGTAAGGTTACAGGTAGAAGAGTTTGAATTTGGAAGCCTGTTTGACAACATATTGGAAAAAATGCAAACAAAAGCAAATGAATTATCTTTTGACGAAAAAAGAAAGCTAGTCCGACTTTTAGTCGAACAAGTAGTAGTTCAGTCGGACACAATAAACCTAATTCATTGCATATCACCAAAAATTCTCGCTCAGGAGGAGTGCCTATTGGAAGTGGATGTTCGTATCACGGCCTTCCAGGCCTAACAAAAGATCTCTATGCCTCAAATTTGCATCAGAAAAGATAGAATAAAGGGCTCATTTAACCACCCAGAACCCGTGAGCTTGGATTAAATTTCCTATTCCTTACTTTATATATGTGTGAAACGTTTATTATCACCTATAAAAAACCCAAGAATTTCTTCATCCTTGCTTTTATAGACATCTACAAAATAGGCTAAGGGATCCTTTAAATCAGATAGATCGATTTCTAAATCGGAATCCTCTTTAGTATCTCCATTCCTATCAAATGGATAGACTTTAAGGATCAATCGATCATAAGAGTTAGATCAGGGATTAATTTTTCTAGCTCACGAGGATCTTCGCTAGCAAAAGAACAGGCACTGGAATAAAGATCTCGCTCTTCAGCTTTTCGTAATATTTTTTGCATATCTTCTAAATATATATTTTCTATAATTAAACTACTTTTCTCGAAATAATGATCATCACAGCCTATGAGGCCTTGGATCTCTTCAAAAGACCTGGGAATTTCTTCCCCACCTATTTTCTCCATATATCCATTTATTTCTGTTTGTGTTTTTTCGATTTGCTCTTTTGCATAAGCAATATCCCATGCTTGCATTCTTTTTGAAAAGGGAATCCATTGTTGAACCTCTCTTTCAACACCCTCTAAAAAAATTATAAGCTGCTCTCTGAACCATCACCTTGGTTAAAGTTGGAGCAATGAGCTTCCCTTTAAGGATTAAATACTCCAATTGAAGAGCCTCTTCTTCATGCATGGCGGCTTCTGAAAGTTCCTCTTGTAACTTCAAAAGGATCTCTTGCTGACCTTTCTGCAAGTGATCAATCAGAAGTTGTGCCATTTCCCTTCGGTTTTTTGGGGATTGTTCTGCTCTCTAAATTCTTAGGGAGGAATTCAGAGACAGACCCTATCGATTCGAATAAATTCTCCAAAAAAAGGGAAATGATGCGATTTTCAACCGCTTCGTGCTCTAAATAACCATCAGGGCTTTTGGAAATCATTTGCCAGTAATTCTTAATGATCTCAGAATGATGCTGACAATGTTCTAAGGGTGACAATGTGAGCATAGCATCATCGATGCTTCTTTTCTTCAATTGTTCCCTCTTGGGAAAAATAGATGGTTTCGGCTTTTTGTTTGTAATCAGAAATCAGCTTAAGCTTATGCTGCAACTCATTCTCTGAAGTCAACACCTGCAAGTAAATAGAGCTGTTTTCTGCCTTCCATGATTTCTCTTAGCTTTCCATTTATCCCCTCTTCGAATCTTGGCATGAGCTCCTCTTTGATCTCCTCATCCATTAGAACAAGTTGAGAAAAAAGCTGGTTCACATTTGTCAACATCTTGGTAAAAGACTTAGGTAAACAGGCACTCAACTCTTGCATGGATACTGGCTCTTGGTTGAAAGCTAAACCTATGCAAAACATCACACGATTCATCAAATCCATTTGATAGGGATTTTTTGAAGGATTTATAACCACAGATCGCCCATGATGAACTAATGCTAGCGAAGATAGTTCCCTGCCATTACTAGTTCTGTTATCACAATTTTCTTCATTTTTTGTATTAAAGATTAGTTGATTGATAAATTCCCTTTTTTATTGTTAGAAAAGAGAATCAATATAGGTTAATTGAAATAAATTTGCAAGTTCCAGAAGTTGAAACTAGGATTGGTGCTTAAGTAGAATTTCTTTTGCTTTTTCTGCTTGCTCTTTCAGGTCAGCATACTCACTAAAATCTCCCGCTGTTTCGATGGCTAATTCAAGAGCTTGCAAGGCACTTTCCCGATCGTGAATTGCGTAGAGACACTTCGCCAGATAAAAATAGGGGACTGGGCTGGAAATATCGCATAGTGCTGCCAATTCATAGGCATCGATAGCTGCTTCTCATAATCTTGGCAAAGTTGAGTAGCCATTCCTAAACCTAACCAATATTCATGATGATGAGGATTGAGAGTTGCTAAAAACAAGAATGCATTGCCAGCATCCCGGTAGCGCTGATGCTCAAGTAAAAAGTAAGCAGCCTGATAAAATTTTGCTAAAGTCTGATCAGAAAATTCCAGAATCTCTTGAGCAGTTTTTCCTGCAGCAAATTCCTGCTGCAAAAGCTTTTTATTTTTTAATTTTTGCCTAATCTTGTTTGAGAGCTGAAATTCACTTAAGTTGTCTACCATAAGCTTGTATTCCCTGTATAATTTACAACATTACAAGATTTTTTTTAAAAAAAGTCAATTTATTCTTTTTTGTATTTATTAGATTAATAAATGGATTGTCAGAAGATAAAAAAAAGGATATGATTCAGGAGGATTCTTTAAATTCCGGGAGTACAGGACTATGATTCCAAACCTACGTTCTTTTAGTAGCAGCCACACTGTATTAGGTATAATAGCCGATGGCATACCAGCATTGATAAATGCATTAAACCTGCTGGTCCACCGGATTGCCATTACCATCATCTTGCAAGTTTTGATTTCGATACCTCTTTTTTATTTGCATCATAACTTATTTGCTTTAGGGTTTGTCATTGGATTTGTTTTTGACAAACAAGTCCGAGAACTGGTTGAAAAAGTCAATATTGTTTATAGCGCTCAACGACCTTTGCTCGAACGTGTGGTCCTATTTGGAGGAGGAAGTTTTTTAGTTGTCTTGACTATGCCTACTTCTATGGTAATCGCTACCCTTTACTACTCTGCTCAATGGGGATCGTTTCTCTATCAGAATAGTCTGGCACGTCAAAGGCCTGTTCAAAACGCCCCTATTCCTCAAGAACCACCTCCTCCTCCTCCTCCTCAACCCCCGATTGTAGTAGAAAAGAAGCAGGAAGAAGAAGTGATCTTAGAAGTGATGGATCAATGACGTGGATGGAATTTTTGAAAGGCTTCATGCAAATGCTTACAACTTATGTGGGTGTACCGATCAGTACTGTCGATGCTTGCATGCCCTAGCATTTCTTGGATGACGCGTAAATCAGCACCATTGTCCAGAAGATGAGTAGCAAAAGAGTGGCGAAAAGTATGGGGAAAAATATTTTTTCTAATTCCAGCTTGCATGGCATAGCGTTTTACCATCTTCCAGACCCCCACACGATGGATGGGCTTTCCTTTGTTTGAAATAAAGAGGGCATTTTGGTTTGTCCCATCCCGAAAGCTCAGATAATAATCAATCGCAGCAATAGCCTTTTTACCAATTGGAACCACCTTTTCTTTCCCTCCTTTTCCATTCACTTTCACGTATGCATCATCGACATCTTCGATCTTCAATTGGCACAACTCTGAAACGCGCAACCCGCTGGCATATAGTACTTCTAGAATTGCCCTATCGCGGGCCCCCTTCGCTGAGTCTGGGTTGGGCTGTTTTAACAAACATTCCATTTCAGAAAGTGATAAAATATCTGGAATTAATTGCCATATTTTGGGGGATTCCAATAGAGGGATACATTTGTGCAATAACCCCCTCACGCTTTAGAAATCTAAAAAATACTTTGATTGCAACCAAGGCTCGGCAAATAGAGGCAGGAGCGTAGTGATTGTTTTTAAGCCCAAGAAATCAATAATAGTTTGCAGCTTCGCTTCAGAAAAGTGAACAATTCCTTGGGCTTGCAAAAAATCCGAGAAACTTTGAACATCACGTTGATAACTTTCTAAGGTATTCTGTGAGAGCCCTTTTTCAGACATTAAATAACAAACAAAATCTTCAATATTATCCTGCACTAAGTTTCCCTGCGAAAGACTTTTGAATCATTTCAATCTGAAAGGAAGTAAGGTTTAACACTTTGATGGTAAAGTATTCTTCTAGTCCTAAAATTTCGTAGAGTTGATAGGTGGAATCTCCCTCCAAATATTCTTGACGCAATGCGACTTGACGTGCGTGAGCTAAAAACAGCGAGAGGACATAAATTTCAGCCTCATCAAGTGGAGAAGCTTTCAACAAATCACGCAAGAGAACCAAAGCCCTTTCCACACGAGATGATACTAAAGCTCTCTTGGACTCTATTTTCGATTTCCAATAACCCCGATTGACGGGCAAATGTTTTTCTTTTTGCATCTTTTCCCAACAGCCGGCACAAAATCCCATCTTTCTACCCGTTGAGATTCACCGTCAAAAAGCAAGGAATAGATTTCCATTCCTGGAATTAGTTTTTCACTTTGATGAAAACAATGAGAACTGCGTTTGGGAATGTCAAGTTGTATAAGCGAATTCATTTTGATATCTTTGTCTTTAACAGGTGGTTTAAGGCGTCGAGTTGGACTTTTTTGGACGAATTGGACTATTTAGACAGGTTAGGCTTGGTCCAAATCGTCCAACTAGTCCAACTCGATCTTACCGGAAACGCTCTAAATGTTTCAAGTAAGCTTCTCCTAAAAGATTGTCTGTTTTTTCTTTGGTTTTAATGCGCTGATTGGCAAATAGTTCGATCATTTTATTTGCCGTTACCTTACCTAATTGTACCCCTTCCTGATCGAATGAATTGATCCCCCAAATAAAACCTTGAAAGGCAACTTTATGTTCATAAAGAGATAGGAGAGCTCCAAGTTGATAAGGGGTCAATTTCTCGGCCAACAAGATTTGAGTGGGACGATTGCCGCGGCAAAATTTGTTAGGATTATCTGGCTGATTACCAAGCGCCAGGGCCAGACTCTGCGCAAAAAGATTAGCAAGCAGCTTTTCTTGAGAGGTTGTTCCTTCTACTTCAATGTCTTCTCCATACTGATTCTGTTTAAATCCCATCATCATAAGAGGAACTGTAGCTGTGCCTTGATGAAGTAGTTGGAAAAAAGAATGCTGTGAATTTGTTCCTGTCTCACCCCATATAATAGGGCCTGTCTCAAAATCAACAAATTTACCCTGTTGATCGATGATCTTGCCGTTAGATTCCATGTCCAGTTGCTGAAGATGGGCTCGATATCTCCTCAAGGCATGAGAATAAGGTATAATGGCAAGCGTAGGATAATTAAGAAAATTATGGTTCCAAATTCCCAATAAAGCCGTTAATAAAGATAAATTCTGTTTTATGTTTGGCTGTAAAGCGGCACGATCCATGTCATGTGCCCCTTTGAGAAGATCCCAAAAAACATCAAAACCAAAAGCAAAAGACAGCATCACTCCTCCCACCATCGATGTAGTGGAATAGCGCCCCCCTATCCATTCCCAAACGTAAAAAGTTTCCCTATACTTTTCACGATTATCCATCGGGGTTCCAGGCATTGTGACTGAAATGAAATGCTCGCGCGGATCCAAACCTGCAGCCTTAAATTTTTCTCTTATCACCTCTTCATTTGTTTGGACTTCAAGGGTTGTCCCAGATTTTGATATTACCAACACTAAGGTCCGCTTGAGATTCACTTTTTTGAGAACGCTGGCTACATCATCGGGATCGACGTTAGCCACAAAATGCACTTTGCGTCCTGGTTTTAGTAAATGTTCCAAGGCAAGAAAATGGGCACGCGGCCCTTGCTCCGATCCTCCGATACCTACTAAAATCATTTCATCAAACTTCTTTTCCGTGTCGATCTTTGCGATAAAAGACTTCAACTTGTCTGCTTCTTGTCGAGCTAACAGAGCAGCTTCTTTAGCTTTTTTGGCAGTGCGCGGCTCCTCAAAAAAGTCTCTAGTCGCAGTATGTAAAGCAGGACGATTTTCATTAGGGTAGTGCTCGACAAAATTCACAATCTCCCCATCCTGCAAGCGCCTCATTTTGTCAAGGGTATGGGCTTCTTCCGCAAGTTCATTTAGGCATTTCATGACTTCATCTGTCACTTTTTCTGTTGCGTACAGCAGCTTAAAACCGCACGCCTCTCCGCAGTAATCAGCAATTCTTTGCGGTGTAATTTGGTTGGGGCGGGAAATGTCAATGGAGTCATAGGATAACTGGCGAAGTTTTTTGGAAGCTTCATATCCATGGAAAGGCGATTCTATTTGTAATAAATCTTCTTTTACGAACGTCATATGTCCTCCTTGATAGCTATTGTTACCATGAACATTTGAACGATTTTTCGCAATAAACTTTTAGAACCCAGATTGGAAGATTGGACAGGTCAACAATGAAAGACTCTAAATTATTGAATTCCAAGCCATTCCTTGAAGCTAATTTCATTGGGTAATTCACCTACAATACCTGTGGATACAACGATTCCGCCTGCAGCACAAAACCCTTGCAATTTACGCTTGCCTTGAGAACTTAATCCCCCCGGCGAATAAATGAGGGTGTCAAGTCCATCCCACTGAGAAGTTAATTGATTTTCAGCAATGAGTTTAAAAGATAAATGGCGTTGATTGAGGGCTGAAATTGCCTCCTCTAAACCGCTATAATGATGGGAAAGATAAAAAAGAGGCGGCGGAAGGCAAATGCCAATGGTTGTTTCAGCCTCTGATGGAAGATCGCATAAAGTACCCCCACTATAACCATAAGGAGTGGGATTTCTCCAGCCTAAAACAGCAAAGGGTAAAGAAGAACCTTTCAAGACTAAATTCAAGTTTTCAAAACGCTCCGGATTTAACGATTGCGTTTGACTTAATAAAGAATGGGAAAAACAAGTTGCGTCTAAAAAAAGATAAACCGGAAGAGTATCAGGAATTCGAGATGCGAGCAGCTTCAAATATTCAATTGCAACGTCGCGGCAAAAGATTTGAACCAGCCGCCGCCCTTCTGGATGTTGGTATAACTCCCCAAAGTGGGAAGGCAGCAAACTAGAATAACCCAGATCCTGAAGCCACCCCTTCAAATTTGTTTCTTGATGTTCATCCCAGGGAAATCCTCGAGTAAAATCAGCCTGGCCACGGAAAAGTGATACCCCTACTGTCTGTTTTTTGAATTCCTGCCATAATGAATCTCGAAAATGTTCTAAGGATAGGGTCAGTGAAAGAAATTGGCTTTGATTACCGAGAGGCTTTGTTAATCCATCAAAAAGCCCTAATCGCATATCCCACATCAGTGCATATCCCTGATCAACAGCTTGCCTAGCATGTTCGCGAGCCTTACTCCAATTAAGGTCAGCTTGCACACGTCCATCTAAGTAAATAGTAAGGGCATCAAAGCCCACAGGACTTTGAATTGGCCAGTTTCCATCAAAAATGCGCGGCTTTGGAAAACCTTTTGAAGGGCTTTCTTCCTCTATGTATTCTTCAACATGTTCTTCCATTCTTATTAGACCTCTTGCACAAAAGGACTTTTGCGGAAGGCATGATAGCGGATGATTTTCCCTTTTTGACGCCAAAGATCTTCAAAATAGGAGGTCCCGTAATCATCATACTCGGTCACATAATGAGGACTTGCAAAAAGAGGTTGAAAACCAGGAATTTGAAGGGCTTTAGAAATCATAATATGAGAATAGGCCTCGTCGTCTGTCACCATCGTTAATATTCCATCCGGTTTTAGTATGCGTTGAATTTCCATAAGGAAAGAGGCCTGAATCAGACGATTCTTGGCATGCCTTCTTTTCGGCCAAGGGTCGGGAAAGTTGATATAGACAGCTTGTACACTTGCATGAGGTAGATAGTGACGGGTAACGCAATCACCTTCTCCGGAGACAACCAAAAGGTTAGGTAAATGATCATTTTTTATTTTGGACCATATTTTGCGTACACGGGAGAAGTTGCGTTCAATTGCCACCCAATTTTGTTTTGGGTGAGCTCGCGCTTTGGCAGAAATCCAAGCCCCATTTCCACTACAATACTCCAAGTAGATGGGTCCCTTTTGACTGAAAGTATCAGAATGATGCCAACCGGGAAAAGAAAAGCTGCCAAAATTTTCATAACGATCAGGAACGTACCAGATTCGATCATGGATAAGAATCCGGCGTTCTTGCCAAGTAAAGGGAGATTTTAAATCTTCGGGTCTCATAAGAAAAAATATTTAAGTGTTTAAGTATAGCTGACAAAGATTTTGAAACCAAGATGAATTAGTGGTTTTGTTAGCCTTTTCAGCGATTGCGCGCAAATGCGCAATGGAATTCTGAACCCAATTCATAAGTATTGACATTTTCTTAAAACATCTCGTATAGTGTCCCCTTAACAATGGAGAAAAATATGACACAAAAAGTAAAAGCTATTCCTAATGGATATCATACTGTGACACCCTTTTTATCACTGAAAGATGCCTCAAAAGCTATTCAATTTTATCAGCATGCTTTTGGAGCACAGGAAATCGAAAAGCACCAAGCTCCCGATGGTAAAATCATGCATGCGGTTCTTAAAATCGGAGACTCACTAATCATGCTTGCCGATGAGTTTCCCCAACACAGCTGCGGAATCTCTGCGCCTCATTCTTTGAAAGGCACGTCTGCGATGTTTCATTTATATGTGGAGGATGTTGATACTGCCTTTGACAAAGCTCTTCAAGCTGGTGCAAAAGTCAAAATGCCCGTTGCGGATATGTTTTGGGGTGATCGCTATGGACAACTTGAAGATCCCTTCGGACATCTTTGGTCCATAGGGACACATAAAGCCGATCTGACTCCGGAACAGGTAAACAAGGGTGCCGAAGAGTGTTTCAAAGGTAAAGATCCATCATGCGGTAAATGCAGCTAAGCTTTTGAGGGTGAAAGGATATATACACAAACAACTGAAGACACGAAAAGATCGAATTTAGCTTTGTGGTCATTCCCAGGTTGTACCACCAACCTGGGGTAAACTGAAACCTCAATGCAAAGCATGTATCGGATTGCTGATACCAAGTTGTTCCAAAAGGCTAAAGCGATCCCAGGATTGCCATATTTCAGAAATTTTTCCGTTGGAAAAGCGATAGATGCTGATGCCTGTCAGAAAAAAGGGACGGTGGGTGGGTGCCACGCCATATAATTCCCCTTCATGACTCCCCTGACAAGACCAGCGGACAGTTATTGTTTTATCAGCAACGAGAATATCTTCAATCCTAGCTTTCTTATTGGGGAAGGCTCGATGGAAGGCTCTTTCAGATTCTTTAAAAGCATCTATCCCCGGTTTTTGGATCGCAATGGCAGGGTCGTGAAGTTTCAGGTCATTTTCACAAAGTTCATCAGACACATTGACATTTCCTTTGGAATAAACCTCCTCATAAAGACGTTGAATACTTTTCTTTCTTTGGTGAGTATCCATAAGTATCTCCTTTCAATGTAAAGGTAATAATCATTCCTTGATACATAATGATTTATTCTTATTTTGTCAATTTGAACAGAATGTGCTTTAAATGGGATGTTTGGCAGCAGTAGCAATCGAGGCAGTCTTTGTGTTGACCTAGTATCTGGGTGAATGAGCCTGAAGGGCTCTAATTGCAACAGCTCAGGGCATCGCCCCATATGCCGTTAAGCTAAGGTTTTGTAAGCGTTCACGAGGCAGGGATGTCGTCATTGCCGCTTGCTGAAGACCTGAAAGGTCGTTATGCAACATCCACTTCCAATAGGCACTTTTTTCTTTAAAAAAATCTTTGATAGGTCTAGTCTCAAAAACTTATTGGACTTAAAGAACTTCAAGGAATATTGCACCAAACATGAGTTGTCAGAGAAAAATCATTCTTCAACATCGCCCACAACGCAATCAAGTAGCGCAACTAATAGCAGCCCTGGATATAGTGTTAGAGACGCCAAAGATAAAGGAATGCCATGATGGTCAAAAATTCACGTATAGAAAAGCAAAAATCAAAGAAAGTAGCAATCTATGCAAGGGTCTCTTCTCTGAAACAAAAAGATGAAGAAACCATAGAAAGCCAAATAGATTCTATTAAACTTTATGCCGAACAAAACAATTACTCTATTGACTCAAGATATATATTCCTTGACAACGGAGAAAGTGGTAGTACATTGCAAAGACCCGCTCTAGAAGAACTTAGAGATCTGATTCGTTTTGAAACTATTGAAGCTGTACTTATTTATTCGCCTGACAGACTCTCTAGAAATTATACCCATCAATTAATTTTATTAGAAGAGTTTCGTAAACATGGTGTCGAAGCACGTTTTTTAAAAAAACCTGCTGTCTCAGATACGCCTGAAGCTAAGATGTTTCAACATTTCCAAGGAATTTTTGCTGAATACGAACGAGCTGTCTTTATGGATAGATCGCGTCGTGGAAGACTCTACAAGGCAAAAAACGGAGATCCTTCTGCTCTTCCAAGCGTACCTTTCGGATATCAAAAAGTTAGAAAAGAAAATAGCACTTCGGTGATAATAGTAGAAGAAGAGGCCATTGTCGTGAAAGAAATCTACTGGCTTTATTTACATGAATCAGATTCCTTAATGGATGTAGCTCGTAGAATTACTGCAAAAGGCATAAAACCTAGAAGAGGAGGGGCTAAATGGGACATGGCCACTATCAGAGATATCTTAAAAAATCCTACATATATAGGTACTGCTCATTTCGGCAAAACAGAGCGTTGCGAAGGGAAATCAGATCTTATTAGGAAATATGCCTCAAAAGTATATAAAAAGGCTAAATATGCAAAAAGAAGGCGTCCCCAAGATGAGTGGATAGCTATAAAAGTACCAGCAATTATTAATACAAATGATTTTGAACAAGTACAAGAAAAATTGAAAAAAAATAAAGATCTTTCTCCTAGGAACACAAAGAAACCAAGTCTTCTTCAGGGATTGATCACTTGTGGTTTATGTGGGCAGCCTTTTTATAAAAGAACAAAACGAAATAGAGGAAAGGACATAGGATATTATTATTGTCGTGGGAAGGATAG
Organism: uncultured Chlamydiae bacterium; assembly: GCA_963799115.1. Lineage (GTDB taxonomy): Bacteria > Chlamydiota > Chlamydiia > Chlamydiales > Parachlamydiaceae > CAWCVY01. The sequence goes on along the minus strand of CAWCVY010000015.1, from coordinate 95,645 downwards.
TAAGAGATACAAGAAGTGCACAAATAAGGCTTTGCGTCAAGATAAAATTGATGCGCATATTTTTGATGAGGTTTTACACCTTCTCAAGACGCCGGCTTTGATAGAGAAAGAGCTATCTAGAAGAGCTAAAGAGGCATCAAATGTCGAAGAATTAACACAGAGAGAAATTATTTCAAAAAAAGAGCTTTCTAAGCTATCCCACGAACAAGATAGACTTCTCGATGCATATCAAAGTGGGGTAATAGATTTGAAGGAACTGAAAAAGAGAAATTTTAATTTAAATGAGCGCAAGAATAGTCTAGAGAATGATATTCAAGGATTACAAGCTGTAAGGTTACAGGTAGAAGAGTTTGAATTTGGAAGCCTGTTTGACAACATATTGGAAAAAATGCAAACAAAAGCAAATGAATTATCTTTTGACGAAAAAAGAAAGCTAGTCCGACTTTTAGTCGAACAAGTAGTAGTTCAGTCGGACACAATAAACCTAATTCATTGCATATCACCAAAAATTCTCGCTCAGGAGGAGTGCCTATTGGAAGTGGATGTTGTATTAGGGCCTTTCAGGCCTTCAACGAACGACAATGACGGCCTCCCCTACACCGTGAACGCTTACAATTAACAGCGTATGGGGCGATGCCTTCGGTCTGTTGCAATTAGAGCCTTTCAGGCTCATTAAACAGGTTTATCTTTTACAGAATTATTTAACGACTTTTAAGAAGAGAAAATACTTCCTAGTCTTCATCTCGATTAGTGTCCTCTTCTTCATCTTCATCTTCAAATTCGCTATCATCAAATGGATTACTCAAAGTATCAGAATTGTCTATCTCATCATTATCAGAGTTGTCTATCTCATCTCGCTCCATGAGATAGTACTTTTCTCTATTGTATTTTTCTTCAGTTGCTGAGGAATTTCCCTTGGTCTGGTTTACTACGTTTGTGTCTTTCGATTTCTCATTGGAGCCAGCAGCTTCCAAAAAACAGTACAAGATACATAGACTCGTAATAGCTAAAAGATATTTGATCATTTTCATCTTTGACTCCTTCTTCTCGATAGAGAGAAAGGTTGATAACAAAAATTTCAACCAAGGTCAAGGAAAATTTTTCGTACTAGATCTATTTAAAATCAACCGTTGTCCTAAATTAAAAAGCATCTTCACTATCTCAGGAGCATATTCCCAATGGATATTCACTATTTTTTTTAACGTGCTCCAACCGAATTTTTCTTCTAATTTTTCATCTGTTTGTTTAGTCCGCTCGTCCATTTCCATTTGGATTTTTCGATTATTTTCCAGCGATTTTTCAAATAACTCCTTTAGAGAAGCATGTTCTTCTTTAAGGATTTTAACTTGATCCTCTAACTCATTATTTTTATTCTTTACCTCTACCACCTCTTGTTCAAGTCCTATATAATCTTTCTCTAAAACCTGGGCCTGGTTTTTTAACTTCTCCTTCTGTTCTTCTAGAACATCCACTTTAGTTTCTAATCCGCCAAATTTTTGGTTTAGATCCTTTGATTCATTCTTTAATAGCTCCGTTTCTCCAACGACTTTGTCGACTACACCCCCTAGCTCAGTAAATCCTTCTTCAAGCAGATCCGACTTCTCTTTTAATTCTTCTTCCCGTCTACCAAGGTCTGTGACTGTCATTTGCAATTCATTGTATTTTTGGCTCAGGTCATTAGAAATGGCCTTTAACCCTTTTGATTCCTCATCAAGTGCCACAACCTCCAATTCCAATTGTGCATATTCGGACTCCAGATCATCAGATTTTTTCTGGAGCTCCTCTTTTTGCTGATTTAAATTATCGTAATTAGCTCCTAGAAGAATGTATTCCTCATGGAGTTCCTCAACATTTTCCCTCAAATCCTCAGTTTGCTTTTTTAAAGCACTATTTTCATTTTCCTGATGATTAGCTTTATCTTCCACACGTGCGAAATTATCACTTAATTCCTTGGTTTTAGCTTTTAAATTAACATTTTTTATTTCTAATGCTTCATGTGTTTTGCTTAGTTCATTAATTTTATTTGTCAGTTCTTTATGTCCTAATTCTAGTTCTTTAGAATATTGATGACTTAAAGTTAATAATTCATCTTTAAATTGTAAATTTTGCAGTGCTTCGTCTAGTTGCTTTAGAGCTATATCTAATTGCTTTTTGATGTCTTCAGAAATCAAAAGCTTTTTATCGTTTTCCAAGGTAACCATTCGGCCGTAAGTTTTACCTTGTGGAACTTCTAGAACTTTGCCAACAAGGTGGGGAGAAATCTTTGATGGATCCCCTAGCATACAATGTCTCTCCTGTAACATAAATTACCTCTCCTGTGAAAAATTCGCTTAATATAGAGCATAAATGATTGTAATTTTTTTTTCACTTTAATTATCCTATAGCTAAAACATATGAGGTTCAGCTGTGGTAGGAAAAATAGATATGCATCAAATTCCCTTTTTACAAATTAGCCAAGCGGTTGTTACCGAAAAGGAGCGTCTCAGACTAAAGATCGATGAATTCCGCAATCACATGAGCGATATGCAACAACGAGTATCTCATATTCAACAAATTCAGGGGGAGATCGTTCACCTAGGTACAACTATTCAAAACGATCAAGTAAGCATTTCTCAACAAGGCAATTATCTCGCAATCCAGCAGCAAATGAACGATCAACTTATCTTGAGCATCCTCCAAGAGCAAGAAAAGATTGAAGAAAAAACTCATGAGATAAATCAAGTGCGAGATAAAGCAGCTCCCGAAGAGGTGGAAATCCACTTAGAAGAACTCGAGCGAAAGTTGGATGGAGTTAATCAAAAATGCCGTGAGATTAATCCCCTGATAATTAATCTCAAACCTAGTCAAGAAGCCATTCACCAACAATTAAACGAAATTGCCCAAAAAGGAGTTGCGGTAGATCATCTAGCTCGTGGTATCCATCAAGATCAACAGAACCTAGAGCAAAAACTGACCGGAATGGAACAAAAACGAGAGAATATCCAGCAGGAAGCATTAAAAGTTCAGCAGCTTCAAGAACCCCTTAAGCAAGAATTAAAAGAAATTGGTCAACAACATCTTAGGATTGACCAGAAAGCCCAAGTCATTCTTCAAGACCAAAATGAAATTGAGCAAAAATTAGAGGGCGTGGAACAAAAACGGGACGATATTCGTGAGAAGGTGCATCTGATTCAATTGAATCAGAAAGAATTGCAAGACTATCTCGATGAGAGATTTTTGCAAGAACAACCTTGGAATAAAATAGACCAAGAGCATGGACATGTTAACAAAATTAATAAAATATGGTTGGCGTTTATCGATAAGGTCGCTGCTCTAGGTGCTTTGATCTCAAAGGAGGCTGCCACCAGCCTGCCCAAATTGATCACTTTGGTTAAAAACGCATTGACCGATCCCAAAACATTAATTGCTTTAGGAGCTTTTACTTACTTATCAAGGAACAACAAGCTTAGGCTTATTGACATCGCTTTAGCTGGATGCATTTTCTATATTTTTAAAAAGTGAACCTCTAGTATTTGGAGATGTTGATAACAACATGCTCTAAAACTAGTTCTAAAGAATATACCCCAACCATAAAATCAAAAATGGAAATCGGAAGGTCTATTCTCTTCTCAAATTTAAAAGAGGTTCTAAATTATGCAACATAATGTAATCCAGACCATGGCTCAAGATTGCGTAGCACCAAAAGCTATGGAAAAAACACATAAGCGCAGCAGCTCTTTGCCAACCAAAAGGCTAGAGCCAGCAAAATGTTTTGGGAGATGTTGGCAAGCGGATATAATTGAACCAAGCAAAGCAGATCTTGCACTTACAATTTTCCCCCCGATAGAAGCCAGAATCTCCCATTTTGAGTCCCAAAACACTAGTTCTGAAACAAAAGCTCTTTGTGCAAAAGATATTAGAAAGGGATCTCTATCAGAAGTTTCCCAAACATCTACTTTACCCAGCGCCTTAATCGAGCACTCTGAAGAAATAAAAATTCAGTCAATAGCAAATGGTGCAGGCCTAGTCGAAAGCAAATCAGCAAAAGAAAATGATAGCGAGGAAAAATTGAAAAGTCTTCGATGCAGAAAGGTTGACCAAAAGAACATAGAAAACGGCTATAAACACTACCTCAACCCTCTTTTGGTAGACGGACCAGTGTGCATCTTTCCGGGAAAAAAGCCAAGACCTATACTTAGAAGACGCAATACAGACCGGAATCTGGTTAAGTTAGATAGAGAACAGGAGATCAACATTGAACAGAAGAGAAAAAAAGGACAAAATCCTGAGATTGAATTTACCATGCATGAAGAAAGAAGAAACTTAAGGCTAGTATTTAAGAGCAAATATATCATAAGAAAAGAGCGCCTTATAAAAGAATTAGAGAAAATTAAAACGCATTCAAATCGGCCCTCATATGAAACCCTTTCGAGAAGGCAAATTGCATTATTCTCAAGTAAAAAATTGTTTCAAGAATACGCCAAAAAAGAGGTAGACGATGAAAAGGTATTTACTTTTTTTCAAGGATTATCAAGCACGGGCGATCTTAAAGAAATTGCTCCTCAAATAATCATGCAAATTATGAGATTAGACAATTATTTTCATCTTATGTGCGAATTGCTAAGAAGATCGGCAGATCTATGTGAAACCAATTCTCTTTTTCGAATCGATACGTGTGGCTTCACACTTTATATCTCTTATCTTTTAATCAATTATGATGAGTGTTTCGGCAAGGGTACTTTCGATGAGATTGCCTTGAAGACAGTGGCGCATTATTTGGAGAATGAAGATAGAGAAGTGAGTCTTAATTCCTACTATTTCAAAATGCTTGAGAAATTTTTTACCGTTAATTCAGAAAAAATCGAAATGCTCAAGCGCAGCGAATTAAGATATGTCACTTTGTTGAATGATTATTTTGTGGCTCTTCTCTACGAACTCATACAAAAGGATGAAAAACTTTCTCAACAGGATGAAGCTGTAAAATTAGCAATTGGGTCCCTTTTCTTACGTTGTCTTGTTCCAAGCATGACTGAAATAGGGGTAGAACTATTGAAAAGCTCCAAGGAAATATATAAAAAACAAGCACAGAGTTTAAAAATACTTGCAATTGATGTTCAAAAAAGTGTCAATAATATTGGTCAGGCATCAGAATGCGATCAAAATGCGATAATTTCGGTAGCATCTTTATTTTTTTGCAATAGCGATAATACAAAATCCTCTTCCGAGGCTTTTCTTAAAGAGATTCTTAAACTAAAGGGAATTAATTAGGTTACAGCAAATTAATATCGTTACCATCTATATTTTCTTCTCTCTATGATCTCTGCGGGAGAATAAAATCACAACCCAGAGCCCATAGAGAACAGAGAATAAGTAGTTACTTATTAATTTTTTACTTTTTTTGAAGGCCTATTATCTTCTATGGAGGGAATAAAGTGTTTTTCCGATCCTCTCATAGGTTGTAGGAAATCGTATAAATATATTCCTTTACAATAATTAGCCTCAACTAGGTAACGACCATTAAATGCGCTTTGCTGCATGATGAAATCATCATTAGGTATAGGAACGAGATTAACTTTTTGCTCTACACTATTTTTTGAGCTATCTAAGAAAAAAAGATCTTCCTTTAATGTATAAAATAATTTATTTTCAACAACTCCTATAAAGGTATACAAGCCATCACTATGAGGTACCTTAACCTTACATATCCCATCTTCCTTTTCATCTTCGAGGGATATTTGATAAATGTCCCCCCATTCAATACATCCTATAAAAAGATAATTTTCTGTTACATCAAGCTGTTCTGAAAACTCTTTTGATGAAGGCTTAGACCCATTTCTAATTAACTTTTGAGAAGCAAGATCCCATATTTCATATTTAACTATTCTTTGGAAATATGTTTCAGCATAGGTGATAACTAACTTGTTTTTATTTAAAAATATTTTCTGGGCCTTAAAATCTAAAGGAGTGATATCAAAGCTTTTAGTAAGAGTTGAAGCATTAAAAATCGATAATGTATTATTTGAATGGAGTGCTACCAGATGTTGTTCTGAACAAAAAATATCGATAACTGGAAAATTAACTTCCTGTTCAAAAATCAAGGAACCACTTTCTAAATTCAAACCATAAAGACAGCTTCCTACATCATTTGTATAGAACAAGAAATTATCAAGGACTTTTAAAGGTTTGGAAATATCCTTGTATTCTCTAGGATCATTAAATGGGAAAGAAGAGCAAATTACATCCCCATTTTCTTGTTTCACGACAACATAATGTTTTTTATTAAAAATAGTCCATTGTAAAAAAACATTATCCTTAAAAAAAGCTGGGGTTGGTATTGTTTCTTTTCGGTAAAGATCGAATAACCCTACCGTTTGACCACCAAAATCTCTAGTTTCAAGCAGGGATCCATGCAAAAACAACTTACCAAAAAGGCTTTCTCCCATATGTATTGGATGGTGGGAATCAGATTTTATTGAATGAGATAGCGGCCAAACTGATTTAGGATGGGGACTCCCTATAGAATATAAAAAGCGGGATCCGTATTTTTGTTGGATATGAGGGTGCCATAATAAAGAGTCATTGGAAAATACTTTCCACAAACGGCAAACTCTTTCACATAATCTTAGATCTTTAGGCTTTAAGAATGACATGATTCCAATTTGTAACTCATGTGGGAGTGCTGTAAATAAAGAATTTGAAACTTCCATATAATTTATCCTGATTTTATCATTAATTTAAAGACATATATTTTAATTCGTATATTAGACTTCTTGCGTAATTATTTTTTTTAACGCGGAGACGGGGAGTCGGAGAGACGCAGAGGAATTCTCTGCGTCTCTCCGACTCCCCGTCTCCGCGTTAATCATTAAGACATCATTTATAATAATTCTGAAGATTTTTCCAAACCAAAAAATAAAATCTTAATTACGCAAGAAGTCTATTATAATTTTAATAAACTATATAAAATCAGATTTTTATATTCAATTGAAAAGTAAGTCATGAGAAAAAAGGGTAATCTCTGTGAGATTACCCTCTGTTTGAAGAACAGCGCGTTAGTCTATTTTTGTTATCGTAAGGAATGCGCTGGTGGTATTGTGAGTAGGATCAACTAACATCATAGAGCCTGTACCGCTAATACTACTACCTCTAAGGTCAAGGGTAGTTCCAATGCCAAGGGGTAGGATGACTGTCAGCGAAGTCCAATCTCCTCCATCAGGAAATCCAAGAATTCTAGTTTCCAGAATTTCTAAGAATCCATTTACAAATAATACAATTGTCGGATTAGGTGTTGCTATAGGGTCAACAGCAACCCACCTTCCTCCATATGTTACCTCAAATAAACCTGTCTCATTAATAGTAAATAATCCAGTTGTTTCATCATAAGAAATGGCAGGCGGTAAGATAATCGACTGATTAAATATAATGGGTTCTTCTGAGGAAAACATTTGATCACTGGCGGTTCCACCAAATGCAAAAGCACTGGCAAAAGAAGGGATCGAGCTTGGTCCTGTAGGCCCTATAGAACCTGTAGAACCAGTAGATCCTGTTGGTCCAGTAAGCCCTGTGGGCCCTGTGGGCCCTGTAGGCCCTGTAGGTCCAGTACGGCCTTTGTGACCCCGTTTTCCACGCTTACAGTCTTCTTTATGCTTTTTTTTATGACAAGGATGGCGCATTTCAATTGTATTAATCTCCTGCGACCATGCTAGTGAATTTGAGCTAGTGAATAACCCAGTTAGTAACACTAAGGATAATAGTGTTGTTTTTCTCATGAAATCTCCTTCGTTCATTTTTTGGGTAAGAATTATATCTATTCAGAATTAGGAATTGATTAGAACCGTTCTCTTTTTTGTCCGATGATTTCATGTGAAATTTAAGACATGGAGATTCACGAGAGAAACGATATTTTATAGACATTTCTTGTGTCTTCGTTTATTTTGTCTTTGTGTCTCATTATTTTTTCTTATCACTGAACCAATGCAAGTTCGAAAAAACAACTCTATTTTAATCGAAGTCGGTCAATTTTTTTTGAGGAAAAGCCACTCTTAATGCATTTAAAACGGCAAACACATCGATCACTTCCTGGCTGATGGCCCCAGCAACTGGAGGCAAATAGCCAAAAGCTGCAAAAATCATACCGATCACTGATAATCCCATTCCTCCTACTGCACTCTCCAGGGCAATGCGGCGCATGCGCCGGCTGATATGAAAGAGTTCATCTACTCTTTCAAGGGAATTGTCCAGAATCACAGCATCGGCTGCTTCAGAGGTGATATCGCTATTCAGTCCAAAAGCAATACCTACTGTAGCTACCGCTAAGGCAGGAGCATCATTAATTCCATCTCCAAGGTAAATGGTCTTAGCCTTTTTATTTTCTTCCAGTACAATGCCCACTTTTTCTTCAGGCGTTTTATTCGCATAAACTTCGGTGATTCCTATTTTTTCCGCCAAGTAGCGAACTTCTTCCTCACGATCTCCAGATACAATCATAATTTTTTCAAAATGATGCCTGGGACTAAGATGATTGATAAAAGAACGGCTATCGGTTCGAGGGGTATCATGAAAAAGAAAATGGGCTGCTAAATGTTGTCGATTAACATGACGCATTCTAAACCTCCTGCTTGGGGCAATTGGTCAGTAAGATCTTTTCGCCCTTCTTTGTTTAAATGAGAGCGACTAGTGATCGCAATCTGATGGCCATGAATCTCTCCCCGCAGCCCTTCACCGGGTTTCTCACTGATTTGAGAGGCTTCTGCAAGGACTAATTTTTCCAACTTGGCAGCTTCAAGAATGGCAGCGGATAAAGGATGTTTTGAATAACGCTCCATACTAGCAGCTAACTCCAAAATTTCCTTTTTTGGAAAATGATTGAAATAGGAGATCTCTGTCAGGGTGGGTTTCCCGTATGTAAGTGTTCCCGTTTTATCAAAAATGATCGTACGGCATTCATCAATTTGTTCTAATATAACTGGGTTTTTGATGACAATTCTACTTTTTAGTGCTCAGGGAAATGGATCCTATAATTGCAACGGGAATGGCGATTAAAAGAGGACACGGAGTTGCAATAACCAATACAGCCAAGAAGCGCATTGCCTCCCCGCTTATCAACCAGGAAATAATGGCGAGGGCAATTGCGAGAGGTGTATAAAAAGCTCCTAACCAATCCCCGATGCGCCGAAGCCGCGGTTTTTTTTGTTCAGATTCCACCATGACTTCCATGATTTTGGCATAACGCGAATCTTTAGCTTTTTTTGTGGCTTCGATTGCCAACAATGAGTCTCCATTAATGGATCCGGAAATAACGGATGAACCGGGGGTTTTTGAAAGTAAAAAAGGCTCTCCGGTCAAATAGGATTCATCCATCACCCCATGTCCTTCCACAACTGTTCCATCAACTGGGCAAATTTCATGGGGAAAAATCACCACTGTATCACCTATCTCAATTTGCTCGATGGGCACATCGCTAAAAGATTCTCCCTCTTTTTTGATGGGCTATGCTGGGCATGCGTTTGGCTAGTGCTTCAAGTAAGAAAGAGGCCCTGCGAACTGCAAAAAGTTCAATGTTTGGCCGCCTGAGAGCATTAAAACGACAAGTGCTCCAGCTAAATATTGTTGCAGCAGGATAGCAGTTACAATGGAAATTCCGGCTAAAAGATCGGAGCTGAATTCCCCTTTCACTGCTTTGATGAGAAGATCAAAAACTAAGGGTATTCCTCCAAAAGCTAAGGCTAAATATAAGGGTAAATACTGTGCAAACTCTGAAAAAGAGAAAAGATAAGCGCAAGATCAAATGCAAAAAAATAAAAAACAGGGTGATGGAAGCAATATAGATTTCCTTGGAATAAAGGAAAGAAGGAGCAGTGGGCTGATTTGTCATCTTAAATGTGATCTTTTTTTAGTCTATATATACACAAACAACCTGAAGAATTGTTTGAGTATAACCAATCAGGGATCTCTGTCGGATTAATACAACAACACCCTATTTTGTGATTTAAAACCTTAATTTCCAACAGATTTTTTTGAAATCAATTTTTACATTCATTATTGCTTATTATCAAAACAACTGTTAACATTTTCTGACATATAATTCATAATTCAACTTAAGGTTTTTTAAATGTTCGGTATTAATTTTTGTACAAGATCTGCTCAAAGAACGGGAGCCTATGGATTTCAATTACCTATTGCGATGTTTTTCACAGCATGCAAGGCGTGTAACATAAAACGAGTTCAAGAACTTTTAGTAGATTTTCCCCATATACTTTTAGAAGGGCGAAATGAACAAGGAGATACTGGTTTAACTTTGGCTTGCCGAGAGAGACTTTTCCCACTAATTTCTGTCCTCATTGAAGCCGGAGCAAATGTTTTGCAAAAAAATTCTAAATTCCTTACACCATTTGATATATTGACAGGTCAACTGCATTGTTTAGTCTCTTCTAAAGATGAAGCAATTTCCTCCATTTCGCTGCATAACTCACTAATCCATGAAAATTTAAAGTGTATCCTTTTACTCTTTAAACATGGAGTAAACCCCAATACATTAAATGAAGAAGGAACCTCTTTTCTTCATATTTTAGTCAATTTATTCGAAATAGATCTCATTTCTTTACAATTTCTTGAAAATAACTTCCAACCAAGTTTTTTTTCCCATACCATTGAATCCTAATTGCTCAGATAAAATGGGAAAACTTCCCTTCCAAAACGACTCAGAAAAAATAAATATATTAAAAAATTTTCTTACCAAACTAAATATTTTAGAACCTTTCAACTCACCAGATGAAACATCGATAACTCACATGGCACCCGAAAGAGAATACACTTTAGACAATCTGGTGGACATCACGATGATTCCAGAGAAATTAGTAAAATCTAAAGTACTCTGCGATTCTGAATTTTTTTTCGCAGCATGCCAAAAGGGTCATACAATAAAAGTTCAGGAATTATTAAAAGATTGTCTCAAAAGCCCTTTAAAAGACCAAAATGATCAAATAAATAAAGGTTTGACTTTAGCCTGTCAACATGGCCACCTCACTCTCATCCCTTTGTTATTAGAAGCTGGTGCGAATGGTTTACAAAAAGGACCAACCGGTCTCTTGCCATTAGACATGTTAACAAGTCAGTTGCAAGATTTAGTCCTAAATAATTTCATAAATTATGATTCTCGTTCCCGCTATTTACCGATGAAGTTTATTGGTGGATACTTAAACTGCATTATTTTACTGATTAAACAAGGAGCCAACCCTAACACGCTAAATGAAAAGGGATGTTCTTTTCTTCATATTTTACTCGATTTATTTGAAAAGAATCTTATTTCTTTTTCTTTTCTCAAGAATGTTTTTCAACCAAATTATTTTCCTATTCCACTAGATATAGATTTACCTGATGATAGGGGAAATCTTCCTTTTCAAAGCAACAGTGAAAAAATTTTATTATTAAAGACTTTCATTACGCAACAGAAAGTTCCAGGGTTTTTGAGCTCAAAAGATGAAAAATTAAATGAAGGAATAGCAGTCAAGTTGGAGCTAGTTCAACAAGAATCAAAACCTAGAGAAGATACCATTTTAGTTTTTTTCAAAGCATGTGAAAGACTTGATCGACCGAAAATTACGAACTTTTAAAAGATTATCCAAAGAGCCTTTTAAAAGCACGAAATAACCAAGGAGATACAGCTTTAACTTTAGCCTGTCAACAGGGGCACATTTCTCTCATTTATTTATTAATTGAAGCAGGAGCAGATATTTCACAAAAAGGGGTATTAGGTCTCTTGCCAATAGACATATTGATAAATCAATTACATCGTTTAGGTTTAGATTATTCAACTAAAACTAATTCAACTAAAAATTTATTAAACAATGCTAAAGATAAACCTATTGATAAATATTTAAACTGTATCCTTTCTCTATTAAAGCATGGGGCTAACCCAAATACATTAAATATTGAAGGAAATTCTTTTCTTCATATTTTAATAGATCTATTCGAAAATAACCTCGTTAATTATAATTTTTTTGAGGCCATTTTTAGTTCAAATTTATTTTCAATTCCAATAGACATTAATTATCCTGATAAAGAGGGAAAACTACCTCTCCAAAAAGTCATTAACTATAGTTCTTGGCAAAAAATAAATTTTTTGGGAAAACTCCTCATTAAACAAAAGGCCTACATCTTCCCCAAAAACTTGCTTATGCGTTATGCAGTCTTTAGACGTATGAATGCCTTATTTTTGATAGATCAAATTAAAGAAATTCTGCATTTCGAGGAACGTCTAGATGAGCCCCTGAGAGCTTTTTTCATTGAAAGCAAAACTAACTTTTCTCAAATTTATCTTTCTAACAAAAAGCTTAAAAAGCTTTTACCTAGAAAAGGAAAATATATCAAATTAGATGATCCTGCAATGCATGTCACCCCAAAAAATTTAGAAATAAAAACCCTAGCGGTTTTCTTGGATCATGCTATTAAAATAAATTGTACTGAATCAATAGAATTCCTAATCAATAACAAACCAGAACTGATAAACTTTTCATACAAAAAATGTACTCCTTTAATGAAAGCCTGTAGACAAAGAGAGCTTCATTTAGTTAGTTTTTTAATTAATAAGGGCGCCGATATAAACAAGAAATTTGACAGAGTTAATGCTGTCATGATATTGATAGACTATTTTGAGAAACAGCTACTTAAATAGAAAAGACATCAACTAAAAACACCGATATAAAAATTATATCAGTATTAAACATGATTGAATTTTTATTACGAAATAATGCAAATCCAAATATCTCAAATTCTCGAGGTCATGGTTTTTTGATTCTCTTAATCAGATTATGTCTACACAAGCCTGAAATGCTTAAAAAAATTATGGATCTTGTAAGAGACACTAATATAAAATTTGATCTTCTTTTTAAAGATGATAATAATAATTCAGCAATTGATTTTTTATTAAAATTTGGTTACAAGTTAGATCCACTCTTCTCGGCTGTTTTGTTTTCTTCATGTGAGTTCTATTCATTAAAACACCTCAGTGATGAAAGTGAAAAAATTTGCGTTTTATTGAACACAATGGAAGCTCTTAAGTCCAATTTTAACCAAAAACCACAGACTTTGCAAAAATTTATTCCACTAGCAAAGAAGATACATAGAGCTTTTTCAAAAATAAAAAAAGAAGAGCTCGCTATCACCCATGTATCTCTAGCATCAAATAATACCCGCACCTCAATTCCAGATTCTTCGTCAAATCAAACCCCACCATCTAAATCCTCTGAACAACCATCAATTAGAAATAATCATCACATAACTTCGAATAAAATACCCAAGGGCGTATTAGGTAAAGCTCAAGTCGAAGCAAGGCTTAGAGAAAAGAAAGAAAAACATAAATTAGAAAAGAGCGTGCTGCAAAAAAAAGTTATCCCTCCAAGAGCCCCTTCGAAACCTAAGAAAACTGAACCACCCAAACTCCTTTTGCCTGAACTTCCTATCCTTGCTAATTCTCCCTCTATCGAAAAAATTCCTGGACGAGGACCAAGAAGCCTTCCTATTTCGGGGAAAGAGGGATTTTCGATTTATATTAAGGGAGAAAATGAGAAAATCACACCCGTTAAAATTAAAAAAAGTAAAAGGGGAGAAAGGCAAAAGCCCCAAACGTTTAAATGGTTACCTGAGCAGCGCAAGCGCATAGAAATCGCCCACGGTAGCTTACAACAGTGTGAAAGCTTAGCGCTGCGCTTACAACATGAAGAATTCCAATTTTCAAAAGACTTGATGACCCAGGTTTATAAAAAATCTTTTGAATACCACTTTCTTAGAGGCTTAGAAGCGTTAACTCCCACTTCTAAATCCAGAAATGATTCAAGAGATGCCTCGCTGTTTAAAGCATTTGAAGAGCAACATCTCGCTGTTGTACAATTGCGTAATGTTCGCAATTGGATACGTTCTAGTTTTCCCAGTATAAAATGCGCAACTCTACAGAATTTAGCGCTAAAATTTAATAGTGCTGAAGTTCTCTCAAAGTTGCATTATTTCTTAAACATTAATAAGATAAATAAAGATTGCAAAGGATTAAATCTCAGTGAATTTATATTTTTGTCAAATGCCTACAAATTGAAGTTAGAGAAATTAGATGTATGAAAAAAGATCGCAAACTTTTATTTAAGGTCAACAAAGAAATTACTTTTATTGGGCAAGCTATTAAGCCATTTGGGACAAGACAGGATCTTTTTCTTTTAACCTCCGAGCTTATCTCAATGCTATTAAGAAAAGCTTATCGAATATTTCCAAGCTCTGCTCATTTTTAAGTCCTAAATGCACTGATTTTTGTGACACAGAAGAGATGAGGCAATTAATCATGTGGGGAAATAAAGTGGCTCATCACTTTGATTTGGACGAGGAAAATCTCTTTGGAGAAACAATTGATGAAATTGAAATTGGGAAATTATGGGATGCTTTTCATATCAATAATGGAGAAAAGAGTCTATTCTTAAAGGTATTACTCAAAAACATAAGCTATGTTAGATTCGAAGTCGTCTTATAGAAAGAACCTTTTACTGGTGAGAGATACTTTTTTGTTCAATATGGGCATTTAACTTTACCCAATCGGGATGTTTCTGCACCAACTTCACCACATCTTCTAATCGAAAATGGGGATGTTGCGGATAGAGGTGTTCTAAAATCAAACTGACTAAAGTAAAATCCTCAGGTGTATCAACGGTCCAACGATGCTGAGCAAGCGAAGGCAGGTGTTTCACATTTTTTAAGTGAAATAATTCAGGATGGTGGTAAAGATAGAGAGTCACATGTTCGCGCTCTTCTGGAAGTTTTCTTCACACCATGCTTTTTGAGAGCTTCAAATGAAAAGATTTCCACGTCTAATCCACGTGGAAATGTTCTTTCTAAGCCATTTGAAACATAGTCAAATTTTGGGTAATTGTCTTTGAATTCCCTAACAACATCATCTAGAACTTCAGGATCGACCAGCGGGCAATCTGCAGTTACTCTTACAATTCCATCGGGCTTCCGTTGCAAGGCCGTCTGATAATAACGGTCTAATACATCGTTTTCCGATCCTCGGTAACAGGCTATTCCTCTTTCTTGGCAAAAATGTTCAATAACATCATCTGCCTCCTCAATACTAGTTAATATGACCACTCCATCTACTTCTTTGGCATCCGCAAGGCGCTCCACTAAATAATCGAGCAGAGCTTTTCCAGAGACCTTTTTGAGAACTTTACCTGGAAGACGGGTGGATCCCATGCGGGCTTGAATGAAAATTTCAATGCGCATTAATGCCCCTTAAAAAGATCCCAACTTACCGGAGTTCCCACATTGACCGACTGCGCTAAAGCTAAACCTAATAGATGGGGAAGTTCTTTAGGAGGAAGCCCTTTTCCTGGACGGACAGAGCGAATGTGATGAGTTTCGACAATTGTCCCTTTGGGCAAATTCTCAACAAAATAAAGCGAAGGGCGATGAGAGTAGGTCACTCGCTCAACCTGCAAGGGTGCATATCGAATGTGGCCGAGAAATTCCCAAGCTCTCTTTGATTCAACGACAAGTGCTTGAAATTCATTGGGCTCCATAGAAAACGCACTATCCACTCCCCATCTTCTCGTGAAAGGGTCAAATGCTTTTCAATAAGGCAAGCTCCTAAAGCAATGCTGGCTATCGCAACTCCTATGCCTAAACTATGGTCTGATAATCCCACTAACGTATCGAAGCATTCGGCAAGATGGGGAATAGTGCGTAAATGTGCATCTTTAGGGTTGGCCGGATAGGCTGCTGTGCATTTTAATAAAATAAGCTGTTTGCATCCTGCCTGAGTGGCAACCGCAACGGCTTCTCCAATTTCTACTAGAGTTGAAGCAGCGGTAGAAAGGATGAGGGGCTTTCCTGTAGTGGCGACGAGGCGTATAAGATCATGATCCACAATTTCTGGCGAAGCAATTTTGTAGCAGGGCACCTGGAGCGTCTCTAAGAACTCCACTGCAGTCTCATCAAAAGGAGAACTGAATGCCACAAGGCCAAGTTCATGGCAGCGTTCGAATAGAGGTTTATGCCATTCCCAAGGCAAATGCGCCCTCCTCATAAAGGTCATATAAGTTTCGATTTTTCCATAGACTCTCCTGATCTTCAATCAGAAATTCCCCTCCTTTAACATCAAGGGTAATAGTATCGGGAGTATATGTTTGGATTTTCACAGCGTGAACGCCGGCTTGTTTTGCTAGTTCGACTAATTGCAAAGCTCTTTCTAAAGAACGATTGTGGCTGCCGGAAAGCTCTGCAACAATAAAGGGAGGGTGTTGGGGACCAACAAAATAGGGTCCTATTTGTATGTCTTTCATCAATTTGCCTCTCTTGGGGGCCAAGGTAAAAAAGATTAGGGCACTTAAGAATTTATCTCTAAGTGCCCTATAATAGCTCATTATAAGTTTTTCACTTTAATAAGACTATTTTTCAAAAGGTTAATGACTAACAAATGAAGCTGTAGCACTGGCTACATTTAATGCTATTGGAGCATCCAAGTTGATAAAATCATAAGAATTTTTATCGCCTTGTCCTTGTACAACCACA
The DNA here is from genome assembly GCA_963799115.1 of uncultured Chlamydiae bacterium. Lineage (GTDB taxonomy): Bacteria > Chlamydiota > Chlamydiia > Chlamydiales > Parachlamydiaceae > CAWCVY01. The sequence continues at coordinate 79,118 of CAWCVY010000015.1, read as the reverse complement.
TGTTGGCCAGTTTGCCATTTCTTTGTTGACAGGTGATTATACCAGCTAAATTCCCAAACTGAATTATCACTCAACTTAACAAATTTCCCCTCTTCATTGATTTCTACAATCTTGAGGGCAGATTTAGTCCCTTGAGTGACATCAAAAATAAGGTAAAGTTCTACCTCAGGGCTTTGTTCGTTAAGCCTTTTAGCAGAAATAATAAGAACTTCATCTTTTATTTGTGCTTTTAAGGTTACTATATCACCAGCCTGCCACTTTACCATCACATTGTCATCTCTATTATTGTAGTCCACAATGCGCAAAAGCAGGCCGTTGTTTAACTTAATAGTTCCACCCAGCATCGCATCCTTATAACCTAATGAGATGTTAGCTATAGTGTTTTGGTAAACTGGTAATTCAGTATGATTTCCAGCTTGTGCATAACCGAAATGGCAGATAACCATTAAAAATAAAAGGCCTGAAAATAATCGTTTTAGATTTTTCAAAATGGACTCCCTGTTAGGGTTTAGATAAATGGATTTGCTATTTGAAATAAATAGCAGCCCCTACAGATCATAGTACACAAATCTTCATTAAAAAACCTGTTCTAAGCATTCTGTTTAGACCTATACTAACACATTAGAATTTCTTAGCAAGTAAAATTTACAGGAATTCGAAAAAAAACAAAAGACACTTTAAGTTGCTATATGGGGCATCCTATTAATAAATTACTTTCTCAATTAGATGTGGATGGCTTTTTTAGATTCAAGATTTGAATGAAGTTCGCGGGATTATTTGAATGTGAATTTACGAACAAGAGCTCTTCATGTCTTCTAAGCGCTAATACATCAACGGTGTACTAGTACATCAACCTATTTAAATTGACGTATTTGAGCTATGCGAAAGCTCCCGCGGTTGAACGATCGCAAGTGGGTCAATATTAAGTCAATATGGACCCACTTGCGATCGTTCAACCCCGGGGCTTTGGCATGCTCAAATACGTCAATTTAAATGGGTTGATGTATCTAGGACCATGGCAATAACTTATCCGAAGCATAACGAATTTGTCGAATTTCCCCTTTGCTACGAAGGAAAGGGTAGTTTTGCAAACTAACTCCCAAGCATTCTGCAAAAAACCAAAAGAAACTATCCAATCCCACAGCAAGGCTTGCTGTCGATGCTCCCCCAAAACGGGGATTGCATTCAATCACATGAAATTCCCCTCTTTCATCTTCAATAAGCTGAAAGATCGCATGGCCATGCAAATTTAAGTTGTCTGCCATCTCTTGGCATAAACGTTCAAGCGCAGGAAATTGAACGGTGGTGGTAACTTGGGACTCCCCTCCCACTACATAGTTACGCTGCCGTGCTACGCATCCTTTAACCCGTCCTTCGAAGGAGCGATAAACGTCAACACTCCATTCTTGCCCCTTGATATACGGTTGAAAAATAGGCTCTTTCATAGTTTGACTATGTTCAAAAGCTTCGTGTTTGGTCAGATTCAATCCTATTTGATGCGAACCCGCCCCTTTTCTTTCCTTGACCGCATAAGAAGGTGCTTGCAAATCTTCTAGGTTTAAAAAGGATGGAATTACCGGAAAATGCTCTTTTAATAAAGTATCAGCAAACTGTTTTTTATCTAGACAGGTTAAGATAGTCTCTAAAGACGAGACCATAGGATGGATTTTTTGCCGTTTAAAAAAAGATAAATGACGCGCGTAGAATTCTAGATCAGCATCACGCGTTGGAATGATGGCCCTAATATGATATTCTTGGCAATAGGAAACGATTTGTTCAGGAGATATCTTCTCTAAGGGTGGGCAATGCCAAAATTTGTCCACTCCGTATTGTCCGATGCAAAAAGGGTGGCTATCGCACCCATGATTATCTTGGAATTGTCCTAATTTATGCGCAGCTCCTCTTACGGCTTCAATTAAAGGCATTTTTTTTGAAATGCTAGTGATCAACACGCCTGCATTCTCAGGGGATGCCGCGGATGGCTTCAGCAGCTCTTCCTTTTCAAATTCAATGATTTTCGGAATCGCCATCTCCAATGAATGGGGAGGGCGCCAATCGGTCAAATTGACCAACCGTTCACTATCAGCTTGCGAAGATTCGTAAGGAATAGAGCTATCAACAATCATCGATTTAAGGTCAGGAAAATGATGGCGCAAAATTTGAACCACTTCTTCTACTGATCGAGCTGAACCAGAACCAAGGTTCACCACCCCTCGATAGTTGGTATTGGCCAGCCGCAGCAAACCCTCGGCAACATCATCGGCAAAAATATAATCAAATTTGCCTTCAGGTCGGTAGATTCTTATAGGCTCGCGATGTAAAGCAGAACGAATCCAACGGGAAATCACATCTCTGGAATGTCGCCCATACACACGGAAGATGCGGACGGAAACAGAAGAAATCTTGTCTTGCATAAAATGATCAAGAAAACGCAATTTAATTCATGAAAAAGTTTAGCCGCGCCGCAAATATTACGTGGATAGATAGGGGCATCTTCATTTAAGCTAGCCACGTATTCAGGAGGTTGACTAAAGAGATAGAGAGAAGGGTCGTAAATCAGGTAGCTTGAGGCAAAAACAACCCTCTCCAAGGATTCCGCGTTTTGTAGACAGCGCATGAGATGGTGGCTTAATTTGACATTATGATGAAAATTTTCCTCAAAAAAAGGGAAGCACTCTTCGGAGCGCTCGAACGTAGCGGCCAAGTGAAAAAAAATCTCAGGATCGAAAGTTAGAATCTCTTGGCTAGACATTGCATTGAGATCGCCTTGACGGTACTTTATCCTCCCTAACCAGCGTTTGGGGCAGGGTTTAAGATCTCCTACAAAGACATCGGCATCTTCTTCGAGCAAGCGTTGGACAAGCGCTGTGCCAATGACCCCTGCTCCCCCACTGACAAACACTCTTTTATTGCGCATCCTTCCACTCCCCTGCTAAAAGTCCGTGCATGATAGAATCCACCCATTGATTGCCTTTGAACACATGTTCGCGTAATATTCCTTCTTTAGCGAACCCAAAATTCTCCAAAATTGCAATATGCTCTTTGCGAAAAGCGAAGGTTTCTGTAAATAAACGGTGAAATTTTAGTTCTTTAAAAGTGACTTGACAAAGCAAGTTTAAAAAATGAGTAAAATCACTTGCATAGCCCTCCTTGTTTTCCATCCGATGAGGCTCAACCAGAAAAGAAACCTCCGCGCGCCGCGCCGCCCAATCTAGATTAGTCAGCCCTCCGTAGCCAATTAAAGTTTCATTGAGTAAAAAACTTAAGAGAATTTGTTTAGGTTGTTGCTGAGCAAATGAGGGCAAAATAACTTGCTGAAAATAAAGTTGTTGCTCTGAAGCAGAAATGAATTTTACTTGGCGGAGCACATTCATCTGAGCATTGCGCCATAGGCGGATGAGTTCTCTGTCTTCTTCGCGAATGGGGATAATTCGATAACCTTCGCTATCAGAAAAATCTTTATTTCCTAAGCATTGATACATATTTCCAGCATTAGAAATTATTATATTTTAGACTTTGATGAAATCAATAAAGCCTTTCTCAAGGTCTACATGGACAAGTTTCACGCGAACTTGATCTCCTACATCGAGATGTTCAAAGCCTCGGATTAGTTTACCTTCTACCGGGGGCTGAAAGATACGTACCCAAGTCCCTTTAGGACCAGATCCTGTCACAAGCGCATCGAATTCAGTATTGATTTTGGGAGTCAAAAGGAGAATGGCTGCCAATTTTTTCATTTTCCTTTCCACCTTTTCAGCATCGTCTTCTTTTTCGGTACAGTGTTTAGCAAGATTTTCGAGTTCATCTGAACTATAAGGGGAATTTTGATTTTCAATAACAGATTTGAGAATGCGTTGGGTGATGATATCGGGGTAGCGTCTATTGGGGGCTGTGGAATGGGTGTAGTACTTAACAGCTAAGCTAAAATGGCCGATCGGATCTTGATCGGGATATTCGACGACATACTCCCCATTTCCCAATAGTTTAATGATGGTCAAAGAGAGATCGGGAAAATGGAGGGGATCTGCAGCACGTCTCTTAATTAAAAAAAGATCCAAAGCTTTAGCATCAGGTTCAGAGGGTAATTTCTCACCGAACTCTTGTGCAATTTCCACAATCCTATCCCAGCGTTTTGGAATACGCACCACACGCTGTAATGAGGGATTATGGTGGCTTTGGAGATAACGGGCCGTGGCCGAATTAGCTGCAATCATAAAATCTTCAATTAAATCCCGACCCCGATTTTTCTTTTCGACTTGGATATCAATAACTTGATTATTTTCAATTTTCGGTTTTGTTTCAATTGTCTGCAAGGTTAAGGCGCCTTGTTCATGGCGATACTTTTGCAAGACATGCGCAATTTCATCTTGAAGCCGAATTTGCTGCTCCAATCCTGGTTGTTTACTAACAGTTGCGGGCATAGGTCCATGGCCATCAAGCCAATCTGAAAAACTATTATAAGCTAGCTTAGCATGATTGGATACGGTAGCCTCATAAATGGCATAGTTGCCCAAAGAACCATCTTTTTCCACCATAACTTCAACCACAATGGCCAGCCGATCTTCATTTGCATTCAAAGAGGTCAAATTCGTCGATAATTTTTCAGGCAGCATGGAGAATACTCTTGTGGGTGTGTAAACAGAGGTGGTATTGGCTTGAGCATATCGATCTATGCTTGAGTCTTTCTTCACTAAACTATCTACATCGGCAATGGCAATGTAAATTTTGTATTGATGATCGCTTAATTTCTCAGCATAAGTGAGTTGATCGAGATCTTTAGAATCGTCATTATCGAGGGAAAACCACAGTTTATCACGCATGTCTTTCAATTGGGAAGAGGTGGAGCGAGCGGGGGCTTGCAATTGATTGACTTCGTTTAGGACGTCAACTGGAAAATCGGGCAGCAAACCGCGTTCCAACATTGCTTTTTTAGCCAATTGAGTAAGATCTGCTGTTGGAACTTGTGAGGGCATAGATTGTTTCCTTCTTTTAACAGGGGGTTTAAGGGGGCTTTGCCCCCTTTTTGGAGTGCGATACGGCTCTTCACAAATGTATGGATACGATTTTGCCGTACCGCTTTTTGTTTAACAGCATATGGGGACTGATTCTAAAATAACATCAATCTAAAAATCTACAACCTTCCCGTACTCAAAGACTTTTGTAAAAAAGCGGTACGGCAAAATCGTATCCATACATTCGTGAAGAGCCGTACGCGCACTCCAAAAAGGGGGTGGCCCCCTTAAACCCCCAATTAAAAACGATGCCTCTAAAAACAACACAACGGAATCGTCATATTATCTATAATATGTTAACGTTAGTTATTCAACTCAAATCTTATTGGATATTAAATTCATTTACGTCAATAATGATACGCAGATTAAGAAAATGAGTTTTTATGATGAGGTTTATATGAATAACATTGGCCAAGGCGTGTTTGCTATAGGTGTTGCAGGTTTTCTATCAAGAGAAATTAATCGCTCTGTTCGTACCTTGCAAAAGGGACATGGTTACCTTTTACCTTCCTACTGCTTTGCTGATATGTTTATTGCAGACGGCATACTTCGTGGCGCCGGCTGGGAAAAATACATAGCTTACAGAAACCTGACATTATTGTCAGTGAGTGTTATTAGCGGTATATTCTGCGTAAAAGCGGCCGCATCAGGACAAGTGGATCTTGCCGTCATAGGCTCAATCATTCAAGTGACGGGGATCCTCTTTCATGCAGGAATAGAATCTTTTGGAAAGGGATTCCGAGAATTGCGTTTCTAAAAAATTGCTCTTGCATGATCTTGCTAATCCTGCTAATTTCCCCAATGATGGTTTAAAGCACCGTTTATTGCCTTAAACATTCCTCTAGGAGAGTTAGCATGTCCGAAGGAAGAGCACATACCGATCCCTCTCAAAACTATATCGATCGCTATCCTCAGCGATTGGATGCCATTTTCCACCCTAATAGCGTAGCGGTCATAGGGGCTAAAGATAATCCCGGCAGTGTAGGACGCACTATCATGCTTAACCTTCTTTCGAGTCCATTTAAAGGGAAAATTTTTCCCATCAATCCAAAGCGAAATGAAGTCTTAGGTCTAAAGTCATACCCATCTATTACTGAAGTTCCCGAACCAATTGACCTGGCGATTATTGTCATTCCGGCTAGCGGGGTGCCAAAGGCGGTATCCGAATGTGTTAAAGCCAAAGTAAAGAGCGCTATTATCATTTCGGCTGGCTTCAAAGAACTTGGAGAACAGGGCTTAAAATTAGAAGAGGAAATTTTAACCTATGCAAGAAGCGGTCAAATGCCGATTATCGGCCCTAATTGCCTAGGGGTCATGAATCCCGTTTATGGTATAAACGCTACCTTTGCCAAAGGAATGGCATTGCCGGGAAATTTAGCCTTTATTAGTCAGTCAGGCGCTATGTGCACCGCAGTCTTAGACTGGAGCTTGCAGGAGAATGTGGGATTCAGTGCCTTTGTTTCCGTTGGATCAATGGCCGATGTCAATTGGGGAACCCTTATAGATTATTTAGGTAGCGATCCTTTCACTCACAGCCTTTTGCTTTATATGGAAACTGTGGGAGATGCCCGCTCGTTCATGACAGCTGCCCGTGAAGTGGCTCTGGAAAAACCCATCATTGTCATCAAGGCCGGACGCAGTCAAGCAGCAGCCAAAGCTGCAGCCTCCCATACCGGTTCTTTGGCAGGCAGCGATGATGTGTTTGATGCTGCTCTCGAAAGAATTGGGGTCTTGCGTGTAAATTCCATTTCAGAGTTATTTAGCATGGCCTCAGTTTTAGCTAAGCAGCCCCGCCCAAAAGGACCACACTTGACTCTGGTGACAAATGCAGGCGGACCGGGCGTTCTAGCCACAGATGCTGTGGTCATCAACAAAGCCGAGCTTGCTCCTCTGTCTGATAGTATTATCGAGGAACTTAACCAGGTTCTCCCGTCTGCTTGGAGCCATAGCAATCCGGTTGATATTTTGGGAGATGCCAATGCTGAACGCTATGCGCAAACAATTGAAATTTTGACCAAAGATCCTCAAAGCGATGGCCTCCTTGTTATCCTTTCCCCTCAAGATATGACAGATCCCACAGCCACAGCCGAAGCGATTAAGAAACTCTCCCAAAATCATGAAAAACCCCTGCTGGCGAGTTGGATGGGAGGCGAATCAGTTCGTAAGGGTATGGAAATTTTATCTGAAGCACAAATCCCTGTCTTTGCTTATCCTGATGATGCAGCTAAAGCTTTTGCGCAAATGTGGCGCTTTAGCCAAAATCTTCAAAGCCTTTATGAGATCCCTGCGGCCAATCGCTATCTAATGGAAAAAGAGGAAGAACTTCTTCTTGAGGGCAAACGGAATGATGCAAAACAGATTCTTCAGGAGGTACTAGAGGAAGGACGTACCATTTTAAATGAATATGAGTCCAAAAAAGTGTTAGAGAATTACCACATTCCCGTGGTTAAAACTTTAATAGCTGAACATCCGGAGGAGGCTGTCGTTCTGGCTAAAAAATTAGGCTTTCCTTGTGTGCTAAAGCTTTCTTCGCAAACGATCACGCACAAAAGCGATGTTGGGGGTGTCAAGTTGAATTTAAAAACTCCGGAAGAGGTGTTGCAAGCTTTTCTAGAGATTCAAACAGCCGTGGAAGAAAAGGCAGGTAAAGAGCACTTTGCGGGAGTGACCATCCAGCCTATGATCAGTCGCTCCGGTTACGAACTCATTTTAGGAAGCTCAACCGATCCTCAGTTTGGACCTGTCCTACTCTTTGGTATGGGAGGGCAATTGGTGGAAGTCATCAAAGACAGGGCCCTCGCAATTCCCCCTCTTAATTTCAATTTAGCCCGCCAATTCATGCAGAAAACGAATATTTACGAAGCCCTCTTAGGGGTCAGAGGCCGGAAACCTATTGATATGGCTAAATTAGAGGAAATTCTCATCAATTTCTCACAGATGATTATCGAAAATCCACGCATTAAAGAGTGCGATATTAATCCCCTTCTTGCCTCGGAGGAGGAAATTGTGGCTTTGGATGCACGCATTGTTTTACACGATCCCCAAATACCTGATAATCAACTTCCTCTACAAGCAATACGCCCTTATCCGCTCAATTATGTGGTGTCCATTTCTTTAAAAAATGGAATCCCTGTTACTTTACGCCCTATTCTTCCAGAGGACGCGACTTTGCTGCAGCAATTTCATCATGAGTTGTCGGAAAATAGCGTGCGTCAACGTTTCTTTGAATTTATGAGCTTGGATCAACGAGTTGCACATGAACGCTTGGTTCGCATCTGTTTTAACGACTATGATCGAGAATGGGCGATTGTGGCTGAAGTCAAAACGAAAAAGGAAAAGCAAATCATTGGCATTGGGCGTTTAACACGCATAACAGACACCCCTTTTGCGCAATTTAAAATGAGCATTATCGATGCGTTTCACAATATGGGATTAGGAAAGCAGCTCTTGGAGCATTTGCTGCACATTGCTAAACAAGAGAGAATTAGCAGGGTGGATGGTTATATTTTATCGGAAAATACGATTATGCTAAAAATTTGCGCAAAATTAGGCTTCACGCTTCATCAAGATAAAGATCCTTTGATTACCCATGTACAATGGCAAAGCAGGGCGTGAGCAGAGAAGGAATTATAGGCATGCACGTCACACAGCCAAGAGCATCGCCCCATATTGCTTTAACTTATTTTCTTGATCGGCTGTTTTATGAGCCTGGAAGGCTCTTCTTATGAGCCAGGATGGCTCTTCTTATGAGCCAGGATGGCTCTAATTGCAAGTGGGTTAGGGACTGGGTTTCCAGTTCTCCCGTTGCCGCAAAAGGGTCAATTCCCTTTATTTACCATCGTGCAACTTTCTAGCAATGGGCGGCGCCTCGATCCTATCCTCAAGTAGAGGAACAATGCTAGTACCTCAATCGCATTCGGCATAGTTCAATGCAGTTCAACACTCCAAGTTTTGTGATGTGTTTATTCCTAAACCGGCTGTTATCGTAGTGCGATATCCGTTTTGTATTTCATACATCGGATCCGTTTTCTAATCCATTTATCCAGTTTCCTGAATTGACCTATCACATTGGTAGTGCGTGTGCAAATGTAATTGACAGTTCCTCTTATGACTGATTCAGCTTTTCAACTACTTTCTGATCTAGGTTATGACACCGTATGGTGATTTCTTTCACTTTCGTTTTAAAATTTCTCCACTGATTTCTTTCGCATCTTTGCTCCCCAGCTATTTATTTCGAAACCCAGGAAATCGAATCCATCCTTAGCACGCGTTATATGCGTTTTTTCTTGGCTCAGTTCGAGTCTTAGATTCATTGAGGAAAGATTGCGCATCTTCCAGCGCCTTTTCGGCCTGTTTCTGGTCTTTGCATAATATGACGAAATCATCCGCATAACGGACAAATTTATATCCTTTTTCATCTAGTTGTTTATCTAAATGATCGAGGACCATATTTGAAAGTAGGCAGGATATGACCCCGCCCTGAGGAGTGCCTTTTGTTGTAGGTCTGAATTCACCCTCTTCCATTACTCCAGACGTGAGAAATTTTTCGATAAGTGAGAGAATATTACCATCCGCTATCTTGGCTTCTGCTGATTCTTACGATTACTCGTAAAGGTATATTATCAAAGAAAAATTCCCTTGATATATGCATCTACGATATATGTGTAACCCTGTTGAATGTAGAGCTCTACACACTCAACAGCTTGGTGACAGCTTCTTCCTGGCCTAAATCCGTATGAGTTGTCATGAAATTGACAGTCAAAAGTAGGGTTTATCAATCTCCGCACAACCTCTTGTGCAATTCGACATCGCACAGAAGGTATTCCGAGAGGTCTTGTTTTTTCCATTTCCTTTCGGGATATGGACTCTTTTTAGTGGGATGGGCTTATAAGTTCCCCTTTTTTAAGTTCATTCATAAGCTTGCTAAGATTTCCTTTCTAGGTCTCTTTCGAAAGCCTTGATTGAGATCTTATCAATTCCCTCGCTGCCCCTCGATTTTTCTTTACTGCTTTGAACGCTTCATGCATAAGCTTTGTTGTGATTCTCCCAGTGAGAGAATGCACTTTTTGCTTATCGTGTGTTATTTTCACGTATTGGTTTCTCCTAATACTAGTGATTGTTGGATAACTCTTCGTATCAAGTTCATAGGATCGTTCCTTAGAGATCTGCCCCACCTTCCCTGAAAAAGGGAAGAGGATAACCTATGCGGTTTTTCTCAGCTTGACGTCTAACTTATCCGAACCTGTTACGTTCGTTATCTCTGATTTTCGGTGTCCCTTATGATTACACTCATGATCATCTCCGGGACGCTGTGGACCTCAAGAGGTTGGAATTGAAGTTAATTCTGTTCCTCCCATCCTATCATCTTCGCATTTTGGACTGGCCTTATAGCTAAGACTCGATACTGGCGTATCAGGAAGTAGGCCCTCCTCGGTAAGTATGCAATGCCTTTTTCTTCAGGCGAAGTCACTTATAACCCCTATGATCCTAAAAGGACTTTGTCGTCTATTTCCTTCCAGATGGAATCTTTGGATTCCAGCGCTTCATTACGGCCGTGGAAATTAGCGCAGACATAGAGGCCAGAATTGTGCGCTCCTCCCAAAATATCATGACCTGGCTCCTTCGTCATAATCGAACTTCTTGATTACGCTAGCTGATCCGTACCTTGTTCTCACAAGTTCGAGTCATGATTTCTACACGAGGACGAACTCGCATAGGTAGGCTTAGAGTTTATATTTATTTCATATTCCTCCATTCCGTTTAAGACTTAGTATCGCATACCAGCGATTCGCACACAGCCCAGGGCATCGCCCTGGGTAGGGATAAAAGAAAATTTGCAGCCTGAAGGGCTGCCAGAATGATTCATTAATCACAAACAAATTTACATTAAACATTGTCGCTCTCTAGCAGCCTTACAGGCTGCTATATTATTCTGAACCTTACCCAGGGCGATGCCCTGGGCTGTGTGCAATTAGAGCCTTCCAGGCTCAAAAAGAGCCCTCCAGGCTCATAAGAACAGCCAATACCAAGGTTTAATGAGGCTTTTTACTGCTTTATTAATCTCATTTGCATAAGGTCGATATTCCGATCTGATATCTTCTTCCGTAATCTCATAAGGAATATCAGGCATCACCCCTAAATTTTCAATGGGATCCCCGTTCTCTCTCTCTATATGGCTGATTGTTGTATTAAAAAAATCTATTCCAAATTTATTATCAAAACTATGTCGGATCACTACCCCTCCTGCCCCTGCAGTTCTTGTTCCAAACAGTGTAGCCCGTTTGTTGTCCTGCAAGATAGCCGGAAAAATGTCTCCACACGATGCACTGCAGCCATTAATCAAAACCAAAATCGGTTTTGTATAACAAACATGCGGATGAGGATTAATTTGATCCATACCCATCAAAGAGCAAGGTTCCGTCAAGGAACGTCCGGCACTCCATTCAGATAAAATAAATTTTTTGTGATCATAAGTGCTTTTGATATATTCCTCAAAAGGAAATCCAAAAAGGAATAGACCCGATCTTTGATTGTTTTTCAGAAATTCCAGAGCGTCGACAAGATCAATAAAAGAAATACTCTCTGCCACATCTCTCTGGGTAATGATAATGCGATGTTTGCTGTTGTTGAGCGGCTGATCCGACAGCATGGAAATAAGACTCAAGCAAAAGGCATCTGTACCCCCAGGATTATCAATTTGATCAATGACTAAAGCATCGCTATTTTTCTGGAAATAGGAAATGATATCAGCAAATTCTTTCACATCCTGAGATTCCCCCCTATAAGAGGGTATGCGCACGTAACCAATCAATTGGTTATTGTCATTCTTATAAAGATACGCTTTGAAAAAAGGGTGGCTATAATACTTACCGAAATAGTTAGGTAAGAAAATCTTCCCAAATCCAAAACTATCATGATCCCATACAATCTGCCCCAAATTGGGAACAACACTCTCCCTTCCACCTACACTTTTTAGGCCTTGAAACTCAGATAGAAGGCTATTGTAATATTCAAACCTCGGAGAGAGCCATTCGTCTTGCTTTAAGAGCTCCTTAAATTTAAGCAAAAGTTCGTTTTCTTCATCATTTTCTTTTTGAGAAGCGGCAATACCCCCCATAAAATGATTGACTATTTGTTCAGAGTCATGCTTCCAAGTCAGCTCATACTCCTGAATTACGCTGGAATGGGGTGATTTCACTCCAATTGTAAGTGATCCTTTAGAGACAATATCTCCAGCCCTCCCATAGCGAAAAGTCAAAGTTTTACAAGCATTGAAAAGATCGTTTTCTTGGTTGCAACCTTGGGTTCTTGCTTCCATGAGTTCTTTAATCACTTCGTCGGTAGGTCCACCATCAAAGAGAACCAATTCATCCCCTTCACAAACCGATTCAGGCATGTCATCAGTATTAACATAAGAGATAAAATATTTCCCTCCAACGCTATTAACTTGAAAGGGAAGGCTTGCTTTTTCCGTAGAATGAAAGGCCACGTCAACGTGGTAATCTTTAGCGGAATGGATAAAATCACGCACAATAAGTTGATAATCTTTTGTAGTGATGGGGGTGGTCATATCGATTTTTTGTTTGGCCTTATTGATTTCCTCATCCAGATCCCAACCACAATACTCATATTTCCATTGCTTCAACGCATATTTAACATCAAAAATATTGCGGATAGTATCCAAATCCGACTTCATGCGCTCTTTGATAGCTTCCTCAGAAAGGGCGTTGAGAAAAGACAGTGGCATTAACAAAAGCAAACATAACTTGAACAGGTGTTTCAAAAGATTCATCCTTAACTCCTTTAACCAAAAATTGTAAAATAGAGAACGATTAACTAAGGTAGAATAAATTTAACTCAGAGAGAGCTAAGGTTTTTAGTCGAATTTTATTTTATAAATGTCTCAGATTTGTTTTGAAAAGAGAGAATACTTCTTTTGGATAGTTTTGTCAATTGATTGTACGAATTAACAGGGATTTTAAATGATAATAATTTCAGAATTTTCAACAGATTGAGCTAGAAAAAGCAAGCCTGTTAGAAAAACACTGATCATCCCCCACAGACTTGAAGGTAATTTTTTCAAGTTATTTGATTTTAAATTCTTAGAATCTATTCTCCATTTGGATATTTATTGAGCTTTTCCCATATCTCGGTCATGGCAATAACCCGATTTCGGTAGATATTAGCTTGCTCTGTTAATGGTTTGGATATTTGTTTTGATCATATCTCGTTATCCAAGATTCCTTCACCTTATTTGGTGTGTTAAACTTTTCGTAGGTTTCTTGTTTAATAGCATCATTACGTTCACTTTCATCAATATTTATCTCCTCCTCAAATCCCTCCATATTGATGAGTATGCGCCCTTGTATAGTAGTTCGTGCTATTTTCAAGGCATCATCTAGAACAGGAACCTCTTCCTGTATTTTTTTTACTTCTGGACTTTTATCATAAAACCAAGACCAGATATGCCATTTGATTTTGCCCCATATCCCTTGGGTTGATTTTTCAATTAGGTGTTTATCATGTGCTCTTTGAGTCATCTTTTGCAGAACGTTAGGAATTGTTTGTAGAGTTTTTTCTTCTTCCCCTATTTTTTTTAATTGCCCTTCTATCCTTTGTTCTGCATCTATTGCAAAAACATCCATAGTGTCAATCAGATTTTCAATTTCAATGTTTGCATCGAATTTAGCATTTACTTTATATCGATGTCCCAGAAGTTCGTGCGATTTAGCTGTTTCAGACATGATATTTTGAGAAAAAGAGAAAATTTCCGATAGAGATAATTTTCGACAACTACTATTCCAACGCGAATGATCTGAAAAAAATTTTTTGTATTCATCTTCAAAAGAACCTCAATTTTTCGAGATCCTCCATCACGTTTGGTCATACAAATCCAAGAATGTGGGCTTTTGGAATCATGAGGAACTACACTCTTTAATACTTGAGACCAATCTTGCGCACTAATAGTAATTTTGGACATACAAAACCTAAGTTAATAACTATAAATTCTATTATAATGCATTATAAATTATTGTCTAGATTAATTTCATTTATTAGATTAGTTTTATGAAACCATCTCGTTGATAATCAAAATGTTCAGTTTTTTAAGGAAAATTTAAAGAAAACAGATGCGGACTTTAGAAACTTACGAAAGAAAAGAAAAATCTGAAAACCAGAGTTTTCTAAATTAGACAAGATGGATGAGAGAATTGGTACGTGACGTGCCAGAGCACACCTCCTTGCCCGAAAAAATCGGGCAGACATTGGGCACACGGCACGAAAATGGATAGGAATGAGGGATATCTTCTTATTCGCCAAAATAACGCTTGATTTATATAATAATTTTTGTAATAATTTTAAAAAAGAGATACAACTTTCTAGAATATCCACTAAAAATTTTGAATATTAGTTTAAAGTATTAACAAGGACTTATGACTCCCCTTTATCAGTTGCCAGGAAATCTGCAAATCCTTTGGCGGACGCCATCTATTCAAAGATCTTTCATTTGGCATTTTTCGAGGCGATCGCATCGGCTTAATTGGACCTAACGGGTCAGGTAAATCAACCTTGTTGAAAATTCTAGCCGGACTAGAGTCCGCTGATGAGGGAGGGGTCGCACGCAACCGCTCCTTGAGGATGGGCTATATTCCTCAAGAGACTCTTTTTCCAGACCGTCCCTTACAGGACCTTCTATTGGATGCTTTAGCAAGTGAAACCCATTTATCCATTGAAGAGAAAGTGATTCATGCGACCATCATGTTAAGCAAACTGGGCTTTGCTGATTCTTCTGTTTCAGCTACTTCCCTTTCAGGTGGTTGGCATAAGCGCTTAGCTTTAGCCATGGAGCTTGTCCGTTCCCCTGATGTGCTATTATTAGATGAACCAACTAACCATTTGGATCTCGAAGGTGTCATTTGGTTGGAAAATTTCTTGAGGAATGCTCCGTTTGCCTATATCGTAATCAGCCATGATCGTTATTTCCTCGAACACATCACCACCCGTATGATGGAGCTGAACAAAAGCTATCCCAAAGGACTTTTTAGCGTAGAAGGTTCTTACAGTAATTTTATAGAGAAGCGCGAGGAATTTTTAAGCGGTCAATTGCAGACGGAGCGCTCTTTGAACTCCAAGGTCAGAAGAGAAACGGAATGGCTGAAACAAAACCCTAAAGCCCGTACGACAAAGTCACAATCGCGCATTCAAGAAGCACACCGTTTGATCGAAAATTTGCAAGAGATCAAAGGGCGCAACCGTGAAAATAAATCGCAAATTGATTTTTCTTCCTCCAAACGAGAATCTCGAAAGCTTTTGGTGGCTAATAACCTGTCTAAATCGATGGGCAAGCGCTTGCTTTTTGAAGGCCTCAATTTGACTTTATCCCCCGGAACACGTTTAGGCATCGTCGGTCTAAACGGCAGTGGAAAAACAACTATGCTGCGCCTTCTATCTGGTGAACTTATTCCCGACAAAGGAACGCTTAAATATGCTGACGGAATTCAAATCGTCTATTTTGATCAACATCGGGCTCAATTACCTACCGATATCTCTTTAAGACGAGCCCTCTCTCCCATGGGTGATACAGTTGAATATCGTGGTCAATCCATACATGTCAATTCCTGGTGCAGGCGTTTTTTGTTTGATCCTGATCGCTTAGATCTCCCCTTTAAACAACTTTCGGGGGGCGAAAAGGCCCGTGTTCATATCGCACGCCTCATGTTGAAACCCGCAGACATTTTATTACTCGACGAACCCACTAATGATTTGGATATCCCCACCCTGGAAGTTTTAGAAAATAGCCTTCTCGAATTTCCCGGATGCATTGTACTCATTTCGCATGACCGCTACTTTTTGGACCAAATTTCGAATGTTGTTTTGGGTTTAGGCGATCCAAGTAATATCTCTTTGTTTGCCGATTATCGCCAATGGGAGCAGAACAAAGCTCAGCTTCCTGAGCTCAAAGTTGAATCAACCAAAGAAAAGGGGGAAAAGAAATCGACCCCTTCCCAAACTGAAGAGCGTTCTCGCAAATTGACCTATTCTGAGAAGCGTGAATGGGAGCAAATGGAAAGTAAAATACTCACCCTTGAGAAAGAAATTGCTCAGCTGCAGGCTTGCATTCAAGATTCCACTCTTGCGAATCAAGCTTCTAAACTTCAGCAAGCTTGCCAAGAACTTGATCTCAAGCAACAAGCCCTTGATCAGCTCTACCACCGGTGGCAGGAGCTTGAAATCAAACAAAAAAATCTCTAGGTTTTAATATGACCCCACTTGATAAGCAGCATTTGCTGGAAGCTTGCGCCAAAAGACGCACATTTGCCATTATCAGCCATCCCGATGCGGGAAAGACAACTTTAACCGAAAAGCTCTTGTTATATTCGGGCATGCTTCATACCGCAGGAGTTGTCCGAGGACGCAAAGGGCGCAAAGCAGCCGCTTCTGATTGGATGGCGATGGAGCAAGAAAGGGGAATTTCCATTACTGCTTCGGCTATGCAGTTTACCTATAAAGACATCATCATTAATGTTCTGGATACACCTGGTCACGAAGATTTCTCCGAAGATACCTATCGTACGCTCACCGCTGCAGATTGCGCTATCATGGTCATTGACGCGGGTAAAGGGGTCGAAAAGCAAACCCGTAAACTTTTTGATGTCTGCCGTCTGCGCAAAATTCCGGTTTTGACCTTCATCAACAAAATGGATATGCCAGGAAGGGATCCGTTGGATCTCATGAATGAAGTCGAAGAAGTTTTACAAATTCAATCCTCGCCTCTTAACTGGCCGATCGGATCAGGTAAGAACTTCGTTGGAGTCGTTGAGCGGCCTTCTAATGAGTGTTTATTTTTTACCAAAACTGCTGCCGGAGGTGCCCAAAAAGCAATCATTTCACGATTTCCGTTGAATAGTTTGGAGCTGCAAGTACACTTGGGCACTGAAGGCCACCGGCAACTTTTAGATGAACTCGATCTGCTTGAAGCGGCCGGAAATCCCTTTTCGACTGAAAAATTTTTGGCAGGTGAGCTAACGCCCGTTTTCTTCGCTTCAGCGCTTACCAATTTTGGCGTAGAGCCTTTTTTCGATGCCTTTATACATTTAGCTCCTCCGCCCCATGCTCGCCAAGCTGATAAACTAGAGGCACAAGAGATTTCCATCTGTCCCATTGACACACCCTTTAGTGCTTATGTGTTCAAGTTACAGGCCAACATGGATCGCCGGCATCGAGATAGCATGGCATTTTTGCGCATCTGCTCCGGCCGTTTCGAAAGGGATTTAGTCGTTAAGCATCATCGTTTGAACCGTGAAGTGCGTCTTTCTCGTCCCCATGGGATGGTTGCTGGAGAAAGGACAACTCTCGATTTTGCTTACCCGGGAGATATTATTGGCGTCATCAATCCGGGTGTCTTTGCTATCGGCGATACCATTTCGCTTACCGGAGGGTTTAATTTCAAACCCCTTCCCCAATTTCAACCCGAAATCTTTGCCCGCATCATCCCTAAGGATATCGGCAAACGCAAATCATTTGATAAAGGGATCTTACAACTAGCAGACGAAGGAGCATTTCAGCTTTTGCGTCCCTATGACTTAAACGGCGATGCGCTCTTTGCTGCTGTGGGACAATTGCAGTTTGAAGTGATGCAATACCGCTTGAAAGATGAGTATGGGGTTGAAACGGTATTGACTCCCCTCCCTTACACATGCAGTGCCTGGTTGCTGGGCGACCTGCAAACATTTAAAAAGACGACGACAGCTATGATCGTCCAAGATCGATTCGAGCGCCCGGTGGTTTTATTTGGAGAGCCTTGGGAAAAGCAATATGCTATCAAGCAGAATCCCGATCACCAACTGGTTGACATCTTATCTTAACATATACAAATAGATGGGAGTTCGATAAAGATCATTGGTATATTCTACAAGAAAAGGGGTCCACCCATGAATGGCAAAAGTATGGCTTAATACATACGCACCGGAAGAGAGCTCCCTTTCAAACTTATCTTTTAGACGTTTCATGGCATCAGGATAAAGATAGCATACCACAAGAGAAAAGTCATGCAATGGAATTTTAAAAAAATCTCGGCAATGAATTTGCAAGTTAGGATAAGACCAAAAGAGGGCTAAAATTTTTGAGATTAGATAGGGGGTAGGGGATATTTCGTAAGCTTCCACTTGACAATCTGGAAAATGCCGTGCAAGAGCAAACGCTAAATTCCCCCAGCCAGAACCCAATTCGGCAATCTTGCCATCTATTGAAGTAGGCAAAATCTGCAGGAGTTTATTTTTTACTTTAGTTGAGGTTGGGGTGGGAGTAATTCCATACAGTGCATGATGAGAATATAAGACTATTTGACCTAAGATGATGAGAAGGAGTGCTAAGAATATCAATGCCATCTTATATTCACATCGCTGAACAATTGGTTACACGCTTGTGTGCACGCCCTTCCCAGAAAAAATCTGGTAAGGGCACAGGTACGATTATTCGTTTCGCTTTAAAAAATGGTTCATTTTTTGATGATTTGCTTCTTAGTCCACTGCATGATCGCAATTAGATTATGGCTCTTCTTCAGTTTCATCGCCATCTAAATCTTCTTCATCGATATCATCTAAGTCTTCATCATCATCAAAATCTTCATCTTCATCATCAAAATCTTCATCTTCGTCAAAATCCTCATCTTCGTCGATATCCTCATCTTCGTCGATATCCTCATCTTCGTCAAAATCTTCCCCCTCTTCCTCCTCATTCTCCTCACCTTCCCCTTGATTTGCACAAGAAGGACACGTTCCTTTTCGATGGATGTCAGCAAGAAGAGGGTCGCTGCTTTTTATAGACTCTTTTGGAGTTACACAAGATTTAGCACCTAAGTTTGGTTTGGATGTCATAATGAACCTCTATTTTAATTCCATTGATTTTTCGTCCTCGTTCACCTTTTCGATCAATTTCCGGAGGCTGCGGAAGATTATCTACGCACACTTTTACCTCTCGAAATTCAGCCGTAAAATTGAATAAAGCCAACTTTGCACCTCAAAAGAGGTCCATATCGCCTCTTTAAATTGACGAGGTAATACCTACCTTGACAATAGAATAAGATATATATTTCGACAACAATTGTAAATTATTTTGAATGAAGAATTGATTTTTTTTCGAACCCGCAGGTGTGCCAATACCTCTGCTCATACTTCATAAGATATGTGGAATCGGATTTGCACATTAGACATCTTGCTTAATAGACATCTTGCATAACCTCAATTCCTTGCCCGTGCCTCTGCCCTTGCCCTTGCCCGAAAAAGTTCTGGCACGCAATTTTATTTTTTAATATAAGGGTCTGCTTCTTAAATCCATCGGCCATTTATGCAAAAATACGAAGCTATACAGAAACTTTCGCCACTGAATTTAGAAGATTAACAGGAGTACGAAAGGAGAGACCTTTGTACAAATGATTTCAATAGTTAAAGAGGCCGAGAAGCAGAGAATGTCCCAGGGAGGAAAGCCTTCTCGTCTCGTCGTCGAAGATAAATTACTTATGGCCCTGGAATACTTAAGAGAATACAGGACCTATTTTCATTTATGACAAAGCTATGGGCTGAGTGAGAGACATGATTTTAAGCTATTCAAAGACAGTAAGGTACGTTGGGTTCAAACGGTTCAAGGAATCGTTGATTCTGGGTATACCGGAATAAAAAAACTTCAAAATACGAGTCTATTGCCCAAAAAACGATCAAGAGGCAAAGCTCTTACAAGAGATGAAAAGCAGATGAATCGTGATATTTCTTCAAAGCGAGCTTTAAATGAAAATGTAATAGGGCGCTTAAAACGATTTAAAATTTTGAGTGATAAATATCGAAACAGAAGAAAAAGATTTGGATTGCGATTCAATCTGATCGCAGGGATTCAAAATTGGGAGTTAAAATATGACAATCGCCATTTCTCCAGTGCAGAAACGAATTCTTTTAGACCATGAAAAGTTAACCGTATACCAAGTGGCAATAGAATTTGTTGTACTTACGGATGTTATAATAGAACATTTACCTCGGGGTAGGGCCTATTTAAGCGATCAGCTTCAACGTGCGGGTTTGTCAATACCATTGAATATTGCAGAAGTAGCGGGAGAATATTCCATCGATGAAAAAGCTCGATTTTATCGGATGGCTAAAAGGTCTGCTACAGAATGCGCGGGAATTTTGGATGTGTGTCAACGATTGCAGCTTGTGAATGAAGAACGATATACCAAAGGACGAGAACTGCTGATTAGCATCGTGTCTATGCTGGTGAAAATGGCTCAAAAACAACGCTAATAGGGCAAGGGCAGGGGCAGGGGCACGGGCAAGGAATTGAGGTTATGCAAGATGTCTAATGATGCAAAAGATCTAATTTAATTGTGTATAATTGAAATTTTCGGCATCTTGATCTCCATATGAAAACAGAAAATCTTTCCTCTCTAACACTTACCGCCATCCAAGCAGCTTTAAAAGCCGGGGATATTCTCCATAAAGGATTTGGAACTGATTTTGAGATTGTCGCGAAAACGGGACATCATAATATTGTGACAGAATACGACAAAGCATCTGAAGCCTGCATCATATCTTGTATTAAAGAAAATTTCCCAAGGCATAGTATTTTGGCAGAAGAAAGCGGACTTTTAGATAAAACAGAAGAAGATGCCATTTTATGGATCATCGACCCTTTGGATGGAACCACAAACTTTGCCCGTCATATTCCCATTTTTACAATTAGCATTGCAGCTTATAAGGGGGAGAAAGGGATCTGCGGCGTCATTTTTCAGCCGATGACCCATGAATTATTCTTTGCTGAAAATGAATGTGGGGCTTATCTCAATGGAACAAGATTAGCAGTCAGCCAAACAGATCGTCTAGATAAAACTGTCATGATCACGGGTTTACCTTATGAACAAAGCTCTTTTCTTAATTTTAGAATGGAAAAACTTTTACAGCTTAATCAAGAAGGCACATCACTGCGCAATTTTGGTTCAGCTGCCTTATCTCTTGCTTATGTAGCTGCAGGTAAAGCAGATGCTTTTTGGATGAACAACCTTTTTTCTTGGGATTTGGCTGCTGGTAAACTTCTTCTTGAAGAGGCTGGAGGTTGTATGACTCGTTGTGATCGAGAACCCCTCTCTCTTCATAATCCTACAAGTATTTTAGCAACCAATCAGTTTTTACATCGAACTTTATTGGATTATTTGGGATAAGCGTTTTCATATAAACGCTCCTGTTCCGTTTGTTCCTCTCTAACAGGAGGATTTACTGTAGTCTCTCTTCGATAGTCCGGATACTCCTCTCTATTGAAATAAAGCAGGGGACCAGGATTAGGATATGCTTCTTCATATAAAAGATCCTGTTCATCTTCCTGTGCTTTAATCGCTGTACGGAGTGATGATGCTGCACGGTTGTATTGTTGCCCTTCCCATTGCTGTTGCTGCAAATCTTCCATCCCACGCTGTCGAATCCATTCTGGATCTGCTATTGGCTCTATTTTGCTAGCGGGCAAATTGGCTTCACGAGCAACTTTCTGAGGAGTGGGTTTCACTGATTCGGCTGTCAAATCGCATGTTAATAAAAGGAACATGCAGGAAACAGTCAAAAGAAAGATGTTGCTTTTTCTAGACATTTCATGCCTCCAAGAGCCGCCTTCCTTTGTGAAGGGCTCATAATAGGTTGTGATATTTTGCCTGATTATATAATATTACATCCCCAGAATATTCACCTCAAATAAGTAGAAAAAAATAAAAAAAAATAATAGACATATCCATTCATACACAAACAGAAGAATTAAATTTTAGCAATTACTTACCCATGGGGCCTATCATGCACACCAAGATGAAATTTGCAGCTATTTTTCTTTTGTGTTTTAATCTTTTCGCGGTGCATTTCCATTTGTCCTCCTTTGTAGAAAACCAATTTGAAAAGAACGATGAAAAAGATCATTATATTCAAGCCCTGGCTTCTTTAATTTTTCATGTCCAAGAATGGAAAAGACATTTAAAGCATGAAGAATTGGAAAATTCTTCGTTTGAGACAGATTGTGGTATAAGTTTTACAGAGGAAGATTCTGCTAACCTTTGGAATAGAACAGCCCATTATCTCAATCAAAGTCCAAAAGAAAGCAAAACCGCTAAGGTTCTCGAACAAGCTTATAATGCTTACTACCTTGCGAAAAATTTAGTTCTTGCAGAAAAATATACCGATGCGGAAAAAAATCTCAAACTAACTCACCATTTATTGCATACCTTATGGGAAGAGGCTATTGAAGTTGGGATCTCCGAGGATCTTCCCAATCTCATCACCAGTACCTTGATCCAACGCCGACAATCTGATCCCAATTTTGATCACAATCCTCATATCTCACCAAAAGCTAGAAAAAAAATCTATGCTCACCTGCTTCCCCTTCAACATCCCATTAGAGCCTTTTTAGATTCGATTTTTTTACAAGTAAGGGCTACAAAAGATTCAACAACTTTTAGACAAGCAGGATTTATTACTCTAGCTGCACGACCCCGCTCCTTTGTACGCGTCGCTTCCCATCCCCATCTTCGGGGCTATTTAGTCAAAG
Source organism: uncultured Chlamydiae bacterium (assembly GCA_963799115.1). GTDB lineage: Bacteria > Chlamydiota > Chlamydiia > Chlamydiales > Parachlamydiaceae > CAWCVY01. The sequence continues at coordinate 56,544 of CAWCVY010000015.1, read as the reverse complement.
CTTATCTGGATACCGTTTTAAGTAAAAAATACCACAGGGAAAGCTGGGAATGGCTGGTAAAACGCTGTGAGGGTGCTGATAAAATACGACGAATCATTCGCAAACGCAAGATTAAACATTTTTCTGTGCCATATAAATGGATTTACTGTTTACCCCCAGAACCATCCCCCCCCAAGGATTCTCTGCACAAGCGTCATCTGGCACTTCTATGTGTGAAAAATATGCATTTAGTTCCCCGCGAAGAAAATTATTATGCATGGTCTCATAACATTACAGAAGAACATTTAGATGAACTTTTTGTCATTATTAGCCATGCTAAAGGTGCAAGTTACCGCCCTGATAACATCGCTTATACTAAAAAAGGGCAATTTGCATTTATTGACACAGAATACCCTAATCATGGTCCTGATTTTAAAAGCATCCGTAAATATTTAAATTTTCAAATGTGTGCTTATTGGGATCACATTGTGAGTCATGGAGGCTAGTGGACGAGTTGGACTAATTGGACATTAGAATTGATCCAATTCGTCCAACTCGTCCAAATAGTCCAACTCGTCCATGTCCAATCTTTTTTTAGGTTGATGACATTGTGCGTTGTGTTTGCATTCAAAAACTCCATTACTGAATTGCTAAATTTTGGAGCAAAGGCTCTTCCAATTTTTGGATTCTTGCATTCAATACTCTAATCTCCTTAGAAAAATCACAGTTCAATCCATAGGTTTGATTAAATTTTTGAAAGAAATTTAATAAATTTTGATGCATTTTTAAAAGCGGTGTTTGGGTTAAATAGGCAATTTTGGCCATATCTTGTACACAATAAAGCAAGGGCCGGCTGTCTAATTCTTTTAGACTCATATACCCTCCTATATTACATTCATAATCTACACAATGAGGAAGCCCGCGCATATGTCCAAATTCATGTGCAGAAATCTTCATCATACGCATTAAACAGTTTTTGAAAGCTGCAGCACCATCGACAGGATTACCAAAACGAGCTTTGGACCGAACCCCTACTCCTGACATTAGAGGCGCAGCCAAAAACAAAATTGTTCAAATCAGGAGTGAAAAGATCATGGCTTGTGAAAGCAATCAATTGTTTTGTTTCCTTTGGATCTTCTCCAAGATCAGGTTGTATGACTTCTCTCATGACGTCAAGGACTAATGTACCATCATATTGCCCATTATCTCTTGGAAAAGATTTTGCCATCCGATCTACCCGATGTTGATGCCAAGCTTGATGGCGTGGAATTTTTCCTTCTTCTCCCTGAGGATTCCTCTGCAATTGCTCTAACCTTTCCTTAGATATGAGCAAATACTTATCTTTTAGCTCCTCCATTTTCACAATATTATTTTGCAGCTGAATAGGAATACAATGAAAAATGCTCAAATAATCACAGGTAATCGCTATTATCCTGAGATCTGTTTCTGAAAAAATTCCTACTCTCTGAATAAAGAGTGGGCGATGATCTGGCCAAGCAGCTCTTTGGTGCTCATTAATATATCCATCAAGAGTCTGATTATATTCTCCATGACGCTTGCCATACTCTCTCCACGAAAGCGGAAGAGGTTCGTCTAATTTCACATCTAATGACTGTATTAAATCTTTATCTCTTTGAAGCTGTGCAATAAACTCTTCTTGATTGATTGGCTCTATCACTCCTTCTATTTTGGGTATGGCTCCTTCATCCGGCTGATTCCCATAAGGAATCCAAATCCTCTCTTTTTGCCATTCTTCACGCTTCCACCATTTGATTGCTAACGCACTCAAGGTAATAGGAATGATGACAATAGCCGAACCTCCAGCCAAAATTCTTAATCCCAGCCGATGGCTTTCTTCTTGAACCAAATTCCCCTCAGGAGCAATCGTAATTCTTCGTCCTTGAAGAGCTATTCTGAGAGGAGTTAATCCTTGATCAGCTACCTTTAGAATAAAAGATTTATTGGGGTAATTAACACAATCAATAATTGATAAATTCATAATCTCTCCAGATAAAATAGTGATTTTTAGTATATACAAAAATAAACAAAATTTCCATTCTTGAATATTATGAAATAATATTAAAAATATTAAAAAAAAGATTCTAAATGAAAAGTTATTTGAAATAAAGAAAATTTTACGTTAAGATTTTTTTAAATTTGTATAAATAAAGCTTCTGTATTCATTTAAACGGAAAAGTTGCCTACATTCCGGTTGACTCTGCCTGAAAAAATCAGACATGGGCAATCACACGGACATGAAAAAAAACTTCAAAACAGGACCAACCAAACCACACCCATCATACTTACTCAAACAGCAGAATGAAGGCAAAAATGCATTAGACCTTTATTTGAATTCAAATTAAGGTTATATATTTTGATAAGAGGACATACCAGATTTTAGGAGGACATGCCAAGCTCAGAAATGATTCTCAAAAGAGAAACAAAAATAGCGAAAATAACTAAAGAAGATCAAATTAAAATTATAACCATAAAATTACTAATATTTAATTTGATTTTTGTGTTTGTTTTAGATAGGTATTGAATTAAATTAACTAATTTATTACAATAATTTGTAATAAAATACTGTACTGGACATTATATACCCAATTATTCAACGTTATTGGGTGCAAGCAAAAGGAGGATTATGTTTGTACGTTTGCCTTCCTTAACCTATATGCCATTGAGTTTAGCTTTTTCGGCAGGTGTGGGGTTTGTTTTTGGGAAACTAGCAGGTGGGTCTCCTAAATTATTTGCGGTGATTTTTACGATAAGAAACATTGTTCAAGATATTTTTTTTATCCTTGCAAGTCGGGTTTGTAAAAATGACAGTCAAAAACTATCACTCTATGGATTTACATACTTAGTTTTTGGAGCTGTTGAAATCATTGCCTTACGACACTTCCAACTTATAGCATCCAAAGGTACTATGGCATTAACTGGATTGAGCCTCTGGGCTTTTATGTTTTATGAGAAATACGCCATAAATTCCGAAAATGTAAAAATCTACTATTTCTAGCGCTATTACCTGAACTTATTCATAGAATTGTTGAATGATGCAATCGATGTGCATCATTCTAATTGCGGACCTTCGGCTATCTTCAGAGCAGCAGCTAGGCATAGCTTAACAGATATTTTATCTTCTGGCACAAATCTAAGGGCTCTTCCATCTTGTTGCACAGCAGCGAGGCATATTTCTTCCGTAAGCTTCTCTTCCGGCACAAATTGTAGAGCCCATCCATTTCGTTGCACAGCTGCGAGGCATATTTCTTCTGTTAGCTTCTCTTCCGGCACTACTTCAAGTACCCATCCATTTTTTCTCACTGCGGCAATATAAAATTCTTCGGTTTGCATATCTTCCGGAATATACTCAATAATCCATCCATTTAGTCGGACAGCTTCAAAACAGAATTCTTTTGTCAGCCTTTCTTCCGATATATAAGAAAACGCTCTATGATCTTTTTTATAAGCGACAAGACAAAGTTCTTCGGTTCGCTTATTCTCGGGTATCTCGTTGAAATTCAGATTCGAGGCATTCTTAACAGCCTCAAGATATAATTCATCAGTGCGTTTTTCTTCGGATATATATTCAAGGGCAAAACCTCTTTGCTGAACAGCTGCAAAACATAATTTTTCTGTAAGTTTATCTTCAGGTACATATTGAATAGCTCTTCCATCTTCCTTGACAGCTTCAAGGTAGATTTCTTCCGTTCGCTTATCAACCGGGATTGATTCAAGAATCATTCCATATGTCTTAACAGCAGCAAGACATATTTCATTAGATTGTTTATCTAATGGCACTGCTTTAAAGGCATTTCCATTTTGCCGAACTGCAGCAAGGCATAAATCTTCCGTTCGCTTATCATAGGGGACAAATTCAAGAGCCGTTCCATTTTGCTGAATAGCAGCAAGATATAACTCATCGATTCGCATATCTTCAGGTATAGTAAAATCCAGCCTTTGGGTAAAATCGAATAGCACCTCTCCATTTTGCCTCAAGGCTTCAAAGTACAGTTTCTCGGATCGCATTTCTTCAGGTACATATTTAAGGGCCCATCCATCTTGCCTGACAGCAGTCAGGCATAATTTTTCTGATAACTTATTTCTTGGCACATATTGAAGAGCCGTACCAGTTTCTTCGACGGCGGCAAAACATAATGATTCTGTACGTTTATCTGCAGGTATATGTAGAAGAAACCATCCAAATTTTTGAACGAGAATGGGCCAAAATTCGGAATTTCGTAAGAAGTATTCCAAAATTAGATCTACCTCTGGGGAAAGATAATCCAAACGCAAGGCATCTTTAATGACTTCATTTATGTTCATGCGTTCTTCTTCGGATAAATATAGAAGAACTTCTTGCAAATGCTCATTAGGCTCATATAAACTAATGTTCTTTTGATTCAGGAAATCCATCACTTTCCTAATTTGTGGATGGGAAATAGACTGATCGATTGAAAAGAAGTTAAGCAGAAGATTCTGCCATATGCATTCTTGTTCTTCAGGGCTGCCGCATCTCTGCATCCACACATTTATCCAAGGCGTGAGCGAATCCCCTTGAATCGCTAGTTGCATACGCAAGTATTCTTGTTGATCTTTGGCATAATGAGAAAGAGAGTGGTCCTTTAACGCCAAAAAAAATTGCTCTGCCTGTAAAAGTTTAATGGGATTGACTTGATTTTCTTTTGTTGGTTCATTTTGATTACCTGCAACAACCTCTCCAACTACACTTTGCGTAGCGTCTAACGTCAGTTTTGCTTCAACCTCTTTAACTGGAGAAGGGGCTTCGGGAAGGTTCTTATTAGGATGCACAACAATTTCTACTTCGAGTTCGAGATCTTTCTCTTCCTCTTTTCCTAATTTAATCTCTTGAAGTTCTTTGGTTTTTTTGGGTACCGTCATCTGATTAGGAATTTGGGGGTGTACTTTTACACCATGGATCATTTGCGCTTGTTCTTTTGGAGAGTGGTTTCCTTTTTTGTGGGTTGCTCTTTTTGCTATAAAACAGAAACAAGTCACCATCGTGCAAGCAGCCATGTAAACAAATACAGCCAAAGCAATGTAGGCGATTTTCTTTTGATGAGCATTCAATCCCACCTTTCGCGTCTGTATAAAACTGTTTATTATATGTGTAATTGAATAGTTGTTAAATTTACTAAAATTAATCATTCAAACTCATAAAAAATAGAATCATAAATTATTGATAAATAAAAATCAATTCAAAAGAGATTGGACGAATTGGACAAAGTCCAATTAGTCCAACTAGTCCAATCTGTCCAACCCCTTTGCCAGAAAAAACCAATAATTGTATTGTTTAAAATACTTTAAGGATATACATAAAGAGTAATAAATATGTCAAAAATAGGAAGGATTATGCACCAATCTCTGACGTTTATTGGTCTTGGAAATATGGGAACCCCCATGGCCGCAAACCTGATTCGCGGAGGATTACCTGTATATGTCTATAACCGCACCCCAGAAAAGGCCGCTTCCCTGGTTGAAAGTGGTGCAAAGTTACTTAACACTCCCGCAGAAGCCTTTCAAAAAACAAAAATCGTCCTATCAATGTTGGCAAATGATGAAGCGCTAGAACAAGTCACGCTTGGCCCCAATGGGTTATATGAATCCATTAAACCAGACTGCATACACATTTCGATGAGTACTGTTTCCCCCAAAACAAGTCGTAAATTAGCAATACTGCATCAGGAAAAAGGTGCACATTTTATTGCCGCACCTGTTTTTGGTAGGCCTCAAGCGGCTGCCAACAGGAAACTTTGGATTTGTATTGCCGGAGAATCTTCAGTGAAAAAACAAATCGAACCCATCTTAAAATTACTTGGGCAAAAAATAGAAGATTTTGGGGAAGATCCAGGAAATGCCAATATCGTTAAATTAGCTGGAAATTTTTTGATTTTGACGGCCATTGAGGCACTAGGTGAAGCTCTGGCAATAGGTGAAAGGAACGGAATTGATTCAGAACGGCTCGCTTCTTTTTTTGCTGATACTCTTTTTGCCTCACCGGTTTACCAAACTTATGCCAACTTAATTGCTAGTTCGGCATTTGATCCGGCAGGTTTTAAGCTCCATTTAGGTTTAAAAGATATTAATTTATTACAAGATGTGGCGCAAGAATCAAGAGTTCCCATCCCCATAGCCAGTTTACTCCATGACTTGCTGCTGGAGGGATTAGTCTATAACAGAGGTGATTTGGATTGGTCGGCCATCACGATGACAATAAGGCATCGACGCTATCTTTGAGGATTTTAATAGTTGTCAACCCTTGATGACCAAAAAAGGCCGCAGCCGCGCAACTCTATTGGCAAGACCGGCTTCTTCTACCGCTTCAACCACATCATCAACATCTTTATAGGCATCCGGCATTTCTTCTGCAATTGTCCGAAAAGAGCTAGCCATCACGCGGACACCTTGCTCGCGCATATATTCGATTAAATTTTTTTTTCCCCACATTTTCATCGATTGCACGCGGCTTCTTGCTCTGCCAGCTCCATGGCAAGCACTGCACCAAGTCAATGGGTTGCCTAAACCAACCATGAGATGACTGGCTCGTCCCATATCCCCAGGCACAAGTACTGGCTGACCTGTCTGTCTGAAAATAGGTGCTAGTTCATGCGCCCCCGGGCCATACGCACGCGTGGCTCCCTTCCGATGTACGCACAACTTGCACAAGACTCCATCTACTTCATGCATTTCAAATTTAGCGATATTATGGCAAACATCGTAAAGGAGAGGAATTTCTTCTGGATCGATCTCGCACACTCGAAGAAAAGCTTGTCGGACAGCATGTAAAATTTGCTGGCGATTATTAAAAGCGAAATTCGCTGCCGCTGCCATTGCGCAAAAATACTGTTGTCCCGCTGGGCTTTTGATCGGCGCGGCCACTAATTGCCGATCAGGCAATCCTTCAGCAAATCCTTGTTTCACAAAACTATTAAGGGTATCTTGACAAACTTGATGTCCAAAACCGCGAGATCCTGAATGAATTAAAACATATGTTAGACCCTTTTCGACTCCCCAAGCTTTGGCAATATCTGGCAAAAATAGTTGGGAGATTTCTCCAATCTCAACAAAATGGTTTCCTGAGCCGATTGAACCAAGTTGATCTCGGCCGCGCTTCCTGGCCTCCTCTGAAACAGCTTTAATATCGCCACCTTCAATAACTCCTCTGCTTTCAATATGTTCGAGGTCTCGGCTAAATCCATATCCATGAGCTACGGACCATGCTGCCCCTTGCTCAATAAGATGCTTATAATCTGTATCGCTTAAATTGCGCTGCCCACCTTTGTGACCATGCCCCACTCCAGCAGGAACTAGCTTAAAAATAGCTTCTAAAAGATTTTTTCGCTTTTTTTCGTCAATGTCTTTAAAGAGAAGCGGAACAACTGCCAGCCTGACTCCACAATTGATATCATAACCAACACCTCCTGGGCTAATGACGCCTGTTTCAGCATCCATCGCTGCTACTCCCCCGATAGGAAATCCATAACCCCAATGAATATCCGGCATGGCTATACTATAACCTACAATTCCGGGCAGATAGGCAACATTGCGCACTTGATCTAACGGCTTTTCAATTTCGATTCCACTTAATAAAACATCGTTGGCAATAACAAGACCAGGCACCAACATTCCTCCCTCTTTGAGAAGAAGATAGGTAGCTGGTTTAATTTTCTGCAGATTAGACATCGACAATCATCTCCCAAATTAACGTTGAATCTTCAAGGACACCAATTTCTCCATGAAAGCTCACAGCTTTCAGAGGACAGCCAACAGCTCCATCAACAGTACCCACAATAACATTTAGAGCGATGATCACATCATCAAGGGTTTCCAATCTCTCTACGGAAGTAAAGAAATTCAAGAAAGGGGGAAACTTAAAAGCAAGAGCTGTAAAGGCATTGTGAAAAAGCTGTTGCAGATTTTCCCCACGAACAATAAAGGCCATATCAGCAGTATGCTCAATTTCTTCAAACGGGGGCTGTATTAACCAGCTCCACAAAGGAATATAGTTCAAATTACCAATACTTTCATAAAGATGAATCGATCCTGCGTAAAAAGGAAGGGGGACGAATATTTTTTCCCAAGCCCGGGGATTAAAGGGTTGTCGACATAGTGTCACATGAGGTAGCCATTCGCGTTCATCAACAGAATAGTTAATCTGACGAAGCCAATCAACCAGTCTCTTTTGAAAGGCAATTAATGGCGTGTCTTGATCAAGCCAAACGGCATGCCATGCCACTACATTAGGACGCCGAGGGGGAAATAGGAGAAAAGCATCAAATTGCCCTACCGGTCCGATAAGAAAAGGGGGTTTGGGTAAGGACTCTAAAAGGGCACGCAGAGGAGAATAAGAGATATTGCCCAAAAAGGCTAAGGTGAGGTGGCGATGACTTTCATCTAATAGGCGTCCTTGGGGAAGTTTTGAGGGCCATGGAGCATGAACTTCAATGCCAAAGAATACCCGCTTAGTTTCGTCATTCATTATCTACAGACCTTAGATGATTATACACTTATTGGAGAAGGCTAGGGTTCAGCATTTCAACAATGTATTGACACTCACTTACCTTGACAAGTGATTTACCTAGTTGGCAAATTTCCATATAAAAATACCTCTCATCTCTGACTGTTCAAAATTTCTTTGACGAAAGCTAAATCGGATCTGGGGACAAAAAGGGAAACCCCATTCAAAAATGATAGTTGAGGCAGTAATCCTCCGGCGTCATCAGCTTGAATAATGACTTCAACTCCCTCATTTTCAAGAAACCCTTTCAGTACATCAGCTTCTAAGCGACTATTACAGACTTTTGCTAACACAAAATCGTTCATAATTTTCTCCTTCCAAGCAGAAAAATACACAGAGGCTGTGAAAGCCTCTGTGCTCCAGAAGTTAGACTGGGACAATTATCAAAGGGCCGCCTGGCTTTTTAAAACGATTGAAGTAATCTGGAGAGACGCTGAAAGCCGAAGCAAGTACATCATTTGAGAAAGCGCCTACTGCTTCTCCAACTCCAATATAATCGGGATCAGCATTGCTGAAAAAGGCTATTACGTCTACGTCGTCTGAGCCAATATTTTCTATGTAATGGAAATGAGAGGCAGGAGCAAATGCTCCTTCACCGGCTTTAACCTCTTTTACTTCATGATTCCCATCTGGGGAAAGCACTGAAATTTTAGTTGTTCCTCTGATAATGTATATAAGCTCCCCGGCATTTGTATGCCAATGAGGCTCAACAGAACCTTTAGGATTCATTCCAAATCCAAGAATTGCCAGCCCATCCAAAACAGGCAAATTGGCTTTTGTACCTAGCTGGAGATATCCTCCCTTGTCATCAACGACCTTTGCGCTTGCGGCAATATTAAATTTAAAGCGGTTAGAAATGAAATTAGCGGGTTTCTTCATTGAAGTTGAGGTTGAAATCAAATCTTGTTTACTCGATTTTTTGAGTCCCTCAAAAAAATCAGGAGGGGTATTAAAGGTCGAGGCAAATACTTCATTTGATAATGAATTGACAGACTTTGAAAGATACATCACTTCCGGCTTTGTATGATCCAAAGCAAAGATAATGTCCGTCTCATTTTCAACTGAATTGGAAATGTTATGGGCATATCCACGAGGGATAAAAAATAGATCTCCTTCGTTTACCGTAAATGCCTCAACTCCAGCCGGGCTCCGCATGGATACCAATGCATTTCCTTTTACGCAATATCCTATTTTATTTGCATTAGGATGCCAGACAGGTTCACAAATCGTCCCTTTATGCAATTTTAACTGTGCAAATGAGATATTCACTAAACCAGACATTTCATTTTCAGTAATGCATGTGAGGCTCCCCCCTGCATTACTTTTTTGAGGTTTAACAGAATCCAAACTAAAGAAATATTTGCTCCCCACGACGCACCCCTTCGTTAAAGTTGTATATATTGGCTCTTTATACACAAACAATCTGAAGCATTGTTTTTGAGCAACGCCAAAGCTCCCTGGGCTTTGATGCAGTCGAAAAACCAATGCTTCAGATTGTTTGTGTATAACATTAATCTCCTTGTTAGGAGATTTTTGAATTTAATACAATTTAAAATTCAAAGGCAAGATGAGCAGTTCTGAGCGAAAAAAGTAATCAGGCCGTCTCGGCCTAATTCTGAGCCTAAATATTGAGACTAATGGCAATAGGCATCCTATTTCATCATAGCAAAATTATACCCTAAACCCTGCATTTGCCGGTCTTTTTTTGATTAATTCAGATTCTAAGGACCAATCAGATAAGTGAATGATCTGGCGTGTTACCAAAGAAAAAAATCCATAGAAAAAAAATGTACTCCCAAGGCGCGGGCTACTTTTAGAAACTATCATACCGGCAATGATCATGGCGATGTCCACAAAACGGCCGGCATTGATAGAAAATGCACTTAAGTTAATGATTCCGATAACCTTATTAATGGAGCGATTATATCTTTCTCTTCCTTCGCCTGAAGCAATATCCACTTCATCCAATTTAATCGCCTCTAATTCTTGACGCAGGATGAAGTTTTTCCAAAGATGAATAATAAATCCCACAACGGGGACTAAACAAGCCGCTTTAAAGAAACCAGATTCTGGGGGTGTCTCTTTCATAAAATTTAAGATTGGTCTTATAGGATTCATAAAACTCCTTTAACTGTTTTGGTAGAATAAATATCACGCAAATAAGAAGATGTTAAAAATTATCTAATTAATTAACAACAAAAATACAATTTCTGTAGTGTAATTGAAGAAAAAGGAGATGTGAAATGAGCTTTATACCACTCTCTTCAGGCTGCCAAAATAAGCGTCTACCCAATCGGAATTGTTTTTAAAAAAATCTCTTCTTATAAATTTAAGAGAAAGTTATGAAGAGTTTAAGTGGGGTCGTTTATCAGCATTTAGTTCTTTTCGGGAGTCAAGCATATGGTAAATCTATCAGCAAATCAAGGGTGTAAGATTGGTATCATAGGTTTAGGGGTCATGGGCCGTAACCTGTTATTAAATATTGCGGATCACAATTTTCCAGTGGCAGGCTATGATAGCAATGTGAATCAAGTGGAAACTCTGCGCCAAATTACAAAAGACCCTAAGATTATACCCACCGATACTCTCTCAGATTTCATTAAAGCCCTTCAAAAACCACGAGCCGTTTTACTGCTTGTTCCTTCCGGCCATATTGTAGACACAGTTATCCAAGAACTTGTACCTTATTTGCAAAAAGGCGATACGATCATCGATGCTGGCAACTCCTATTTTAAAGACACAAATTTACGCGCCCAACTTTTAGCAGAAAAAGGGATTCAATATCTAGGTATTGGAGTTTCGGGTGGTGAGGAAGGAGCGCGTCATGGCCCCTGTTTCATGCCAGGAGGACCAAAAGAAACTTATGAAGCCTTGCGTACCGTATTTGAAGCTGCTGCTGCCAAGGTTAATGGGGATCCCTGTGTGGCCTATTTAGGTCCGGGATCAGTAGGTCATTACGTTAAAATGGTCCACAATGGGATAGAATATGGCATCATGCAGCTAATTGCGGAAACCTATGATCTCATGAAACGAAGATTGGGATTGAATAATGAAGAATTGCAAAAGGTGTATACAGAATGGAACCGTGGGGAGCTTAACAGTTATTTGCTGGAGATCACCGGACACATCTTTGCCGAAAAAGATCCTAAAACACGAAACCATCTAATCGACGACATTCTTGGAGTGGCCAAACAAAAAGGAACCGGTATGTGGACCACTCAAAGCGCTATGGAATTGGAGGTTCCCCTTCCCACTATCGATGTAGCAGTTGGAATGCGTGATTTATCCAAATTGCATGAGCAGCGTCAAAAAGTTAGCAAACTCTTTTCCAAACCCATCAGACTTTTTGAAGGAAATAAGGAAACTTTTCTAAAACAACTTCAGCATGCCTTTTATGTCAGTATGGTAATGGCTTATACTCAAGGTATGGCATTGCTTAAAGTAGCATCAGATAAGTATCTTTATCACCTTGATCTCGAAGCGGTAGCTCGCATTTGGCGGGGTGGATGTATCATCCGCTCAGCTTTTTTAGAAGATATTCGCCATGCATACCGCCAAGATCCCAACCTACCCAATCTGCTCCTTGATCCGCAATTATTGGTAAAAGTGAAACAATATGAAGAAGATTTGCGCTGCATAGTATCTGACGTAGCCAATTCTGGAGTTCCGACTCCTGGATTTATGACTGCCTTGAGTTATTTAGATGGTTACCGAAGTCCTTGGCTGCCTACCAATTTAATTCAAGCGCAACGCGATTATTTTGGAGCACATACCTTCGAAAGGATTGATGCCAAAGGAACCTTTCACATAGATTGGGAGGAAGGAAAAGGTGAAAATGAATAATCCCAGTGAACCAACCCTATTTGTCATTTTTGGCGGAGGTGGTGATCTCGCTTGGCGAAAACTCATTCCGGCCTTATTCAGCCTTTTTCAAAAGCACAACCTTCCCAACCAATTTGCCATCATAGTTGTAGACCGCTTAGATTGGAGTGAAGAAGAGCTGCGCCAGCATTTTACTAAAGGGATCAATCAATTCACTTGCAAAGGAAGCGTTGATGCGGGAAGTTGGGATCAATTTATCAACCAGATTAAGTACTTAAAAGGTGATTTCAAAGAACAAAAAACATATGCAGCTTTAAGTGAACAATGCAAGAAATTGGAGTCCGACTGGAATTGTTCTTCATCTCATTACATTTTTTATCTTGCAACTCCACCCTCCCTATTTTTTGAAATACCAAAATATCTTGACGAAGCGGGCTTATCCAATGATCGTGAAAAATCAAGAATCGTCATTGAAAAACCCCTTGGGTATGACTTAAAGTCGGCAAAAGAGCTGAATCGCTTTCTAGCTGCCCATTTCGATGAATCCCAAATTTACCGTATTGATCATTATCTTGGTAAACAAACAGTGCAAAATATTCTAGCCTTCCGCTTTGCAAATCCCCTCTTTGAACCCCTTTGGAATAGGCGATATATCGATTATGTTGCAATCACGGTGGCAGAACAGGTGGGGGTCGAAAACCGAGGCGGTTATTAGAGCAAGCCGGGGCCCTGCGAGATATGATTCAGAATCACTTAATGCAACTTCTCTGCTTGGTGGCAATGGAGCCGATGGTATCATTTAATGCTAATGAGATCCGTAATAAAAATGTTGATGTACTCCATCAAATTCGTCCGATACGTCCGGAAATGGTTCATCAATATGCTGTCAGAGGTCAATACAGTAAAGGTTGGATGGAAGGTGTGGAAGTACCCGGTTACCGAGAAGAAGAATCAGTCTCACCTCACTCTCGAACAGAAACATATGCTGCATTGAAATTATTTATCGATAATTGGCGATGGCAGGATGTTCCTTTCTATCTGCGCACCGGTAAGCGTCTTCTTAAACGCTCTACAGAGATCGTCATTCAATTCCGCATGGTGCCTCATCAGGCATTTCCCCCGCAGGCAGTGCTCGATAAAAAACCAAGCCGTCTCATCCTTTCCATTCAGCCTCATGAAGGGATAGTTTTATGGATTCAAGCCAAAATTCCCGGATCGGAGATGTATCTTAAAACAGTTAGTTTGAATTTCAATTATGATAGTGCCTTTTTTATGCGATCTCCAGACGCTTATGAAACATTACTTTCAGATGTCATGCGAAATGATCAAACGTTATTTAAACGTGCTGACCAAGTAGAAGCATCTTGGGAGTTTCTCATGCCCGTACTTGATATGTGGAACAATTCCCCTCCCAGTGATTTCCCAATTATGCCGCAGGCACTTGGGGGCCGGAATCAGCAGAAAGGTTGCTGGCTTATCATGGGCATAGTTGGCCAATTCCTTTGCATTGGGATGAGAAAACTGATATCCCCTGTTTATCTCCCTGAAGAATGAGCTAATAGGGCGAATTGAAATTAACACAATAAAAACCGTCATTCAAAACCCCAAATGTGACACCCCAGCCCAGGGCATCGCCCCATAAGCGTTAAGCTAAAAAATCGAGCATAAGAACACAGAGAGAAAAACCAAAAGCAAGAAAAATTTTTTTGTTTTTAAATTTTCCTCTCTGTGATTTTGTGAAAAAAATTTTATATAATTTTAAACAGGATAGGCAGGATAGGCAGGATATAAACAAGATAAAATTTGAGTTGATTTTATCCTGCCTATCCTGTTAATAATTAATTTATTGTGTTTTATTTGCGCTTTCCCTGTTTTACTTAGCTTAACGCATATGGGGCATAGCCCTGGATAAGGTTCAAAACAATATAGCAGCTTGGAAGTCTGCCAGAGAGCGACTATTTTACTTAAATAGAAACAACCATCATTAGGATCAGCCGCTTAACGTACATTTTGGTTGAATAATTTTATTAGAACTTGATTGGCATCCGTTCTTGCTTTCGTATTGGCATCATCGTCAAAGTGATCGGGAGCATTCATATCCCTCACTTGGTTGACAGCTTTTAAAATGATGTATAATTCATCCCCCCCCAAGGTGGTTTTAACGTATCGGCCATCAATTAAACTGATTTCACAAGTATGCGAGCAAGGCAATGATTCCAAACACTTTCCATCAATGGAGAAATCTCTCACCTTCTCTACTAATATTTCTGCTGGTGTATTGATAACCTTATTTACGTCGAATAGGCCTTTAAGGATTTCGTTAGCAGTATATTTATCTTTATCATCCTCAAAATGTCTTAACGGATTTGCATTAAGCGATTGATTTCCAGGCTCTTGATTTCCGAGTTTTAACTTTACTTTTGCTGGATCTAAATTTTTGCCAATATCATCTATTTCATTGCTATGCAAACTTCCTTGCCACTTTCTTCCATCAGCCAATTCAATAATACAATTATGTTTGCAGGGGCGGAGAAGTTCATCTCTTTTTCTAATTGCTCACAAAGGTCTTCAATTTCAAAAGAAACGACTTTACTGAGCATATCGCGTTCTCGCACATCTCTTAAGGGTGGTTCTTGGACGGCAACCCCTTGGATGGGTTCCGCTGGGACTTGATTTCTTTCTTTACGCATAGCTCGAAAGCCGATGAACGCTAGATAGCCGAATAAAACAGTAAAAACTACACAAGCTACTAATGCCACCCTTTTTTGCAAAGGAGAAAGTTGATTTGCTTTAATTTTAATGTTATCCCAAATTTGCGTACTAAAAAGGGATAAGGCAGGTTGATAATTAATATAATGCATAAAACTCCACTATTAAGTTAATAATGGTTAAATATACGCTATGACATAACTTTTTTCAAGGTATTTTTACAAAAGATTCCAAAGAAGAGCTATTTCTATAAGATATAATGCAATAACTAATAATGTTCCCAGGATTGTCGCTTGTTTGAAATAACTTTCTTTGGGAGATAACCACCAACCCAAAAACCAAATGGCTATCGGCATCATGGGCCATGAGATTAAAACCACACTGATGGCGTTTCCAATGAATGTCCCCAGTGCAGCAGGAAGAGCTGTAGTCAATGGGGAAGGAATTTTAGTTCTAACATGACGAGGGGAAAAAGGACAAGTAGAATAACCATGGTCTGTTTCCAAACAGGCACGTTGCCTGCATTTGAAAGAGAAGTAAACCATCCGGCATAAGGGGAAATCACCCGATGGCTCTCAAGTGAGGTAATTAGAGGTAGGGATTCCTGCAAAGCTTGTTGCCGTTCAGAAGATGAAAGCCAGCGATCGAGATTTTCAGGGGTATCAAACTGAAGAAGAGTAATCCAATGATGGCTTTTTTCTCGGCTGGGAGCTTGGACATAAGCGCCCCGGAAGCCAGGAAATTTCGCTTCGGCTTGGTGGATTTTCGCAATCCATTGATGAAATGCCTCCTCTTTATCGGGGCTGACTTGTGTCACAAAGACTTCTGTTACCCCTCCTTGCATATGAGACGCTCCTAATATATCTTCTTGCAAACTATCTGAACCCTCTACTAAGAACTTAGTTAGCTCACCTTTGAGCGCTTGCCATTCTTTAGATTCTCGCCAAGCAGTAACATTTAGAGGATTGGAGAATCTTTGAATAAAAATCCATTCAGTCTCTAAAGAACTTGTTGGAGATAAAATTTCTAAGCTGACAAATCCCGGAAAGCCTGCAATACAACAATTAAATTTCGCCTGCCAATCGACAAATGCGTTAAGCTTTTCAAATGGAATCCGCAGGCGAGTCTTTAAAATATTCTGATCCTCACTACCAGCAGAAGACATAAAATCCTTATTATTAGAAAACTCTTTCCAAACTTCCACCGCTTTTTTCTATGATGGAGCCTCTCCAGTTAAGTTCAATGGCTTTACGCATAACAAAGCTCTCGCAGTTGAACGATCGTAAAAAGGTCAATATCTTGGAATATGGACCCTTTTACGATCGTTCAACCCCGAGGCTTTGGCGCCGCCCAATGTGGTATTTTATTACTTTACGAACCCTTAAGACTATGAAGCTGATTGTTTATGATGAATCATACTTGAAAGTTCATTGCGGTAATTGTGGTGGAGATGGCGAAAGATATGTTCAATCTTTCCTACCAATAGCGTTTGTTCATTAGGACCGGAAAATGTTGCCCAGTCTACATCCAGAATATGGGGTTCAACTTTTTCATCAGAATAAGCGATTAAAGCTTTTAATGCTTCTCTCATTAATGGTAAAATTTGTTCTGGCTTGCTTTGTCCTTTTTTAAGGTTCGCGACTTGGCGATCGACTGCATGCAAGCGATTCCCCTCAACAACAAAAAAAACAAGATCGGGATTTTCCCCATTTTCCCCTACAATAACGGCATTGAATAAATTAACGTCATTCTTCATAACCACCTCTAATTTAATTAATTGTAAAAGGCTATGGTATACCCATCATGAGTATATTAACTTATTGCATTTTTTGTGCCAGGTTTAATCAGCTATGCGGGTATTGTGTACTTTCTGAAATTCCACGTGAGGCTCCCTAGCATTATGATGCTGCTTTAATTGCGGAATAGATGGCACGAATTGATTTAAGTCAGGCTTTTTGAAGCCTGGGGGAAATCGTTATCCCGAGCGGGAATCCATTTTTCATTTTCTCCAAAAAGCCAAATTTCACCACGAACAATCAGATTTCCATCCTTAGTCCACATCTCTGCGTCATAAATTTTTCCCTTTTCGGGGTCTAGAATTTTTCCATCTGTAAATTTTGATCCGTTATTCTTAAGATCCCAAATAATATCCATACCGCAGTAATAGGCATCTCCTTCTACACCGGGGGCGCGTTCTTTTGGAGAATACATGGTATCTTGCACTTTTCCATCATCTCCCACTGTGGCAATAATGCGTCCGTAGTATTTTCCTTCGTGAGGATAAATTGCTACAATGCTTTCTGCTTTTCCTGTTTCATCATTGATAGTTTTCCAAAAACCAACAGCATCTTCAGCAAATAATGTAGAACCAAACGTCAAGAAATAACATAAGTTTAACAGCAGTTTTTTCTTCATATTTACTTCCTGGGTTCTTTTTTCACCTTCAGCTAATCTGCGTAAATTGTCAATATTTTTTAAATGAGCAGGGTGGTTGAGACAAATTGGAGTGCCCAATTCGTCCAACGAGTCCAATTTAAAAAATAATCATTTGCGTGGCTCCGGTCACTACTTTGCAATCATCATAATAATGATGTAAAATTAGACCGCCAGAAATGTATTCAAGATCATAATCAAAGTTAACAAACAGAACGAATCCATTATAGTCCACCACTGTTTGCAAGCCATAATGTGGCCCTTCCAAAACTGTATATAACGTGGAATGGAGATAATTACCTACGTGGCATAATTCCCCGTTGACGTAAGCTAATCCTTGATTAATTGGTCTGAGAATAGGGCGGTGATAGAAAGCCTGCAATAAGGAATCCCAATTCGAATTTTCCTTTTTAATAAACTTTGATAAGCTTCCCACGCTGCTAGATGTTGCTTGTGATAACTGTTCGAAAATCTATGTTACTAAGTGTCAACTCTTGAATTTGAGTATCAGCTTGAGTTGGCGTTTCTTGTTCACCAAAACAAAGGTTTGATAATATAAGTGAAAATGAAAGGGCTAATATTTTTATTGTCTTCATTTTAATACTCCTGTTGATTCGATTGCTCTCCCATTATCAGATAGACAGCTCTTTACCATCAATCTGAATTAATTTATTAACAAGCTGCAGAAATCAAAACAGTGTTGATAGCTTGAAGGGCTCAAGCGGCGGCGGGAGCTTGATGAGCTTGTCTATGGGTACTGATTTTCCAAAGCGCACACTGGACCAGCAGCGGAATAGCGACCATGGTAACCGCGGCTACACGCGGATGAATGCCTGCTTTTTTCCATAAATAATAAAAATCATGACCCTTAATACCTTCACTAGTCAATTTAAGAGCTGAAAGAGCGTAGGAAACATGAGTAGCAATCCTCATTACAGCAATACATATTAAATTAAGATGAAGCTTGGGGTGTTTATCTTTAACCAAATGAGCAATTCCTAATAATAGCGTTGCATCCAGAATAGCAAAAGCTGGTCCGGCGGCAACCATCAAAAAATAGGTCGATCCTGTCCGATCCATTTACCTAATCTTGTCAATCCTATTATCTTAAATGATGTTGCTCCCCCTTGAAAGGGATAAATTTCTATTTTCAGCCAATCAACCTTAAAGAAAAGTGAGGCGGTCAAAGCATGCCCGATTTCATGGATCAATACCCCATGTGTTACATTATCAATTAGAGCTACTAACACAGAATCAAGAGCAAATGCATAAGAATGTACAAAAAACTTTAGATGAAAAAACTTGATATTTTCAATCTGACCTCCACACATGAGTACGCGCTTGATATTGTATGTAATCAAACCCCGTATTGTTTTCAATAAAATGGAAATTGCTAAAATGACAATCACGGGTTTAACTAACCGTGGAATAGCTGGCTTCGCAATAAAAAAACAAGCTGTACCAACCATCACAGATCCTGCTGCTAACTCTTTCAATAAATTTAGCGCCAAATCGTTAATGATAGCTCTTCTAAGTAACTTTTCTTTTTGAGCTATGTTTTCCTGATTATCGATGTTTTCGACTTTAACATCCTCCTCTTTTTTAATTTCTTGTGGTACTACGGAATAGATTGGAGGATAAAGAGCTCTATTATTTACAATCATATAACCTAGAAAACATGGTTTTTAATTAGCATAAACTAGTTTGTTAACTATTTATGTATTTTTATTAATTGTCAATAAATTCAGCAATGCAGGTGCGATTCAAGCTTCGGATTACACATATTTATGTGTTTAACAAAATCATAATCCCAAACTAAAGGGAAACTTTACAGGTCGATGGGAATGTCACATTGAGCCAGACTGGTTGCTAAGCTAGGTATTAAACTGTTTTTTTTACCCATCCCACCAAAAATGTAAAATTATCGTACGTTTCCGCGACCCACTGGGTTTCACCCACATCAGGCCTCAACCCAAGCTGTACTGAGAGGCTGTCAGCAAATTAGCGAAATTAATTTACTGACAGCCTTTGAATCAAGCTACTTTCATTTCTAGATTTTTTGGGGGATGAGCGACTTCCAAAAATTCTCTGAAATGTGGAGCAAAACGTCTTCTTTAATGAACTCGGCCATAAGCAATCGGATTATCACCTCTGTTGTTCCCTGCATCCCTGTAGCTTTGTTCTCTTTGCCTTCCCATCCAGAAATGGTGGCGTGCGTCTTTAATCCCAATATTGTTGCAAATTCTTTTTGGGATAATCCCATATAACCTCGAACAAAAGAGAGATGGGCGCCTGAGAAATGAGCCGGAAGCCATAAAAGGGTTTTAAACACCTGATCTTCGAGTTCTCGGTGATTGATATCAGGTAGGATTTCCCCGCGAAATTCACGAGTTTTCACTCCTTTCAAATCGATTGGGAAACCCAATCCGTTGTATCTTGTTTTTTTCATTCTATACCTCCAATCGAATTACAGTGATCACGATAAAATGAGTCTCTTCAATAAAGGCAATGCAAACTCTAGCCTGCTCATCATCTAGAGTTTTTCCTCTAATTGCATAATTCCAATCTGCATATTCGTCTTTATACTCGTCTTTTTTCTTTTCGTGGTAACCTGTGTTAATGATATTTTTTATATCCCCAATAGTGAAGCAACGTTCTCCTTGCCTAAGTTTCGCATGTTCGCTAATGGCATAGGTTCCTTTTTGCATTAGATTTTTTGCTAAGGAAAGAACATTTTCAATTTTCTTCGCTTTCTTCATATATCAAATAATGACATTTTTGACAAATTATGTCAATTAATACAATGCAATCCCATTCATCACCTTCATAAAGGTAATATAAGAGAAAAATCAGTTCCTCCCCCTTCGCGATTATTAACCTGAATTCTTCCTTGGTGAATATCCGTAACGGTCTTGACGATAGTCAATCCAAGACCCACTCCCTTTGAAGGAGACCCTGGAATGCGATAAAATTTTTCAAAAATTAAAGGAATAATTTCCAGTGGTATCCCCGGACCTCTATCGAGAATGGAAAGTTTAAATTCTTTTACGGTAGCTTGAAATTCAATTCGTATTGGTTTGTCCGGCTGGGAGTATTCTAGAGCATTCATCAATAGATTATTTATAGCCAATTCTAACAAGTGATCATCAAAGCCGACAATCAAATCTTGATGTTCTGGAATAATGACCTCGATAGTACGCTCTTTGATTAAGGGCTTGAGATCATGCAAACAATGTTCAATAAAATCTTTTATATTATGCTTTTTCTTTTCGAAATGTACAAAACCCGATTCCAAATTTGAGATAGCGAGTACGTTTGATAAAATTAACTTTAAACTCTCGCTGGAATCTTCGATCTTTTTAAGGTGTGGGCTTATCTGTGGGTCTGCATCTGCATTGATCAACTTTTGGTTAATATCCATAATATTTTCTAAGGGCCTAAAAACACCTCTGGATAGAGATTGGAAAATCGCACCATGTATCTTTTCGACTTGACGCGCATAATCCACATCGCTGGCCTTCTCTTCCAAAACATAACGCTCTAAATAAATGCCAAGCTGTTCCGCCACTGTTTGCAAAAAGCTCAGGTCATCCATGGAAGGATGCGTTGCTAACTTAGGTTGGAAAACAAGCACCCCTAACGCCTTTTTAGAATATTTGATAGGAAAATAGATACCTTCAGCCGAAGCCAGGGTATCAGTTGAGAAACCTGCGATCTTCCCCCTTTGAAAAGCCCATTTGGCCGCCGCACGTTCATTTTCCAAATTTAAAAGCGGCAAGCGACTGTCCAATAGAAGTTGGCCCTTCTCATCTTTGGTTAAAATATCAAACTCGCCACCAAAAATTGTTTTCAAAAAGGAAGACACATTGAGACACAAATAATGATAATTGGGCGCCTTGGCAATTTCTCTGATAACTTCGTATAAGCGCTCCATTTTCTCTTCCCTAATCGAAAGAAATTGTTTTTGCTTTCTCAGACGGCTGGTTAATATCCCCATAATGCTGGCCGCACAGAAGTAAAGAAAAACAAGGGCGATATCTTCCGGCGCAGAAATTTTCGAATAAAGAAGAGGAGGAATAAATACCAAGTCCCAGGTAATCGAGCTTAAAATTGCCGCTAAAAAAACAGGACCTTGCGTCACAAAAAGGCTGAGAATGAGTATTCCTAGGAGAAAAATTAAACCAACAGCTTTATAACCCAAAAGAGGATTAAGAAAGTACCCCAGTAAAGCACAAAAGGCCACGGTCACAATTGCTATTCCATAAGATGGAAAATTTGTTGAAATCTCCACTGGTAATAATGTCTTCTGATAAAGGCTAACTAACCTGTCTTGCCTTAAAATTACAAGGTCAATATGTTTATTTTCTTGCTCTAAGCGCTCGATGAGGCTTTTGCGAAATAAATATTTAAATGACCATGGTTTGGAACGTCCTATAACAATACGCGTGATATCTTTTTGTTTAGCAATCCTCGGGAAAGCGCTGTTTTAATTCACGAGCTATGGAAACAATCGCTTTAGTTTCGCCCATTGAAACGGCATGTATCCAAATAGAAGGAGCTGGTAAATTTTGAAAAATCGGGTAGCGAAATCCAAACCTTAGAAGAAAACTTTGACGATATTTTCCAAGTACAAATAGCGAATAAAGGATTTTTGGAATAGCGATAAGAGCAATGATCCATAAAGCAATTTCATAAAATATTAAAAATAAAAAATTCATTAGACCTCTAAGAAAAGATCAAAGTGGTTATAACTGATCAGAGATCCGCATTCTTAATGCCTTCCAGTCTTACTCTTTTTTGGGCCCAACCAAGATAATGGGCTTGCACGTTCAGACCAAATGGAGGCTGTCAAAATATTTCACCCTTCCAACTGAATCAAAACCTATGAGTAGATTGTTTCATTAGACCTCTGAAGGGAACAAAGATAACTTGGTTCCTAATATAACGCAACCAGCTCATTTTGTGCCTCTCTGAGAAACCACTGAGATCAGTTCTCAGTGGTTTTGCGGCATTACGAAACAATGCAATAAATAATCTAACAACCAACTAGCCGGAAATATTTGTGTCAAATAACCCTAATTTAATACCAGAAGCTCCTGCAAATTACCGGCATTTCGGGGCCTATTAACAGGAGGCCTGTTTATTTATCATCGGCCTTGCCATTTATCCCCACTTTCCTTATCATTGCTTTGTTATTCAACTCTTGAAGTTACGTAAAAATGACAACTAAAGTTATAGGGTTTATCCCTGCTCGTTTTGCGAGTACACGTCTTCCTGGCAAACCCCTGATTCCCATCTTAGGCAAAACCCTCCTTCAAAGAACATTTGAAAATGCAAGGCGAGTCGCTATTTTAGATGAACTGATTGTAGCAACATTGGATCATCTGAGCTTTCTTTTTATCTTCAAAAGAAGAGGCTTGTAAATTACAAATAAAATAAAAAAAGCATATGCTAAATACATAATACCTTAGAAAGCGTTGCATAATTATCCTTCGTTAAAAAATTCCATATATTCTTTCTTTGGGGTTAAATTGAATGATGGCCACCATAAAAAGATTGCTTTAGCATATCTAAAAGCCATTAAAATTCAAATAAAAAGAATCAAAAATTGTATTCAGCCCAGCGATTGTGCATTCGCAGGCAATCGCTAAAACACAATCTCTAAAAGCGTAACCAAAGCCGGGTTTTATAATTGACAAAATTTAATCAAACATTTAATATTGCCAGATTATTCAAAATAATAACCTATAACCTTATGGGAGAATCATTCTATGCCTATTTCTTTTGATCGATTATTACCTAATTCCATTATTAACTATTTCCCTACCAAAATTTTTCAGAGAATGAGCCCTTTACAACAAAAAATCGCAATTATTGGACTAGCTTGTTTTGGCTATTTGGCTTTAGTTTATCTTGTTCGTTGCTCCGCTTCTTGTTCTTTGATAGAAAATAAAAAAAGCGGCAAAATCAAAGAAGATAAACGTGACCCTCTATTCTAAACGAAGAAATTCAAGGTAGAGAAGAAATTGCTGAGAAAATAGAGTAAAGCCCGAATGACGCACTATCAGTTTTGGATTTCAGGTAATGATTCTTAAAAACAACTCGATTTATACCTAATTAAATTGACAAAAACCACTGACCTATTTATTATATTAACTAATATTAAAATCATTTATTTAGGAAATTTTATGAGCATTCTTTTTAATCATTTACAATCTAATCTTGTTTTGAACTTTACCACCAATATTTTTCACAAATTAACACCTCTACAAAAAAAAGTCTCGGTTATTGCTCTAGTTTGTGTAGGCTATTTAGCTTTATTTTATCTCGCTCGTTGTTTAGCTTCTTGTGGCTTACTTGAAAATAAAATAATTGTCAGAAAAGTAAACAAGCCAGAGAGAGAGAAACCCATTCTTGAAAAATTAGAGCAGATCGATCTTGAGGAAAAAATTATTCAGCCAAAGAATGAGCAAGAATTGCAAAAGGAAGCTGCTCAAATACAGGTTGAACCTAGAATTTTGGCTCCTGTAATAATAGACCCGTTCAGACAAAAAGCTCGAAACATTATAGAACAATTACGTTCCCATTTAATCGAAGTCACCGAAAATGCCAAATTCATTGGTGACAATCTTAAATTACTTGTATGGGTAAATAAAGAAGGATACATTCAGGCTCTTGATAGTACAAACCGCCTATGGGTTGGTGACGAGGCAAAACCGAAAAGTTTCATTGATTTTTGTAAAATTACAGGTACTTTTTGCTTAGATATAAGCATACGAAGTTTATACTTGAAACCCATTGAGGATAATGCTTTTATAACTCTTTGCGAAAATAATGATTGTCAGGTACTATCTGAGGAACAAGAACAGCTTAAAGCCATCTTTCTACAGGAGCTTAATCTTCTCGCAAGAGGCGCATTAGCAATTGCCCAGGAAAAGGGATTACAGAAAGAAGAGAACCAGAAAAATCAACCTTGGTTTGAACAAGTTTTGTGCAATAAGATTCTTTACCCAAGTGCTAAATTAAGGCTTATGGCTGTAAACGTTCATGAAGCAAAAGTTGAAGAAGAAGCAAAAATTCAAGAGGATGTCAGACCAGCAGAAGAACTCGCTAACAAAGCTGCGGAATATTTCCCTATAGATATGCAAATAAATAGAATCGCGCTCGCTGCTGTCCAGCAAGATGGATTGGCTTTTCAATATGCTCCAAGAGAAATGATAAACAACGAGTTATGTCTCGCTGCTGTCCAGCAAGATGGATTGGCTTTTCAATATGCTCCAAGAGAAATGATAAACAACGAGTTATATCTCGCTGCTGTCAAGCAAAATGGATTTCAAAATATGCCTGCGCAATTAGAAAAAGAAGCTGCTCAAATACAAGTTGAGCCTAGAATTTTGGCTCCTGTAATAATAGATCCACTCAGACAACAAGCCCAAACAATTATCGAGCAACTACGTTCCCATTTAATTCATGTCAGTAATGATACTTTCAATGTTGGTTTCTCGCTGATATTTGGGTGAATGAAGAAGGATGCCTTCAATCGTTAGAGGGTCACGACAACGGGAATCGCCTTTGGCTAAGTGAGAGACCAAAACCAGAAAATTTTGATCAATTTTTTGTTATCCCCGGCAGCCATTGCTTAAAGTTAAAAATAAAAAGTAAAGATTGGGATTCCAATAAGGATGAGGCCTTTGAATCTTTAAATGAATTTTTAGTTAAAGATTACCAACTTCCTGAAAAAATACAACAACTAAAAGCCATCGTTATACAGGAGCTTAATCTTCTCGCAAGAGGCGCATTAGCAATTGCCCGGGAAAAGGAATTACAGAAAGAAGAGAACCAGAAAAATCAACCCTGGTTTGAACAAGTTTTGTGCAATAAGGATCTTTACCCAAGTGCTGAATTAAAGCTTATGGCTGTAAACTAAGGGGGTTTAAGGGGGCTTGCCCCCTTTTTGGAGTGCGCGTACGGCCCCTCACGGATCTTAGAGAGGCGATTTTGCCGTACCGCTTTTTTTGAAAGTCGTCAAAGATGCGAAATTTATCGATTTAACGCGATCGATGGATGAGATAACTGAATAGAAGATTAACTGTATTTTTGAAATAAAGCCGCCAAACGCAAAGCGGTACGGCAAAATCGCCTCCATGCGATCTCATAAGAGCCGTACCGCGCTCCAAAAAGGGGGTAAAACCCCCTTAAACCCCCTTAGACCCCCTTACTCCCCCCTTAAAAAGTTATCTATAATGTTCATATAGGTAATATAAGAGAAAAATCAGTTCCTCCCCCTTCCCGGTTATTAACCTGAATTCTTCCTTGGTGAATATCCGTCACTGTCTTGACAATGGTCAAGCCAAGACCTACACCCTTTGATGGTGACCCGGGAATGCGATAAAATTTTTCAAAAATTAATGGAATAATTTCCGGCGGAATCCCCGGGCCTCTATCCAAAATGGAAAGTTTAAACTCTTTTTCGGCAGCTTGAAATTCAATTCTGATTGATTGGTCAGACTGGGAGTATTCTAGAGCATTCATCAAGATATTATTTATAGCCAATTCTAACAAGTGATCATCAAAGCCGACAATCAACTTTTGATGTTCTGGAAAAATGATCTCAATCATACGCTCTTTGATTAAGGGCTTGAGATCATGCAAACAATGTTCAATAAAATATTTTATATTGTGCTTTTTCTTCTCAAAATGGACAAAACCCGACTCCAAATTCGAGATCGCAAGGACATTTGATAAAATTAACTTTAAACTCTCACCGGAATCTTCAATCTTTTTAAGGTGAGGGCTTATCTGTGGGTCTGCATCTGCTTTGATCAATTTTTGATTAATTTCCATGATGTTTTCTAAAGGCCTAAAAACACCTCTAGACAAAGATTGGAAAATCGCGCCATGTATCTTTTCGACTTGACGTGCATAATCCACTTCGCAAGCCTTTTCTTCCAAAACATAACGCTCTAAATAAATGCCAAGCTGTTCCGCCACTGCTTGCAAGAAGATCATATCATCCATCGAAGGATGCGTCGCTATCTTAGGTTGGAAAACAAGCACTCCTATTGGCTTCTTGGAGAATTTGATAGGAAAATAGATACCTTCCGCTGAAGCCAGAGTATCAGTTGAAAAACCTGCGATCTTCCCCTTCTGAAAAGCCCATTTGGAAGCCGCACGTTCATTTTCCAATTTTAAGAGCGGCAAGCGGCTCTCCAATAGAAGTTGTCCCTTCTCATCTTTAGTTAAAATATCAAATTCGCCTCCAAAAATTGTCTTCAAAAAAGAAGAAACATTGAGACACAAATAATGATAATTGGGCGCCTTTGCAATTTCTCTGATGACTTCGTATAAGCGCTCCATTTTCTCTTCTCTGATGGAAAGAAAATGTTTTTGCTTTCTCAGGCGGCTAGTTAATATCCCCATAATACTTGCCGCACAGAAGTAAAGAAAAACGAGGGCGATATCTTCCGGTGCTGAAATTCCTGAATGAAAAAGAGGGGGAATAAATATCAAGTCCCAGGTAATCGAGCTTAAAATGGCCGCTAAAAAAACGGGACCTTGAGTCACAAAAAGACTGAGAATGAGTATTCCCAGGAGAAAAATTAAACCAACAGCTTTGTAACCCAAAAGAGGATCAAGAAAGTATCCCAGTAATGCACAAAAGGCCACGGTCACGATAGCTATTCCATAAGCTGGAAAAGTTGCAGCAATCTCCACTGGCAATAATGTCTTCTGATAAAGGCTGACTAGTCTATCTTGCCTTAAAATTAATAGGTCAATGTGCTTATTTTCTTGCTCAAGACGTTCAATAAGGCTTTTACGAAATAAATATTTGAATGCCCACGGTTTGGAGCGTCCTACAACAATACGGGTGACATCTTTTTGTTTAGCAATACGTTGTATGGCAGCTGCTATGTCCAAATCCTGCGTTGTCACGAGCTCTGCTCCTAATTCTTGAGCCAAATTCAAGTGTTTGCTAAGCCGCATCTGATCTTCCTGGCTTAATGGATCCCCTTTATCCACATAAAGAGCAATCCAAGGAGAATCTAATTCAAAAGCCAACCTGCGGGAAGCTCTGATTAATTGCTCTGATGAGGGAGAGGGACTAATCGCCACCATCAGCCTCTCCCTTGTTTTCCATCCTTTGCCTAGAGCTAGGATACCATGAAGGTCATGATCTACTTTTTCAGCTGTCAGACGCAACGCAATCTCACGAAGGGCTGTTAGATTATCTTCTCTAAAGAAATTTTGTGCAGCGGCTAAAGCCTGGTCTCCAAGATAAACTTTTCCCTCTTTTAATCTTTTTAGTAATTCTTGAGTGGGTATATCGATCATTTCGATCATTGCAGCTCTTTCTAGAACTAAATCAGGGATTGTTTCCCTAATTTGAATGCCCGTTATGCTTTCGATAATATCTTTGCGGCTTTCGATATGCTGCACATTTAAAGTCGTATACACGTCAATGCCGGTATCGAGCAGCTCAATCACATCTTGCCAACGTTTAGGATGTTTAGAGCCCGGAACATTGGTATGTGCTAGTTCATCTATCAGGACTAGCTGCGGTTTTAGTTCAAGAATTTTATCAATATCGAATTCTGAAAAAAGGTTGTCCCGGTATTTTACCCATTTTTCTGGAATAATTGGCAGACCTTCCAGAAGGGCTTCCGTCTCTTTTCGGCCATGCGTATTGACTACTCCAATCACTACTTGGACACCTTCTTGCAAACGCTGCTTTCCATCCTCTAACATGGCATAAGTTTTTCCTACTCCTGCAGACATTCCAAAGAAAATTTTGAGCTTGCCCAATCCTTGCTGGCTCTCTTCCTTTTGAATTGCCTTTAAAAGTTGATCAGGATCCAATTTTTCTTCTTCTATCATGCGAGATCTATGGATGGTTTAGAGGGAATTGTTGGTCTAACGATTGATTGAGTAAGAGAACATTGACGTATTTAGAGCCTAAAAACCCCAATTGCCGCCCTTCTATCTTAGACTCCACTAGTTTTTTTAACTTTTCTTGGTCTGATAATGTTAGAGTACGCGCTTTGACAATGCGTTCCATTTGATAATAGGCTGCCTTAAGACTAATATGAGGATCTAATCCACTACCTGAAGCATATACGAGTTCGGGTGGAATTCCTTGCGATGATCTTGAATGAGCTTTCTCAATTTCATGCGCCCTTTTTTCAACCATTTCTTTTAGTATTTTGCTGGTAGGACCCAGATTGCTTCCACCTGAGGGTTTAAGGGGATCATACGCAATCGCAGATGGGCGTGGCCAAAAATAAACTTCGCTTTTAAAATTCTGTGCAATCAATGCAGAACCGACACTCTGTTTCCCTATTGTCACCAGATTGCCATTGGCTTGTTTGGGCCAAATAAACTGGGCGATCATTGTGACTAACAGCGGATAGATTAAACCCGTGAGTATCACCACAATCACAAACATTTTAAATGCAGAACGCATAGGATTCATAAGCTGCAGTTCCTAATGTACAAGTCCTAAAGATGTAATAAACAGATCAATCATTTTAATACCAACAAAGGGAGCAATAATACCGCCTAAACCATAAACTAGCAGATTATGGCGTAAAAGGGTAGCAGCAGGTTGCGGGCGATAGGGAACTCCCTTTAAGGCCAGTGGAATCAAAGCTGCAATGATAAGCGCATTAAAAATCACCGCACTTAGAATCGCACTCTGCGGCGATTGCAATTGCATGATATTTAAAAGATTAAGGGGCCCTTCTTCTACTCCTGAATTTAAATAGAGCTGGCCGAAAATTGCCGGTATGATGGCAAAATATTTCGCCACGTCATTGGCCACGCTGAAGGTAGTCAGTGCACCCCGCGTCATCAAAAGCTGTTTGCCTATCTCCACAATATCCAACAATTTCGTCGGATTGCTATCCAAATCTACCATATTGCCGGCTTCTCTTGAGGCTTGAGTTCCTGTGTTCATCGCTACCCCCACGTCTGCCTGGGCCAGGGCAGGAGCATCGTTGGTTCCGTCCCCCGTCATAGCGATGAGATGCCCATTTTTCTGCTCCTGCCTGATGCGCGCGAGCTTCATTTCAGGAGTAGCTTGAGATACAAAATCATCGACTCCTGCTTCGGCTGCGATAGCTCCCGCTGTTAGAGGATTGTCACCAGTGACCATCAAGGTGTGTATGCCCATTTTGCGCATTTCGGCAAAGCGTTCTTTTATTCCCCCTTTAATAATATCTTTCAAATGAATCACCCCCACAACATTAGAACCATCCGAAACTAATAGGGGGGTTCCTCCTTTATTGCAAATAGGATCGATGAGGGTGTTAAGCTGAGAAGAAAAAGTTCCGCCTTGTTTTTCAACATATCTCTGGATGGCTTCAGCAGACCCTTTACGAATAGAACGCATGACTTTCCCTTGTTCATCGAGAAAATCAAGGCCGCTCATTCTCGTATGGGCGGAGAAAGGAATAAAGCGGGTATTTTTAACATCTAATAACTCGCCGCGTAAAAAGAATTTATTTTTAGCCAAAACTACTATGGAACGCCCTTCAGGAGTCTCATCGGACATTGAAGCCAACTGCGCTATTTCTGCAAAATCTTTTTCAGTTACACCAGGAGCAGGTAAAAACTCTGTTGCCATCCGATTGCCCAAGGTGATGGTGCCTGTTTTGTCGAGGATTAAAAGGTCAATATCTCCTGCCGCTTCCACCGAACGTCCGCTTTTTGCAATCACATTGCGTTGGATTAGGCGGTCCATGCCCGCAATTCCAATTGCACTTAATAAAGCACTAATAGTAGTGGGAATAAGACAAACGAGCAAGGCAATCAACACAGTGATCGTGACAACCTGGGACAAATCTTGATTTGCAGCTTTGGCACTATAGTCAGCAAAAGTTTTGACAGACATCACCGTTAATAGAAAGATGATAGTTAAGGCAGATAAAACAATGTTTAAAGCGATTTCGTTGGGAGTTTTTTGCCTTTGAGCTCCTTCAATAAGTCCGATCATGCGATCTAAAAAGCTCTTTCCCTTTTCAGAAGTGACGTGGATAACAATGCGGTCGCTTACTACGCGTGTGCCAGCCGTCACGGCGCTTCTATCTCCTCCGCTTTCCCTGATGACTGGGGCCGATTCTCCAGTTATGGCCGATTCGTCGACCGTGGCAATACCCTCTATGACCTCTCCATCAGCGGGAATAATATCGCCTATTCGCATGCAATGCAATCCCCCTTCTTTAAATCAGCTGCCAGAATCGAAATCTCTTTTTGATTGACGAGTTTTTTAGCGTAGGTTTCTGTCTGCGTCTTTTTAAGGTTATCTGCTTGTGCTTTGCCTCGGCTTTCAGCAATGGCACTTGCAAAATTAGCAAATAAAACCGTAAACCATAACCATAACGTAATTTGAAAGTTAAAGCTTGAATAGGTCCCAAAGATTAGCCCCAGTGTAGTAAAAATCGCCCCTAGGTAAGTTACGAACATCACAGGATTTCTGAACTGAATTTGCGGGGCAAGTTTTTTAAATGACTCCTTCAAGGCACCTGTCATTAAATCTGTATTAATTATTCCTTTTCTTCTTTTCATTTTTTATCCTTAGAAAGAATGGCCTCTAAGCATTAAAATTTGTTCCACGATCGGGGCGAGAGACAAAGCAGGAAAAAATGTTAAGGCTGCTACGATCAAAATCACGCTGCAAAGCAAAATTCCAAAAAGCAGGGTGTCGGTGGAAAATGTGCCTATGGATGGAGCCAGAACTTTCTTATTCGCAAGGTTGCCTGCAATGGCTAAACTGGGAATGAGAATTGATAAACGGGCCGCAAACATGACAAAACCAAGCCCTAGATTATAATAAAGAGTATTCGCATTCAGCCCGGCAAAAGAGCTTCCATTGTTGCCTGCCGCCGAAGAAAAGGCATAGAGAAGTTCTGTTAATCCATGCGGTCCGCTGTTCCCTAAGCTGCTTAAGGCATCATCTAAAATACTCGAGATGCCTGCACCGAACAAAATAAGCGAGGCCGGCATTAAAATAGCAAGCACCACCCATTGCATTTCGATTTTTTCGATTTTTTTACCCAGATATTCCGGAGTCCTGCCTACCATCAAACCCGATAAAAAGACAGTGAGTAAGACAAACATCAACATGCCGCAAAGGCCGACTCCCACACCCCCAAAGATCACCTCGCCAACCATGATATTAAGCAGCGCTAGACCACCTGCTAAAGGAGAAAGACTCGATAACATGTTATTCACGGAGCCATTAGAAGTTGCCGTCGTCGTGACAGCCCATAAAATGCTATTGGGTATCCCTACTCGAGTTTCTCTGCCTTCCCATACAGGATTAATTTCCATAACGGGATTAAATGAATGCTCAGAATAAAGAGCAATTCCTAAACCACCCATCCAAAGGGTAAACATTACAAGAAAAATGACCATGCCTTGCTTACGCGATTTAACCATTAGACCGTACATATAAGTGACAGCGGCCGGAATTAGAAAAATTGCAAATGTCTCAAGAAAGTTAGTTAAAGGGGTGGGATTTTCAAAAGGATGGGCACTATTTGCGTTAAAAAATCCCCCTCCATTTGTTCCCAGTTGTTTTACAGCAATTTGTGAACCAACCGGACCGAGAGGGATCGTTTGCGCTTCATTTTCCAGTGTGATGGCTTCGACATAAGGATTTAAAGTTTGAATCACTCCCTGACTGATTAAGAAAAGGGCAAAAATGAAGCAAAAGGGAAGTAAAAGGTAAACAATCGTCCGGGTCAAATCCACCCAAAAGTTGCCGATGGTTTGAGAGGATTTTCGCGTGATTCCTCTAATGAAAGCAATTAATACTGCACCTCCAGTGGCTGCACTGGCAAAGTTTTGGACAGTCATTCCGAGCATTTGAGTTAAATAGCTTAGGGTATTTTCACCCCCATAAGCCTGCCAATTAGTATTGGTGACAAAGCTGATGGCCGTGTTGAGTGCCAAAGACCACTCCACTCCCGGAAAATTCTGGGGATTTAGGGGTAGCCATCCTTGCAATAGTTGTAAAAGAAAGAGGAAAGCCAAGCCAAAAAAATTAAACCAAAGCATAGCTCTAGCGTAATCACCCCATTTCATTTCTTTTTCTGGTTGAATCCCACCAACTCGATAAATGAGTGTTTCCAACCAACCCAACAAGGGAAGCGGCTTAGGGGGTTCGTCCCTATAAATCACAGCCAAATAATGGCCGAGCAAGGGAACCGCCGCAAAAAGCAGGGCGATAAACACACCGAATTCGATCAAGTTGACCATATGCATTCCTAAAAACTTAAAACTTTCCGGATTTAATACGGTATAGACGAGATAAATCAGCAACAAGATAGAGAGGATTCCTGCCCATATAAATTCCATTTGCACCTTCTCGCTTTATTAGACCCATCATTTATTTCCTTGCCCATGCCCTTGCCCGTGCCATACCCTTGCCCGTGCCCTTGCCCCCAAAAAACCTAAAAAGACCTTTTAACAGCATTTATCGGGCAAGGGCATGGGCATGGGCATGGGCACGGAAATGAATGATGCAAGAGGTCTATTACATTATTTTTTCATCAATTCACGCGCTTTTTGAACAACATTGTCTACTGTAAAACCATATTCTTTCATGACTAAGTCTCCAGGCGCTGAAGCCCCAAAATGATTCACGCCTATCATGGCTCCCTCGCATCCCATAAACCGTTCCCATCCTTGCTGAATGCCTGCTTCAACGACTAAACGCGCTTTTATTTCAGGTATAAGAACCGCATCTTTATATGCTTGCGGTTGCTCATCAAATAACTCCCAAGAAGGCATGGAAACCAAGCGGGCATAAATTTTTTCTTCAGCCAACTTTTGTTGTGCCTCCACGATTAATTTTACTTCCGAACCTGTGGCAATTAAAATAATATTGGGTCTTTGCCCCTGAGGATCAGCAAGCACATAAGCCCCTTTTCTCAAACCTTCTGCAGAGGCATAACGGCTTCTGTCAAAAGTGGGAACATTCTGCCGTGTTAAAATAAAAGCAGTGGGTTTTGTGTTTGTCTCAATAGCTACTTGCCACGCAACAGCTGTTTCATTGGCATCAGCGGGTCGAATCACCACTAATTGAGGAATCGCCCGCAAACTGGCAACATGTTCGACGGGCTGATGGGTGGCCCATCCTCTCCCAGTCCAATGCTATCATGAGTAAAAATAAATAAAACGTGCTTATTAGATAAAGCAGCCAGGCGAATGGCCGGACGCATATAATCAGCAAAACAGAGAAAAGTGGAACAATAAGGAATCAAACCTTCATAGGTTGTTATGCCATTTGAAATTGCAGCCATCGCATGCTCGCGTACACCAAATTGAATATTTCTCCCTGCATAGTTCCATCCCCCATCGATCGCCCCTTGGCGGTCGCCAAAATCGGTTAGAGGGCTTTCAAAAGTTCCCCCATTATTAATCACAGTATGTGTGGAGGGATTAAGGTCTGCCGAACCTCCTATTAAGCCGGGTAAATGAGGAGCAATCATATTCAAGACTTTTCCTGAAGAAACGCGCGTGGCCATCCCTTTGGGATCAGCCGGAAAGGGCTTAATATCTTTATTCCACCCTTCGGGCAATTTTTGAGCCATCATTAATTTCAATTCTTCGGCCAAATCGGGAAAAGCTTCCTGGTAAGCCTTCCAACGATCATTCCACTCCTTTTCTACTTTTTTTCCTTTCTCGACACATTGAAGATAATGTTCTTTTGCCGCCTCTGGGATATAAAAAGTTGGCTCTAAAGGCCACCCAAAATGTTCTTTGGTCAATTTTGTGGCTTCTTTGCCTAAAGGTGAACCGTGGGCTTCATAAGAATCTTGTTTGGGTGAGCCATATCCAATATGTGTCCGGACAAGAATTAAGGTAGGCCGTTCGAGATCTTTTTGACCTGCTCGTATAGCAAGCTCAATAGCTTTAATATCGTTCCCATCCTCAATCATAATTGTTTGCCAGCCATAAGACTCAAAACGTTGTGCACGCTCTTCGGTGAAAGTAATTTGGGTGCCGGCAGACAAAGTCACTTCGTTATCGTCATAAAGATAAATCAATTTGCCCAATTTTAAATGTCCGGCAAAGGAAGCAGCCTCAGCAGCAACCCCCTCCATCAAATCCCCATCACTGACAATCGCATAAGTGTAATGGTTGATGAGTTCGTAGCCCGGTCGATTATAGCGCGCTGACAAATAGGCTTCAGCTATGGCTAAACCAATTCCATTAGCAAAACCTTGCCCTAAGGGACCCGTCGTCACTTCGATACCAGCCTCTATAAATCTTTCAGGATGACCCGGGGTATGGCTTCCCCATTGGCGGAAATTTTTAATTTGATCCAAGGTCATCTTCTCATATCCCGTCAAATGGAGCATGCTATATAAAAGCGCCGAACCATGCCCTGCGGAAAGGATAAAGCGATCCCGGTTATACCAGTAGGGATTTTTAGGATTATAGTTCATGATCTTTGTCCATAAGACATACGCCATTGGAGCAGCACCTAAGGGCAAACCCGGATGTCCGCTATTTGCTTTTTCAACCGCATCTACGGACAATAGACGGGCCGTATTGATGCACAATTGATCTATATTTGTTTGGTCGAGGGTAGATGCTTTTTGCTGCATGGTAATCTCCTTGGTGTTTAGTCCACATATAACTACATCTTGAATGAAAAGACCTTATATATTCAAAAAATATTTTCTGTACACTATAACTTGGGCTTTTTAATTAAAAAACTTCCCCTTCTTATAAAAGCTGTTCTCTGTGCCTTTGGGCCTCTTTGTTGTTCCTTTATGTTAATTATGTTGCAAAACATACTGAAAAATAGCTGTTTAGATATAGTTACTATGGAGAAAAGAGAGTAAACAGAAAAGGGAGAATAGTAATCCTGTTCCTCTAATTTGGGAAAACTGGTATATCCAAATTAATGCAAACAAGAGACCCGATTTATGTCATGGTGGGAAGACTTTAAAAAATTTGCCTTGAAAGGCAATATGCTTGACCTAGCGATTGCTGTTGTCATTGGCGCAGCTTTCGGTAAAGTAGTGAATTCTTTCGTGTCTGATGTGATGATGCCGCCCCTTGGCTTTCTGATCGGAGGTGTTGATTTTAACTCCCTGGCGATCAAATTATCTGTCCCAGGGATCCATCAGGCTCCTGTTGAAATCCGCTATGGCGCGTTCATCAGCTCCTTGATTGATTTCTTGATTATTTCTGGAGCGGTGTTCTTAGCGTTGAAAGCCATCATGAAAATGCGCAAGGCAAGCCCAGCGGAAGAAGCGCAAACGAAAGATTGCCCCGAATGTTGCTCGCCTATACCTTTGAAAGCCAAAAAGTGCCCCCATTGCTGCTCAACATTGTGATCTAGTTGCCGTATAAATCTTCGTCATCTAAATCCTCTATTAATTGGTCGTGAATGGCAACGAAATGTAATTCTTCTAATAGATCTTTTGGTACATATTTAATAGCCCACCCGTTTTGTTGGACGGCAGCGAGGCACATTTCTTTAGTCCGTTTATTAAATGGCACAAACAGTAGAGAACATCCACTTTGTTGGACGGCAGCCAAACACAATTCTACCGATTTTTTATCTTCTGATACGTGTTGAAGAGCCCAGCCGTTTTGCTGAATGGCAGCCAAACACAATTCTTCTGACAATTTATTTTTTGGAATATTTTTAAGAGCCAATCCATTTTGTTGGACAGCAATTAAGTATAACGACTCTGACCATGTTTCGTTCTTTGGTACAGAATAGATCATCAGCCCATCTTGCAAGACAGCAGCTAAACACATTTCTTTAGACTTCATATTATCTGGAACAAATCTAATAGCTTCAATATTTTGTTGCATAGCCAGAAGACATAATGCTTCGTTAAGCGCCAGATTTTGTGGGCAAGATGCAAGAGCTTTTCCGTTTTGTTTCACAGCTTCAAGGCAGATTTCATCTGTTCGTTCTATTAAAAGAACATGTCTAAGAGCCATTCCGTTTTGTTTGACTGCCGTGAGACATAATTCTTTGGTTTGCTTATCTCTTGGGATTAATGCAAGAGCTTGTCCATCTTGTTTAACAGCCTCAAAGAATAAATTCTC
Organism: uncultured Chlamydiae bacterium; assembly: GCA_963799115.1. Taxonomy (GTDB): domain Bacteria; phylum Chlamydiota; class Chlamydiia; order Chlamydiales; family Parachlamydiaceae; genus CAWCVY01. Next base: position 19,985 of record CAWCVY010000015.1, on the reverse strand, counting down.
TGATATTTTATCTTTAGGAACAAATATAAGAGCCATTCCGTTCTGTTTGACAGCAATAAGACATAATTCCTGAGTGCGTTTATCCCTTGGAATAAATTCAAGAGCCGTTCCACTTTGTCTAACAGCCTCAAGGTACAATTCTTCCGTTTGTTTATCATTCGGAACGTATGTAATAGCACACCCGTTTTGCTGAACAGCAAGAAGGCATAACTCGTTGGTGCATTTATCTTTAGGGACATCCTTAATGGCAAACCCTTTTTGTCTTACAGCGATAAGGCATAATTCATCAGTTCGCTTGTCTAAAGGAACATATGCGAGATAAGATCCATCCTGACAAAGCGCAGCTAAATATAATTCTTTGGATCGCATTTCCTTTGGCACTCTCGAGAAGTTGAAGGGAGATTTTTGCACATAGGCGAGGAGAATCTCCGGATCAGGATGTACTTTTAAAAATTCAGGAAATGAATAGCTTTCAAAATGATTTAATCGGATGGCATCCTGAACGGTTTCTCTTATGCTTTCAAGTTCATCCTTGGATAATGAACAAAGAATTTTGTCTAAATGCAAGCGTGGTTCATATAAAACGATGCCCTCAGCTTTTAAGTGTTCTACTATTTTCTGGATTTTTGGGTGGGTAGAAGTATTCAAATCAGTGTAAAAGAAATTAAGCCAAAGATTTTGCCAAAAACACTCTTCTTCTTCCGGTTTGCCATTACATTGCAAGATCCATCTGTTCATCCATGGAATAGGGGAATTGCCTTGCACTTCTCGTTGTAAAGACAGAAATTCTTTGTAATCTTTGGCATAATAAGAGAGAGGATGTTCCTTCAAAACCATAAAAAACTGCTGATCTTGCAATAGCTTAATGGCATTTGACTGATCTAAAGGTGGGTGAATCACATTTTGTTCGGCAATTTCTTTTGGAGGCTCCATTGGGTTTTCACGTATCGGAGATTCCATTGGGTTTTCAGCTACATTCTCCTCCTCCTCTAGAGACCACTCGTTGTATTCCTCAATTTTTTTTACATCCCCTTCATTCCAATCTTTTGCTTTTTGAATGGCCGGAATGTTTTCAAAAGCTTTTTCTTGAGAGACTTTTTCTTGAGGGATCTGTTTAGCTTTAACGGGTTTCTTTCTTTCCGATGAACAGAAATAACACAAAAAAGTGCAAGCCGCCATATAGCCAATTATTGCTAAAGCGATAAGAGCAACTCTCTTTTGACGTTGGCTCAACTCAACCTTTAAAGGATGAAATAAGACCTCTTTAATAAATGCTATAGAGCAGTTAGATATATGATTCATAAACACCTATATATTCTAATATATTGACTAATGAAGAAAGAAAAATATCATAGACTAATATATATTTCAAGCGTAACAATTTATACATAAATTATTAGACCTCTTGTGGAATTACACAAGAGGTCTAATAGTGCCATTATTGCTTGATTGATAGATTGGCGTTTTTTACAGCCTCAATGATAAAGCTTATTTACTTTTCCTTTTCCCCACCATATTGAGGGGAAGTTTATTGGCCACTCATAAGCTATTTCGAGGAATTCTAGGATTGTTTGTGCATTGGCTAGTCCCCTTCCTCCTCCTCCCTTTCTTTGCCCTTTTCCTTTACAGATTGAGTAGCAATATATTGAATTTTGAAAGATCGTCTCATTAATTGGGCTTGAAGGATTTTGGGATCATAGCCTTTTCGGTCTCCGACTGAATCCTGAGACAATGGCTGAACTTCAGCTTGTGGTTGTATAAAATCACATAAAATATCTGCTGTTCCATTAGCCTGAGCTTCAAAGGTTTTATTTGCATATTTGAGCTGAATAATTAATTCATCAATAAATTTTTTTTCAGAACATAAATAATTTTCCTGCAATCTGGAAAGTATTTCGTTAATTTGAATTACAGTCGGAACGTCTATGTTTACTATTCCCTCATTAACTTTTTCTATTTGTTTTAATACTTGATAAAGTTCACTTAATTTTTTAATTTCTAACATTTTATCAATGACTTTATTCGTTTCAGTACTTGGAGTGATTTTATCTGTTTCAATAAGAATTTTTTCATACAGAAAATTAATATTATCGGCTGAATGTTCTTTAAAATCCGATTTTAAAAATTTTAACTCTTCCGTTTTTGTAATTATATAGTAAATTTCTGCCAGATTATTTTTATAAATCAAACTACAGCTACTTAATAATTGTTGTTGATTTAAATTCACTCCTTTAGTTGAAAGAAATTTAATTATTTCTTTCTTTTTATTATCCAAATCATATGAATCTTTGATTCTTGCATTTAAGGATTTAAAATCAAATACACTCAATTGTTTTTGAATTTTTTTGATTGGATTTGTTTCTTCATAACGAAGTTGATCGAAGATAAAAGAACGGTCTTCGGCATCGTTATGCGAAGTGTACAAGCGTCGTGTCTCAAAAACTTCTTGAAGTTGGTTAACAGTCGAGTGGAATCTCAAAAAGGCAATCTCTGCGTTAAGCGATTTCACAACTTGATTATGATCAGGTTGCTTTTTCATTATTTCTTCATAAAAGTTTTTTAATTTAAAAACTGTTTCATTTAGAAACTTTTTTATATTTTCTAACTTTTGTAAATCTTCATCAATCTCAAATTTACTCATTACGAGTTCCGTAAGAATTTCTCTGCCTGCCGAACAGGTACTAGAGACAGGAGTTTCTTCATTTCTTGAACAAGCTTTTAATTTTTTTAGGAGAGTATCTCTCAGGCGGTATTCTACCACATCATCCACCCGATTCACCAAAGTTGGGGCGATAAGTGTTTGATTTCCATTTAAATATAAAGAATTGCGTTCATCGATAAGGGGGTGGATTTCTCCTTGATAAGGTAAGGATGAAAGCAAAAAATTTAAAATATTACCCTTGGCTTTTTCTTCCTCACGTAAAAGGTGAAGATTTTCATTAAACATACTAAAAATCTGATCTTCAAGATAACCTAGGGCAGATAGCTGAAGAAAGAGCTCTGAAGGTAGGGGTATACATAAGGTGCTATAATTCAAAAGAGCTTTATAAATCCTATTTACAAATGCATCACGATAGTCTCCCTCAAGATTTGGAAGAAGCGAAGAATGTGCCGCTTGAGTTCCTACTCTTGCATTTCCTCTGCCAATTTGTAAATCGGTTGCTTTTCTTCTAAGGGTTATTAAATTAAGTCCACGATGGAGTACATTTTTGAGGTGCAAATCAAGCATCCTTCTTTGAGCATGTTCCTTGAGTAAATACCTATCTCTAGAATAAATATCCACTGCCAGCGTTCTCTGTACGTCATCATTGGCGGTTGTTTTTTGATTGTTTTTATGTAGCGTTCTTAGTGTTAAAAAATTAAATTTTTCTAGCAATTCCTTTTCCTCAGAAGAAGAATTTTCTAATAAGAGAGGATGACCTTCTGATTCTATAGCTATGACTCGCCTTCTTTTTTGAGAAGGCTCATATTCAGGAGCAAGCATTAAAGAACATTCTTTTTCTTTTGAATCGGTTGCACTAAACGTTTTTATTGCTTGAATATCATCAAATTTTTCTTTTGAAATTTCTTCAATTTTTCTTTTCGTTCCTTTTAAACTCTCTTTATCTAAACTATGACTTCCTTCTCTATTTTTATGAAATAAATAATTATCGTGTCTATGTAATATTGAACTTAATTCCATTACCAAACTCCATTTTATAAAAAGTATATTATAATTAATTATTAAATAAAAGTATATAGTAGTGTAAATAATATAAATTTTATTTTTTACTGTCTGGAAAATTTTGTTTGATTAATTTTTCAATATATCATAAAATCCAATCTTCTAATTAAAGAATGGATTTGAAGAATGGAAATTTTCTACTTACCTTTTGAAATACAAGAGTATATTTACTCAAAATTGCCAAAAAAAGACTTATTATCTGTTTCACTTGTTTGTGCTTTTTGTAATAAAATAGCTTTGCAGATACTATATAGGCAAATTTTGGCAGATCGCTATCCCAAAGCGCATAGATCAGAACTCTCTTTTTACCAAAAGTTTTGGAATCAAAATAGTTATAAACGGGAATATGGGATGCTTGTAGAATTGGAATGTAATAAAAATTCCACTCTTCCTAAATATTCCTACCATATCCAGAAAATTGAACCTGCCCAAGTCCATAAAATTGAACCTGCAAGAAAAATTAGAAAAATTGAAACTCATGTCAAAAAATTCTTTTCAATAATGGAAAATGATCAACCCTCTCGGCAAGAGACCAATTTTCTACTAAATAAAAAGTGGAAAATAGTTCAATGGGATGAATTTGGCAACATCATGCTAGAAAAAAATAAAAAAAACCGCAAAAAAAATATTATTTTTGATATTTTTATAATTTTATCAATTTTGAATGAGAAAAAAGAAAAAAAACTGACTGCTGTAGATATTTTGAATAATGAATTAGGATGTGGTTTTTCAGATGGCCAAGCAGCAATTATTCATTTTGATTTAATAAAAAATTCTGAAAACAAAACACAAGATGTAAAATTCAGTGAAGTAATCAACTTCAAAGGTCATATTTCCTCGATCTCAACTATCAAATTAGATCATGAAAAATGTATCCTTTTCTCAAAGAGTATTCCAAAACTATGGCAATACTCAAATATAATCCCAATAGTAAATGACTTGAAGATTTATATGAATTTTTCAGATGCTAATGAAATTCCAAAAGTGAAATGGGATGGAAGAATTTTGAAAGCAAGAATTGGGTCAAATCTTCATATTTGGGATTTTTGCCCGGGTATTAGAAAAAATTCAAGAACTTAATAATAAACTCAACCCTATTTTCAACACTTGTTTTAGGAAGTTCAATTAATTCCCGTCCATATTCTGAATAGACTTCCACAAGGTTATGATAAATTTCTACGGCTTCTTCATAGGTTTGCTTCCTTTCCATGTCATTGCAATAAATTTCTTTCCAAGGTGGAGCGATAAATATCCTTTTGTTATAGAGAAAGTTCTGAAAGGCATTTTGTAAATCTTGGGAAATTTCTGTTTTTGTCAAGCGATCATAGGCAATCAAATCAAGAATATCTCGATCGAAAAATGTTATTTTTTTGGCATCATCCATTGCTAGTTTGTAATTTTCTATTGAACGCAAAAGCATCATCTCTTTAAAGCGTGTCATATTTTTCCATGGAACAGCATCTCCTAAAATACTCACCTGCTCTTGAATAATTTGTCGAGCAACCTCTTCAAAGCAAGCAAAACCCCGTTTTTTGAGTGCATGAATTAAAGTAGACTTTCCCTGAACCAGGGCCCCCTGTAATGACATAAAAATGATCGTTTACCATTTAACCTCCTGTGAGAACCGTGAACATCAATGTTTAAGTTGTTTTTTCGCGTCTAAACAATCGGCCGCGAAATACCGCAAGAATAATCAAAGCTGCTGCCAGCAGGATAACCCCTCCAACCTTCATGGGAAGCATAGGATACTTTCCGACAAGTGAGCCTGAAAATAGTGGGCTCAAAACGAGAGCGGCTGCATTCACAGAGCTCAAGATACCAAGTGCTTCCCCCTGAGCCTCCGAATGAGCACTATTGGAGACTAACGTGGTTGAAGATGGAGTCACAAAGGCTACAAAATAACAGATCAAGAACATGAGCGGCCAAATCCAGAAAGCCGTGGGAAGAAAGGGCATAGTGAGAATAGCCAAAGCAGCTAGAAAATTGCCGCCTGAAAAAAGTATTTCGGGTTTTAATAGTCTTACAAAAGGCCGGATCAGGAATCCTGTACTCAAAGCATAAAAGCAGCCTGCTCCACCGTAAAAAAGACCAAGTTCCATTGGAGAAAAATGAAATTTGGCAATCAGATAAACGGGGGTGAACTCAAAAAAATAGGACCAACCAAAATTGTGCAAGAATGAGCAAATAAGGATGGTTCTTAATCCCTTGAAAACAAAGGCCTTCTTAAGATGAGCAAACCCAATGTTCCAACTGAGTTTACGCTCAAACAAGGTGTGGTGGGTTTCTTTGCAAAAAGTAATAGCAAAAAGAAGGTTGGCTAATGTAAGCAGGGCTGCAAAAAGAAAAGGTACGCTGTATCCCAGAGATGATAGTGAAGCGCCCAAAAAAGGGCCTAATGTAAAACCTGCACCAAGGGCTGTGCTATAAAGTCCAAAATTTTTGGTCTTCGCTTCAGCCTTATTCACCTCTTTTGAACTGAGATCGGCGATCGTTGCCTGGACAATTGACATATTTCCCGAGGCAAATCCGATGACTATCCTGGAAGCTAGCAGCAACCCTATGCTATTTAAAAAGACACCACCTAGCGCTATCAGATACCCAATTAGTGATATGCCAATGCTGAGATGGAGAGGCTTTTTACGACCCTTACTGTCAGAATATGCGGCCCCATAGGGGTGAACTAAAAAATTGCGCAAGAGGCATGAGGGCAATAAGTATGCCAAGCCACAATCCACGATTTCCCTGGGTTGTTTCAGAAGGAAGCAGGGCGAGCGATTGATCAAAAAGCATGGAGGCAAAAAGGGGATAAATAAGCCCAACTCCCATATAATCTATAAATGCTACCAAAAGGGAAATATAAAGGGAGGCGTTCATCGTTTTGGCAGATTGAATAGTGTGTTTAACATCTTCCATATTTTTTTCTTTTATTGATGATTTTAGCAAAATGAAATTTTGTTATTTTTGATTAGAATATCAACGAAGGCTGGAAATTAATGGTGATAAAAAAAAGACTTTTCTGAAATATTTGCTAGAAAGGATAAGACGTGAAAAAAAAATTATATCACAAACGAATTTTTTTTTCAAGGGTAAAAGATCTTCGGATGACTTTCTTCTTCTTGCTACTTCTTTTTATTGTTATCTTTTCACCTTTCCCCCTCTAAAATCCAACAAAATTGAAGCAATAATTAAAATAAGTTATAATTATATTGGGTGTTTTAGGAAAGATTTTCAAAATGCAGATACAATATTCATTAAAAAATAAATAAACAAGGGGTTTAACAATGAAATACTTTCAGGCTTTTATAGCAGGTATGGTTTTGCCAAGTATTATTCTCCCGATTTTTCTTTATTTAGCCATAACACAGGGAAAACCTCAAATTCTCACCATTCCTTTTCTTCATTTAATTCCAGTCATATGGGGGATCAGGGAGTTATACAGTCAACACACACAAGATACTGGACAGGAATTTCTGTCCGATGCCGTGGATCATGCATACTACTTGACCGCAGGCCAACCTTGGCTTGTCAATGCTTTAGCTTATCAGACTTGCTATAGGGATGCCAAGGACCCAGCCCAGCCCATTACCAAGAAAATGATTGACGGAGCAAAAGAAGCTTTGATTAAGCGGCGTGATACGCACATTGATAGTCTTAGAGCCTGTTCAAAATCTTTTAAATAGATAATTTTTCGAAACTTTCTTTGCCTAAAAAATTTTAGTGTCGAACACTTCAGCAATTAAAACTACCACAGAGCCCACAGAAAACACAGAGAGGGGGTTATATCTTCATTCGACAAATGCCATCTACTAATCGCTTTACATTAAAATTAATAAGCAATCCTCGAGTACAGGTTCCATAAAGCCGTAAATAAGACAGTAATTGTGCTTCATGTATTGGGGCTATTGTTCAATAGCGGCCCCAATGATATTACCCGTTAATGGATCAGTTTCACGCCCGTCTATTTCTTCAGATATATCTGGATTAATTAAATAATTCATAAGACCCCTCTCTGTGTTCTCTGTGGGCTCTGTGGTAGTTTATTGTATCTAACAAAAGATTTTGAACAGGTTCTTATAGATAAACTGCATGAGAAACGCGTTCGACCCATTATCGAAGCAATCATTACAGGTGAAACAAATCCAGATAACATTCAACCTGACGATCTGGAATACCTACGCGATTTAGGTCTAATACAACAAAAGAGTATGGATATAGCTAATCCCATTTATCGCGAGATTATTCCTAGGGAATTAACATCTGTTGCAACTGAGTTAATCACCCAGTGCATTACCCCATTTAAGAAAGCGGATGACAATATCGGTAAAATATCTTTTTGGATAGCTTCCTAACCGCTTTCCCAAGCAGCTTTGCACTGCAACAAAAACATTTAAATTAAAAGAATTGTGAAGTATATATTTTTTTATATGTGGAGCAATATCAAAAAATTCATTTCCCAGTTTTTTTTAAATCCTAAATTACAAATCCATATTCTTTCCCTTTTCCTTACCCTTCTGATTACTTCTGTCGTTTTCATTTTAGCTTACACGTATCTGAGGAATAAAAGTGCTATTCTAGGTTTTTCTAAGGGAACGATCGAACGCGTGAGTGAGGTTATTAAGGCAAAACTAGTCTGCAACCTCCTCGATTTGCAGCAATTGCCAAAGCTGACAGAGGCTATGGTTACAGATTACCACGATATTTCTCTCGACAACAAAAAATTAACTACCTTTATGCTGATGGCTGTGAAGACATATCCTAACCTGCACGCTTTCTTTATCGCTACTCCCGACGGAAATTTAATGGTAGCAACCGATCGCTCTATGGTAGTCAGGGACCATTATTTATCCGATCCCTCCAAACCTCTCCCTAAGGAATTTGCCTTTGCTATTAGGCAGATCAATCACCAAAAAAATCAGGAGATTTGGCTTTATAAAGATAAAGCCTTCAAAACCCTAGTAGATGAGACGGTTTCTTCTGAGATTGATTTTCGGACATTAGCCCCTTATAAAGGAGCAAGTAGAACGGGAGATATTTATTGGTCTGAAGTTTACGAAAATCCTTTTTCTTCTCAAGGAATTGCCGTCGCATCACCTGTTTATCAACAAGATCACCAATTGATTGCCGTCATAGGGGCTGTCCTTCCTTTGAGAACTATTTCCGATATTCTTTCTAAACTCCAAATCAGCAAAAGGGGGAAAGCTTTTGTCGTTGAATCTTCTGGAAAAATCCTCCTACCCGAAAACTCAGAAGGTTCAAGCGCCCTTGTTGCTAAAGCCTATCAAATTTTCCAACAAAAGCATGATGATAATTTTCTATTGGAAGAAAATGGCCAAACATACCTTATGGATGTACATCCCTTTCCTCTTGATGTACAAACGGGGTGGTTCATTGTAGTGACTGCACCTCTTGACGATTTTTTTGGTCAGGTTTTGCAAACTTTGAAAGAAACTGTGTTTATCTCTTTAGGCCTATTATTACTATCTTCCGCCTTAGTCTACTATTTTGCGAAACGGATTTCCAAGCCAATCTTTCAACTTGCCCAAGAAATTGATAAGATCAAACGCCTTGATTTGCAAAGTGAACAAAGAGTGAATTCATATATTCAAGAAATCAATCTTTTGGACGACGCGATTGCCTCTATGAGAACGGTTCTCCGTTCATTTGGCCACTATGTCCCCAAAGAAATTGTCAAACAGCTCATGGAAAAAGGCAAAGAAATTGGCATAGGTGGTGAAAAAAAGAACCTTGCGATTCTGTTTTCAGATATCATAGGTTTTACCCCCATTGCAGAATCTCTTCCTATCGACATCTTTATGCCATCCCTAGAAGACTATTTCGATAAGGTTTCCAAAATTATTTTAGAAGCTCAAGGGACAATTGATAAGTATATCGGAGATAGCGTCATGGCTTTTTGGGGAGCTCCTACTGACATAGAGCATCCTGAGGTTTATGCTTGCACTGCTGCTCTCCGCTGTCATGTAGCCCTTGCCCACTTCAATCAAGAACAAAAAAAGTGGGAAAACCAGAATTTTTTACCCGCATTGGCATCCACACAGGAGAAGTGATTGTGGGGAACATTGGTACTTTGGAAAGGATGAACTATACGATCATAGGGGATGCGGTCAACCAAGCTGCAAGGTTGGAGAAAGTCAATAATAGTTACCATACTTCTATTGTAATCACCGATGAGGTTTATCAGAAAATAGGAAACCAATTTCTCACCCGCCCTTTGGATGAAGTTTTAGTGAAGGGGAAAAAACAAAAAATTAAAATCTACGAACTTGTTGGCAAACATGGCGATGAAGTAGAGATTGCACCAAGGCCAGATCAGGTTGAGCTATGCGCATTATTTACGCAAGCCTACGAAGCATATTTCCTCGGCAATAAAGACGAAGCTAAAAATCTATTTCAATCTATTCTTCAAAAATTTCCCCATGATTTTCCAAGCCAACTCTATTTAGAGAGAATACAATCGTGACTGAGGAAGTCAGGAATTCTTAATATAATTCCCTGCTTCATGAGATCTTAGATACTCTTCCCAGTCAATTATCCTTCCCTTGATCCCTAATTCTTTTTCTGCAGACTTAAGAGCCCTTTCTTCCCTTTCAAATGTTAAGGGATCTTTTTGATCCCAGACAACTTGAATCATTTCGTAATGCCCTTCCTGATCTTTGGTAATAAAGTCCACTTCATAACCTTCAGTTGTATTGTAATGGAAAATCTCCTTTTTTTGACGGCGTAAATCCAAATAAACCTGGTTTTCTAGCAATTTTCCAAAGTTAAGAGAAAGATTGAACGTATTTGCATTAATCAAGCCGTTATCTACGACATAGATCTTTTTCGGCGTCGTCTCCAATGTTCGCAAGGATTCTGTAAAAATCGGAACCGTATAAACGAGAAAGGCATCTTCCAAATGCTCCAAGTAACTATATAATGTATCCTTCCCTGCTTTATACCCTTGGCTATTAATGTCTTTGTAAAACTTATTGATTGAGAATCGCGAAGCAGCATTCTTCAGAAGAGTGCTGAGGAAGTACTTTAGTAATTTTATGTTGCTCACTTTGTAACGTTCTACAACATCCCTAAAAACGACCACTTCCACATAATTTTGTAAGGTCTCAAGCCTTTCATGTTTATTCAGTGCTTGAATCCCTGGAAATCCCCCCTTTTGAAAAAATCCTAATAAATAAGCAAGGTACTGATCCAGGACTTTTTTCCCAAATGGCTTAGAAGGTAAGGGAATCTCTTTAGAGGTCAGATACTCTTGAAAATTGTAAGGCTGAATTTCCATTGATAAAGAGCGCCCCCGCAAAGAAGTTGCAATCTCTTTGCTTAGTAATTTTGCAGATGACCCTGTAATGTAAATTTCCACGTCCTTCGTGTCTAAAAGACGACGGACAACCAAAGGCCATCCCTCAACATTTTGCACCTCATCAAGGAAAAGAAAGCAACGATGATTGTGAAGATCTGGTTTTAGTGTATATAAAGCATCAATCATCTCCCCCATTTTCTTTTGGTCTATAGGCAACAATCTATCATCTTCAAAATTAAGATAAAGCAAACGGTCGATCGAAATATCCTGAGAGATAAGCTCTCTCATTGTTTGAAATAAAAAATAAGTTTTCCCCGAGCGCCTGATTCCAACTGCAACTTTGGCAAGATTTTTAGCTTGGGGAAATTGATAACGACGTATAGTGCTATTTGCAGTTTTGTTTAATGTTGCTCTAAATTCTTCCTGCAGGATCTGTAAAAAATTCTCCATCTTCCATCCTTCTCTAAAAGGATAGGTTTATCATTTTCTATCCTTTTAATAAAGGATAAGTTTTTCATTTTCTATCCTTTTAAGAAAGGATAACTTTTACATTTTCTATCCTCGTATTAAAGAAAAATATTGACAATACAGTACTTCTTAATTATTTTCGCAATCACCAATGCCCATCAATATATCAGGGGAATTCCAACGGCATATAACATTAGCTTTACCACATGACATAACCCTAAAAAATAGCGCTTAACTCGTAAACCAAATCCTAAGAAATTGCTCGCAATTTAAAAAACCTTAAGAGGTAGAAGACCATGACGACGAAAGAATATGATGTACTGGTACTGGGGAGTGGCGAAGGAGGTAAGTTCATCGCTTGGACGCTAGCCAAGCAAGGCCTGCAAGTTGCCCTCATTGAACGAAAATATGTCGGAGGTTCCTGTCCGAATATAGCCTGCCTCCCTAGTAAAAGTATCATTCATAATGCTAAAGTCGCCTCATACTTCTGGAGAAGTGAAGAATTCGGCATCACTAAGGACAACTGCAAAATCAATATGCAGGTTGTGCGTGATCGCAAACGCAAGATGGTTGATGAACTTATAAATATGCATCTCGATCTTTTTAAGAAGAGCGATGCGAAACTCATTTTGGGCATGGCGCGTTTCATTGGACCAAAGACTATTGAAGTCTCTCTGGCAGATGGTGGCACCCAAGTCTTTCGTGGAAAAAAGATCATCATAAGTACTGGTACACGAGCAACGATTGAACTCATTCCTGGACTTCATGAGGCAAGTCCTCTTACGCATGTCGAAGCTCTCGATTTAGATCATATTCCCAAACATCTTCTCGTTTTGGGAGGTGGTTATGTTGGTTTAGAGTTAGCCCAGGCAATGCGACGATTTGGCAGTCGTGTGACGATCATTGAACAAAATGATCGTCTTGCCCATCGAGAAGACGGAGATATCTCAGAAGCTCTTCAAGAGCTTTTCCAGAACGAGGGAATCAACGTTGTGACCAGGGTTCGTATCGATCGGGTCGAAGGAAAATCTGGACAGGTGGTTAAGCTTCATGGAACACGGGCTGGATCGGAGATCGTCCTAGAAGGGACGGATCTTTTGGTCGCAACTGGCCGCACACCTAATACTCAGGACATTGGCCTAGATTTAACGGGTGTCGAAACGACAAATCATGGCTACATAAAAGTCAATGAGCGGTTAGAGACTACAGCCCCAGACATCTGGGCGGTTGGAGACTGCGCGAACAGTCCCCATTTCACGCATATTGCCTTCGATGATTTCTGCATTGTTCGAGACAATATTGCAGGCGGCCATCGTGTGACCACAAATCGTCTAGTCCCCTTTTGCATGTTTACCGATCCCGAACTTGCACGGGTTGGCCTCAGCGAGTCAGAAGCTAAAGCCAAAGGGATCGCCTATAGACTCACCAAAATGCCGATGACGGGAGTGTTGCGTACCAGAACGCTGTCTGAGACTCGGGGGTTTATGAAAGCCCTGATCGACACCAAGAGTGATCGTATTCTTGGATTCACTGTGTTTGGGGTGGGAGCCGGAGAGATTATGGCCTCTGTTCAAGTCGCGATGATTGCAGGTCTGCCCTATACAGCTTTGCGAGATGCCATTTTTACCCACCCAACCTTGCCGGAAGGACTTATTCCGTTGTTTTCAGAGGTGCCTTCAATTGCCGCCTCAAAATAGACATCTTGCATAATTCATTTCCTTGCCCATACCTATGCCCTTGCCCTTGCCCGATTAATGCTGAGAATTCCTGACAATAAATTGACTAATATTGACAAAAATTAATTCATCGTGCTATTCCTTTCAAAAAAAATCACAGAATTATTTAATGATAATAAGATATTTATTTCTATCGCTTTTAATTTTCTGGTTTCACAATCAAATATTGGCTGACATTTTTAGATGACTGACTTCCAGACTATTATCATTCTGATGATGGTGGCCATTTTACTTGTTGGCCTTGCCCAAAAGATTGGAATCCCCTATCCTATTGTCCTCGTAGTTGGGGGCGCATTAATTGGATTCATCCCCGGCATCAAGGCTTTTCCCCTTAATCCAAATTTGGTTTTCGTCCTTTTTCTCCCTCCTATCCTTAATTATGCAGCTGTCTGGACCTCTTTAAGGGAATTCAAACACCACTTTGTCGATGTCTTTTCTTTGGCAATTGGACTAGTAATCGTTACTACTTTGGTGATTGGAATTATTTTCAAATGGCTTTTCCCAGACCTTCCTTGGGCTCTGGCTCTGGCCTTTGGCGCTATCGTCTCTCCTCCTGACGCGACAAGTGCAACGGCTATTCTTAAACGTTTTAATGTTGGTCCTCACTTAACAGCAGTCCTAGAAGGAGAAAGCTTAGTTAATGATGCTTCTGCATTGGTCCTTTACAAAATTTGCATTACAGCGCTTCTCACGGGGGTATTTTCATGGACCGAAGCAAGTATGGATTTTGTCAAAACATTGATCGGGGCAATTATTATAGGAGCAATCAGTGGTTTTGCCATCCAATTATTTTCTAAGCGTTTTTTAGAACCAATTGTCGGTGTTATGTTGTCGTTAGTGACACCCTATTTCATTTATATTGTAGCCGAATCAATTGCAGTTTCCGGTGTGCTTACTGTTGTCGTTTATGGGTTGGTGTCTGTGCCATTCCTTGTCGGCCATCATGTGCCTCTTCGGCGTGTGTTTGGAGCAACAGTGTGGGACATGTTCTTTATTCTCGTAAATTGTTTTGTATTCATCCTTATTGGATTGCAGTTAAAGGTCATCATCGGACTGATCACTCCTGAACAGATTGGTTTATATACAGGATATGCATTCTTGATTACACTTGCCATGATGTTAGTGCGTATGGTTTGGATTTATGGAAAGCACTTTATTGCCTATTATCGTACAAAAGATGCCTCTCAACTCTCCCCTCATCATCACAGTACTCAAATCCTTGCCGAAGGCATTATTATTGGCTGGTCGGGAATGCGGGGGATCGTTTCGTTAACCGCAGCCTTGGCATTGCCCCACTATCATTTGGATGGCACCCCCCTTTCGGGGCGTGATATAGTTATTTTTATTACCTTCGTTGTCATCTTACTTACTTTGGTGATTCCGGGACTTACTTTGCCTGTATTCCTGCGCATATTGAAATTGGACCAAACTCGTGAGACTGAGATTGCGCGAATAATTCGAAAAAAGCTTTTAAAGGTTGCCCAAGATGAAGTTAATCGCTTGGAAGATACGAATGAAGAGGATCGGTCTTCTCTCCAGGCCTATTTTAATCTACGGCATCGTATGCAAGAGATTTCCTGCGCCTTCAAGGAAAAAAGACATCCCTTGGAATTAGCTAGATTAAAAATATTGGATGCGCAGCGCAAGCTCCTTATCCATCTCTGGAATTCAGGCGAGATTGATGATCTGCTCTTGAGAGCATTACAACTTGAAATCGATCTGGAAGAGACCCATACAGTAAGAGCTGAAATTTAGAATTTATGTAACAGTTCGGATACCCCGACGAAGGAGGAAGCTGAACTGTTACGAATTTATTACGATAACCGTTGCGCCATAAAATGATTATGCAGCCATCTTGAGTTTTCAAAATCTTCAATATTTTCATGATCTCGCGAGATGCTTTCGTGGTGAATCCCTTTTGCAAATGGGGTAAATAAGCATTTAAGACCCCTAGCCCCTAGTTTAACAGCTAAATTAGTATCACTATAAGCAACGGGATACCACACCTCATCAAAGCCGCCAATTTCGATAAAAACAGAACGTTTCATCAATGCACAAGCAGCTGTAACTGCCTCCGTTAAACGCAATACTTTGGATTCAGACATTTTTGCTTCATTGCGCAGCTTTTCTGAATGTATCCACGTCACGTTATGAGCAGGGCCGTCCCATTTGATGTCTACCCCTCCATGTTGTAAAAGACCGTTAGGATAAGATAAGAAGCACCCAACCAAGCCAATAGAGGGTTGGGTAATCCAACGACACATCTCTTCTAGAGCATCAACTTCAAGTTCAACATCATTATTCAAAAATAACAAATAGTCACAAGCCTGAGCAGTTCTAGTTCTCTCCACAGCTAAATTGTTCAGGCGTGAAAAATTAAAAGGCTCTTGAATGGAAAGAACTTCGCCCCCTAAAGCCTCAATCATTAGGGCAATTGTTTGGTCATCACTATTATTGTCCACAGCCGTAATAAAAGATTGCACCCCTTTTTGAGCCAAAACAGAATGAACGGCTTTTAAGGTCAACTCTTTTTGATTTTTGAAGGGAATGATGACTTGTATGTGAGGGATTTCTTCCAAGTGAGGGATAGCATGAAAGGAATGGGGCAATAAACCTTCCTTCCAAATCCATGACAGACCTTTAGCCTTGGTGCTTGCTTCAAGTCTATCGATAAAGTCACTTTTACAGACAATTGGAAAGGGCAGAATGGCCCGGTGGGCATAAAGAGGAAATGGCAAATGATAAAAGACAATCCCCTCTCGATCAAGACGCAAAGCTAAATCCCATAATCCCTGAGCTGCAAGCTTGCGCTGCATTCCACCTGCTTTCAGCCAATCTGTGCGAGGTATAAGCAGGCTATTGCCAACACAATCTTTGAAGAGATAAGGAAAGTTTAAGGAAGCAGGCTTATGCCAGTGCCGTCCAGGCACAGGATAACCACGGGAATTAATCGCAAATTCATTGGTATAAAGACAGCCGAAGGGCTGTGGGTTCACTAGACGCAAAAATTGTTCACAACGGTAAAGAAAGTCAGGCCTAAGCCAATCTTCAGAACACAAGGGAAGTAAGAAAAAACCTTTTGCCTCTTGAGCTAAACGATTCAATATTTTTGCTTCTGTTGCATCTGTTAATTTAAATACTCGCAAACGATCCTCAGTAAGTTGTGGAATGTCCCCAATTATTGCTTCAGCTTCTTGGGAAAATTGAGACTGATAACCGACCAAGACCTCAAGTTGCGGCGCAGTTTGATTGAGAGCAGATCCTAGGGTATTTTTAAAATGTTCCCCGGGTTTACCCTCTATGGCAATCAAAATGGAATAGGAATAACGCTCATCATGAGGCAAAAGGCGGTGGAGTCCTCCGGTTAGCTGCCGTAACTTTTTCATGCGGATTCCATCCACGGGATCCAACTCCCCTGTTTCTTTCGAAATATTGGCAACAAATTCTTGTAAATGACGAACAATGAAGTGCTTGCTATATAGCCTAAGAAGGCCTCCCTTAAAACCTTGCTTTACATATCGTCCAATAAACTTAAATAAATTTCGCGTAAAGCGATAAGCAAACCCAGCATAATTAATAACTTTTTGCATAACCAATCCCTCGTAAGTAGACATATCATAACCCAACTTTCATACTTGTCAAATTCATAATTTTTGATGAATTTTATTTACTTGTTAGATAAAATCACCGCTTCCAAGTTTCTCAAAGCTGGAACACAGCAAAAATTATGCTATTCAATTCTTATCTCTTTCTAATTGTTTATTTACCCCTTGTTTTAGCAGGTTTCTTCAGCTTAACACTTTGGCATATGAATCGGTCTGCACGGGTATGGCTTTTGCTCTGCTCTTTGGCATTTTACGGATATTGGGATGCGCGTTTCCTCCCTCTTCTCATCGGATCGATTGCTTTTAATTTTCAATGTGGCAAGCAAATTTTAGCCCCCTGTGCATCAAATTTGCATAAAAAGGCCTTCTTGATAATAGGAGTTATGGGGGATTTAGCACTGCTTTTTTATTTCAAATATTGCAACTTCTTTCTTAGTGTCATCAATAAACAATCTTCTTTTGCAGAAGTGCTTTTACCATTGGGAATTTCCTTTTTTACTTTTACTCAAATTGCTTACCTAGTGGATGCTTATCAAGCCAAAGCAGAGCGCTGCGACCTCATTTCTTACGCCCTTTTTGTTACAGTTTTCCCTCACTTGATTGCGGGACCTATCTTACATCACAAAGAGATGATCAAGCAATTTGATTCAGCATCCTTGTTTACGCTGTCATGGCCAAATATTGCTCAAGGGACTTTTCTCTTTATTATGGGAATGGCCAAAAAAGTAATCATTGCCGATAATTTAGCTGAGCTTGTTAAGCCAGTGTTTGATCAAAGCCTCCCAGTCATCCCATTCATTCAAGGTTGGATTGGGGCTTTAGCTTATACCCTGCAATTGTATTTTGACTTTTCCGGTTATTCTGACATGGCTGTAGGATTAGGAATGCTATTTAATCTCCATTTACCCATCAATTTTAACTCCCCCTATCAAGCAGATTCGATGATTGACTTTTGGCGTCGCTGGCACATTACCCTATCCCATTTTTTACGTGACTATCTCTATATTCTATTAGGGGGCAATCGAAGAGGCCATTGGGCAAAAATGCGCAATCTATTCCTAACGATGTTTTTGGGAGGGATTTGGCATGGTGCCGGATGGACATTCATTATTTGGGGAGCTTTCCATGGATGTATTTTAGTCATTAACCATTCATGGAGATATTTTAATCTTGGCATGCCCCGCTGGCTTGCAAGGATCTTCACCTTGCTAGCCGTAATTGTCGGTTGGGTAATTTTCAGGGCATCCGACTTTTCTACAGCTCTCAATGTTTTAACGGGCATGGCAGGCTTGAATGGAGTAATTTTGCCTGAAACCTATGAAAATTTATTACCATTTCTAAAGCATTTCGGGGTGGCCTTCAAGCATTTAGAAGAATTTAATTATCGTTTATATCACATTTTAGCTTTACTTGGGCTGGGTATAGCTGTTCTCTATCTACCCAATTCAAATGCCTGGGCTGAACGCTTTAAAAAACGCCCCTTGGTTTGGGCAGTTCCTTGTGCTATTGTTTTTTGCTTCACCTTTATTCAAATCGATAATTTAGCCGAATTTCTCTACTTTCAATTCTAAGAGGTCTCTAAAAGGTAATACACTCCACTATGAGGATCCATGGATTCTAAACAAGCTCGTTGGTTTGTGATCATTGTTCTTTTGCCAATTTTCTTGATTGGAATTCTGAATTGGTTAATCGATCCTTATGATATTTTTTTTTCTCCACATTATAAAAGAATAAATGAAATAAAAACTGCTTGTAAAATCCAGGAGCGCTTATATCGAGCTATTGAAGTAAAACGGCGGCGGCCTGATGCCATTATTCTTGGCTCTTCACGTCCCATGTGTGGGATTGACTTGAATTACCTCAGAAAAGGAGATTATCAATGCGCTTATAATGCAGGTTTTGGTGGTGCAAATATTGAAGAAATTTATTATTTCTTTGAACATGCGATTTATTGGCAACCAGATTTGAAATTAGTTATCTTAGGACTTGATTTTTTTGCTTTTAACTTAAACAGCCATCCGAGACCCGATTTTTCCCACGATTATCTAAAGAGTGGTACATTAAACCTCAAGCATATCCTTACCCTCTCGTTCAGTAAAACAGCATTAGAAAGAAGTTACGAAACAGTGATGAATAATGCTTTTGATGCAGAACTCCTGGTTCCCTATCTTCCGAATGGATTACATAATCCTTTCTTAACAATGCAAAATTATTTCTATACTAAAGATGATATGGATTATATAAAAGCATCTTTCCTGGATGATTCAAAGATGTATTTAAACTTTGAGCTAGATTACAAAAAAATCAATTTTTTTCAAAAAATTGTCGAGCGATGTCTTGCAAATAATATTGAACTGAAAGTATTCGTTTGTCCTACGAAAGCAATTTATTGGGAAGCTGTCCACCGGATGCAATTATGGACCTATTTAGAAGATCTCAAACGGCGCTTAAGCGCCATCTGGCCAATATGGGATTTTAGCGGCTACAACCCCATCACAACCCAATCCATTGAACAGATCGATAATCCTCTGTACTTTGAATGCAGCCATTTTAGACCCTATACGGGAAACCTCATCTTAGATCGTTTATTCGATCAACCGCAAGCCCTTCAAAGTTTCGGTTATTATTTGACACCGGGAACTGTAGAAGATATATTAGTTGAAATTCGAAAGGATCGACTTAATTGGTTAAACACAAAACCAAAAGAACTTGAAAAACTTGATTTAATCATAAACCCTAAGAATTAGTCATATAGGGTTTATAGATTTTTTTTCTTGACTTTAAGCAAAGACACAACTATCTTTTTTGCAGACAAATAGGCAATATGACTATAATTTAATAAAATCTATTAATAGCTTTATTCACAATGTTAAATAAAATAAATATTTTCTTTTTGATATTTTTCATCTTTAACTTTTCTTTATTTTCTGAAGAATTGTTAAACGATTACTACGATACTACAACCTTTTTCTCTGCTGCATTACAGAAAGAGGAAAATCGTTTTTTATCTAGCGCGGGCAATCTATATGAGAAATTGACTTTCGTGCGAAAAATGCATGATATCTTATTAGATTTTTTGTACTTGGCTGATGATGACAGTTACTACGATCAGTTAAAGTTTTCCAAACCTTTCATCGATA
>CAWCVY010000014.1:0-26729 GCA_963799115.1 uncultured Chlamydiae bacterium | reverse complement strand
CTAATTGAAGGGATTGGACTAAATTGTCCAAATAGTCCGCAATTGCCTCCATTACCAATCCGTCCAACCCAATTTACAAGAAATTAATGTTTGAAAAAATAAATAAATAAGTATAATGGTTGTTTTTATTAAATAATAACATCCGGAGTACTTCATGAATATTACTTTTGAGTTCTTTCTAAATTCGGCTATTTCGATCTTCCCAAAAGCAGATGTGTACAAAGAGAGTATTAGTCATTGCTGCTATTGCTTTTAGTTGTTTCACTGTATTCTTGATCATTCGACGATGTTTATTTAATGCTAGAAAAGGGAAAGAAATCCCTCTTAAGTTAGAAAAAAGTGAACGCATCTTCGGTGCTCGAACTTTCTCATTGTTTAGCCCAACTGATGTCCCAAGCAATTGAGAATATCAATACCCGCGAACTTCAAAATCTAATCCAATCCGCTTCTCAACAAGAGTTGCAAGAGGCCTTGAAAACTGAAGAAACGAAAAAAGGAATCAACTTATTAGGCCTCGCAGCTTATTTTAGACAATTTTGATGCTGTTGATTTAATCAGCTCTTCTATTGAGGAGCCTCTGCTTAAAGAAATTCTCATTCAAGAGGACAAATGTGAATGGACGTCTTTCCATCACCTGGTGTTAATGAAAGATAAAGGCCTGCGTTATAAAACTCTTAAGAAAAAAGTCAATGTAGATACAAAGTCGACAGGTAAGTTTTACTGTGAATCTCCTTCGATGCTAAGGAAATATATCCAGTCCAAAACCAAACAATTTTCAGGCAAAAGTAAAAAAACAGATGCCACCTTTAAACTTTATTTTCGCGAAGGCAAACCTGGTCAGCGCATTGAGCATCATTTGACTTTTGAAGATTTTAAGCAAAAATTTGGTGGTTTACTCACTGCCAAACCCAAAAATTTTAAAGTAATTCCCCATTTAAGAGCTGATTTTGTTAGAGCCCGTTGGTTCGAAATGGAAAAAGTCGCAAGAGAAGAAAAAAAGCTGCAGATGATCGACCAGTATCTTCAAGAGATTTATCAAAAAGGGGAAGAGGATGGCTTGGCAATTGCTAAAATGGAATATACTGATAGAGGAGAAAAAATTCCTGATCATATTCAACTTGGTGTTGGCATAGAAGCAAGGCGCCAATATAAATGTGGCCAACTGATTGCTTTATATGGTGGAGAATACTCCGAAAATGGAAAATACCCTCAAAACCGATCGGGAGCTTATAATTATGGCTGTCATTCACAAAAGGAAACCATAAGCGGATTGCGTTTCCGCTCCTATGGCTCAACATTTTTACACAGCGCGCCAAATGCAAGATTCTTAGAAGCCGTGAATATATTGGGGATTTCTTATTTATTTATGGAAGCCATCACTGACATTAATGAAGGAGACTACATCTGCGAAAATTACGGTGAAGGATACTTTAAAAGTATGAATGTAGAACCCTTTGAAGTAAGGCCAAAAGCAAGAGAAGAGATGGAAAACAATCCTTCTGCTGATCCCACACAACGTGCACGCCAGGAATATTATCTTGCCATAAAGGCAAATGTTCCCAAAAAGCCCTAAGAGGATGTAGAAGATGTATTGATGGGATGTTACCCTGGGTAGGTTAAAAATATAGTAGCCTGTAGAGGCTGTCATTAATTTACTGACAGCCTCGAATGGCTGCCAGAATAAATTTTGTGGGTAAAAGCATCGGCAAGGCAAAGTGTTCTTGTTACCAACCATATTTTACGGCAGTATTTTCTATCCTATTTGCCATTTTAACATCCGATGGATCGAGGCCGGTCAATGCACAAGTTTGAATCACTATAGCATCACTCACAACATCCACAATCATTCTCTGCCCCATTTTAATCCCTTCAACCAGTAGACCCCTTCCATGCTTTTGAATATAAGGCAAGGGATTGACAAATTTTACAATCCTATTTATCCAACTATTTTCTGCTGCAAGCCTTTTTTTGTTTTCTAAATGGATTCTGAAGGTTCTTTGAATTTTAACTGCCGCATCCTTTTTTTTGTCTAAATGAGCTCTAAAGGCTCTTTGAATATAAACTGCTGCCTTCTCTTTTTTGGCTTGATATTTCTTAAAAACATTTTGAATCATCAACGCTGCTACTATTCGTCTAAATTTTGGCATGACCACTTCTTGTCGTTTGAGCAATTTGAAAGTGGCTTGTTTTTTTGCTTGTTCGGAACTAAGGAGCTTATAAGGAATCGTGAAGAATAATAAGGGAAATGCTAGGCAACTAATCAATAAGGCAATTTTAAAAGAAGAATTGGGTTGTAATGATCTGTATTTTTTATCTCCATGGACATCTTTAAATAATTGAATCCTTTTACTATCACCAAATAAGGCATAAACCCCTTGATTGCAAAAATCCACAGAATCAAGTATAAATGATTTGTTTTTGTATTCAAAATAATTAAAATGAGATTTTAAGCTTGCCACAGTTAATCTATGGTTGTGTAATATAATAATATACGAAATTTAATGATAATTATAGAAGAAAACTGATTTAAAGTATACAGTAAAATATTTTTTAAATTATAACTTTTTTGCTTAAATTTGAGAAAAATATTTATTATTATAAATGAATTGATAAATCATGTTTTGAGCCCAGATAAGACAGCCTAGTCCAGGGCAACGCCCATGCTTTACCCACAAATATAATTGTCGATTATCTCTGCGACTCCCCGTCTCCCAAGTAACTTCCCTAAATTGGGACGTTATCGATGGGTGCTATTTAAAGATTATTAACCACAGAGACCACAGAGCTCACAGAGGAAGATCTACGTCGTATAAGAACATAAACCTCTCTCTGTGAGCTCTGTGATCTCTGTGGTGGATATATTTTTACGAGTAAAGTTACTTCCTGAACGGGGTTCCACCAGGGATAGGGCAACTCTGCGTTATCCTTAGCTTAACGCGTATGGGGCATCGCCCTAGGTTGCCCTAGGTTAGTCTTTTAGTAGGCACTTTTATCCACCAGAACTTTGGCTCGATGAATTCTTGATTGATTTCCAATTTCAACTCAGAAAAAAATTGATGGATCTCAGGTTGAAGATGAGGATAAAAAGCCGAATCCTGATATCCAGCGATGATTCCTCCATTTCTTAACTTGGGAAACCAGGCCTGTAAAATATCTTGAATAGGAATAGAGTGATGTTCCGGGTTAAAAAATACCACGTCTATTGTTTGATCTGAAATTGTTTGGGCAAATTCTAATGGCGAGGCTCTTATCAACTCCGCTTCTAGTCCTAAAAATTTTATTCTCTTCTGAACATATTCATAAAGTCTTTCTTCTTCTTCTGCGTTAAACGCTATGCCTTGATAAATTTTACGTCTATAATCATCTATTCCATAAATCTTTCTCAAACAGGTTTTTTGAAGCAATCTTTCCATATGTAAACCTAAGCCAACTCCAA
Source organism: uncultured Chlamydiae bacterium (assembly GCA_963799115.1). Lineage (GTDB taxonomy): Bacteria > Chlamydiota > Chlamydiia > Chlamydiales > Parachlamydiaceae > CAWCVY01. The sequence continues at coordinate 23,293 of CAWCVY010000014.1, read as the reverse complement.
TTTCATAACTAATCTCAAAAAATCCTTCATTTATCACCATGGGAAGTAAAGCACAGGCATTTGCTTGAGAGATCTCTTCTTGAGCCTGTAACAGGGAAATTTTTTGCTCAAGCTCGGTAAGGAAAGGGGGATCGGAAAGGATAGTAGAAGGCGCCGGCATTAAGCGCTCATTGGCTATAAGGTTAAGCATTTCAGATGGAAATTCCGGGGTGAATTTTCTGGCAAATAGACACCCGCCGCGTTTAGCATTTTGAATATAATTAGCTTCCATAGAATTATAGGTTAGAAAATGATAAGGGGAGGGGCTTAAAGACGCTCTAAAATTTGCATAGGTGGTTTGTCTATAGACTATTTCATCGAGGCAGCCTCTTAAACTAAACAAAGAAGAAGGATAACTCTCATGGTTACTATAAAGATGTCGAGATGTCAATTCAAGGACCTCGTGATCTTCGGCAATCAAGCTAGCATGCTGCCTATTTAAAATAATCCATTCGGCATTTCCCCAACGATGCTCAAGGGGAATCTCAACAACTTCGCGCTCGCCATCTCGCGGCCACCAGGGGATGCTATAGCGCATGTAAGTATGGGGATCGTGAGACAAGTAATGGTACATATCTGTTAACGAATAAAGCGGCATGCAAGATTCGGACAAATAGATAAACTTAACATTATTTTCATCCTTTAAGGCCTCCCTGATCAAGGCCTGCCAAGCATATCCATGCTTTAAGTAGGATGTATGAACAATCGTGGGAATGCGATATTTTTTGAAAAAAGAATTTTTCACAGGCATTTTTGAATGAATATAAATGGAGAATTGATCCGCCGTATTTTCTAGCATTTTCTGCCAGATATGGGGATGATTCAATTCTTGACGTGTTAGGAATAATAATGCAATTTTCTTCATCACACTCCAGGTGTAACTTTCATTTGATATGTGGTTTTATACACAAACAATTTTTCAGGTTGTTTGAGTATAATCAGCCAAAAAAATAATGCAGAGAAACAAAAAAAGTCACGAGGATACCTTGATCAATTTAAACAAGCTGATTAATAGCCTGTTAACAGCCCCAGACGTTGATAATTTTGCCATCAATAGCTTCCGTGAGATGGAAGATTTTTTCTTGCCAGGATTTGTTTAAAGTGTAGTCAAAGAGAACAAGATGCCCTTCATCGGCATGTGAGCGGTCAATATATCCGGCGGTTTGTTTAAGCCCGTCGGAGATTGTGCTAGGACGACGGTAGATTTTCAGTTCAATCACAATAGTCTGTTGGCGCCATCTGATCAGAATATCAACGCGTCCCTTCCCTAAAGCGTATTCGCGATGTATAGTGCCACCTCCATTAATCACTCTCTGAAGAAAAGCCATCATGAGTAAGTGTGGACCAGCTTCTTTGTATTCAAATTTATCCAGCCAAATCTCTGAATTTTCACGATAAAAATCGACGAAGGCCTTAATCAAGGCACATGAGTCCAGATTGCCATCAGCTTTTCTAAACGGGGTAACGCATTGGGTGATTAACTCAGTTGCGACAGATGTTAATTCCCTGGGAATAATCTCACGGTAAATGGGATTGGCTATATCCATACTCTTTTGCTGTATTAGGCCTAAATCGCGCAAGTATTGGAGATCGTCCGGTTGGATATTATCTGGATTTGTTTCACCTGTAATAATCGCTTCGATAATGGGGCGAACGCGTTTTTCATGCAGTTTATCTATCAAACTATCGATGTGTGTGTCGCGCCGCTTAATCAAGGCTTCTTTTGCTCCGTCAATCATCTCCTTCGTAATGGGTTTAATAGGGTCCTTGACATCCCTATAGCAGGTCTGATAGGCTAAAGCATTGATGAGCCAGGGTTGACCTGCAGTCAAATAGTATGCATGTTCAATGGCATCGGGCAAAAATTCCTGGCCAGTATCTTGTGTATGTTGGTTGTATAGGTCCCTGATGTTATCTAAAGTGAAGTTAGAAAGGACCAGAGATTCTGACTTGATGTTGAAAGGGCTACTTGTAGAAATTGTCTTTCCTTCTTGACGTGACCAAATGCGATAATCTCGCACATCACGCAATCCAATTAGGCATATAGCTTGTGGAAAAAGTTTAGGGCGATGAGCAAATCCTGATCGGATCTGTCGCAGAACAGAAAGAAGTGTGTCTCCAATGAGAGAATCAATCTCATCGATGAACAAGACTATCGGTTTTGAAGAATGCAGAGCTAAAAATTCCAAAGCAACGTTAAGTGAATTCAAATTCAAATTCGGGTGAGTTGTCATTTTTTGTAGAAATTCTATTATAACTGTTTCTTTAGGCGATTGGTTTGTGATTGCTTGGAGAAGAGAGGTTAGAATAGCTAGAAGTCCTTTCTCAACATTTTCACGGGCCGCTTGAGCAGATTCTACGTTTAAATATATCGCATTGTAGGCCTCTTCAGCGTTGAGATGTCGGCAAAATTCTATGATTGCAGTTGTTTTGCCGCTTTGCCTGGGAGCGTGTAAAACAAAATATTCACAATTTTGGATCAGACGGTCTAATTCTTGCCAATCCAAGCGATGTGGAATAAAATAGTGAAGCTCAGGATTGATAGGTCCTGCAATGCAAAATTTTCTCTTTTTCATGTAGGTTAATCTATACGATTCCTTTTTAAGCTACAAAGATTTTCCTCTTTGCTAAGTTCTTGCACAGTGATTGCGCATTTACACGCAATCGCTGGAGCTGTTGCAAAATGTAAGAGTTAAGCTCATTGAATTAATCTTCACGTTTACGAAGAACAATATGGATTGTACTTGCTTTCTGGATATTATAATCTGCAAAAGTTCGACAATCTTCAAGTTGTTTCCCCACATATATTAATTTAATCTGATCAACCGGAAGGCCTTCACTATCTTCAATCACTTTTTTGAAGGCACCTATTGTATCAGCTGGTGATACTTTATATGAATTTTTCTTTCCCATAAGAGTTTTTAAGAATATTTGCATCGTTCTGAATTCGGGACTGACTTTCTCCACTTTTATTTCATCAGGCAAATCTTCAGCCTTTTTAACAACCTCCTCCTCAATCTTTTTTTCTATTTTTTGTGGCTTTTCAACAAGCTTTAAATTATGGTTTTGTACACATCGATAAACGGTTAGACAAATTACCCAATAACAGAGGATTGAGACTGCAATTAACGTAATTAGTTTTTTCTTAGATGTTAATTCATGTAAAAAACGTTCTTTAAATAACATGCTCATGTTATTTGTGCTTATATAAGAATTAAATATATCCATCATTGCACCTTATAATTGTTATTTCGATAAAATTGTTTTTATGTTAATTTAAATAGTTGTTAATTTCAATAAAAATCTGTCAACTTTTTCTACAAGCCTGAAGTGGCTCAAATTACAATAGGGCATTGCCCAATCGCAGCAATGCAACTAGGCAAGCCTTTTCCGCGTAAAGAGAATCGCGCTCGTAAGAGAAACGGAGGCGATCAGGAGCATCGGCCATAAATTCATTAATACAATCCTAAAGGGCATGGCTTTTAAAAATAAGCCTTGTACAATAATCAGATAGTATTTCAAAGGGATCAGATAGGTAAAAGGCTGAAACCAATCGGGCATATTCTCAATAGGCGTGATAAAACCCGAGAGCAGCACCGATGGGGACACGAATAGATAGGTACCTAAAAAAGTTTGTTGCTGAGTTGTACATAAAGCAGAAATAAATAAACCCACACCCACAATGGACAAAATAAATACAAACATGCTCAAGAGCAGCAGAGAGGCTGATCCTGTAAAGGGAATTCCAAAAACGAAGACCCCCGCAAGAACAATAAAGATTCCTTCCAGCATGCCGATGATAACCGAGGGAACGGTTTTCCCTATCATGATTTCAGAAGGTAATAAAGGAGAGACTAAAAGCTGGTCGAATGTTCCAAGCTCTCTTTCACGAGCAACTGATAAACCGGTCAGAATAGTCGCAATCAACATAGTCAAGATGCCGCTTAAACTGGGGACATTCTTCCACAAAAAATACAAGTTGGGATTAAACCAATTCCTAGGGACTAAAACAGTATTTTGCAAAACTAATTCTGTCTTTGCCGTGAAATCGTGATTATACTGACTGAAAATATCTTGCACATATCCGGCTACAATTTGAGAAGCATTGGATCTCCTGCCATCTAAAATCAACTGGACATCCGCAGTCTTTCCCGCATCTAAATTGCGCGAGAATTGTTCATCAATTGATAGAACCATAATTCCCTCTTGATTGTTGATAAACGGGGTAATTTCGAAAACCGAAGGCAAATAGATAATTTTCTTAAATGTGGGGGCGCCATGAAACCTTTGCACAAGCTCAAATGCGCGTTCACCGTTATCTCGATTTACAATGCCGATCGTCGTATTTTGGACATCCAAAGTGGCTGCAAAGGCAAAAATAAAGAGCTGCAAAATGACGGGAACGATCAAAACTCTGCGACTTTTTTTATCGCGCAAAATGGCTAAAGTTTCCTTATGAATAAGCACCATAATACGACGAAACATCTATTAATCCAGCCTTTTAACAGTTTTTCGGGAAGTTGCTATAAAAAGAAGCGCAGTGAGCACCAACATCCAAAATGAATTGACAATGAGGAGTTTCCAAACATTTCCTACCAGAAAAAGCGTTTGCAAGCAAGGGACGTAATAACGGGCTGGAAAAATGTATGTAAGCAGCCTAATGGGCAGCGGCATGGTGGAAATCTCAAAGACAAACCCTGATAACATAATAGCGGGTAAAAATGCCACTACCATGGCTGCTTGGGCTGCTACAAATTGGTTTCTCGAGACTGTGGAGATATATAATCCTAAGAGCAGTGCGGAAAATAAAAAAATGGCAGACACAAGAATCAAGGCCAGCAACGATCCGCGAAAGGGAACCTGAAAGAGAAAAACGGTAAACACTACACATAAAAACAACGAGACCATCCCAAGGGCGAAATAAGGGATCAACTTGCCAACCAGTAATTCAGAATTAGTGACCGGGGTTGACATCAATGCTTCCATGGTGCCCCTTTCCCATTCTTTGGCTACCACTAAAGCAGTCAAAAGAGTTCCAACCAGAGTCAAAATGATTGCAATCGATCCCGGCATCAAAAAGTACTGACTTTCCAATTGAGGATTGAACCAATAGCGTGGTTGGGCTTTGATTAAAGAGCCCGGAGGCGCATGATAACTGATTTGATTATCCTGCATCCAATCCTCCAAGGCACCCCTAACATAATTTTGCAAAAAAGTAGCCGTATTGGGGTCACTTCCATCAGCAATGACCTGGATGGGGGCTACATAATCTTGCCTCAAACGAAATTCGGAAAAATAAGAAGGAACCACCACCATCCCACTTAGTTTCCCACTAATGATGTCATCAGTGAAATCTTTGCGGTTCCTAGATATACTCACCTCAAAATACCTGGAGTTTGTTAATGCTTTGGCAAAGCTTTGAGCATCAGGAGAAGTGTCTTCCAAAACAAGTCCAATGTACAAATGATTCAAAGTTAAAGAAACGCCATATCCGTAAAGAAAAAGTAAAAAAAGGGGCATCACGATACTTAAGATAATACTGCTTGGATCGCGTATAATCTGGTAAAATTCTTTAATAATCAGTGCCTTAAATCTTCTGATACTGTCACGGGGTCTGTCCATGGCTTTCCCTATCGTAGGTTTCAATGAGCTGAATAAAGGCATCTTCCAAAGTGGGATTGGGATTTTTTTCCGACCTTGCCAGTCCTTTTAAAGCATCTGGAGAGCCGGTATCAATCACATGGCCGTGATAAATGAGTGCGATGTTATCGCAATATTCCGCTTCATCCATAAAATGGGTCGTGACCATGACAGTGACCCCTTTTTCTACTAAACCGTTGATATGATTCCAAAATTCGCGGCGGGTAAGAGGGTCCACTCCTGAAGTCGGTTCATCCAAAAACAGAACCCTTGGATGATGCATCACCGCGCAAGAGAGGGCAAGCCTTTGCTTGATGCCCAATGGAAGAGTTTCAGCGCTTTCTCTCAGGTAGGGTTTAAAGTCGAAAATCTCCACCATTTGATCGATCATCTCTCGCTGATGTCTTCCATAAAGATTATAAATTCCCGAAAAAAAACGGAGGTTTTGCCCGATAGAAAGATCCCCATACAAAGAAAATTTCTGGGCCATATAGCCAACATGCGAACGCGCTTCGCTAGGAGCTGTTTGAAGGTCATATCCAATCACAAAAGTCTTGCCTGAGGTGGGTTTCAATAAACCGCAAAGCATTTTGAAGGTGGTCGATTTTCCCGCTCCATTAGGACCCAATAAACCAAAAATTTGCCCCTGAGTGATCTTAAACGAAATATGATCGGCTGCAGTAAAAGATCCAAATCGTTTTGTCAGCTCTTGAGCTTCAATCACAATCTCATTCTGGGATGCAATTTTTGGCGTTTTTTCCGCCAACAGCGAAGGACCTTTTGGTCCTCCCCCTAAAAGATCTACAAAAGCATCCTCAAAACGGGGGGGCGTCGGAGTGATCACTAGCCCGCTACCAAGTGCTGCCAAATCAATGGGAGGAAGAGTGCGTGCTTTGCAAACAATTCGCACCTCGCTTCCCTGAATGACTCCATCGATGACATTTTCCTGACTCAAAGCTTTTACTAATACCGCACGCCGGCTTGTTGTGATATTGGAAATCTTAAAGGCCCGTCCCTCCGCCCGTTGCGCCAAAGCTTGCGGGGGCCCATTGTAAAGGAGTTTGCCGTCGTTTAACAAAAGCACCGAATCACATCGTTCTGCTTCATCAAGATAGGAAGTGCTCCATAATACGGATATTCCTTCTTTCAGCAATATGTTAACCATTTTCCATAATTCGCGGCGCGAGATGGGATCCACTCCTACGCTGGGCTCGTCCAGCAAGAGCAGCTCCGGCTTGCGAATTAATGCACAGGCTAAGCCCAGCTTTTGCTTCATTCCCCCTGAAAGATCTTTTGCTAAACGGCTTGTGAAAGGCTTCAGATTGGTAAAAGTCAAAAGGGTTTCAAAATTTTTTTGCCGGTCGACTACTACACCTCTTAAGTCAGCATAAAGGTTGAGATTTTGTTGGACGGTGAGGTCCTCATAAAGGCCAAATTTTTGGGGCATGTAACCCGACATTTCGTGGATAAACTCAGGATCCTTCACCGAATTATGCCCTGCTATGATAATCTCTCCTTGCGTAGGTAAAAGTAGGGCAGCAATCAAGCGGATTAAGGTGGTTTTACCTGCTCCATCAGGCCCTACCAATCCGATGATTTTTCCCTTGGGAATGACCGCATTGATGTGATCCAGAGCAGGCTTTGTTTGTTTTGGAAACACTTTCGAAAGGTTTTTGATCTCGACTAGAATTTCATCCACTTCCATTCCTAAATAATTTATGCGGATAAAACTTGTTGACAAACTGCTTGAATCTATCCATTAAACCGGGATTCGGCTTTTGTGATTCCTCAGGACCTGGTTTAAGGTGAAGCTTAACAGTGACAGGCATGCCTTGACGCAGGCCTTGATCAGGATTATAAGCATAGATCCGCAAGCGATAAACCAGATCGGTGCGCAATTGGGTCGTTTCCACCGTTTTGGGAGTAAATTCAGAAACAGGAGAGATAAAGCCTACCCTTGCCTGATAAACTTTCCCACCCCGGGTATCAGTAAAAACGTCGGCGGGCATGTCGGGATAAACGACTCCAAGATATTCTTCAGAGATAAATGCTCTGATCCATACAGGAGAGATAATGGACAAGGTAGTAACGGGATCCGCCACTCTTACCACGGTGCCGGGTTCCCGAATACGGGTCAGAATCGTTCCGTCGGTTGGACAATATACTTTAGTATCACGCAAATCGGTCTGTGCTACCCCTAAAGTAGCTTGCGCCTGTAGTAAATTGGCAGCGAGGGCATCGCGCGAGGTATGCGCATTGTCTAAATCTTCTTTCGATACACTCCCATCTACAATTAGGGCTTGGCGGCGGTGCAGAAGCTGTTCAGCATTCTTGAGATTGGCGCTGATAGACTCTATGGAAGCTTGCGCTTCTCTGACTCGGTCAAGATAAGGCTGATCGTCTAAGACACCCATTAATTTACCTTTGGCCACAAAATCTCCCTCTTCATAAGGCATTTCGATGAGACGTCCACTCACCCGAAACCCTAAATCCACTTGGCGTACATCGACGTTTCCGTACAGCACAATAACATTGCGTGGAGGAGCTTTGGAGAAGTACCAATAAATCGCAACAGCGGCAAGCACTATTAGGATTAAGATAGAAAGGGATATGATAAAACGCTTCATAAATGTCTAACATGATCTGAATCTGCAAGATTTCACTCCTACCTTAAATTCTTTTTTATTATCAATAGAAAATTAATAAAACGAGATTTTAGAATAGGTGCAGTTTGCCTTCTTACTTTAACGAATGCGGAAGCCGATTTTGCCACCAGAGGAATTGTACAATTTGAAGAAATAGAATAAAATTTGTAACAGTTCAGATACCCCGACGAAGGAGAGGTATCTGAACTTTTACTAAAACATTTATTAACAATACAAAACTATAATAAATATGTAATAAATATTGACTTATTATTTAAATTAATGTTTAATTATCTTTTTAAATTAAATAAGGGTGTAGTGATGCAGGTTGGTTTTAATAATATTTCTGAGGCTGATAGGTCAAATCAAATTGAACAAACTCCATCAGTTTTTAATCATCAACAAAGATTCGATGAAAATCGCCCTCTAACAGTTCTTGAAAAAATAAATGAAAAATTCGAACACGCACAAAAAATTGAGCACTATCCCGTTCAACTACAAGAGGTATATGAATTTGGTTTTTCTTCACGAAATTGTGGATTGACCTCTGAAGACTTTCTCTCTTATATGAAAAGAAACTGTTTTTCTAAACCTTGGAAAGTTTTAGATGTCGGAGCGGGTAGTGGCAATTTTATTAATGGTATTATGCAATGGAATGGATTGATTGAAGCGACAGGAATTTCTGCTTCGGATTTACGTTCAAGTCAACCTAAAAAGGGGAATTATTTATTAGGAAATGCAGAGCTTATTTTAGAACATCCTGAGCTTAAACATCAGCGATTTTCAGGAATAGTTTCTGCCTATACAATGATGCATCTTGTAGATCCTTTAGGCACGTTATCTCAGTTATATGAGATGTTGGAACCAGGTGGGGTGTTATGCGTAGATTCTTTTACATGTTATGGGTTAAATGGGTATCTCACTTCAATAATCGAGTTTTTAAATAAACAAGGGTACCACATAAGTTGTGGATTAAGTGATGAAGACAATAGCAAAGGAAAATTTCTTTTTCTATTTATAGAAAAAACGAATGATCATTTAAACTTTCCTGTAAAATATAAAGAATACAATGATCGAAAAGGTCTTCTGAAATATGAAGTCGCTTTTACTTTAATTCCTCGAAATGAAGGGGAAGAATCAAAAATTATCGAACCAGAAGATCGCTTTGATCAGAAAGGAAACCCTTTTAGCTCGTTTAGTTATACCTTTCGTCGAAAGGCTTATTTTAAAACCGGACATGCTTTTGAGTTATGAGAGGAAGGCAGCAATTCAATAGAACCATATTGCAAAAAATACCATTTTAATTTATCAACCAGAAAGTTTGAACATCCTGTGCAAGGAGAATGATGGAGCAGTTTGTCTTCTCACCCTCAACTTTATTCGAAGAACTTAAAGGACCTCTCAGCCCGCTAAAAAAATCGATAGTTTGGCGATGATCTGTCGGAAATTCGCGATTGGAAATGGCCTTATTAAACAGATTAAGTCATGAAAAAACTTGCTATAATTCCTCTTCTCATCATCATGGCCGGTTGTCAACTCGGCCCTAAATATCATCCTCCTTGCTCGCCAACGCCGGAAGAATGGAAGTATCCCCATGAAGAAAGCAATGCACTTCCCGATTTCTGCAATTGGTGGGAAGTATTTCAGGATGCAATTTTAAATGGGCTCGAAGAGCAAGCGGTAGGAAATAATCCCAACCTTTTCTTGGCCATGGCTAGGATTGAGGAGGCTTGGGCCGTAGCTGGCATAAGCCTTGCTGATCTTTTTCCACAAGTAAATTTTAACCCTTATTTTGACTATTTCAAATTGAGATCCCATATCGGTTTATCGGAAAATATTAAAACAGCTTTGAAAGGGATACCTTCGGTTGGGACATAAAAAAAACCGCGACGGTTTCGTCTCTCTATGACACACCCTTTTTAGTCAATTATGAGCTCGATCTTGGGGAAAATACCGAAGCATCTATGATTCATCTCTCAGAAATGTTGAAGCCCAAGAGCAAGCTTACAGAAGTGCTCTACTCACCCTCACTACAGACTTAGCAAGCAGCTATTTCAATCTTCGCACATTGGATGCGACAAGCGATTTCCTTGTTGCGATCTTAGAGACCCGCCGAAAAAATTTGGGATTAAGCCAATCCCGCTTTGAAAAGGGATTGATTGGCTACATCGATGTAACTAACGACCAAGTTGCTTTAACAAATACGGAAGCTGATTATGATGAAACACTCAGACCCGAAATCTTCAAGAAAATAGGATCGCTGCTTTAATTGGAATTCCTGCATCTTTTTTTCATCTTGAGCATATGCCTCTTGAAGATCAGCCCCCGACTATTCCAGCCGGCATTCCATCTACAGTTTTGTTAAGGCGTCCTGATGTAGTCCAAGCTGAACGACAAATGGCTTCCGAGCATGCTTTGATAGGAGCAGCTTACGCTCTTTTTTTCCTTCTTTATCCCTCACTGGCGCCCTTGGATTTCTCAGTCTCGATGTCCAACATCTTTTTAGGTTTGTGTCACGTTATTGGGATGTGGGGCTTCTGGAAATCAAATAATTTTTGATGGATGGCGCAAATATGAGAATTATGAAGCTTCGTGGGCTCGCTTTAGAGAAGCGGACAACTTCTATCAACAGCAAGTACTCACGGCATTCAGGGAAGTGGAAGATGCCCTGAATAACATTGAATTTCAGGCAAAGCAAACAGAAAGCCTCAAAAAGTCTTTTGAAGTGTCCGCAAAAACAACCCAGTTGGCACGGCATCGTTTTAACGAAGGATATAGTAACTACATTGAAGTTATTGATGATGAACGGACGGAATTGAATGCTGGCATCAATTATTACAATGCTTTGGGATCACGCTATCAATCGACCATCCAACTTATCAAGGCCCTGGGAGGGGATTGGCAAGATAGGTGCAACAATTTAGATCTCCAAAACTCTTAATTACAATAAACTACCACAGAGCCCACAGAGAACACAGAGAGGGGTCTTATGAATTATTTAATTAATTCAGATATATCTGAAGAAAATGAAGATATACCCCCCTCTCTGTGTTCTCTGTGGGCTCTGTGGTAGTTTTAACTGCTGAGGTGTTCGACACTAAAATTTTTTAGGCAAAGAGTTTCGAGAAATTGTCTATTTAAAAGATTTTGAATAGGCTCTGAGTTTTCAAAAGCCTCCTGGCCATCCACACAAAAAAACGTTCTGCGGTTGTTGGGAATGGCCAGGTGATGATCTTCTATAGCTTTCCGAAGAAAAGATTTTCCGCCGCATCTCTTCTTTGAGCGGCCTGAATCGTTGCCATTTCCATTAGATCGCGCTCTTTAGCCTCTTTCAGGACATCTTCCTGATATTGCTTAATATGCGGTGCCACTCTGGTGTAAATCTCTCTTAAAATTTCTTCCTTAGGTTTTCCAGCTTGCAAGTCCGCAAACTCCTTATTTAAATCTAACTTCATCATAATCGCCATTCCTATCGGTAAAAGACCTATAAGAATTTGAGGATTATTTATGTTCTGCATCACTTGCGCCATATTATCTTTATTAAGTTCCTGATTGGGGAGATTGAACATCTGTTGGATTAAGGCTTTATTATCATCATTAAATGCATCTGCAAGCGCATCTACGATAATTTTGCTATGGTCTTTGAGGAGCTCTAAGCACTTGTTTGCGTAATCACCCTTATCTAGGTCATTGGCATCGCTTGCCTTATTATCAATGCTTAAATAAAGCAGAAATTCGGCTTCTTTTTCGATCATCTTCTTGAATAGCTCGAATTTTTCATTATTTTGAAGAGAATCTTTAGCATGCTTAAGAATTAACTGTATAAAAGGCCCTTGCACTAGCTGTCTCTTGGCACACTGCCATTCAGATTGGTTAAAGATTGCTTTCACAGTATTCCATATACGGAAAAGACAGTATTTTATCTTTAATGACAAGGACGCTTTCGACGATAATTTTATGTGATAAGGCGCAATTCTCACGAAGGGGGTTATAATACTATGAATACCCAGCATAAAAGTTTTGAAATCCACCTCAGGAGCATTTTGAGGCCTAACTTGTTGAGGAACTCCGTTTTGTGCGGCCGGAATTACTAGTGCTGGTATTAAATTGATAACGCTTAACATATATTTCACCTTTATTTGATGTTTATTTAAAGATAATATGAATTATGAATGATTGATTCTTTTTTAGCAAGTTTTTCTACTCATACTCCTCAGATGGAAAAGGATAGGAAAATCAAACCCATGCTGAAGGTCCTTTCAGGGAAAGCTCAACAGCGATTTCAACTTATTTCAAATAGAAAAATTACCACAACATGTCGATTGATGCTATGCGAGTATTAAGGGGACCTTACTGATTGATAATGCTTTGTTTTTATTATAAAAAAGAGCACAGAAAATAGTAGACATCTTGCATAACCTCAATTCCTTGCCCGTGCCTCTGCCCTTGCCCGAAAAAGTTCTGGCAGGCAATTTTATTTTTTAATATAAGGGTCTGCTTCTTAAATCCATCGGCCATTTATGCAAAAATACGAAGCTATACAGAAACTTTCGCCCACTGAATTTAGAAGATTAACAGGAGTACGAAAGGAGACCTTTGTACAAATGATTTCAATAGTTAAAGAGGCCGAGAAGCAGAGAATGTCCCAGGGAGGAAAGCCTTCTCGTCTCGTCGTCGAAGATAAATTACTTATGGCCCTGGAATACTTAAGAGAATACAGGACCTATTTTCATTTATGACAAAGCTATGGGCTGTGTGAGAAACATGATTTTAAGCTATTCAAAGACAGTAAGGTACGTTGGGTTCAAACGGTTCAAGGAATCGTTGATTCTGGGTATACCGGAATAAAAAAACTTCAAAATACCGAGTCTATTGCCCAAAAAACGATCAAGAGGCAAAGCTCTTACAAGAGATGAAAAGCAGATGAATCGTGATATTTCTTCAAAGCGAGCTTTAAATGAAAATGTAATAGGGCGCTTAAAACGATTTAAAATTTTGAGTGATAAATATCGAAACAGAAGAAAAAGATTTGGATTGCGATTCAATCTGATCGCAGGGATTCAAAATTGGGAGTTAAAATATGACAATCGCCATTTCTCCAGTGCAGAAACGAATTCTTTTAGACCATGAAAAGTTAACCGTATACCAAGTGGCAATAGAATTTGTTGTACTTGAGGATGTTATAATAGAACATTTACCTCGGGGTAGGGCCTATTTAAGCGATCAGCTTCAACGTGAGGGTTTGTCAATACCATTGAATATTGCAGAAGGAGCGGGAGAATATTCCATCGATGAAAAAGCTCGATTTTATCGGATGGCTAGGTCCGCTACAGAATGCGCGGGAATTTTGGATGTGTGTCAACGATTGCAGCTTGTGAATGAAGAACGATATACCAAAGGACGAGAACTGCTGATTAGCATCGTGTCTATGCTGGTGAAAATGGCTCAAAAACAACGCTAATAGGGCAAGGGCAGGGGCACGGGCACGGGCAAGGAATTGAGGTTATGCAAGATGTTTAGTGTCTAAAAGATTAGACGGGTTGGACTAATTGGACTATTTGGACATGTTGGAATTGGTCCAATCTGTCCAATCCCGTCCAAATAGTCCAACTTGTCCATGTCCAATCCTTTCTTCATGGCTGTCACTTGTATCAAACTATCTTGTTAAGTAAGAAATTCTTTACTTGGGAGATGGCAATGCGCTCTTGCTGCAAAGTATCACGGTAGCGCACAGTTACAGTTTGATCGCTCAGAGTTTGCGTGTCTATTGTAAAGCAAAAGGGTGTACCAGCTTCATCCATGCGTGCATAGCGCTTGCCAATCGTTTGCTTCACATCGAGTTGTACATTCCATTGCTTGCGCAAATCTGCATACAGATAGCGTGCAATCTCAGGCATGCCATCCTTGTCGACTAAAGGAAAAATCCCAGCTTTAATAGGCGCCATCTTGGGATGAAATTTCATCACCACCCCGCTCGGACGATCTGGATCGTCGGTATATGCTTCACAAAGCAGCGCTAATGTGCCGCGATCGGCTCCGGCTGAGGGCTCTATGATATGCGGAAAATACCGCGAGTTACTCTCTTGATCGAAATATTTGAACCGCTCACCTTGCCCAGAGTGTTCAGCATGTTGTCTAAGGTCGTAATCTGTACGATGGGCGATTCCTTCCAGCTCGCCAAACCCAGGGTCTGTAAAGGGAAAACGGTATTCGACATCACTACTCCCGGCACCTTCTTTAGCATAATGAGCTAGTTCATCTTTAGTTTGCTCACGAAGCCTTAAGTTGTTGCTGGAAATACCGATGGATTGCCACCATTGGTAACGCTGCTTTCTCCAAAATTCATACCATTCCTGGGCATCTTTGGGGGGCACGAAGAACTCGATTTCCATCTGTTCGAATTCTCTTGAACGGAAGATGTAATTTCGTGGAGTGACCTCATTGCGAAACGCTTTGCCGATCTGGGCAATACCAAACGGGATTTTGACCCGGCTAGTATCAATGACGTTGCGGAAGTTAGCAAAGATGCCTTGGGCTGTTTCTGGACGCAAATACGCAATTGCAGAAGGGTCTTCAATAACTCCGACAAAAGTTTTAAACATCAGATTAAACTGGCGAGGCGCAGTCAAAGTGCCTGGTTGTTCTGTGTCGGGGCCAATGGCCTCTTTCTGAAGGGTTTCAGCCAGCTCTATATAGGGGCTAAGTCCATTTGGAATAATTAGTTCCCCTCCTCCTCGTTTCTTCAGAAGCTTCTCGGCTCTCTTTGTCCATGCAGATAGGGAATCGTCCCCTTCCAAAACTGTCAACCAACCCAGCGAAAGCTGCTGCCCTTTTTGGATGGCAATAATTTCTCCGCAAAGCAGATGGTCAGCACGATAACGGTTTTTGGTTTCTCTGCAATCGACCATGGGATCGCTAAAGCCGCCCACGTGGCCTGATGCGATCCATATCTTGGGATTCATGATGATTGAGCAATCGACGCCGACAATGTCAAGAAAATTGCCATCAATACCTGGAGGAGGAGCCCGAACGGTATCATACCACCATGCCTCTTTGACGTTTCGTTTCAATTCAATACCAAGTGGACCATAGTCCCAAAAACCGTTTAATCCGCCATAGATCTCTGAAGATTGAAAGATAAAGCCGCGGCGTTTACATAGCGCGACGAGTTTTTCCATTTTTCCTACAGCTTTGACTTCAGACATACATTCCATCTCCTTAAGATCTCCCTATGCAATAAAACTTTGAATAAAAAGTAACAGTTCAGATACCCCTTCTTGTCGCGGTAAAGGTAATCAGGCCGAGACGGCCTGATTACCTTTTCATTCAGATACCCCGACAAAAAAGGGGTATCTGAACTGTTACAATAAAAAAGCATTTTATCACTTTGATCAGATAGGAAGCAAAGAAAAGTCACCGCTGCTCGAAATAAATGCTAGAGAAAGGGGAATCAAGACCAATTTTTTTGAGCAAAAGTAACCGTTCAATACACCCGGACAATTTCTTTCAATTTTTCATAGCATTCAATCATGTTTAACCGCTTCGGAAATAAGAAGTATAAGCCCGCCATTTCATTTGGTACATAATGATTGGTAGTCATGCCTAGCAATAAATCTACCACCAGTTGAACTGCAGGGTCATTTTCAAATTTAGGATTACTTAATCCAAATAAAATAATCCATTCTGAGGAGGTTCGGTCAGCCTTAATAGTGGTTTCCAAAGTTTTTTCAAAGATCTTGCCTAGTTGTTGAATATCCCTTGAACGATAAATAGATTGATAACATTCTAAAAGTTGCTGTGCATTACCCCGGATGCTATTTTTTAATTCAGATTGCGAATCTTCCTCCCTCCATTTCTTAATCAGTCCTTCTATCCCTAAAGCAAGGCTCTCAGTCTCATAAGCCTCAGGTTCGCTAAGTAATATTTGTTGACTTCGTCCCCAATCTGCTAAATCTAATTTTACTTTGTCTCCCTCCTTTTTTACTAAAATGTTATCCATTTTAATATCCCTATGTACGAAACCATCTTCATGGGTAGCATGCATTAAACCTTCAAATAATGGTAAAAATGCTTCAAAAACTTCTCCACAGTCAGTAAAAAAAGATCGATTAGCTCCTAATATGTTGTTGAGGGAACCATCATATTGGTCTTCAAACATTGCCACCTCAGCATTATTACTTCTCCCTAAACGTACAAGAGCTTTAGGAGGCAGTTGAATACCCGTAATTATTTTTTTTTCGTGTATAAAATGTAGCGTATTACATTCACGAAACAAACTTTCTTTGTTATTCGACTGTGAAATTTTTACGACTCTTGATTTATTGAAAGCATCTACTGTCTCAAACACCTCCCCGTACCTTCCCTTGCCTAGTAATCTGGTTATTTTCATAAGAAGAACTTGCGAATCAGATACTAAAACTCCAACGACGCGTTGTTTTGAATTTAATTCGGAAGGAAAAGAAACAACAATACCTCTTGGAATGTTACCGTTATCTTTAGGGATTTTTTTTAAAGCTCTTTTTATTGCCTCCAAGCATATATAAGGAGGCAACCAGGGATCCTCTTTTTGAGGCATGGCAATAAGGTAATTATTAAGCATAGCTTTAACCAAAGGAGCTTTAAACTTTGTGCAAGTTATTGAGAAATCATTCTTTTTAATTTGAGACATTCTTTCTATAAGAGTAGATAACTTAAAATCCTCCCTCTCCATCTCTTCTAGTAAAGAGGTGTTTCCCCATTTGATTAGTTTTTTGATTGTTTTAATTAATCTATCAGGAAATATTTTTAACTGATATCTGGGAGCTAATTTTGCATAGTAAGACAGAATTTGTTTATCAAAAGAGGTAAAAGTTCTTCCCTGATCTATATTTGGTCTTTTGAAAGGGCCAGGTAGTTTTTTCTCCTCCTCTTCATGCACTCTTTTTCTTTTCCCATACGGATTTGTTGACACATCTAACTTATTCATCAAATACTCCCGAATGTATTATATATTTTATTTCCATAAATAATACAAAAACAGATCGTAAATATAAATAAAAAAATTATATTCTTTTCATTTAAAAAACAGGGTATGTGTTTGAAACTTATCTTCTTCTTATGTGGCAGAAAATGGAACTCACCTGAAGTTAAGGACTGGTTGAGTGAGCATTAAGGCATTATAAATACTGAAGAGTTAGATATCATCCTCTTCTTTTCGTTCTTTTGCTTCTTCTGGACTGATGGCCTCCTCTTCATCATAGTATTGATCATCTTGGTTGTCGCCTCTTTCTTCGGCAGGAGTCATGAATGGTTTTTTTAAATGATCGCTAGGGCCTTTTTCCACATCGTGATCAAAATTAAGGGGTTTTGGATCATCTAAATCTCTCTTTTTTCTTTTGTGTGGCATATACCCCTCCCTTATATTTATACCCTTGGCTTTATTCTACTACTAACATAGATTGTAGAATCAAGGAAAGTTTATTCTTTTTGTAGGTTTTCATAGCTGATCAAAAATTGCTCAAAACGATTTAAAACTTCAAACATGTTGCTGCGTCCAAATCCGATACGAAAAAAATTGCCAGGAAAGTCATATATGCTTGCAGGCATAATTAAGACGCCTGTCTTTGCCACTAACTGTTCAGTGAACTCATCAATAGAAATGGGCAGTAGAAGCTTTAAAAAAGCCACGGTTCCGCTTTCGGGGCGTACCCAATTAAGGGAAGTAGGATGCCGCTTTACAAACTCATCTAAAATACCTAGATTACGTAAAACAATTTCCCGATTTCTTTTTAAAATTCTATCTTTTGACCGAAGGGCTATCAGGGCTAAAATTTCACTTGGAGCACTATTGCATATCGATGTGTACAACTTATAAGAGCCCGCTTTCTGTAAAAAGCCTTTATCCTTTGAGGCCAGCCAGCCAATTCGCAACCCCGCCAAACCGAAAGATTTTGTCATGACATTTAAACTTATCCCTTTTTCATAGCCATCTGCGATGGCAGGCAACCGCTTGGACTCATCAACTTCCATAAATCGATAGACTTCGTCGCAAAAAATGTGGGCTCCGGTTTTTCTTGCTAGAGAGATCATTTTGTCATAAACCTCTTTATCGAGGAGAGCTCCGGTTGGATTATGAGGGCAATTGAGAACAAGCAGTTTTGTCGAAGAACGCCATGTAGATTGAATATCATCGACGTCAAGTTTCCACATATTTTCAGGCTTAAGATGAATGAACGTAATTTCAGCCCCTAATACTTGCGGCAAGGTTTCCAAAGACTGATAGGAAGGCGACACAACGATTATATGATCCCCTGGAGATAGTAAAGAGTGCATGGCGCAATAAATACCCTCTTCAGCCCCTGCGGTGGTTAACACATGATCAACTTCTAATGAATCGTACAAAAGCGCGATCTCTTGCAGAAGAAGAGGAAGACCGGGGCTTTCTGTATAGCCAAGTGATAAATTGTCCCATAAATTTTTTGCTTCTGAATCGGCCATAGCAAGAATATCTTTGAGAAGCCAGCTCTCCGCATCGGAAGGGCAGAGTAAATAAGGGGCGGAAAACTCATATTTCTTCCAAAATTCTTCTAATTTAAAAATCGGCATCTTAGTCATGGTTATTTACCTTTAAATGATTATAAGTAATAGCGGGAGAAAGATCACCCACTGTATTCATGTCGGGTTATGAAAACCGCTTCCGCATGTGGCCAAAAATAAGCGTTGACACACCTAAAATGGTGTCTCCCTATTCGAATTAGATATTCTAGTCCAAATTAGACTTTATTGTAAATATCAAAATATAGATCTCTTGCACAACCTCTTTTTCGTGCCTATGTGGGCAGCCTATTTAGCCTTCTTGCAGCCATACAGGCTGCTATTTCATTCTAAACCTAACCCAGGGCTGGGGTGTCACATTTCGCGCTTCGAAAACCGTTTTGTTTGTTTTTAATTTAAGTCTACATCATTTTAAATACATTGTAGACCACTATGAACTAAAAATGACACGAAAAATTTTGCTTTCAAAAATCGAAATGTGACACCCCAACCCAGGGCTGGGGTGTCACATTTCGCGCTTCGAAAACCGTTTTGTTTGTTTTTAATTCAAGTCTACACCATTTTAAATATATTGTAGACCACTATGAACTAAAAATGACACGAAAAATTTTGCCTTCAAAAATCGAAATGTGACACCCCAACCCAGGGCTATGCCCTTAGCATTACCCACATCTTTTGTGGTTTAAGTCACCTTTTGAGTGTGTTATACCTAGAGGAACATTCGTTTTTATTCCTCTAGGTATCTGTATAAAGGCAAATAAAATAAATCTTTTACAAATATAAGATTTTTTTTGACAATAAGTTTGCTCTTAAATACTTTAGAGCAAATTTTATTGGAGAAAATTATGTATCAACCATGCATGAATGATATTTGGATTGAAGAAAACTTCGGTAGTGCCAATTTCAATGACGAACGCTTAAGTAACCGACTAATATTAATAGCAAATGGAATGAGTAAGCTTCCTGAAGGTAGTATTCCTCAGCAAATGGTAAAATGGAAGGATATAAAAACATGTTATGAATTTTTTAAGAACGATAAAGTAACACACAAACGTATTCAAACACCTCATCGGGAACGGGTAAAAAAGGCAAGTTCTGAGAGAAAAAATGGGAAAGTTGTTTTATTTCCTCAAGACACTTCAGAATTGGATTATACTAACTTAGAGAAGATTAGGGGGCACATAGGAAATCATCAGAATACAGGTCTAATGTTCCATAGTTGTCTTGCGATCGAACCTGATACGATAAATCCAAAAGTGCTAGGTCTTGCTCACCAACAAGTTTGGGAAAGGAAAAATCCCTCCTTAAACAAAAATGAGTCTAGAACAGAAAGAAATAAGAGAAGTAAGGAATCAGATCTCTGGTTAAAAAATCTGAAAGCAATCGGATCCCCTCCAGAAGGATGTATATGGGTTTCCGTAGGTGACAGAGCAAACGATGTATTTGAGTTTTTTGTGAAATCAAAAGAATTAGGGTGGGAATCAGTTGTTAGGGCATGCCAAGATCGGAACATTGATGTTGATGGGTATGAAACATCACTCATGAGACATATGAGATCTCTAGAAAGTATGGGAACCACAATCATTGATATACGAAAAGAGGGAGGCTCAAAACAACAAGAGATAGTTCTAAATGTAAGTTGGGAACAAATCACGTTGCAAGTACCGTCGCGTTTGAAAGGAAAGCTGCAGCCATTGTCACTAACTGCAATCAGATGTTGGAAAGAGGAGGAAGGGATTGAGTGGATACTTTATTCAAGTATTTTAGTAAACAGCATTGAAGAAGCAATTGAGAAGATAAAATGGTATTCAAATAGATGGATTATTGAAGAATATCATAAATGTTTAAAAACAGGATGTCGTATAGAATCTAGTCAACTCGAAGCGGAAAGAAGGATTGAGGCTCTCGTAGGTATTTTAGGAGTGATCGCGATTTTGATGCTTCAGTTAAGGAATATAGCGAGAGCAGAACCTGAAATACCAGCCAAAGAGGTAGTGGACGAAGATGCTCTTGAAATAATATGTAAGCGATTTCAGCTACCAAAAGAAATAAATGTGAGAATCTTTTGGCATTCTGTAGCGAAACTAGGAGGGTTTATAGGAAGACGATCAGACGGTGAACCTGGTTGGCAAACCCTATGGAAGGGATGGTTGCGGTTTTTAGACATTTTTTGGGGATATACGATTTCAAGACTATCTGAGAATGATAATTCTCATTAAAAACCTATTTTAAGCAACTTATGAAGAAATAATATCTTAGAAAAGATGTGGGTAATGCTAAGGGCTATCGCCCTGGACTGTTGCAATTTAAGCCTTCCAGGCTTATTTTTCAGATTGATAAAGCAGCTGAAAAGCCTGAAGGGCTCTAAGTGCAAGTGGGTTAGGGACTGGGTTTCCCAGTCCCTCCCCGTTGCCGCAAAAGGGTCAATTCCCTTTATTTACCATCGTGCAACTTTCTAGCAATGGGCGGCGCCTCGATCCTATCCTCAAGTAGAGGAACAATGCTAGTACCTCAATCGCATTCGGCATAGTTCAATGCAGTTCAACACTTCAAGTTTTGTGATGTGTTTATTCCTAAACCGGCTGTTATCGTAGTGCGATATCCGTTTGTATTTCATACATCGGATCCGTTTTCTAATCCCTTTATCCAGTTTCCTGAATTGACCTATCACATTGGTAGTGTGTGTGCAAAAGTAATTGACAGTTCCTCTTATGACTTGATTCAGCTTTTCAACTACTTTCTGATCTAGGTTATGACACCGTATGGTGATTTCTTTCACTTTGGCTTAAATTTCTCCACTGATTTCTTTCGCATCTTTGCTCCCCAGCTATTTATTTCGAAACCCAGGAAATCGAATCCATCCTTAGCAAGCGTTATATGCGTTTTTTCTTGGCTGAGTTCGAGTCCTAGTTCATTGAGGAAAGATTGCGCATCTTCCAGCGCCTTTTCGGCCTGTTTCTGGTCTTTGCATAATATGACGAAATCATCCGCATAACGGACAAATTTATATCCTTTTTCATCTAGTTGTTTATCTAAATGATCGAGGACCATATTTGAAAGTAGGCAGGATATGACCCCGCCCTGAGGAGTGCCTTTTGTTGTAGGTCTGAATTCACCCTCTTCCATTACTCCAGACGTGAGAAATTTTTCGATAAGTGAGAGAATATTACCATCCGCTATCTTGGCTTCTGCTGATTCTACGATTACTCGTAAAGGTATATTATCAAAGAAACCCTTGATATCTGCATCTACGATATATGTGTAACCCTGTTGAATGTAGAGCTCTACACACTCAACAGCTTGGTGACAGCTTCTTCCTGGCCTAAATCCGTATGAGTTGTCATGAAATTGACAGTCAAAAATAGGGTTTATCAATCTCCGCACAACCTCTTGTGCAATTCGACATCGCACAGAAGGTATTCCGAGAGGTCTTGTTTTTCCATTCCCTTTCGGGATATGGAGTTTTTTTAGTGGGATGGGCTTATAAGTTCCCTTTTTAAGTTCATTCATAAGCTTGCTAAGATTTCCTTCTAGGTCTCTTTCGAAAGCCTTGATTGAGATCTTATCAATTCCCGCTGCCCCTCGATTTTTCTTTACTGCTTTGAACGCTTCATGCATAAGCTTTGTTGTGATTCTCCCAGTGAGAGAATGCACTTTTTGCTTATCGTGTGTTATTTTCACGTATTGGTTTCTCCTAATACTAGTGATTGTTGGATAACTCTTCGTATCAAGTTCATAGGATCGTTCCTTAGAGATCTGCCCCACCTTTCCTGAAAAAGGGAAGAGGATAACCTATGCGGTTTTTCTCAGCGTGACGTCTAACTTATCCGAACCTGTTACGTTCGTTATCTCTGATTTTCGGTGTCCCTTATGATTACACTCATAATCATCTCCGGGACGCTGTGGACCTCAAGAGGTTGGAATTGAAGTTAATTTGTTCCTCCGATCCTATCATCTTCGCATTTCGGACTGGCCTTATAGCTAAGACTCGATACTGGCGTATCAGGAAGTAGGCCCTCCTCGGTAAGTATGCAATGCCTTTTTCTTCAGGCGAAGTCACTTATAACCCCTATGATCCTAAAAGGACTTTGTCGTCTATTCCTTCCAGATGGAATCTTTGGATTCCAGCGCTTCATTAGGCCGTGGAAATTAGCGCAGACATAGAGGCCAGAATGCGGCTCCTCCCAAAATATCATGACCTGGCTCCTTCGTCATAATCAATTGCTTGATTACGCTAGCTGATCCGTACCTTGTTCTCACAAGTTCGAGTCATGATTTCTACACGAGGACGAACTCGCATAGGTAGGCTTAGAGTTTATATTTATTTCATATTCCTCCATTCCGTTTAAGACTTAGTATCGCATACCAGCGATTCGCACACAGCCCAGGGCATAGCCCTGGGTTAGGTTTAGAATGAAATAGCAGTCTGTAGGGCT
>CAWCVY010000013.1:0-53694 GCA_963799115.1 uncultured Chlamydiae bacterium | reverse complement strand
CGCCCTTAGCATTACCCACATCTTTTGTGGTTTAAGTCCACCTTTTGAGTGTGTTATACCTAGAGGAACATTCGTTTTTATTCCTCTAGGTATCTGTATAAAGGCAAATAAAATAAATCTTTTACAAATATAAGATTTTTTTTGACAATAAGTTTGCTCTTAAATACTTTAGAGCAAATTTTATTGGAGAAAATTATGTATCAACCATGCATGAATGATATTTGGATTGAAGAAAAACTTCGGTAGTGCCAATTTCAATGACGAACGCTTAAGTAACCGACTAATATTAATAGCAAATGGAATGAAGCAAGCTTCCTGAAGGTAGTATTCCTCAGCAAATGGTAAAATGGAAGGATATAAAAACATGTTATGAATTTTTTAAAGTAACGATAAAGTAACACACAAACGTATTCAAAACACTGTATCGGTAAATATGGGTAAAAAAGGACAGTTCTGAAATAGAAAAATGGGAAAGTTGTTTTATTTCCTCAAAACACGTCAGATCTGATTATACCACATGAGAGAGATTAGGGGCACATAGGAAATCATCAGAATACAGGTCTAATGTTCCATAGTTGTCTTGCGATCGAACCTGATACGATAAATCCAAAAGTGCTAGGTCTTGCTCACCAACAAGTTTGGGAAAGGAATATTCTCTCCTTAAACAAAAATGAGTCTAGAACAGAAAGAAATAAGAGAAGTAAGGAATCAGATCTCTGGTTAAAAAATCTGAAAGCAATCGGATCCCCTCCAGAAGGATGTATATGGGTTTCCGTAGGTGACAGAGCAAACGATGTATTTGAGTTTTTTGTGAAATCAAAAGAATTAGGGTGGGAATCAGTTGTTAGGGCATGCCAAGATCGGAACATTGATGTTGATGGGTATGAAACATCACTCATGAGACATATGAGATCTCTAGAAAGTATGGGAACCACAATCATTGATATACGAAAAGAGGGAGGCTCAAAACAACAAGAGATAGTTCTAAATGTAAGTTGGGAACAAATCACGTTGCAAGTACCGTCGCGTTTGAAAGGAAAGCTGCAGCCATTGTCACTAACTGCAATCAGATGTTGGAAAGAGGAGGAAGGGATTGAGTGGATACTTTATTCAAGTATTTTAGTAAACAGCATTGAAGAAGCAATTGAGAAGATAAAATGGTATTCAAATAGATGGATTATTGAAGAATATCATAAATGTTTAAAAACAGGATGTCGTATAGAATCTAGTCAACTCGAAGCGGAAAGAAGGATTGAGGCTCTCGTAGGTATTTTAGGAGTGATCGCGATTTTGATGCTTCAGTTAAGGAATATAGCGAGAGCAGAACCTGAAATACCAGCCAAAGAGGTAGTGGACGAAGATGCTCTTGAAATAATATGTAAGCGATTTCAGCTACCAAAAGAAATAAATGTGAGAATCTTTTGGCATTCTGTAGCGAAACTAGGAGGGTTTATAGGAAGACGATCAGACGGTGAACCTGGTTGGCAAACCCTATGGAAGGGATGGTTGCGGTTTTTAGACATTTTTTGGGATATACGATTTCAAGACTATCTGAGAATGATAATTCTCATTAAAAACCTATTTTAAGCAACTTATGAAGAAATAATATCTTAGAAAAGATGTGGGTAATGCTAAGGGCATCGCCCTGGGTTATGTTTAGACAGTATTGCAGCCTGTAAGGCTGCCAGAGAACGACATTATTTGATGTAAATTTATCTTGTGAATAATGAATCATTCTGGCAGCCCTTCAGGCTGCAAATTTATTTTTATCCCTACCCAGGTCGATGCCCTGGGCTGTTGCAATTAAGAGCCCTTCAGGCTCATTTTCAGCGTCTTCAATAATTAAAAAACAATCCTGTAAGGCTTTAATTGCAACAGGGGCATCCCCCATAAGTGCTAACTTATTATTCTTGATTGGCGGTTCTTATGAGCCTGAAGGGCTCTAATTGCAAGTGGGTTAGGGACTGGGTTTCCCAGTCCCTCCCCGTTGCCGCAAAAGGGTCAATTCCCTTTATTTACCATCGTGCAACTTTCTAGCAATGGGCGGCGCCTCGATCCTATCCTCAAGTAGAGGAACAATGCTAGTACCTCAATCGCATTCGGCATAGTTCAATGCAGTTCAACACTCCAAGTTTTGTGATGTGTTTATTCCTAAACCGGCTGTTATCGTAGTGCGATATCCGTTTGTATTTCATACATCGGATCCGTTTTCTAATCCATTTATCCAGTTTCCTGAATTGACCTATCACATTGGTAGTGCGTGTGCAAAAGTAATTGACAGTTCCTCTTATGACTTGATTCAGCTTTTCAACTACTTTCTGATCTAGGTTATGACACCGTATGGTGATTTCTTTCACTTTGGTCTTAAATTTCTCCACTGATTTCTTTCGCATCTTTGCTCCCCAGCTATTTATTTCGAAACCCAGGAAATCGAATCCATCCTTAGCACGCGTTATATGCGTTTTTTTTTGGCTGAGTTCGAGTCCTAGTTCATTGAGGAAAGATTGCGCATCTTCCAGCGCCTTTTCGGCCTGTTTCTGGTCTTTGCATAATATGACGAAATCATCCGCATAACGGACAAATTTATATCCTTTTTCATCTAGTTGTTTATCTAAATGATCGAGGACCATATTTGAAAGTAGGCAGGATATGACCCCGCCCTGAGGAGTGCCTTTTGTTGTAGGTCTGAATTCACCCTCTTCCATTACTCCAGACGTGAGAAATTTTTCGATAAGTGAGAGAATATTACCATCCGCTATCTTGGCTTCTGCTGATTCTACGATTACTCGTAAAGGTATATTATCAAAGAAACCCTTGATATCTGCATCTACGATATATGTGTAACCCTGTTGAATGTAGAGCTCTACACACTCAACAGCTTGGTGACAGCTTCTTCCTGGCCTAAATCCGTATGAGTTGTCATGAAATTGACAGTCAAAAATAGGGTTTATCAATCTCCGCACAACCTCTTGTGCAATTCGACATCGCACAGAAGGTATTCCGAGAGGTCTTGTTTTTCCATTCCCTTTCGGGATATGGACTCTTTTTAGTGGGATGGGCTTATAAGTTCCCTTTTTAAGTTCATTCATAAGCTTGCTAAGATTTCCTTCTAGGTCTCTTTCGAAAGCCTTGATTGAGATCTTATCAATTCCCGCTGCCCTCGATTTTTCTTTACTGCTTTGAACGCTTCATGCATAAGCTTTGTTGTGATTCTCCCAGTGAGAGAATGCACTTTTTGCTTATCGTGTGTTATTTTCACGTATTGGTTTCTCCTAATACTAGTGATTGTTGGATAACTCTTCGTATCAAGTTCATAGGATCGTTCCTTAGAGATCTGCCCCACCTTTCCTGAAAAAGGGAAGAGGATAACCTATGCGGTTTTTCTCAGCGTGACGTCTAACTTATCCGAACCTGTTACGTTCGTTATCTCTGATTTTCGGTGTCCCTTATGATTACACTCATAATCATCTCCGGGACGCTGTGGACCTCAAGAGGTTGGAATTGAAGTTAATTCTGTTCCTCCCATCCTATCATCTTCGCATTTCGGACTGGCCTTATAGCTAAGACTCGATACTGGCGTATCAGGAAGTAGGCCCTCCTCGGTAAGTATGCAATGCCTTTTTCTTCAGGCGAAGTCACTTATAACCCCTATGATCCTAAAAGGACTTTGTCGTCTATTCCTTCCAGATGGAATCTTTGGATTCCAGCGCTTCATTAGGCCGTGGAAATTAGCGCAGACATAGAGGCCAGAATGTGGCTCCTCCCAAAATATCATGACCTGGCTCCTTCGTCATAATCAATTGCTTGATTACGCTAGCTGATCCGTACCTTGTTCTCACAAGTTCGAGTCATGATTTCTACACGAGGACGAACTCGCATAGGTAGGCTTAGAGTTTATATTTATTTCATATTCCTCCATTCCGTTTAAGACTTAGTATCGCATACCAGCGATTCGCACACAGCCCAGAGCATCGCCCTGGGCAGGATCAAAAACTTATAGCAGCCTGTAGGGCTGCCAGATTTGCGGGTAAAAGCATGGCCAAGAAGACACAAAGATTGACCCCTACTCATACCTTTGTTTTATTTCTCGCCATTTCTTGACAATTTGTGCCGCCAATGGCGCCGCTTCTTTGCCATACCCTCCATACCGCAGATAAACCACCACAATAAGCTCCGGCTGTCCAAATTCATCTTTAAAAAGCAGTACAGCTTGATTTTTATCCATAGGCTGATTTTTAAAAACAATACTCCCAAACCATACATGTGTGTAGATATTGGTTCCTTCTTTTAAATCTAAATCTATATTTTCTACCGATTCAGATGTGCTTGTTTTGCCTAATAATTGCCCTTTAAGCTCAATATAATGACGAATGGCTTCCGGATATTGACGATAAAGGCGGGTTAAACTCGACAAACTATCTTGATGCGTCCGTTGAGATGAAGCTTGCAATCCCTTGAGTAATATTTGACGAATGATCTCAGGGAAGAAAATTTCCCTGTTTATAACCGTAGGGGTTACTTTAACTAAACTCTCCTGATCTAATTGGGAAACTGCAGAAAACAAAGGAAAATCAATTCCTACAAAAGAAAGCGCTTCTTGATAGGGAAAGGTAGGACAACAAACAATTTGATCTTCTCCCCTTGCAGGCTGCCGGCCCGCCGTTAACTTAACGATTTTAGGTTTGAGGACCTTCCCTCCATTAGCAATGATTGCCAGCATCACCGCTGTTTGTAGAGGTGTAACAACCAACGAATGCTGTCCAATGGCCATCGCATAAAGACCAGTGCGATTAGTCTCTAAATCTTCAGGAACTTTACCAGCTATTTCTGAAGGCAGATCAATGCCAGTTCGGCTTCCATAGGAAAATAAACGGGCTGCTTGCGAAAGATCATCAGGATGATCTAAACATTCTCCGGCTAAAAGGGAAAAATAGGGATTGCTAGATACTTCGAGCGCTCTCACTAAGTCCACACGTCCACTGTTTTGATGGGCTAAACTTCGGGGCAAACGCCCCCCCTTGTAAAGCTGCGGTATGGGTTTACCATCCTCAGTATATCCCACATAGCGGACATTTCCTTGATTATATACGCGATCAACAATCACTAAAGGGTTAAGATCATGGGCAGAGAGGCGTTTTAGACCCATTTTGCGAAAACGCTGAACCAAAGCTTCGTAGGCTGTCACAAGCTTGAACAGCGAGCCTTGGATGGCCGCTTGCCGATAGCCATGGGAACGCCCATAGCCAAAGCCATAAACTGGATAAAAGGCAACGGCTAAATGTTTTTCCAAAGGGGCATGGGTTTCCCGCAAATAACGGTACCTTCCCCATAAGGGGCGGTTGAGTTCTTCGTAAGAACGCATGGTCTTGAGATAATCAATTGCCAAAGCTTGCGGCAATCCTTTAATTGCATCTTGAATAATCCCATAAGCATGTCTCCAACCTTCTGCTTGATAAGCTCCTTGCTCAATCTCTTGATTCCAACGGAGAAAATAGGTCAAATAAGCGGTTAAATCACCTTTTGGAGAAGTATTTGAAAAAGTTTTAGGACTTCCGGTAAGAAAAGCAAAGATACAATCCCAAGCATGTGTTTCCCAAAAGGCTTGAAAAAAAACTTTTTCTTGTTGATCCAGGTAATCTAAATAAGGCTTAGCATAGATTTTAGCGGTTTTTTCTTCTTGGCGCTTAACTTTTAAAAACTCTTTTTCCTCTCGCTGCCGCCATACTTTGAAATCTATATCATGATACAATTCCCTAGCTGCTTCTTTAACTAGCTCCAGCAAGGTTATAAGGCTTACCGTTTGTTCTCGATAGCTTTCTAGATTTTCTCCTCCCGTTTCCTCAAGAAGTTCTGAAGAAAAAAGCTCTTCTGCAACAACTAAACTGCAGATGTCCACTAATAAAACCTTGTCATAATTTTGCGGTAAGTTTTTGAAATAGGGATCAAGATGGCCTTTGATTTCTCTCAGTGGCTCTTGGAAATTTAGCATACTAGTCACAAACTTATGTTTTTCTTCACCTTTAAGCAATTGCCGGTAAGGTTCATGCTCCTCTCCAACATAAAGGAAATTCAGAATGGTATACAAATCCCTATCAGGAAAGAGAGTTTGTAAAGATTTCACGCTGCGTTGAATTGCAATTGTTTGATCAATAGTTGAAATTTGATCAATCTTCAGGCGCAAAAGGCTTTCCTTGGGGAGAATAAAATCAAGATAAGTCTTCCAAGTTAAAAAGAATTTTTCATCGTAGAATTCTTCTTTTTGCGTATCATAGCGTTCCCGCTCAAGCGGAAGTTGTTGATTCCAAAGCTGTCCCAAATAAGCTTCGCTTTCAAACCAACGAGAAATTTCCTGCTTTTTCTTTTTCTTTTGTTCACTATCACCAGTCAAAATAAAATCATTGGGATCAAAACGAGGGTAAGTAGCTAGTGCTAAAATATCTCCTTTTTGTGGATCCATGATGATGATTGATCCCCCCTTAATCCAAGGTTCTTTGCTTGCCATGATGGTGTGTTTAATCGCTCCCAAACCTGATTTACGTACGATTCTAAGTTCTTCGTTTTGGGCAAGCAGCTGTTCGGCATATTCTTGCAACTCAGCGGAAAGAGTTAAAAGGATGCGATGTCCGGACAATGAAGCCCGTGATCCGGGCAATTCCTGCAGAAAATTCCCTTTCGAATCTGTATAAAAGTTTTTCTTCCCATAGAAACCGCGAAGTTGTTCTTCAAACACACCCTCAATGCCTGTTTTTCCTACATAGTCGTGAATGGTATAAGCCTTGGCTTCTAAATCACTCAACCTGCGGCGTGCTTGTTGAGTGCTTTCAATCCCGGCAGGCCATTCTTTCTCTTCATCATTTTCACGCTCATTGATGAATAGCTCAAGAGCTTTCATTTCATGCAAGATCTTCTCATACTCCGCGCGATTAATAGCTCCCATGTAACCAATGACGTCTGCAGCTAACTTTCCGTGAGGATAGAATCTTTTTGGGACACGCCGCATGTGGATTCCCGGCCAATCCTTTTCCAACATCTTGAGGCGGTAATATTCCTTTTCTGTGAGATCTTCTTTGATAACAAAAGGCACTTGAGAATAATAAGAAGCTTTGGCATGAATTAGATCTTCGATCCGCTCTGCATCCATACTGAGCTCCTCTGCTAAAAGCTGGGCAAGCCGGTTGATGTATACTTTGCGTTTAAAAATCTTGATACGCTTGCCTGTAGCATCTTTCTCCCAAGCGGCAAAAGGAATATCGCGCACTTGAGAATAGAGAATGGTTGCTTGATAAGAAATTTTATTAATCGCAAGGGGCACATTGAAACGATCGCGAATGGTTGCACGTGTAGCCGGTTCGATGACAGTTTTACGCTGGGGTTTGCGTGATTCTTCTAATTTTTGGTCATATTGAATAACTGAGAGATGCCAGATGCGCACCACAATAAGCAGCATCGCAATTAGAATGAGGTGTAAAATGCGGTTAGCCTTTGTGGGGATATTGTGATGTTGAAAATCAATCCGTTTCATGGTGTGTCAAGCAAGTAAAAAATAACAGGATAGGCGAGATCGCAGCAATTGATCGCGAATGTGCAATCGCTGCTAAGAATATTTAAATATAACATGATTTGCAAGATGAGCAGGATAGAACAAGATATTTATTTTTGTTAATCCTGTTCATCCTGCACATCCTGCTTTATTTATTTTTTGTCGTTTCATGTATGAAAGAAAATAGACTTCTTGCATAGCCTCTTTTTCCTGCCCGTAGGCTCATACGCATCAGGCCATGCTTAAATAAACAGGATGAGCAGGATCGGCTTACGCCGGCAGGATGAGCGAGATTATCTAATAAACTATCCTTCAGAACCTGATCTATCTCCTAATTTATCCTGCCGGCGTTAGCCGATCCTGCCTATCCTGTTCTTTATTTTTTTGATAACCTGATGCAAATGAAGTTATGCAAGAATTCTAATTATCCTATCCCCAAAGTAGCATCAATTGCTTTGCCCGGATTAAATCCTCAGGAAAATCAATCTCAGCACAATCTTCATTTCCAACAGGTGAACTCCGAACATGATGTCCTTCCCTTATACCCTTCTCGATAGCTTTTTCAAAAAAATCGCCCGATTTACACAGTGTCAAATGTTTGCGCAGCCAAGGGAGGTCCTCCCGTTTAAAAAAATTAATCCCTAGAGCTTCTCCCTGAGGTTGAATTACCTCCTTGGATACTTCCAAAATAAGTCCTTGATCATCTGTACGATATTTTACCTCTTCCTCGCCGACGACGGCCTGATTAACAATCATGGCTGTCCGCGCTGTCTTCAGCAAAGACTCTAAAATAGCAGGCCGGAAAACAACATCTCCATTTAACCAAAGAATATCTTCATCGATCTTATTTAATGCCCGTAACAAGCTTTTAGAAGTATTTTCCTTTTGGAAATGGGGATTATAGATATAAACTAAATCGGGGAAAGCATCCATGATGGCTTCTTTTTGGTAGCCTACCACTATCCAAATCTGATCAAGAGAAAGATAAGCAGTTAAAGCTTGGAGCTGAAAGGCGAGAATGGAGGTCTTTGGTGTAAGCAAAGTAAGCGCTTTGGGTGGATGATCGGGAGAATCATCCAACCGGCTTCCACTGCCTGCTGCCAAAATAATAGCTTTCATTGTGATAAGCGCGGAAGCCACTGCCATTGCGTCACTACCGGTAAAATCAAGTGTGAAGGAAACTTTTCACTCATGTATAAGGTGTTTTTCGCGATCTGATATTTTCCTAAATTAGCTCCTAGGAGTCCCACATTCATATTTTTCTCATAACGGGGATAATTAGAGCTGCTTACAGATAAACGTATGGCATGCCCCTTAGCAAAGACCATGCTTGTATCCCAAAGGTTAATGTGGACTTCTGTTACCTCATTTGGTTTGAATGCCAGCTGTTCGCCAGTTTGATAACACATGACCCCAACTCGATAGCCTCCCTCAGAAATGAGAATGCTGCGTCCATCGGGATAAACATCTGTCAGGCGTAAAATGATATCAGTATCCTTTTGATCTGAGGAAAAATATAGGACAGCAGATATCGGCCCTGTCACCTCTACATCATCTAATAACGTGTCTGTCGTAAAGACAAGAATATCATCTCGACTTTCAATACTGCGCTGGTCTTTAGGCCCTGCTTCTAAAAACAGGTTAGGCCCGCCTAAAGTAGTTATTGCATTGCGGGGATCATAGCGATAAGTGGACTTGCCTTCAAAAGGAATATTTGCTTGCAGCCGGAAATGGGGAGACAAATAAAATGGGGTTTGAGTAGCCGGAATGGGCCATACCTCAGAAGTGCGCCACACATTGCCGGACGAAGGGCTGCCGTCAAAGGGACCCATAACGTAATAAAGGACTGGGGGTAATTTATCAATACCGTTAGCAATATCTTTTAAATGATAATCAAACCAACGCTGCGGAGAAATGTCATAGGGAGGATTAACTCCTGCCTCTGGAACTTCAAAATCGCCAAATTGTTTAGCTACAGGCCAAAAGTGAGTCCAAGGGCCGATCACTAACTTCTGCTTGCCTCGCGCTCCCTCGCCACCTTCATATTGGCGAGCTGTAAAGGCGGACAATGTTCCTTGCAGAAAAGTATCATACCATCCTCCAACAAGCATGCCGGGTACTTTAACGCGGTTTGCCACTGAGTTGCTGTCAAGCATACGCCAAAAGTCGTTATAAAAAGGGCGCTGACAGACGTAACTGAGGACTCCGGTATCGCGAGCATAAAATCCTAGCCAGCCTTCTGCTTGATTTTTTAGCAGCAGCCCTCCCGGAAACAAACCATGGTGATAAAGGCTTGCAGCTGCGACAATAATGTATTGGCACTTGAGATGAGGTGGCTGCGCTGGAGCCATTAAAAGTTGGGTGATCCCCAAAGCGGAAGCGCCCCAAGTGCCGATCTTCCCGTTAGTATAGGGGCTTTTGGCCAGCCATTCGACGGTATCATACCCATCTTGCAATTGACCCCAGCCATCGGAAACGAAAGGAAAGGTTTTTCCCTCGGAATCCAAAGCGCTTCGCGTCTCTTGTATGGCGATAACGTAGCCAGCTTTGGAAAGTTCGGCAAAACTTTGCCAATAGGCCTGCCGGCCGGCAGGGCTCCGTAATAAAACACAAGGTAAGCCGCGGGCATCGTGAGAGGGAAGATAAAGATCGGTAGGCAGTTCAACCCCATCGCGCATCGGAATCTTAATGGTAGCATCGGGCTTTAGCTCATCAGCTGCTGCAAACCGAAGGATCATTAGAAAAAAAAATATATAAAAACGAAGGGCTTTCATGATATCCACGCGGCTTTTTCGCTATTTTTCTAGTTTCAAGCAAATATTAAACTTTGGCAACAGCGCGAGCGGCAAGACGAGACTTAGTACGGCTTGCCTTATTTAATTTAAAAATACCTATTTTCACACATTTGTCCAAAATGCTGTAAACTTCATTTAACTTGCCATTGGCATCTGTCTGATCGTTTTTTGTAACAGCTTCGTGGAAAGAGCGGATAGCTGTACGGACCTGAGATTTGTAAATTTTATTGCTCAAGCGCTTTTTTTTATTTTGCAAATCGCGCTTAAGGGCTGTAGGACGCTTAACTTTCTCTTTCTTTGTTTCTTGTTTTGCCATTTTTCCTCTAGGGTTTAGAACTTTATTCTTATAAAAGAAGGACTTGATTATAAAGAATAAGGGTAAATTTCGTCAAAACATACTTCTAGTTTTGTTAACCATTTCGAGGTTGAGGATACTAGTGGTTTAATTATAGGATTATTTTGTAAAGTGGCTTTGAGCCCTGCAATGCGAAGTAAATTTTCAGATTCTTTGTCTTTTGGGACATATTGAAATGCGCCACTGTTTTGCATGAACTGCATCTCAGGCATATTTCTTCAGTTCGCTTATCTATAGGTACATATTTAAGGGCGTGTCCATTTTTTTGAACAGCAGCAAGACATATTTCTTGTGTCTTCAATTCTTCCGGTACATATTCGAGAGCGTATCCATCTTGTTGAACTGCTATAAGGCATAATTCTTTGGTTTGCTTATCTTTTGGTACATAAGTAAGAGCTTATCCCTCTTTTTTAATGGCTGAAAGCACGGCTAAGTCTTCTGATCGCTTATCTTCTGGTACATAATGAAAAACACCCCGCATGTTGCTTGAACCGCAGCAAGGTATAGTTCTTCGGTGCGCTATCTTCCGGTATATAATCGAAGAGCACGTCCATCTTGCTGAACCGCAGTAAGACATATTTCTACGGTGCGCTTATCTTTTGGTACATGTTCTAAGAGCTTCCCCATCTTGCCGAACGGCAGCAAGACATAGTTCTTCGGTCGCTTATCTTCGGGTATTTTATCAAGAATTATTCCCACTTTCTGAACGGCGGCAAGACACAGTTCTGGTCAGAGCGTATATCTTCGGGTACATCTTCAAGGGCTTTTCCATCTTGTTGAATGGGCAGCAAGACATAATTGTGGGGTGCGCTTATCTTCAGGTACATATTCAAGGGCGAGCCCATTTTGTTGGACGGCGGTAAAACTTATTCTTCGGTGCGTATATCTTCAGGCACATATTTAAGAGCGCTCCATTTTTTTGAACAGCAGCAAGACATATTTCTGTGGTGCGCTTGTCTTCGGGCACATATATCAAGAGCAAGTCCATTTTGTTGAACGGCAGCAAGACAAAATACATTAGTGCTTTAACATATTGGGAGAAGCTTTAGAGCAAATCCATGTTTGCGCACTGCATCCAAATATATTTCTTCTGAATAGTTGATTTGCTTGGTACATATTGAAGAGCATCTCCCATCTTGCTTGACAGCAGCAAGACATAGTTCTGCGGTACGCTTATCTTCAGGTACAAAACCAAGAGCCATCTCCCTCATGTTGCATAAGAAAAAGCCAAAATTTTGGATGATTGATGAATTGGGAAGTTTTTCTAAAGTCATTAGACCTCCAGGAATATGAATATAACCCAATCTTATCGCTTCTTTAATTATATTCTCCAAACTCTTAAGTTCCTCTTCAGATAAGGATTCAAGCACTTTTTCAAATGTCAAACTAGGATCATATGAACACGATGTTTTGTTGTTTTAAAAGCTCGATTATCTTTGAAATTCTTGGAGGAGGGGTGATTCACATTAGTAGAAAAGGGATTAAGCCAGAGGTTTTGCCACAAGCATTCTTCTTCTGTTTTATCTCATGCATTGTTGCATCCATTTGTTCATCCAAGGTATAACGTAATTGCTTTGCACAATTCGTTGGATGAAGCAAATAATCGGCTCGATTTTGGCATAATAGGAGAGAGTGGATGATCTTTTAAAGCTTCAAAAAAATGCTCATTTTTCAAGAGCTCACCTTTGCATCAAAACCGATTACATCAGCTTGTTTGAGTGGATCTTTCAGCAAATCAACTTTTTTGGTTTAGCACCAAGTCAACGGCATCATCCTCAGGGGGAATTTGGATATTTTGTTGAGGTGTTTTTTTGGCCTTACAACAGTAACGATAAAAAACGTAGGCGATTACACAAAACACACCTAAAGCAAAAAGGGCTACCTTTTTTTGCCGGGGATTCAATTGCAACTTTATTTGGTGTAAAAAATTTTCCTTTATAAAGGAAATTGTGTGGCTAATGCCATTAAGGCAATTCATAATAATCCATGGATAATATAATTATAATGAATTGTATTTTACTTACTTAATCTGAAAGTTTCAAGCAATAAAATGAGAATTACAAAGGTTGACTTTCAAAAAGGGGTTTAGGGGGCTTGCCCCCTTGGAGTGCGGTACGGCCCTCACGCATTTTTATGGGAGCGACTCGGCCGTACCGCTTTGTGTTCGGGGTTTATAGGGTTGGTTATAAAATCCTTAATTTATGGAAAACTTTGTGATAGTCATCCATCACACACTCCACACACCCTCTTATTTTGCGAGTCTTAAATGCCCATCAAAAAGCTGTTCAATATAAAATTGCTACTTCAGAATACCCTTGGTGTGTCCAGTGGCTTCGTTTTCAAAATATTACCCCAACTTGCTCCTCAGCAAACCACCAACGTTCAAAATTGATAACACACTCAACTTAGCTGAATTTAAAAAAAAGCGGTACGGCAAAATCGCCTCCATACGAATATGTGAGGTGCCGTACCGCACTCCAAAGGGGGCAAGCCCCCTTAAACCCCCAAAGAAACAATCCCTTGGCCCGACTATGGCAAAGCCGCCGCAAGTAATATCTGCTCAGTCCGCTTATCTTCGGGTACAAATTTTAGGGCTACTTTGTCTTGTTGAACCGCCATCAAGCATAATTCATCTGATAGCTTATCTTCGAGTATATGTTTAAGAGCCTTCCCATTTTGCTGGACAGCAATGCGATAAAATTCATCAGATTGCTTATTTAGGGGAACATACCTAATAGCCCTTCCATCTTGCTGAATAGCGATAAAACATAATGCTGCAGATTGCCAATTTTCCGGCACCCATCCAAGTGACATTCCTTTTTGTCTAACTGCAGCCAAGCATAGCTTTTCGGTTCGTTCATTTGGGGGCACAAATCTAAGAATCCATCCATTTTGCTGAATCGCAGCCAGATAAATTTCTTCAGTTCGTCTATCTTCGGGCACATATCTGATGGCCTTTCCTTTACTACGAACAGCAGCAAGGTATAATTCCTGGGATTGGTGCTCCACTGGAACAAATTGAAGTGCATTTCCATTTTTTTGAACGGCAGCAAAACATAGTTCTTTGGTACGCTGATCTCTTGGTACAGCATCGAGAGTCTTTGGGCAAAGTCCTAATTGCTCAATAGCAGTCCAACAAATTTCTACAGTGCGCATATGTTCTGGTACATGGTGCAGAGAATATCCATAGCCCTTCACAGCAAGGGAGCATAATTCTTCAGTGCGCTGATCTAGGGGAACAAATTCTAAAGCCGTTGCATTTTGCTCGATAGCGGCAAGGTATAATTCGGGAGTTTGCTTCTCTTTAGGGACAATAGCTAAGGCGCGTCCATCTCGTTTAAGAAGGGAAAGATATAATTCTGCTGTTCGCATTTCTTCAGGGATGTAATCAATTGCGGAGCTATAATTTTGAGCCGCAGCCAAACATAAATTTATCGATCGCTTTTCGTTTGGCATATTTCTTACATTCCATCCGTTTTGGACAGCCAGAAGCCACAATTCATCAGATCTTTTGTCCAATGGCACGACTCGAATTACTTCTCCAGTATGTTTCAAAAGAGAGGGCCAAAGTTCAGGATCGCTCAAGTATCTTGGGATTTGCAGGGGGAGTGAATTGAAGAGGTTGCTTATTTTTAAACAATGAAGATTAAAATAACTCAATCTAATTGCCTCTTTAATGACTTCTCGCAAACTTTCAAACTCTTCTAGGGATACTAATTCAAGTATTTTTTCCAAGTGTATAAGGGGGTTGTAAACAACGATTTTCTCTTGTTTTAAAAGTTCAATAATCTTCAAAATTTTTGGAGGAGCGTTGTCCACATTGGTAGAGAAAGGATTAAGCAAGAAGTTTTGCCATAAGCACCTTTCCTCCTCTTCGCTCTGACATTGTTCCATCCATTTGTTCAGCCAGGGCATGGGGGAATTGACTTGCACCTCATACCGGAGACGCAAAAAATCATCTTTAGTTTTATCATAATAAACACTGGGATGGTCTTTGGCATAATAAGAAAGGGGATGATCCTTTAGCGCTTCAAAAAAGCGCTCGGCTTTCAAAAGTTCAACCACTTCTTTTACATCTTCTTCTTTAGGAGTTTCTCTAACTTCTTCTACTTCTAGTTCTTCAATTTTTTCACCCCTGCCATTTGGAATACGAATCCCTTTCTTCAACCCCTCTTCAGGGACCATTTCAATATCCTTTTGGGGTGTTTTTTTTGCTTTAATAGCATAATGATAAAAAATATAGCACGCGGCGGCTAGGGCGCTAAACACTCCCAAAGCAAAAAGGGCGATTTTTTTTTGACGTGGATTCAATTGAAACTTTAATTGATGCAAAAAGCTTTCTTTTATAAAAGTGATCGTGTAACTTGTTATGTGATAAAGATTATTCATAAATATCCTGTAAAATATATAAAAAGAACCCATATTATAAATGGCGAACTTTAATAATGCAACGTTTATAACCCATTCACTTATAAAAAGATTATGAAATATATTGCCCGCCAAGATCTTTCGCTTCTCGATGCTTTAGCTCAACTTTCCCCTCAAAGTTCTAAAAATACGCTACGTGCTTGGATTAAAGATGGACGGGTGGAAGTTGACAATGATGTGGTGAAAAGTGCTTCTGTGCAAGTCTTCCAGGGTCAGGTGGTCAAAGTGGGCCAGCGTAAGAAAATGGTCCGGCCAGGGCTTCCCATCGTTTATGCAGACAACGATTTGGTGGTTGTCAATAAACCTTCAGGGTTATTAAGTGTTTCTGCAGCCTTTGAAAAAGAAGAAACTTTGCATGCCTTATTGAAAGCACATTATTATCCGCGCAAGGTATTCGTGGTTCATCGCCTGGACCAAGATACTTCTGGTGTGATGGTTTTCGCTCTTAACCAAACCACCTGTGATCAACTCAAAAACCTGTTTGCAGCCCATCAGATTGTACGCGCTTATATCGGAATAGTGGAAGGAGAGCTTTCTGTTGACGGCGGCACTTGGGAAAGTTACCAGCATGAAGATGCCCAATATAAAGTGCATGAAACTTCCGATCCGACACGGGGGCGTTTAGCTATCACCCATTACCAAACCATTGCCTCTTCCAGGCGTTATTCATGCCTGGAACTGCGGTTGGAAACGGGCCGAAAAAATCAAATTCGGGTCCATTGCCAATCGGCCGGATGCCCCATTGTGGGAGACAAAAAATATGGGTCTACCTCTAATCCCTTAAAGCGTCTTTGTCTGCATGCGCATTTGTTAGGTTTTCAGCATCCCACCACCAAAAAACACTTGCGTTTTGAATCTCCAATACCTGAAGAATTTATTCGGCTTGTACCCTCCCTTTCATCATTAGACCTCTTGAGTTTAGGGAAGTTAAAAAAATGACCATGCACTCAAACCCCTATTGGTTGATTTTTCTCGGTTTAATTTTCCTGTGCATCGCCAGTTATTCGCTCCTCACAGCCATAAAATTGTGGGAATATTTTAGGCTGGATCAGACCACCACACCTCAAGGCATACAGTGGTCAGTTGCTGCCTTAGGCGAGGAAGCTTTTGCTCCGCAGGCCCATTATAGCTATCGTGTAAAGGGAAATGAGTATCAAGGAGAAACGCTTTTAAAAGAAACCTATCTCAATGCATGGGCTGCTCAAGAAGCTATTTCGCGGCTTCCCCATTCCTCCCGAACCGTTTGGTTCGATTCTTCCTCGCCTGGAATTTCATCCCTGCAAAAAAATTTTCCTCTAAAAGGAGCCTTATCGACGTTATTTCTTTGGATTCTAGGAATTTATTTTGCTTTTTTGGGCTACTATGTCAAGCTTCGATCAAATTAATTACAAAACTAGACTTCTTGCATAATTAAGATTTTATTTTTTTACAGAGAGAAATGGTGTGGAAAAATCTTCAGAATTACTATAAATGATGTCTTAATGCTTAACGCAGAGTTGCCCTATCCCTGGTGGAACCCCGTTCAGGAAGTAACTTTACTCGTAAAAATATATCCACCACAGAGATCACAGAGCTCACAGAGAGAGGTTTATGTTCTTATACGACGTAGATCTTCCTCTGTGAGCTCTGTGGTCTCTGTGGTTAATAATCTTTAAATAACACCCATCGATAACGTCCCAATTTAGGGAAGTTACTTGGGAGACGGGGAGTCAGAGAGACGTAGAGAATCCCTCTGCGTCTCTCTGACTCCCCGTCTCTGCGTTAAAAAAAAATAATTACGCAAGAAGTCTACTATAGATGGCGCCGATTTGCCCTATCCACTTTTTCCATAATGCTCAAGAGGATTTCAATATCTTTCTTTATTAAGATTTTAACGCCATTGATTTTTGCCTCTAAATTTTTGTTCCCTAATTTATAATCATCCTCTAAGGCGTAGGGCTTCTCAAAATCTGCATTTTGAGCAACAGCGATGGCATCGCTAATGAATTTAACTAGTGGAGTTAATGCGGGTGCTATTTTCTTTTTATAGGCAGCATCGCAAGTGCCAGGATAACGAGCGAGCAGACGGGTTTCTTTACCTCGGGATAAAAAACCCCATTCTTCTTTTTCTTTATCGAAATCTTCTTCACACATGCCCAACAAACTTACAAGTTTAACTAGATCGTGATCAATTTCATCGAAGCGGTAAGGGATTCCCTTTGTGTTCAACAGGCTATAGAAGTACTTCTCCGCAATCATTTGATTCAAGAGTAAGATGGTGCTGACATGGAGATAAGTATGGAAAGGTTGCAGAGATGCATGATAACGCATCTCTTCTTCCAACTGAAGAAGCAGATTATTCTGGATGGTATCTAAATCCTCGTGAATGCTCAGCGGTAGCGTTGGGTCTAGTCTTATATCATCGAGTATTTTTCGTATCGGAGCGGTTATTGGCTGAAATGGGGGCGTTTGCTCGGAAGTAAGCAGGGCTAAATTTTTTTCGGTCTCACTTTCCTCACTATCGTGATTGCTTTGATGTTCATCTGTAATTTGGAGTTGGGAAAGTTCCTTTTTTACCGTTAGGCATAAACGAAGGAAACTTTCCCTGAGTCCTTGTGTGCTGGCATTCCCTTGTCCTTTGGCATATTTCTGTTGCCGACGTTTTGCATTTTTACTCAGAGGCTTGCAGCTGACAGGGGTTCTGGTTTCTTCGATGAATGTTTGCAGCTCAATGCACAGAAAGCCAATCTTGTTAAAATATTTCAAGAGATCTTGAAGAATTTCATCACCTGTGAAAGCACTCTTTTGGCCTTGAGAAAAATTGTTGGCCTTGGCAAGGAGTTTTTGCACAGAATTCTCTTGAATAGAGCATTGATGAAGATTGCGCACATAAATGGTTCCACCGTTGATATCGTGAATCCATTCTCTGTATTTTGACCCAAGATCTTTTTTATTGAATTTACATCTAAACAGAATGTAGGCCAAGTTATGGGAAAGATGCTCTGAAAGATCCCCTGCGGTTTTTAGTTGATTACTCTCTATATTGAGAGCAGTAAGCATCTGTTCGGCAGCTAAAGAGCCGTGTTCGACTATTTTTAAAATAAAAAAAAGAAATTCTTTCCGATTGAGAACTTTTTTGTGATCCAACAGCCGCTTCATGGTCACCAAAAGACCGGCTAAATGGATATTTGCATTCGTTAAGGCTTTTTGGCTGCCAAAGCCTATGCATTCTGATTTCACCCTCTCCGCATGACGGATCATTTTATCTTTAATCTCTTGCAGCTGTTGATTAGAAGAAGCCTCTTTTTCCGGGGTTTTCCCCTCTCCTTTTTCTGGAAAATCCTTTTCGGCGTTTTCCTTATAAGTCCTTGCCTTAGGGGTTTCAACTGCTCTTGAAGGAGTCACTTTTTGGGGAGGCCGAAAAAAAAGATTGGCCATACACTCATCAGCCCGAGCCAATGGGAGTCCCAACTCAACCTGTGAAAATTTCATTAGCTTGAGAAAACGCTCATAGCCATTTTCATAACAATAAAAAAAGCTTAATCGTAAAGAATTGTTTTGCGCCAAAATCCCCTTTATTTTTTCAAACTGAATGGGATCATTATTATATTCATTGACAAACAGCTTAAGCTCTCTAAAAAGAATTTTCTGGAATTTTCCTCGATGAAAAATCTTTTTTTCATCAAGCTGTGCTTTAAGTTGATCCAAATTTCCACATTTTAAATAAAGAGGCAGATAGGTAGACATAAGACTTATTTCTAATAGATCACGTGTCGATTCTATTATCCATCGATGGAGTTCTCGCACACGCGGAATAAAATTGTCATACTTCTCACGATGCTTGTGCACATAATCAAGATCGTAGCCTTGGGCATTTTTTTCTCCTATCTGAAAAATGTTCAAGGTTTCATCACAAGAAACAACTGAGTAGTTGATCATTATATCATCAAAAACTCTCAGGGTATTTGCCCAAAATTCATTATTTTTCTGATCGATATCCATCTCTGTTCTTTCGAAGATGTATTTGATATCGAATTTTTGCTGTGCAGTGAGCCCCTGATTCTCAGCTAGCAGGTGGTTTATAAATGAGGGCATTTGGTCCAAAGCTTCCTTAACTTTAGGATCCACTTTACTTTCAGCCACGTAGTACCGCTGGATTCGCATCGTATGAGTGTTACGAATGTATTCTATATAATTACCTAGGTCATTGTATAAATTATCACAGTATCCGACAGCCGCCCGAAATCGATCAATTGCAGGCAGGGGGACTTTTACAGTAGAAGAAAATGAGTATATTTGATTTAAAAATAAATCGGTCCTGTTAGAGGCACATAATTTTATATAAAACGGTAATTCTTTCATGTAATTATTAATAATATCCGACTTCAGCCCTTTTTTTTCTAAAGTGCCACGCATGACATTTAGGCCCATAGTAAGATTGCTCAGAAAACCTATAATTTTTGAGGGCTGTCGGTCAAAGATAAGATCATGGATGGACAAAACCAGCTCTTCATACATCTCAAGATTCTCATAACCTTTCAGCATCTCTGTATTTATCAACGCGTATGGATCTTTACTACGGGGAACTGAAGAGAGTCTATCTACACGAGTTTTATTAAGCACTAGAGCTGCAAATTCAGGGTCTAAGTTAACAATCTGAATAATATGATATTCAGAGATTAGCTCAATCAGCTCACTCACAGCCGAAGGATTGGAGGGATAGCAACTACTAACAAGTTGGGAAAAATACACTTTAAAATCTTGTTCAATTGATTTAGTCGGTGCAATTTCTCTATCAGAAGACGATGAGCTTTCTGCCGTTAACTCCGAAACTTCGATTTCCAACTGGGAAATGATGGTCCTGTTTAACAAACTTAAAGGGATTGTTACGAAACCATGGTGGCTGATTACTGTATTGTGTATGGGAGGGTGATTTGAGTTAGGATTAGCCAGCTCAGGTTGAGGAGAACCTGGATTAGGTGGGAGGATCATAAAATTAATAGGTGTCATAATAAAATCTTTATGGTTGAAAGTTTAACTTTAATACAAAATTTGTCACTTAGGATTATTTAGGAAAGATCTGATAGGCGGTATTTGGTATAAGATATTTCAAGAATAAAATCAACAGAAAATAATAAATTGAAATGAGCTATTACTATTAAAGTTAGATCAATTTATACCTTATTTTGAAATATCCTTTCTATCTAGAAAAGTTTTTTCAATGCTGGACTTCCCCCTTTAACTCACTACCGCGATTGGAGCAGGACTTTGTTGTTTGAATGGGATAAGTTTACGAAAAAACTTCTACCATATCCTCAATTTAGGTAGAATTTTTTTTTAATGGGAATTGTTGAAAATATTCAGACCCAATATTTATTAGACTACTAAGATCTATAGAAAAATCCAAGAACGAAGCTTCAGCTCATACACACAGGGCACAAAACCCATTCTTCAGTTAAATGAATTTAAAGGAACTCTTATGCAGCCCATAGTGATTGAAAACAGAACCGCCGATGGGAAAATTCTCCAAGCAACTTTTTTACCTGAAAAAGGGATGAATCTCATTAGTTTTAAAAAAGATGATCTGGAAGTCATCGATCAGTCTACACGAAATCTGTTTGAAGAACGTTATGCAGGTTTAGGAGCCCTTATCGGACCCCATTTTCACAGAAGACCGCCAGAAATTGTCCCTCAGATAAAAGAAGAAAATCTTTTTCCCCACATTGCCAGGGTCAAAGCAAAGGGAATAAAGGATCCATTTTCACATGGCATTGCGCGTTATGCACCCTGGAAAGCAGAAGCCACCATTGGTAGTGTCAAAGCTCTGCTTTCAGGTAAGGATACCTGGCATGGAATCTCTTTATCTACTCTTGAAGGGCAAAATTTTAACATGCGTTTAGAGGCTAGCTTGCGTGAGGATGGATTATTTTTAGATCTTTCCATTGTCAGTGATACCGCTTCGCTAGTTGGAATCCACTATTACTACCATTTGCCTGAGGGCAAGGGACGGGTCATAAGTGAAGTTCGTAAAGAGGTAGGCATTCAAGGGAAGCTACAGCCCCTTCCTGCTGATTGGCACATTGACCCTCAGCATCGTTTGCTATTCGATCTGGATCAAGAGGCCGATTTTACCTTTCGTCCCTACCCCAATCCACTAAAAGGCAATATTCTGCTTGAAACCGAAGCATATTGCCTACGCACTCGTTATGAGTGCATTAGCGAAGAAAATTGTTGGCAGCTTTATCATCCTAAAGATTCCTCCTTTGTTTGCATGGAACCCATCAGTGCACAAGATCCTCACCATCCCAATTTAACCGTGAGTTCTTTAAGAATTCATTTAGAAATCTTAGCTGGGATAAAACATGGCTGAATCTCAAAGTGAAAAGCCAAATTCCCAAGCAGAAGCGCCTCTTCCTACACAAGCAGAATCGCATTCTCCTAGTCAGAAACCGAAAACCGCTGAAAATTCCCCTACGGAAAATACCAAGCCTAATAACCAAAAGCGCTCGAGGGCTTTATGGTGGTTTACTCTATTTCTGGTAGTGGCGGGAATCTCTTGGGGG
This sequence comes from uncultured Chlamydiae bacterium, assembly GCA_963799115.1. GTDB lineage: Bacteria > Chlamydiota > Chlamydiia > Chlamydiales > Parachlamydiaceae > CAWCVY01. The sequence goes on along the minus strand of CAWCVY010000013.1, from coordinate 32,034 downwards.
TGTCTCTGGTTTTTCTACTTCCGATTTCATGAATGGACGGATGATGCCTATGCGAATGGCAACTTAATCTTCATCAATCCCGTCATTCCCGGAGCGGTGGTCGCCTTCTTTGCCGATGATACCGATCTTGTAGTAGAAGGGAAATTATTGGTGCTATTGGATGATACCTATTACAGGGTTGTTTATGAGAGAGAGCTTGCCACTTTAGCTTCAGTCGTCCTACAAGTCAGACAGCTCTATGATGCCATTAAAGTGAATCTTGCAGTTATTAAAAGTAGGCAGGCGGCCGTTTCTCGCTTAAAAGTAGAATATGAAGACCGCTTAAATTTGCATCTCCACAACCCCAAAGCAGTTGCTTCCGAAGATTATATTCGTGCTATGGAGGATTATAAAGGGTCTCAATTCGATCTGAATCAGGCTGAACACCAATTGGAAGTTGCGATTGCGGCAGCGGGCAATACTGTCATAGAAAAGCATCCTTTGATTGAGCAACAAAAGCAAGCGGTAAGAGCAGCTTTTTATAACCTGGAGCACTGTTCTATTTTTGCTCCTGCAACCGGCTATGTTGCCCAACGAACTGTAGATGTGGGAAATTGGGTTACACCAACTACGAACCTGATGGCCATCATTCCCAAAGATTATGTTTGGGTAGATGCCAACTTCAAAGAAACACAGCTTGCTTATATGCGCATTGGACAGCCCGCTACAGTTTATTTTGATCTTTATGGTTCGAAAGCTAAATATGAGGGCCAAGTTTGGGAATAGCTTCCGGAAGCGGAAGTGTTTTTTCTATCATTCCTCCTCAGAATGCCACAGGGAATTGGATTAAGATTGTCCAGAGACTTCCTGTGAGGATCAGCCTTGATCCGGAAATCTTAAAAGATTATCCCTCTAGATTAGGAATTACAGCTGAAGTTTATGTCGATATATCTAATCAAGATTTGCCTATGTTAGCTCCCATCCCTCCTCATAAGCCTGTAGGGAGAACTGATGTTTTTGCTATCAATTTAAAAGAGGTTAATGACCTAATGGATCAAATTGTGCGTGAAAATCTTAAGAAGGAGCAACCTTGACATAGGTATGAATCAAACGTACGAAAGGGGCGGGAGGCTCTTCCTATTAAACATTGCTTTAGGGCTGGGAACATTTATCCAGGTTCTCGATAGCTCCATTGCCAATGTTGCCATCCCTTATATTGCTGGCAATCTTGGCGTAAGCTCCGATGAAGGCACGTGGGTGATCACCTCCTTTGCTGCTAGCAATGCTATTGTTTTGCCCTTGACTGGTTGGCTTTCCAATTACTTTGGCTCTGTCAAGCTGTTCATATGGTCTGTGTTACTCTTCGCCCTGGTTTCCGCTATTTGCGGCTTCTCTACCAGCCTTTTAATGCTGGTTGTCTTCAGGGTTCTTCAAGGAGCTGTGGCAGGATCGCTAATCCCCTTGTCCCAGAGTTTAATACAAATTCATAATCCCCCCGAAAAGCAAGGAGCTGCTTTGGGTTTTTGGGGCATGATTGTGATCGTAGCTCCTGTGGCCGGTCCTATTATCGGAGGATATCTAACCGAAGTGTATTCTTGGCCCTGGATTTTCTTTATCAATGTCCCTATAGGCATATTCTCTGCCTTCTTGACTTGGATTTTCCTTAAAGATAAAGAAACGCCAATTGTGCGCAATCCCATTGATTGGGTTGGACTATTTTTCTTATCTATAGGGGTGGGTTGCTTGCAAGTGATGTTGGACAAAGGCAAAGATCTAGATTGGTTTGATTCCAACTTTATCAACACCTTGACCATTATATCAGCTATTTCATTCATTTATTTTGTTATTTGGAATTATTACCAAAAATATCCTATTGTAGATTTTTCATTTTTTAAAAATCGCAATTTTGCTTTTGGCACCGTTTGCATAACGGTTGGTTATTTGATTTATTTTGGCAGTACTGTCATTACACCATTATGGCTTCAAACTGAGCAAAACTATACTGCTTATTGGGCTGGTGTGGCCGTGGCGCCGGTTGGAATTATCCCCTTTTTTCTTTCACCACTTGTAGGAAAATATATGCAAAGGGTCGATTTGCGTTTGCTGATTACCCTTAGTTTTATTTTTTTTGCTATTGCCCTTTTCTATCAGTCAAATTTTACTACGCAAGTTAGCCTCTACCAAGTGATGAAAGCACGTTTTATACAAGGACTGGGATTGACTATATTCTTTGTGCCTCTGGTACAACTAAGTTTAGGTGAAATTCCTAAAGCAAAATATGCAAGTGCCAGCGGATTATATAATTTTATCCGTATATTAGTAGGGTCAGGATTTGGAACCTCGTTATGGATTGAATTGTGGACGCGGCTAGAGATTTTCCACCATGCCCGTTTGAGTGAATCTGTAACAGCATTTCGCCACGTGACAACGCAATTCTACCAATATCTTAAGAACTATAAATCCATTTTTACCCCCGAAGTGGCGAATCGCATCGTCGATATGCAAGTCGAACAGCAAGCCTTTATGCTCTCTACTAATGATGCCTTGTGGATGAGCGCCTGGATGTTTCTTTGTATGATTCCCCTTATTTATTTGTGCAAACCAATAAAGCCTCCCGAACAACTTTCAGATGTTGTGCCTTGAGTGGAGAATTCTTCAGGTTGTTTGTGCATATATCTCTATCCTTAAAATTTAAAAATAAGTATTAATTATTTTTTTATGGGGGATAGCTATGAGTGAAAAAAAGCCAGAAATCATGACCACCGCGGGAGGCGTACCTGTTGCCGACGATCAACATTCCCTGACAGCCGGTCTTCTGGGGCCAATTGCCATTTATGATGTGCACCTGGTTGAGAAATTGGCCCACTTTAACCGCGAGAGGATTCCGGAACGTGTCGTCCATGCTCAAGGAGCAGGCGCTTACGGCCATTTTATTTCTACCGCAGACATACAAGATTTTACAAAATCGAAACTCTTCATTAAAGATACAAAAACCGACGTTTTTACCCGCTTTTCCACCGTTGCCGGAGATAAAGGTTCGGCCGAAACTGTCAGAGATGTACGAGGCTTTGCTACAAAATTTTACACCCAGGAAGGCAATTGGGATCTGGTTGGCATCAATACGCCCGTTTTTTTCATTCGCGATCCTCTAAAATTTCCTGACTTCGTCCATACTCAAAAAAGGTGTCCGCGCACCAACTTGCCATCTTCTAGCATGATGTGGGACTTTTATTCTCTCTCTCCCGAATCTGTGCATCAAATTACAATTTTATTTAGCGACCGAGGCATTCCAAAGACTTTTCGTCATATGGATGGGTTTTCAGTGCACTCCTTAAGTTTTATCAACCAAAAAGGGGAGCGCTTTTGGGTAAAATTTCATCTTAAAACCTTGCAAGGCATTGAGAATCTAACAAACGAAGAGGGTTTTAGGATAGCTGGTACCGATCCAGATTTCTATACCCGCGAATTATTCAAGGCCATCGAAGAGAAAAATTTTCCACGTTGGAGAATCATGGTTCAAATTATGCCTGAAGCCGACGCGGCAAAGTATTACGTTAATCCTTTTGATCCCACAAAAGTTTGGCTGTTTAAAGATTATCCGCTGATGGAAATAGGAATCCTTGAGTTAAACCGGAATTCTGAAAACTATTTTGCAGAAGTGGAACAAGCCGCTTTTGCGCCGGGCAATCTTCCCCCTGGCATGGGCCTCTCACCTGATAGGGTTTTACAGGGGCGTGTCTTGTCCTACAGCGATGCGCATCGTCATAGAGTAGGAAGCAATTTTGATTTATTACCGATCAATCGCCCCCATGTGCCTGTCCGTAATTATCAGCGTGATGGCCAAATGCGCTTTGATGACAATGGAGGCAGATCGCCAAATTATGAACCTAACAGTTTTGGTGGTCCAACAGACGATAATTCCTATTATGAACCTCCACTGGATTTATCAGGGCCTGTGGCTCGTTATAAACGCGATAAATGTGACGATTTTATTCAGCCGAGAGCTCTATTCAGTTTATTTACACCCGTAGAAAAGGCCCGTCTATTCAAAAATATCGCCGAAAGTATGCTAGGGATAGATCCTAAAATCCAGCAAAGGCAGATCGAGATATTTAATAAGGTTGATCCACAATATGGCCAAGGTGTCAAAGAGGCCCTACAGTCTATGTAATTTCCTTTATGATGTATATACATCAATCGGAATCATGATACAAAGGCCAGTTATCACCACAAGTGAAAAACGAAACATTGTGCGTGCCCAAAGCTGATCATTGCTGCTCTTAAACCCTTTTAAACATAGCCAAAGCCAAGAAAAACCAAGGATCATTGCCCCAAGCAGATACACAAATCCCGTGTAATTAAATAGGGTTAACGCAGCTGTTGTTGCAATAAAGGCAATGATATAAAAAACCATGTGTAGCTTAGTTCTATACATTCCTTTCTGAATGGGTAAGGCCGGAATCGAGGCAGCAGAGTAATCCTCAAAATGATACATGGCAATCGCAAAAAAATGGGGCATCTGCCAAAACACCAGCATTGAAAATAGAATAACTGCTCCTACATCAAATTGATTGCTCGCAGCGCAGTATCCTACAAGGGGGGGTACCGCACCTGAAATGCTTCCTATGGCTGTTCCATAAATGGTGCGGCATTTCCACATGCTATACAACACTACGTAAACAAAAAATCCAAAGCTTGCAATAAATACTGTTAAAAAATTGGTGAATAAGAACAAGATCAAGCAGCCAAGCGATCCAAGAGAAATAGCGAATAGAATGGCGTTTTGTCCCTTGATTAATCCTTTGACTAGTGCACGATTTTTCGTTCGCGCCATTTTCTTATCAATATGGCGATCAATATAATTATTGAAAATACACGCTGAGGCAATAATAATCGAAAGGCCGATCAACGTCGCAAAAAATAGCAGATAATCTATCTGTCCTTTCGAGCCTAACACAAATCCTGCGGCAACTGTAATAAGATTACCAAGGATAATTCCCGGTTTGGTCAACAAATAATAATTAATCATTAAGCATTCCTTCTTATGAAGCATCTGACATATGGGCTATCCGGCGATTGTTTACAAGTGAAATCCATGGGTTTACTGCACGAGGATGGCATCGAGAGCTTTGAACATCATTCATCATGATCTTATTAAATAGATTCTCTTCATCCAGAACATAAATCATGGTAGGATTGTTTTTACTTGGATGAGCTAACTGATGATATTCCTTCAAATTGAGGGTATTTTGCGATCGCTTTGCCAATCTTACCCATTGATGATAATCTTTTTCCGAGCTGGCTTTGGCGATGAAATGCACACCTAAGAAACCCGCTCCGCTGAGATTCGCGGAGGATCCTATAAATTCACCCACTTCATTTACAATTAGACGCAGTTTTGTTTTCATATTAGGCATAGCATAAATTTGTCCGAATAATTCGGGAATCCAAAAAGAATTCATGGGAGCATCTGCCGTAATTTCAATATTAATCGGAGTCTTTTCAGGAAACTGAAAAAAATTCATGCTGGCGATTCTTTCTTCCGGATAAATAAATAGCCATTTCCACTGTAAAGCTACAACTTGTATCGTTATTGCCTTTTTATCGGCTTCTGCAGTTCTGAAAGGGTCTGAACCTATTTCTAACGGGTGCATTAATAAGACGATAAATAGGATGAAACCAGTAAAGAGTGTTAGGAAAAGTGCCTGCTTTTTTCTCTTCATCATTATACCCATTAAACTGAAGAATTGGCTTTGTGCCCATATGCTTGCCCATGCCTGACCTTTTTTGGTTCGGGCAGCTAACCAATTCTTCATCCATGAAGTGTATACATTTTTTAGAGAAACTTTAAAATAAGAACATTGCTTAAATGTAAAAGCATTTCTTGGGGATGTCAAGATGTATTTTATACCCAAAAGCAAATATGATGCGAACCGCTTATACTCATTAGACATCTTGCATAACCACAATTCCTTGCCCGTGCCCCTGACCTTGCCCTTGCCCAATTAACGAAAAGATGTGGTGCTTTCTTCTTCGAGAAGTCCTTTTACTTTCAGCCTCTTTGATAACCGCTTTTTTGGTTTTTTTTGGGCACGGGCAAGGGCAGGGGCACGGGCAAGGAAATGAATTATGCAAGAAGTTTATTATATACACAAACAATTGCATGTCTTTCCAGGAGCTCCCGCTAATTGCCGGCGAAATGCCGGTAATTAGCGGGAGCTCCTGACTAAACATCGCCAAAGCAGACATTAAACAATCTGCTAGAGTAATATTTTGCTTCTTCCCTCGCTTTTCCAAATCTTGTTCCTTAGAAAACGGAATACTTATTCCCAAAAACACCCCTCTTACTGCTTTCAAGAGGCCAGACGCTGATAGAGATTTCTTCTCTTTGTGATGCGGGCCACGCTTCATATCTTTTCTCTAAACATCAGTTTTGTGATCATTTTTTAGCAGGATGGACATGATGGACAGGATAAATCAAAAATTACCTCATACGAAATCCCAATGATTTTCCGGGTAAGATTTTCATATCAAAGTGGTTGACGAGTTGATAGAGCTGTTATTTTTGGTGGCAAACACTCTCCAATCAGATCTTCGTTTATCCTGTCCATCATGTCCATCCTGATAAAAAATTTATATCTCATTTTAGCAATGGTTAGGATTTTGCCCTCTTTACGAAAATTTTTCTTCAAAATTTGTATTTATCAGTGCGAATCTTTATTAGCGGGAATTGCTGATGTCTTTCTTGAAAAGTAATAAAATGGTTGAAAATAAAGTCCCTTCCACCCATACATAGAACCTATTCTTTCACAACTTATTTGGAATAAAATGACAGAGTCAATCATCAAATATTCGCTTATTTTCATTTTTGCCACTATTTCAACACAAGCCTATGGCACTTGTTGCTGTTCCCTTTTGCCTTCTCGTTTTAATTCGTTTCCTTTCCCTTCGCCAAAAGAAATGGTATGGATTTCAGGCGGAGAATTTACCATGGGATCGAAAAGTCAAGCGGCAAAAAATGACGAGAAGCCAGCACATCGCGTCAAAGTCAGCGGTTTTTGGATGGATAGCACACCGGTAACTAACAGACAGTTTAAACAATTTGTAGAGGCTACAGGATATATCACTACGGCTGAAAAAGCTCCAACGTTAGAGGAGATTATGGCTCAAGTTCCTCCAGGAACCGCTCCTCCTTCACCTGAACTGCTTGTACCCGCTTCATTGGTTTTTAAACCTTCAAGTGGTCCAATTTCCCTGGCCAATCATTACCTCTGGTGGGAATGGAAGCCTGGAGCCAATTGGAAGCATCCGGGAGGTCCTGGCAGCTCTATCGAAGGCAAGGAGGATCACCCTGTTGTTCACATGTCATGGTTTGATGCTGCGGCCTATGCAGAGTGGGCAGGAAAAAGATTGCCCACCGAAGCGGAATGGGAATTTGCAGCCTATGGAGGAAGAGAGAGTAATATCTATGTTTGGGGAAACGAGGAGTTCTCGGAAGAAAAACCTCAGGCAAATCTCTGGCAAGGAAACTTCCCATATAAAAGTACAAAACCCATTGGAACTACGGCGGTCAAGACCTATCCGGCTAATCCTTACGGCCTTTATGATATGGCAGGAAATGTATGGCAATGGTGTTCAGATCTCTATCATGCATCTTATTATGCTGAGGCGAAAAGAAAAGGGGACATTTCTGTCGATCCGGCTGGCCCAAGCTCAAGTTTTGATCCCGAAGCGCCTTTTGCCATTAAGAGAGTCCATCGTGGAGGTTCATTTTTATGCCATCCCAGCTATTGTAAAGGATACCGGATTACAGCTCGTATGAAAACTTGCCCTGACACAAGCTTGAATCATTTAGGCTTTCGGTGTGTTATGACTGACGAAGCGTGGAAGGAAAGGCAAAAGAAAAAAATTGTGTGCCAAGATTACCAGAGTGTCCATTAATTATAACTCATGTGCAGCTAAAGGCTGTTTATATGAGCCTGAAGGGCTCTAATTGCAACCGCCCAGGACAACGCCCATGCTTTTAGCCACATTTTTATTGAGAATATAACGTGAGCTGTTGTCTAATTTTGCTTGATTTAAAATAATATTACACACGGGTACTACAGTACGCAAGCTCACTATTTAATCGCTGAAATATATAATTGGAGTTTTAAAAATTCGCACTGATAAATACAAATTTTGAAGAAAAATTTTCGTAAAGAGGGCAAAATCCTAACCATTGCTAAAATGAGATTTAAATTTTTTATCAGGATGGACATGATGGACAGGATAAACGAAGATCTGATTGGACATCTTGATTTATCCTGTCCATCGTGTCCATCCTGATAAAAAATGATCACAAAACTGATGTTTAGAGAAAAGATATGAAGCGTGGCCCGCATCACAAAGAGAAGAAATCTCGATCAGCGCCTGGCCTCTTGAATACAGTAAGAGGGGTGTTTTTGGGAATAAGTATTCCGTTTTCTAAGGAACAAGATTTGGAAAACCGAGGGAAGAAGCAAAATATTACTCTAGCAGATTGTTTAATGTCAACTTTGGCGATGTTTAGTCAGGAGCTCCTGCTTAGAGTCTTTGTGTCTTTGTGTTTAATTATTTTTATCACACAGATTACAGAGAGGAAAATTTAAAAACAAAATTTTTTTTCTTGCTTTTGGAGGCTCATTCAACAAGCCCTTCCATACCCGGAGCAGAAATTAGCGATTTTGTTCTCCCTTAACTTGAGCCCTTTTAGATGTTTCTTTGCACCCTAAAGTATTTTGGGTCATCTCAAGCCAATGCGCAATGCGATCCATCTCATGCGGAACATTCGAAAGAGTATGATTGCCTCCTTGCACTTCCCAGTAATTAACCCGGTGTCCACTCTCCTCTAATGCTTGAACCATGTGATGTCCTTCAACAAGATTAATGCGCGGATCATTAGTGCCTTGAATGATGAGTATAGGCAGAGATTTTTTGAGATACGGTATGGTAGCCAAAGGATCGCGCTTGTGAATCCAAGCTTCTTCCCCAGCAAAATCTTTGGGCAATCCAAAACTTTTTTCGAATGAGACTTTCATATCGCCTGGCCGATCCTGTATCTGAGTGTGAAGGTCTAAAATGGATGAAAGAGCCACCACATTCTTGACTCGGTTTTGCAATTCTGGATAGCGGGCCAAAGTTAAAAACATTTCAAGCCCCCCACGGCTAGGTCCTAGCATAGACATGCAGGTAGGCAGTTGTATGTGCAATTCTCGGGCTAATTGAGGCAAAAAACTAATTAAGTTTTTCATATCATCAACATCTTGTCCGCCAAACTCATCTTTGCCTTGACTTACCCCGCCGCGCAGGGTGGAAGATACCACTGTGTATTCTTCGTAAGTAGAAAGATCATCTCCAGGATTCATTAAGGCAAACTTTTGATTTCCCCACCGATATAGGAGCAGTAGAGGGTGATGTTCAGGATGTGGAGTAAAACTTATAAAGCCTTTAATCAACAGATGGTCGCTAGGATATTCAAAGACAATGAGGCGGCGGTGATGATTATAAATGGAATGTTTCGCTTCATGAGAAGTATCAGCACTTGCCAAAACTTGTGCGGTTACATCGCGCCATTTTTCACCTTGACCTAATTGATAGAAGGAGACCATGTGTGCAGAGTAATTTGAAATGCTTTGATTTTCTCGCTTCAGGTAAGTCAATTGGGAAGCGGTGGCAAAATTTGAAGCAGCCAGCACTAAAAATAAAATGCTTCTTAGAAAGAACATTTCTTTTACCCCCAATCCTTATTTAATGGGATATAAATAAGAGGCAAAATATACGCAAGTGAATTTAAAATTCGTGATGCCTGCCCTGGTACTTTACAGGATTCTAAACGAGAGTAACTATAAGATCTCTGTTTCAAACCCTCTTCTCATTTAAAATTCTGATTATTTTTTTTATATCTTGCTTTTTTTAATACTTTACATAAAAACTATAGTTTCAAAGGCTGCATTTTTTAACGAAAAAGTGGGAAACTTTGGGTAACCCAGGTGGATACCCTTAAAGATACCAGAAAGCAACTTCAAGAATGGGTGAGTGAGGATGATTTGTAAAAGTATGTTTCCTATAACAAGTTGAAAGTATGAAGATAGACATAGACAAAGAATACTTATTAGAACGCTTTCTGAGATATGTGCAGATTGATACGCAAAGTGATCTTCATTCACCCAGCGTCCCTAGTACGGCAAAGCAATGGGATTTGATTCATTTATTGGAAAATGAGCTTAAAGAACTTGGCTTGCAAGATGTGCGTACGACCGAGTTTGGGTATGTTTTGGCAACTATTCCTGCGAATACAAAGAAAAAAAGCAGTTCCACAAATTGCCTTTTTAGCTCATGTTGATACATCAGATGCCTGCCCTGGTAAGGCTAAACCCCTTGTTCATCGCAATTATGATGGAAGACCCATCATTTTACCTGATGATCCGTCGCAAATCTTGACTGTTGAAGAGATCCCCCTTCTAGCTCAGAAGCTTGGAGAGGATATCATTACTGCTTCTGGAAAAACCCTTCTTGGAGCTGATGACAAAGCAGGGATAGCGATCATTATGGCTGCAGCTAAGTATTTGTCAGAGCATTTAGAAATTGTTCATGGACCGCTACGCATTTGTTTTAATCCAGATGAAGAAATCGGCAGGGGAATGATAAGCTTGATCTGGTTGATTTGAATGCTCAAGCGGCTTATACATTGGACGCGGAGAATCTCGGTGAAATTGACTATGAAACATTTAGTGCTGATTCTGCCCTGGTGACAATTGAAGGAACTGCCTCTCATCCCGGTACTGCAAAAGGGGTGATGGTCAATGCATTGCGGTTAGCAGCTGAATTCATCCATCGTTTGCCCAAAGAAATGTCACCTGAGGCAACGTATGGAAGAGAGGGATTTATCCATCCCATTGAGGTGGCAGGTACATCGGAAAAAGCGACGCTGCGGCTCATTTTACGAGACTTTGAACTCAACGATTTAGAAGCAAAAGGGCGCTTTTTACAAAAGATGGTTGAAGAACTTCAAAAGGAACAGCCAAAAGCGAAGTGGGAACTCATCATTAAACCTCAGTACCGAAATATGCGCTATTGGCTGGAGAAAGATCTACGGCCTGTTGAATTTGCAATACAGGCTGTCAAACGTGCGGGATTAATCCCCTATTCTGCAGCCATGAGAGGGGGAACGGATGGATCACTTCTCACAGAGAGGGGATTACCAACGCCGAATATCTTCACAGGCTTTCATCACTTTCACAGCCCAAAAGAATGGATCAGTTTACAGGATATGGTTTTATCAGCAACTACCCTTATCCATCTAGTGCAAATTTGGGAAGAAGAAACTAATGATGAGCTTTTATAATAGTTCCTCCCACCACTTCCCTTGTCGGATAAGGACTATGTGCTGGCCGCTGTAAGTACGGGCATGCACATCAACTTCCTCTGATGAAATCATCATATCTGTGTGGACATGGCTATCATTGCAACCTACTGCTTCTAATTCCTCCTTACTCATTTTTTCGCCATCCTTAAGGCAAAAATGGTAGGCAAAACCTACTGCAATATGGCAAGCAGCATTTTCATCGAAAAGAATTTCTTGGAAAACCCTACCGCTTTGATAAACGGGAGAATCAATACCGACTAAGGCAACTTCTCCTAAACGGCAGCCCCCAGCATCACTATTGATATAAGCTTCAAAAGTTTCTTTTCCCTTCACAGCAGAAAAATGTTTGATCGCTCCATTTTGAAACGTTAATTCAAGCCCTTCTACTGATTTGCCGTTGACAAAGAAGGGGCGTGTTACATGCACTTTGCCTTCTGTTAGACGGCAATCGGGCGTTGTAAAACACTCCTCGGTGGGAATATTCGGTTCAAAAGAAACTCCGCGAGGGCTACGGTCACTCCCCCCTCTGAAGATAGCCTTAGGTGATAAGAAAACCTTAAGATCTGTTCCGGGACCTTTAAAATGGAGTTCTTGAATACCCATCTCAGTGAGCTTTCGCGATCTTTTGTGAAGCATGGCATTGTGTTTTTCCCACAATTCTAGGCAATCGGGCTTATCAGCCCGGCAGACCTTAAAGATTTCTTCCCATAAGCTTTGAAAGGCCTCATGGTTCGGCAACTCTGGAAACACTTTCTTGCCCCATTGAGGAGTTGCTGCACCTGCTACAGTCCAATGGACTTTGGATTTTCCTATTCCTTCTTGATAATAGTGCTTAAGGCTTTGACGAATGTGAAGCTGCATCTGGTTGATCTTATGAGGCGGTAATCTGACAGGCAGTCGGGAGCTTCGCTTCCGACTAACCTTAAAACTGCTCCGTTAGATTCCAACAGTTCGTTGAATTTTACCGGTATGAATGAGGGGACATAAATCAAGAACTCATCTGATGTAGAGCTTTCGATCCGCTGCTTGATATGATAGGGATCGATAAAATCGACATTGACAAACTTGGCCCCTCGACGATAGGCCGCTAATAATAGCTTGAAAAGGAAATCTCGATGGATGATTTCACCCGTCAGATTGACGGCTTGCCCCGGTTGAACATTTAATCCATGGCAAATCAATAAATTTGCATAATTTTCTAGTTTTGCATTGAAATCCACGCGTATTCCTTATTAGTTATTCTTAAGAGGTTTCAACGTATGTATACACCATATGCTCTTTTCTTTCACTAAAACGCTCTTGAATAAATTTGCCTCTCTTTTAGAAGTCACAATTTACAGGAATTATATTTTATGGTAAATTATAAGGCTAAAATCATAAACATGGTAAGCTGTAATTTAAAAGGATAAATTAACATGAACATTTTACTTTCTCAAATGCCCTTTAACAATGTGATTAATGCTCTATCTCCTAAAATAAGTAGTTCCTTATTCTCTTTAAGAAAAGTCGCTGTAATTGTAGGACCCATTGCTTTAGTTGTTATTATTTATAAAGTTTGTAAATACATAACTATTAACAATATTAAAATTGAAAAAAAAGAAGTCTTCAAGGAACCCGAAAAAACAGGATCTTTTAAGGAAGTTCTTGATGACCTTAAAACCTTTGAACACATAATTCCTAAAAACAAATATGAACATACTCATTCAACAATAGTTTCTCTGTTTACAATCAAGGAAAATTTTGAATCAATAAAAATGCATATACTCAATGGAGATTACTTCAGATGGAATCATCATAATTACATAATAAATATTAATGGCCTGCTTTTACATTACGAAAATGGGGCAGAGGTTTTGATCTCAAATCTAGAGGAAATCCTTCAGTTGTTAGATAAACAATATCATCATCAAAAATCTTTAGGAAATTTGGAAGTTTTTTTTAACGAAGCTTTCAATCCAGTTGATTGTTGTTTTGAAGCACGCGCTAGAACTTTGAATATTTTTAGAATTCTTTGAATCCTATTTCCCATGATGAAAACATTGACTCTTTATCTGTTCCAGATTACACAAGCAGGGATCCATATAACAAAATTTTAGATGAAGAATTAAAAATCTTTCGAATGACGCTAATCCGCGAAAAAATACTGTCGGGTGATCAAGCTCCCCAAATGGCTGATTTTAGGCAGTATCTTTTAGAAGAAAGAAAAATAACAACGATAGAAGGTACAGATGAAAGGGGAAATATTAGGAAACTCACTGAGGATGATGTTGATTACCCAGCTTGCGAAGTTTTTTAGACTTATGCATATTGGATTAAAATTTGTCAGAAGGATGGCCAGAAGAGAATAAATCTCTAAAAGAGATCATTCTCTCATTAATTTACTTCTCGATTTGATCTTTACCTGTTATCATCACTGTTTCTTAGAATATGGGAAAAGGATTGATATGTCGCGACTTCCTTTATGGCAAACAGATTGGAAAAAGGCTGAACAAAAATGGGATCAACGGGCGGAAGAAGCTGCAAGAAAAATGCCTCTTAAGAAGTTAAAAATTTTGCCTCAAATGCCTGGAATCACAGAAGAGACCGCTAAAGGGCTGAAGTGGAAAAGTTTGATGTGGATGATCCGGAAAGATAAGCACGGAATCATACTTCGGGGATTTCTCAAGCATCCGCTAAAATATGGGTGGGCCTTTTTAAAATCTGCTTGGCGTACTAAGCCTTTTATTCGCCAGGATGATTTCTTTCTATATGGAGTGGAATCCTTAGAGCAGTTTGAAGAGTATTTGAAAGAGAGTGATACACTGCTTGTGCTAGGTTTTCTTACTGCCATAAACCTTTTGAATGTCCTTCAGGACGTTTTACCTCAGAGTCATACATGATTTAAACAATGCGGTCTGTCAGCAATGTTTTATCGGTAAAGCGGTGCACGCTGCCTCCCATCCCCATACAATTCCTCTTTTTATTCCTACCATTCATTACATTGGTGGCAAAATTTTTGAGATTGTCCACAAGAATCCTGGAAAAACCATTTTATTTATCATTACGGCTTGTGAAATTACCGTAGAAATGTTCGGCGATTGGGGCAATATGGTCAATATTCGAGGGATTGGCGTGAGACTGGATGGACGCATATGCAATACAATGAAAGCCTTTGATCTATCAGAACGGGGAATAAAACCTGGTTTAACTGTAGTCTTGGATGAAACGCAAAAAGCCATCTTGCAATTAATTCAGAGTCGAAATCATGCTTTTTACGAGGGGGATATTGCTAACTAAAAATCACGCCCTTTTCATAACCATACACAAATAACAACATCTTAGTAGATTTTGTGTTCACCATCCTAACGTCAGTTTTGGTTAAGCGAGCTTATGCGAATTTCAGCTTAGCGAAATAATTATTAACAAGATAGGCAGGATATGCAGGATATGCAGGATAAGATCACATCTTTCTTTTATCTTGTTCTTATCCTGTCCACCCTGCCTATCCTGTTAATTTGTTCTATTAAATTTATGTTCTATTTATTAGACATCTTGCATAACCTCATCCTTGCCCCTGCCCTTGCCCTATTAGCGTTGTTTTTGAGCCATTTTCACCAGCATAGACACGATGCTAATCAGCAGTTCTCGTCCTTTGGTATATCGTTCTTCATTAGACTTCTTGCGTAATTAATTTTTTTTTAACGCTGAGACGGGGAGTCGGAGAGACGCAGAGGAATTCTGTACGTCTCTCCACTCCCGTCTCAGCGTTAATCATTAAGACATCATTTATAATAATTCTGAAAATTTTTCCAAACCAAAAAATAAAATCTTAATTACGCAAGAAGTCTATTCACAAGCTGCAATCGTTGACACACATCCAAAATTCCCGCGCATTCTGTAGCAGACCTTTTAGCCATCCGATAAAATGGCGAAAGTTTCTGTATAGCTTCTTATTTTTGCATAAATGGCCGATGGATTTAAGAAGCAGACCCTTATATTAAAAAATAAAATTGCGTGCCAGAACTTTTTCGGGCAAGGGCAAGGGCACGGGCAGGAGCAAGGATGAGGTTATGCAAGATGTCTATTGCTTGACTCAAGCATTGACAAGGGCACGATTAAGATACTTATCCATGTTTACCGAAAATGTTCCCGATCTTCCACTTGAACTTGGCGGGAAAGCCAGTGAAAAATGGGAGAAAACACAACTGCAACCACAATAAGATACATTCCTCCGCCAAATAAAGAATAAGCTGCGACAAACAACTTTCCCCCGGTCGTAATGGGATTCGTTAAAGTTCCAACTCCCGATATGATCATGGCCGCATTGACATATGCATCTAACCATTCGCTCTTTTCAAAATGACGATAACCCAGCATGCCGATAAGAATAATGATGACCGTAATTACAAAACCTATCACTAAATTGCGGCTAAAATGCCTAAAAAAAACATAAGATGGCGAAGGTTGACATTTTGGAAATAATGGTTTATTCATCGCTATTTTCCTTTATCCTTGGTTGGAATATACACAAACAATTAATAATGTTTGATTAAATTTTTTTTGCTAGACTGTAACTGTCCTTAGTGACATCTCACTGAAAAATCATCAATTTTTTTCTACCAAAGGTAATGACGCAAGAAGTCAATTTTTCAATCAGGAGTCTATCATGCCCTTTACTATTGGTGGAGAATGGATACCACTTCCCTCTTCACAACCAGAAAAAGCTGTCAAAATTGTCAAAGAGAAAAGACGTTCCTCCTATGTAACGCTCATTTTGCATCTTCCTTATGATGATTCTCTACTAAAAAATTTATGTTCCACATTAAAACAGCGATTAAGGTGTGGAGGATCTATAAAAGAAGGTCGCGTAGAATTACAAGGCGATCAGGTTCAGCATGTCAAAGCATATTTGAAAGAAATTGGTGTTTTACATTAGACATCTTGCATAACCTCTCTTGCCCGTGCCCCTGCCCTTGCCCTATTAGCGTTGTTTTTGAGCCATTTTCACCAGCATAGACACGATGCTAATCAGCAGTTCTCGTCCTTTGGTATA
This sequence comes from uncultured Chlamydiae bacterium, assembly GCA_963799115.1. Taxonomy (GTDB): domain Bacteria; phylum Chlamydiota; class Chlamydiia; order Chlamydiales; family Parachlamydiaceae; genus CAWCVY01. The sequence continues at coordinate 15,637 of CAWCVY010000013.1, read as the reverse complement.
TCGTTCTTCATTCACAAGCTGCAATCGTTGACACACATCCAAAATTCCCGCGCATTCTGTAGCAGACCTTTTAGCCATCCGATAAAATCGAGCTTTTTCATCGATGGAATATTCTCCCGCTCCTTCTGCAATATTCAATGGTATTGACAAACCCGCACGTTGAAGCTGATCGCTTAAATAGGCCCTACCCCGAGGTAAATGTTCTATTATAACATCCGCAAGTACAACAAATTCTATTGCCACTTGGTATACGGTTAACTTTTCATGGTCTAAAAGAATTCGTTTCTGCACTGGAGAAATGGCGATTGTCATATTTTAACTCCCAATTTTGAATCCCTGCGATCAGATTGAATCGCAATCCAAATCTTTTTCTTCTGTTTCGATATTTATCACTCAAAATTTTAAATCGTTTTAAGCGCCCTATTACATTTTCATTTAAAGCTCGCTTTGAAGAAATATCACGATTCATCTGCTTTTCATCTCTTGTAAGAGCTTTGCCTCTTGATCGTTTTTGGGCAATAGACTCGTATTTTGAAGTTTTTTTATTCCGGTATACCCAGAATCAACGATTCCTTGAACCGTTTGAACCCAACGTACCTTACTGTCTTTGAATAGCTTAAAATCATGTCTCTTCCCATTGCAAAAGTTCGTGCATATGATCAAACTCGACTGGTTATCTACAACGACCTGACTCTTTAGCGTATGCCTTTTCTTTTTCCCGGAATAATATCTTTTCTGTTTGTTATTTCTATTTCTGATCCGATTTTTGCATCGGATCTTTTTTTTTGGCCTTTCTACCGGGCTTTCAGTAGCATCAATCAAAATCACTTCAAATTCAGTGTCACTTTTAAGCAGAGCCTTCTTTCCAGGAAGAGAAAATTCTTTGCTTTTAGTTAAGATGTCTTCAATCCACTTGCAATTTCTATAGCAGGCACTTTCACTCAGCCCATAACTTTGTCCTAAATGAAAATAGGTCCTGTATTCTCTTAAGTATTCCAGGGCCATAAGTAATTTATCTTCGACGACGAGACGAGAAGGCTTTCCTCCCTGGGACATTCTCTGCTTCTCGGCCTCTTTAACTATTGAAATCATTTGTACAAAGGTCTCCTTTCGTACTCCTGTTAATCTTCTAAATTCAGTGGGCGAAAGTTTCTGTATAGCTTCGTATTTTTGCATAAATGGCCGATGGATTTAAGAAGCAGACCCTTATATTAAAAAATAAAATTGCGTGCTAGAACTTTTTCGGGCAAGGGCAAGGGCACGGGCATGGGCAAGGATGAGGTTATGCAAGATGTCTATTGAAAAACAGGAAATAGGAAACAGTCATAAGCCTCCCAAAAAAAAATATAAACCCTTTCTCAATTTTGAGCAGACCGTAAACTGATCTCCATTACCTTTAAAAGCTTATCAGCATGTCTTGAAAATGAAATGGACTTTGTTTGTTTATTTATGACGTTATCAAGGGTTTGCATCACCAAAATGAATAAAATTTGAATTGGTGAATGATTTTAATATGGATAAAACTATCACCAAAATTGAAAAAACTTGATTTGGTGATATTTTTATGTTACAATACAGAAAAAGAGAGAAAACATGAGCACCCCATTTTACGGACGTGAGCGAGAATTAGGGCTTCTTAAAGAACGACTTGAAATGAAAATTGCCAGTCTGATTGTTATTAAAGGACGTCGTCGCATAGGTAAAAGTCGTTTAGCGGAAGAATTTAGTAAATCGTTAAGAACAATCGCCATAGAGGGATTGCCTCCTAACGACGATCAAATCACTGCACAAAATCAGCGATCACATTTCGCCAAGAGCTTAGAAAGAGAAATAGGCACAAAGGGATTAAAAGCTGATGATTGGGATGATCTTTTTTGGCATTTAGCCGAATCGACAAAAAAAGGAAGAGTGGTTATTTTGTTTGATGAAATCAACTGGATGGGATCAAAAGACCCAACATTTCTCGGCAAACTCAAAACCGCATGGGATAAATTTTTTAAAAAGAATCCTCAGCTGATATTAATTCTAAGTGGTTCCATGTCTGCCTGGATAGAAGATAATATATTGAGCAGTACAGGATTTTTGGGACGTGTATCCTTAGACTTAATGATAGAAGAGTTGCCTCTTTACGAGTGCAATCATTTCTGGCATCCGTATGAGAAACAAATTTCTTCATTTGAGAAATTTAAAATTCTCTCTGTTACCGGCGGAGTTCCTCGTTATCTTGAAGAAGATCGATCCAAAAATTCCGGCAGAAGAGATGATTCGAAGGCTTTGTTTTCGCCGTGAAGGATTGTTATTTCAAGAATTTGAGCGCATTTTTTCCGATCTTTTTTCGCGTCGCGCCACCATCTATAAAAAGATAGTAAAACGCTTAGCAGAGGGAACCGCCGATTTTCAGCAAATTTGCGATGCTTTGGAAATTGAAAAAAGCGGGCTTGTGAGCAATATTGACTGATCTAGAAGAAACACAATACGTTCAGCGTTTCAACACTTGGCGCTTAAAAGATGGAGCAGGGTCAAAAATAAGCCTGTATCGTCTCAAAGATAATTATATCCGTTTTTATTTAAAAACGATCGAACCACATGCAGATGCTATTGAAAAGGGAACATTAAAAAAGATACAAGGATGGGAAACTATAATGGGCCTTCAATTCGAAAATCTCGTTCTGAGCAATTTTAAGTCCCTTTATTCGCTGCTTGACATTCCATATGATGAGATCATCCATGATGGCCCTTATTTTCAACGCCAGACAAAACTGCATCCAGGCTGCCAAATTGACTATCTAGTTCAACTTAAGCACAATAGTCTTTATGTATGCGAGATCAAATTTTCCACAAAACCGATTGGATCAAAAATATTCCGGGAAGTGGAAGAAAAATGAAGCGACTTTACCTCCCGAAAGTCCTTTTCCCTTCGTCCTGTCCTGATTCATGTTAATGGCGTGACTGAATCCGTGCGCAACAGTGCTTTTTTTACACATATCATCGACTTTTCACAGTTTATTAATAATAAAGGATTAGCACAGTGAATTGGCGTGGAAACGCTTTTCTCATGAAAAAGGATCTTAAATGACTAAAATTGTACTGTATATTGCAACCATCAAGATGGCTACATCAAAGACAAAAATGGAAGTGTTGATCTATTATGAATTGTGCTTATGCCGGAGAATGGCCCCGGTTGCACTCTTATGTGCGACCCCCATCGATTCTGTAGTCTACTCCTGTTATGAAATCGGCTGATGGACTTGCCAAAAATGTAACCAAGCTGCCCACTTCTTCAGGAGTGCCAAAACGTCCCACCAAATTAGGCAGCATTTCACGAGTGATTTTCTTTTCTATCTCTTTCCAATCAGATCCCCAGTTTTTTTCTGTAGCTATTTCCTGAAATAACTTTTTTGTCCCACCTGTTGCGATGGGACCCGGAGAAACGGTATTGACAGTGATGCCAGTGCCAGCAAGTTCTTTGGCTAAGCTTATGGTCATATTAATGTTGGCGGCTTTTGTTACCCCATAATCCGGTAAGGTAGGTGAGGGGCTAGTGCCGGCCACGCTGGCGATTTGGATAATTCGCCCCCAGCCAAGGGTCTTCATCTGAGGCAGGAAGGCTTGAATCATCCGCACCATGGAGACCACATTTTGACTCGAGCAAATCTCGCCAATCTTGAGGAGTACTTTGCAGCCATCCTCTTTTAGGAAAAGCTCCTGCATTATTGATTAAAATATCCAAGTGTTGGAAAGTTTCTAATGTTTTCCCTGCAATTCGTTTTGCATCATCATCATTCGTAAGATCCCCTTCCACATAATGAGCAACACCACCGATCGCGGTGATTTCTTGCACAACACGCTGGAGTTCCTGTTCTTTTCTTCCCTGAACCATAACATGCACGCCTTCTCTGGCTAAACATTTTGCAATTCCTTCGCCAATTCCGCTGCTGCTGCCAGTGACTAAAGCTTTTTTGCCTTTAAGTTTGAGCTCCATAAAATTTACCTCGCAATTTTTTGTAAAACAAAGATGGTCTGTTCTTCCAATCTTTCCATATACAACTAAATTTATATTTTTGGACATGTTGAAATTGGTCCAATCTGTCCAATTCCGTCCAACTAGTCCATAGTTCATGTCCAATCCAGAAGTCTATTTTAGTGTATCCGCTGCATATTGATACAAACCCTTTTGAATGATATCGGTCATCTCGATCTTTGAGGGACATACAAAACTAGGCAATGCAAAATCTTCGCTATCTACTTGTAGGAGTCCTAATCGGGCAGCAAGATCATAATCATCGGCTAAAACGGCTTTGACAAGCAACATGGTGGGAACGTGCAAAGGCATGACTTCATCGTACAATGTGTTATCAATAAAAGGCCGATGCTCTCCATGCTGATTCGTCGTAAAATTATATTCCCGTTGAGAATTATCTAAATGTCCGGACAGATAAGTCCTGCTAAACGAAAACTTGTCTGTACCTAAACGGAAGAAATGCAGAAATTCTCGTTTGGCATTCTCAGGGATGACGCAAAACGTGTTATCATAAAAGCCGATAAAATCTTCAGTGTCAACCTTATGCCCCATTAAAGGATTTCCCGTAATGAATCTCATCCACCCCTTCTTTACTCGCCCTGCAATTAAAGGAGCAATGGGAAACCCCTCCCTGACTTTAAAATAACCTGTTTTCCCCTCAATTATCCCTGGTCCTGCAATGCTAATGAGGCGAGGCACAAAATATTGTCCATGTAAGAAAAAATATCCTATGGCTGTCACAGCATGCGCATCCACCGTCCAAATAACATCATCAACAGAACGAATAGGATCAAGTTGTTGAATATGCAAGGAGGGATTCGCGATGGGATGGGGCCCTTCTGTAGTATGTATTTGTACCCCTTTAGCTTCTAAGAACGGGCGAAAGGATGTTCCTTGGTGATGTATAAGATGGACGGGTCCATCAGTTAGTTTAGCTAAAACATCCAAACCCTTTTGAAATTCTTTTTCATAGCCTGCAATTTGCATTTCTGCTGGAGGTGCAAAAGGGGCTGATTCTAGAGCCTTCACAAAAATACTACGCGGTGTCTTCAGTGGATTGGCCAAGAAATTGAACGGCCTTTGTCTGATATGAGCAAAAAGTCCTCCTAATTTTAGCCGTTCGACTATCTCTTGGCGTGAAACTTCCTGGGGTTGTATCGAAGGATGCTGATCGATTTCTTCTTTATCAGCTACATCAATGACGATATCCAATAGACGGCGCTTCAATCCTCGTCGAATCTCTCTAATCACACCGCCGGCTGGGGAGGCGAAAAAACGTCCTGGAGAATCTTTATCTTCCACCAATGGCTGACCTAGCTTTATACTATCGCCGAGAGATACCAGTACCTTGAATTTCAATTCCTTAAATGGAGTCAAATCCAAAGCAACCTGATGAGGTTTTGTCAAAGGAGAAACTTCACCTCCAGGGATTAAAAGTTGCGGCCCACCTTCAGGCTTACCTTTAATGGGGATATCTAGTCCTTTAGTAATTTTTATATGCGCCATATGAAAAATTCCTCTCACTAATTAATAAAGCAAAAATTAATTTAAATAGCTGTTTTAAGCAAGCCTTGTCATCTGAACGGGCATATTTCTTTTGTAATGATTCATTCTTGCATTTAAGCAAAAAGCATCGTATCCTTTTTCTTCACAAATACTTGATATTCATTAATTCCTGATCAGTCAGTCTTACCTCATGCCTATGTCCAAGCTTTGCTGCCACCTATTTTTTTTACTATGCTATTTTCTCTTGCCGTTTACAGTGATGGCCTTGGACGACTCCTATGATTTTTGCGATGAACAAACCAGTCTCTTACAAGATTTGATGATTGTCAACTATTGGAATCAAAGGCTCAATGAAAAATTTCCCGTGACTTTCAACCACCTTCTCCAAGGAGGTTATTTCTGCATGCCTTCAGCCCGCATGGGAAAGGAGGGGGAAGTAGGGGTCGGGTATGGCTATATTCCCCCTTATTTGCATTATAATTTGCGTATCCAATTAGTAGATTTTCTTGAAATAACAGGAACCTATCGCATCTTTAAGGGAGTGGAAGATCCCGTTTTGACACCTTTGGGTTTCGGAGATTTTTCGGATAAGGGAGCCAACGTAAAGCTTTCGCTATTCAGCCCTGAAGATAGCCGTTACCGCCTGCCTGGTTTTGCGATTGGCTTAGAAGATTTCATTGGCACAAGCGCTTTCAAAGCTTACTATGCCGTATTAACCCAAGTCTTTCTAAAACAAAATCTTGAACTTAGTCTTGGTTTTGGGGGAGGGCGTTTCCGCGGCTGGTTTGGAGGCTTGATTTGGATGCCTTTCAGACGCACGTACTGGGATTATCTTCGCACTTTAGCTTTTGTAGCGGAATACGATGCAATTCCCTATTGGGATCGAACCATCGAACCACATCCAAAAGGAAATATTAAAAATACCCCATGGCATGTGGGCGTTAAATATAGACTATGGGATTGCATTGATTTATCTGCAGCTTATATTCGCGGAGATAAGTTGGCATTTACCGTTTCCACCTTTTACAATTTCGGTTCAAGTCAAGGTCTTATCCCTAAAATTAATGATCCTTTGCCCTATAAAGCTCCTGTCAACAACCAACCCATCGGTTATTTACGACCGGAAAATGTGATGATTGAAGATTTTGTTTATGCCATGGGCTGCCAGGGGTTTGAACTATCGGAAGCTTGGATCTGCGATGATGAGGGTCGCAAGATATTGCGTTTAAAAATCTCGAATCTGGTTTATCGCGACGAACATACCATGCGCACGCGATTAAACGCTTTGCTTGTCGCTTTAACTCCTGAAAATATTGATGAAATCATTGTGGTGCTGGATGTCATCGCCATGCCCATTCAAGAATTGCGCTATGACACCGCGTTCTTGCGCAGCTTTCGGGAGCATGAAATAGGGCCTTATGAATTGGATATTCTCACTCCTTGGCAGGAAGTGAGTTGTCTCAATAGGTATACCTCTAAACAGCTGTTTAAAAGAGAACTGGAGTGGTGGAACCTCGAGATCATGCCCAAAACCCACACCCTGTTTGGAAGCGCTCGGGGAAAATTCAAATACGCCTTAGGGCTCTCAATGGAATTTAACGGTTTTCTATGGAATGATATCTATTACACAGTTAGCCTTGGATGTTTTTTCTTTTCAAATTTGCGTAAACTTAGCGACATTGACCTTTTAAATCCCTCCCAACTGCTTAATGTCCATACCGACATTATTAATTATTACAAGCAGCGCTCTATTACAGTCGATGAGGCCTATCTGGAAAAGGTGTCGAATTGGGGAAAGGGCTGGTATACACAACTTGCAGTGGGTCTTTTCGACCAAGCATATGGCGGTGTGGCAGCTGAATGGCTTTATTATCCAGTGAATTCCCCATGGGCCGTTGGAATGGAAGGGGCGATTCTAAAAAAACGGACGTATAGAGGCATCGGCTTTACCAGCCGCTGTCGTAAATTGCATGGCTTTAAGCCCCATTTTGTGAGGTTTTTGGGTACCCAATTCTTTCTTAACCTTTATTACGACTGGCAATGCACAGGACTGCTCTTTAAATTTAGTGCGGGAAAATTCTTGGCAAACGACTATGGAGTTCGCACTGAAATCTCACGCTACTATCCTAGTGGATTGCGCATCGGCTTTTGGTACACTTATACCAACGCGCGGGATGTCATCAATCATCACACTTATCATGATAAAGGGGTTTTCTTCTCCGTGCCGCTTGATATCTTCTATACCAAAACGAGCCGTTCGCGCTGGGGTTATGGCATGTCAGCTTGGCTGCGGGACGTCGGATTCAGTACATATACGGGCACACAGCTTTACGATTTAATCAATGAAGAACGGCAATGAGCCCTTTTACACAACACCTCTGCAACTTGACGGGCAGCATAAGTAAGAATAAAATCAGCCCCGGCCCGCTTGATGGAAGTCAAACACTCTTCAAAAACCCGATCAGCATCTAGCCATCCTTGTTGTGCCGCAGCCATCACCATAGCATATTCCCCACTGACATGGTAAGCTCCAAGGGGTAAATAGGTGATTTGCCGCACCTTAGCGATGACGTCAAGATAAGGCAATGCGGGCTTAATCAACAACATATCGGCCCCTTCCCATTCATCCAGTTGACACTCCATTAAAGCTTCGCGCACATTGGCTGGATTCATTTGGTAGCTTTTTTTGTCACCGAACTTGGGAGCGGAATTTAAGGCTTCCCGAAAAGGTCCATAAAGCGCCGATGCGTACTTCGCAGCATAGGATAAAATTCCTACCGATGTAAAGCCTGCTTGATCAAGCGCCTGTCGTATATATGCCACTCTTCCATCCATCATATCGCTCGGAGCGACAATGTCGGCCCCAGCCTCGGCTGCAAGGTTAGCCATCTGACCCAATACCTGCAAGGTGGCGTCATTGTCGACTATCCCGTTTTCAAGGACAAGCCCATCATGGCCATGGTCTGTGAAGGGATCTAACGCGATGTCAACCATTAGACACATTTCGGGTATTTCCCTTTTAAGAAAGCGTATGGTTTGCTGCAAAATATTATTTTCACGTATTGCTTCAGAGCCTTGGGCATCTCTCTTTTCAGCTGGCACATAACAAAAGAGATCGATAGCACACACGCCCAATCGATATAAATTCACCACCTCTTTGATAAGCAAATCATGGGAATAACGAAATACTCCTGGTAAGCTTTTAATGAGCTGTTGCTGATTTTGACCCTCAACTACAAATAGAGGGGCCACTAGGTGGTTGGGGTGCAAATGAGTTTCTTGGACCAAACTGCGAATGGAAGGGGTTAGACGATTGCGCCTCGGCCGGCGAATAATGGCTTGTGGAGGAGCAGAAGTACATAAGTAATTGTTCATCATTTCTACCTTGTAAAATTCATTTATTATTAATCATTTTTCCTTTAGAATCAACTCTTCCAAAGAGAGCACAACGAGTTGGACTAATTTGATTGGACTAATTGAGACGATTGCATAAGTGACAATAATTTATTTTAAATATTTTTATAACTAAATTATTCACATTGAGTTATGTCTTAAAATTAGCAAAAATAGCCAAAATGACATAAAAAATAATAATAGCCCTCAAACCATATCCAGAACTGGCTTAAAATAATTTATTGTCACTTATGCAATCGTCTCAATTGGACATGTTGGACTATTTGGACATGTTGGAATTGGTCCAATTTCGTCCAACTCGTCCAATTAGTCCAACCCCGTCCAACTAGTCCATGTCCAATCTGTTACCCAAGTTGTCTAATGCTATGGGCCTGTGCTGCCGCTACAAATTGATTTTTATTTGCCTTTTGACCAATTTTTAGCTTGATTTTTCTTGGGTGGTTCTGAGGATTGCCTGTTCCACTTTCCCATCATTTTACAGGCAATGAAAATAAAGATAAACGTAACCAATAGCTGAACACTTATAGGGATTAAAACGACGAAGAGAGTGCGTAAAAAGCTGTCAAAATCTCCAGAAGCAATGATAAGGTATTTAGCAAACAGCCCAACAGGAAATAAGATGCTACATCCCAAAATGAGTGCAAAAAAACCGCGTATTAGGCTGAAGTTATGTACACTTGAAAGACTTTTGACCATGGCTAAAAATCCGAAAATTAATGACGCAATTTTCCCTATGAGAAAGATTTTTTTGATGATAAATGCCATTGGCCAGTTAAATTTTATAAGAACCGTAGAAAAACCGAACGGTAGGGTAAAGTAAACCATTACCCAAAGAAATGCTACACAAGTTTTAGAATAAGTTCCCCTGCCTTTCAAACATTTAGCGCTGATCCAAAAGGCAAATGCTGAAATATTGGCAATGATGAACGACAATTCAATGAAAAATAAAAAGAAGGCTAATAGGGTTAACAAACTTGAAAAATTTAAAAATCGAGAAAAGGAGAAATTCTCAAATGAGAGGGCAAATAAGCCTGTTTGGATAAAGCAAATCAACATCCATAAAAAAATAATGCGGAATTGAGATAGTAACGGGCCAGTAAGGTATTGAGTAATTCTTACGAAGATTACGTTCAACGAATCAGATTTTGTTGGACCCACTTAATTCTCCTGTACTGGAATACGACTCCTTTTAATCATCAAACGAATTTAGAATATATCCCTAGAGCCTAATTTTTTTTCAAAGAGCATGTAGCCAATTCTTCCATTTACGATGTGTATCTTTCATTGAATATCAATAAAAGTTAAGGGCGAACTTAACATAAGAAAGATTTTGAAACAATGCAAAATCCCCCTCACAGCGATTGATCGTTCGCGTGCAATCGATGGAAAATACAAACGCATGTGACATTTTTTTTGCCATTATGCTTGCCTTATGCTAAAATACATTTCCAGCGGCAAACCTTTCTTCATTTTCTTCAATCTCAAGGTAATTCTATGAAAACACGACATTTTTTATTTTTAACGGCCCTTGCAGGTGCTATTTGCATCCTCCCAAGCTGTACTAGAACGAGTGGTGATATTTGGGATGATACTAAATCTGCCGGACGGCATATGAACAGAGGTGTCAGAACCTTAGGCGGAAAACAAGGCGATTCACGTCAAGTATACTCACGAAGTGATTTTGAATGCATTGAGGATGAGAATTGCTTTCCTGAAGGCGATTTTCAGAACTGCGGCTATAATAGCTTTGGTGGCTCCCCAATGGATGAATTTATCCCTTTGCAAGATCAAGCAAATCTTCACATAGGTGAGATGCTGGCTCCTCCTCCTCGCGAAACTCCTGGAGAACTGGGAAGTTCTCTACCGGGCATTGAAGCTTTTCGAGATCCTAGCACAATACCCCAAATGGCCGGAATTTTCCGCACGATCTATTTCGAATATGATAGCAGCCTAATTAAGGGGCAGCAAAACCTCCAAACCATCCACGCCATTGCCGATTACATGCGTTATCATCCTCAACTCTCTATATTTATTGAAGGACATACCGATGAAAGAGGCCCTCAAGCGTATAATCTTGCTTTAGGGGCACGGCGCAGCAACTCTGTACGCAACCTTTTGATCAGCGAAGGGGTTAATCCCGACCGCTTGTTTACTGTTTCCTATGGAAAGGAACGCCCCGTGATTTTAGAACGCCATGAGGAGGGTTGGGCTAAGAACCGTCGTGCAGAGTTTAAAGTATATGAACGGTAAGGTTTTTTATTTACAAGCTATACTCATCTTTGTTTTTGTCGCTTTTGTAAGCAAGGATGCGGCAGCTCAACAAGTCTCTCGATCTCCTCGAGCACCTTCAGAGGATCTTGGAAGACATCTTACGCCAACTCAAAACGAGCTTTGCCGATCTCAGAGCATGAGATCAGGCGATCATGAAGCCGAAATTCGGGTCTTTGAAGAGAGACTCCAAAGTCAAGAATCTTCTTTCGAATATTTCCGTCAGCAAATGCCAACGATCTCCAATCCCAGCGCGATTTTCACGAGCTGGCGCTACCAATCTTGATGGAAAATAGAAACAATGGATCATGCTGTCCAAAACTTAGAGGCTATGTCGAGGGATTAGTGACTGATTTACGCCAAGTGAAGACGCAGGCTAACGATTCTGTTTATTGTGCTTGGACAATATAAACAAAAACTCTCCGAGCTCAAAAGCTTCTAGAGACGCAAAATCAGCAAATGCAAAACTTGGAAGCTGCCATCAACTCAATGATGAGAAGTCATGCAAGCCAAAGAGACGGCTAAAGAGATTGCGTATAAATCAATGAGAATCCAAAAACTATAAAGTCCAAGCAGGATACTTTCGAGAAAATCAGCCGGAACACCAAAAATCTTATTGTTTCAAGCCCTGCGAAGAGGCTAATAATCTTCAAATGATCGCATCATATGAGTCAAATAGTGAAGATACCCTGAAAAAACAAATGGGCCAAATATGTAACTCTTCCCAAGCGATCGGTCTTTTTGATTCGCAGGAGTGGGAGATCTTACCGTTATGCAGCAGTTCGTGCAAACTCTTCCTCATGAACAGCTCATTTATTTTGGAGATACAGCTCGCATCCCCTATGGTAATAAAAGCCAAGAAACAGTCATGTCGCTATTCCATTGAAGAATACCATTTGCCTTCTGGAAAGAATATTAAAGTTACTGGTAGTTACTTGTAATACGGCCTCTGCCTTTTCCTGCCCAAGCTGCAGACTTTCTTAAAATCCCCATAGTGGGGATGATATGAACCCGAGCTGAAAGGGCTGTCGCCATGGCACACGCAATAAACATATTGCTATTCTTTGGAACCCAAGGACCGTTCGATACTAGTTTATCAAGCAGCCATTCGAAGATTGGCCCCCAGAGCAGAAATTTTAGCTATTGCCTGTCCTCTTTTTGTCCCTCTTGTAGAAGAGCAATGGCTCAACCACCCTGCGACGTACCTCATTGTGCAAGATATTTACGTCCTTTGAGAGAGCAAAATGTCGATTACAGTCTTGCTGGGCTGCTACCCATTACCCCACTTTTACTTCAAGGGAGTTGATTCAACGAGGAAGAGGAGAAAAAGAGGCGTGGTTAGTTGACTCAGCTTCTACTTGTGCAGATCATATGGCTTCTTCTATTAAAACATCCATTTTAGCTCTTAGGCAACTTTCTCTTCAAGGCAAGCATCGATATTTTACTTCTGATGACCCTGAAAAGTAGATTCGGTTTTGGGTGAAAGATTATTCGGTTATCCGTTAGATCGAGTAGAATTGCTTTAGTCCTCTATCCCAAAGTCTTAAAACCACATGATTCTTAAACAAGCCCCATTTTGCACTTAACAATTTTGAGAGGTTCGATTGATTTTCTTGCTGTACTTAATTCAGAAAAGGAGGATTGCTATTTTCAACATCCCCGTTGGAGAACCCTTCAGCGATTTCTTCGCAATTTAACCAGGGATGGGAAGGCAGACGACTGTGGATAGAGGAGCTGAATTTATTAGTGCTGCTGCTTATCTCGTATGGCTGAAAAGTAAAATGCTTTTGCCCAGCCATGAACAATCACAGGATCCAGTAGATAAGTATGATTATCCCCATTTTGAAGTCATCCACCATTTAATGGATTATTGCCGCTTTAAGAAGGCCGCAAAGGAGTTGGGTGAACGACAAGAAAAGCAGCAAGCGTGTTATTTCCGGGGGATAGAATCGCCGGAGTGGAAAAAGCCCATGGGCATTGACCACGTTTCTCTTGATGACCTAGCCCAGCTTTTTAAAGAGATGATGGGCCGTGCAGTTCAGACAAAGCTCCAAATTCACGAGGAAAATTGGCGTGTTAGCGATAAAATCCATTTGATTCGCAATTTGATGCAAGAGCGGGAAATGTTTCCTTTAGAGCAACTTTTTCCCCTCATCAATCACGTTTGGAAATCATTGTTTCTTTCCTCGCACTCTTGGAGCTCATGGAAACGGGCGAGCTGGCTGTTGTTTACGAGCAAACTTCAAATAATTTGGTTATTGTTGGTAGGGAAAACCATTAGAGGTCTATTCATGACAAAAGAGCTCGGATTTTTTTCAAGACGAAATCGAAGAGAGTCCCCCTTCGGAAGTTTACCGAACAGATCTTAGAAACTTCCGATACATGGACTCAGATTGATTTGCAGCTAAGGGAGCATCTCAAAAGGGTGATGGAAGCTTTGCTATTTGCCAGCTCAGATCCCTTGTCTCTGGCTAAAATGCGTGAAATTACCGATACCATTCTTCCCTTGCGTCCTCAGCAATTGCGCCATATTCTGGATGAGCTGAGAGGGGAATATTTAGCTCAAAGGCGTGCTTTTAAACTGGAAGAGATTGCGCAGGGTTATGTTCTGCGCACTTATGAGGAGTATTCGCCATCTCTTGACCTTCTTCACCGGCAAAGGCGGGGTGAAAAACTTTCCTATGCATCAACTGAAGTCTTAGCGATTATTGCCTATCGCCAGCCAATTACCCGTCCCCAAATTGATGCCATCCGAGGGGTCGATTCTTCAGGGACTATTATGCAGCTGCTCTGAGACGCCAGCTCATTGAGCCCCTAGGGAAGTTGGAGTCCCCTGGGCGGCCCACCTTATATGGCACGACAAAAGAATTCTTGAAGCATTTCGGCCTCAAAGACTTGAAGGACCTGAAAGGCTCGTAAAGTAATAGACTTCTTGCATAATTCCTTGCCCGTACCCTTGCCCCTGCCCTTGCCCGATTAACGCTGTTTCTGAGCTATCTTAAATTGAATTATGAAAAAGTCTTTTTTTTGATTATTTGGGCAAGGGCACGGGCATGCAATGGCATTCGGTTAAGAAATATGATTTTTTGTAAGTGTATAAAAATCAGAATAATTCAAAAATCAAGCTTTTTGGGTGCCTTGTTTACAAAATCACCACAGGGCATCCCATTCCTTAACCGAATGCCATTGCACGGGCATGGGCACGGGCAAGGAAATGAATTATGCAAGATGTCTATTTAAGGCCCTACTATCTCATATGGGAATGGACCTGAACTAATTCACGTTACAGTGAAGCTTTTTCCCTTACAATCTAAAGAAGAAGGAGTAGCCTTTGATCCCGTTGTGTGAGATAGCATGGCGATGGCGTCAAAGGTCCAATGCTTATTATCAATGGAACCCACATGTCCATCAATCTCTGTTTTGCACTTATTGAAAGAAACTGTGGAAAAATCAGCCAAAGGAAGGATTGCCAGTTTGGCCGCTGAGAGTATGGTTCCGGGAGCCTCTACAATCCACTCAGCTGAGCTCCTATGAGCAGGAATACCAGTTTGTGTTTGCTGATCAATGCTGAATCTTTTTCCCTTGAGTCAAATTTTTAATAGTCAGGCGGAAAACATCATTTGTATCTTCTACCCCTAAATAACGGACACTTCCTTCGATGACATCCCCCACATTCACGGGAAAACCTTCTATTTCTTGAGTGCTGGCTGGAAATAGGCTAAACCAAGCAAAATTCTTTTGACTCCCATTTATCACATCCTGTTCTGTTCCAATTTGTTCAACTGTTGAGTTATTATATCCATCTATTCCCACCCATGTTGCACAGTAAGTATCACCATTCACATTAGCAGCAACGGCGGGTACGGTCCAGAGAGCCGGAGACAGTTTTTACAGATCCATAAGTGGGATTCGGATTATTTAAACATCCAGTTATAGCTGCATATCCACTCCAATTCAGACTGAAGCTGTCATTTAATTCTAAATGTGTGCCATGCGTAGTATGTGTGCGGGATTTGCGCGTAATAGGGCGTAATGTACACTCTATTGAAGTCAAATTATCAATATCTAAATCTGAATTTACATCTAGAATGCCTTGACCAGCAACATTTATATCGTTAGCCATAAATACACCCATGTATACAAAACAACTTTTCTCATATTTAAAACTCCTTTGCGTTAATCATATTTGGGCATTAATTCACGATTTTTCTTCGAATTTATTGGATACAGGTGCTTCAGCAGCTTGTGGTGGTAGGATTTTTTCCGGCTGTTCAGGGGTTGATGCCAAATAACGATAAATAAAACCCCAAGCAATATTGTAAGAGGACCATGATTAGAAGACCCACTATAAATGCTAACAAGCCTCCTAAAGACAGAAGAAATGCAACAAGGGTAAACGCAAACAATACTCCATTTAGCTCCAAAAGT
>CAWCVY010000012.1:0-32485 GCA_963799115.1 uncultured Chlamydiae bacterium | reverse complement strand
TCGACGAACAATACGTAACTGAAGCTTGAAGTGGGACCCTGGCAGAAGGTTACGGATTGCTCCCCGTAATATCGCGAATGTGTGCGGCAAGCTGTGTATTCATTTCATGTAAGGATTTTTGCATGCTCTTAAGTGGTGAGCGGTGTTCTATGAGAGAAAACGTTGCCTACTTGAAAGATCTTATTTTTAAACAATGTAATCTGGGGCGAAAAGATTTTGTAAGTAAACCTAAAGAATGCAGTTTCCTAATCCATTGACAATCAAGAACATCTGCTTGCTGCCAGGAGGGCTTTTAACGGATTTTGCATTGACTAAATATCTTGAGAAACTTGTAAATATTCAGATATTTTGAAGACAGGGTTAGTTTTATAAACTACCCGGTAAGTTCTATAGCCACAGTCTTAACACCGTTTTCTTTAAAGCCAAGCGCACATTCCAATAATACTCGACGTTGTAGAGGGGATATTCTCTAACTGTGTCTCCATCGCGATTGGGCGGGATAGCTACGAAATGAGACCGTGAGCCAATATCTAGGACCTGCACAATCAGGGTTGATCGGGGTAGTATTTATTTTTCTTCTTCACTTTTTGAGATTTACCTTTTGTAGAAGGTCGTTCTTTTTTTTTAAATACTTGTCCATATGATGATCTCCTTATTTTGTTTCTTGGACGAAAAAAACATTTTGGGAGATCATATTTTTTTTTTGTGAAACTTTTTTGATTTTTAGATGTTGTTGAAATTTTTGGATTGTATGCTCTCTTGTAAAAATGTTATTCCATGGACCTAGCACCCTAGCTTGTTAGGAACTATGGGCTGTGTGAGAAAATATGATTTTAAGCTATTCAAAAAACAGTAAGGTACGTTGGGTTCAAACGGTTCAAGGAATCGTTGATTCTGGGTATACCGTAATAAAAAAACTTGAAGATAGAGTCTGATTGCCCAAAAGAGATCAAGAGGCAAAGCTCTTTTAGATATGAAGTATATGAATCGTGATATTTCTTCAAAGCGAGCTTTAAATGAAATGTAATAGGGCGCTTAAAACGATTTAAAATTTTGAGGAATAATATCGAAACAGAAAGAAAAATATTTGGATTGCGTTTAGTTGCATCGTAAAGGGTCACTGAAATTGGGCGTTAGAAATATTACAATCGCCATTTCTCCAGTGCAGAAACGATTTTTTTAGACGATGAAAAGTTAACCGTATACCAAGTGGCAATTTTTGTTGTACTTGCGGATGTTATAATAGAACATTTACCTCGGGGTAGGGCCTATTTAAGCGATCAGCTTCAACGTGCGGGTTTGTCAATACCATTGAATATTGCAGAAGGAGCGGGAGAATATTCCATCGATGAAAAAGCTCGATTTTATCGGATGGCTAAAAGGTTGGCTAACAGAATGCGCTGGAATTTTGGATGTGTGTGCCAATGATTGCAGCTGTGAATGAAGAACGATATACCAAAGGACGAGAACTGCTGATTAGCATCGTGTCTATGCTGGTGAAAATGGCTCAAAAACAACGCGAATAGGGCAAGGGCAGGAAGGCACGGGAGGAATTGAGGTTATGCAAGAGGGTCCAGGTGGAGATCTTCCACATTGGATAACCCTCCGGTAACTGCAATCCCCACACCTTGTGCTTCAATGGGAGGTAAGTTCAAAAAAGACCCAAGCCTAAATCCCTATAAGCAATAATGCTAAACTTGTTAGTGTGAGCCAGCTGACACTGCTTTTGGAAAAAATATTTTATTATTTTGAAATTAAATTTTAAATTTATTAATATTAATTATGAGAATGACGAAATAATCTAAATTATTGTGATTAATTAAATTAGTTAATTTTTATGTAGAGATCAATTGATGGAACCTATAAATAACAAAAGAATTTTAATAATAACAACCTTTACATACGAACGATTGAATAAAAACAAAGAATATCAGGGACAGCCAAAAAAAGTTGGAAAAGCTGAAAAAATTTTAGTCAATGAAGATAATAAAGAAAAGACCTTAACTCCCATTAAACTAGAATCATTGCTAAATTCAAAATGAGGAACCAGAGGTTTTAGACCTAACTTTCTGTATTAAAGAACTTTCAAAGAATCTGACAGATCCAGTTAAGGGCAACAATATTTGAGTTATCCATCAGACTATGAATGTTCTGATTACTCATCAGATGATGAGTATTCCTATGATGAAGAAAGCCCTATTACTTTTTTAATTCTTCAACTTCCCGAAGAAGAAAGAGAAAAATGTGGGTTGTTATTGGATGATGATGATTTTCAAGATTATTCATCTTCTTCTTTCCTCAGTAAAATTGATGTAGCTGGATTTAAAAGAGTCATGGAAAACCAAACATGATATTACATCCTTCTCTTAAAAAAAAAAAAGTTTTTAATTTGTTAAAGAAGATATAAAGATGATTGATTGGAACTCACTTTGATTAAAAAGCCAATATCGTAATGTAGGAAATCACAAAGAACCGTTTTCTTTTTCCTAATTGACCCAGAAAGAAGAGGTTCTAATATTCATCACTTAATGGTTTCATGGATTTTAGAGTCGATTGTGATATCAACTCAATTTAAATAAGTATTGTATCATGTAAAAAGTAGAGAACAAATTAATTCCCTTCTATATCTCTCACCAGAAATTTATCAGCTGGTCATAGAAGATATTAAAAATGATAGGGTAGATTACAGTCTAACGACTGCTCTCAAAAACTTTGAACAAGTCGTAAAGGCTTGTCACTTTATTCGCATCTAATTTATCAGATGAGGAACTTGAAACTTATAAAAAACTATCCGTCTTTCCTTCTTATACTTCATTCAATAATGAAAAAGTAGATATAGAGAGAGTTAAAACAATTTTAAAATATGCAAAAACCAAAGAAGAAATCGCAACTCTGCTTCCTTTGAAAGAAGAAGTATTTAAGCTTGCAATTGAAGATTTGAAAAATAACGCAGTTGATTATCCATATCATTCTTTTGGTAATTTTAATTTAGAAAAACAAATATTAATTAACCATTCTATTAGATCACAACTTAATGAAGATGAGTTGGAAAAATATAATAGTCTGACAAATAACCTTCCATTGAATTTTGATGTTGATATAAATCGTCTAAAAAAGTATTACCCTACGTTAGAAAAAAAGAAGATATTAAGAATTTATTAAGTTTGAATGATGAAATTTTTCAAATGGCTTTAGAAAATCTTAAAAGCGATAAACTTGATTTAAGTCAAGATTTTGATATTTCTGAAAAAGATATCTTGGAAAATCACTATGTGGAATCCAAACTCTCTAAAGAAGAATCTCGAGAAATTTGAAAAACTTGTAGATCCATGGAATTATTTTACAACTGACGTAAATATAGAATCTTTGAAGGAAGCTTTGCCCTATGCTAGAAGTAAAGAAGAACTGAAGTATTACCTTGCATTGGATCCTGAAACTTTCCGATTAATCATTCAAGAATTCAGAGAAAAAATTCCTCCTACAACTTGGAAAAATTATGTTGTGAGAGTCAATAATTGGAGAGTTATTATGGAAACTCAAATCAAGTGATTATCAGCACTAGATGCATCATCAAGTAAAATCGCTTCTCGACTTAGGGATGAAAAGGGTTGGAATTATGATGATGTCTTAAATTTTATTAAAAAAAGGCGTTATTTTATGGGATTGGCTTTAAACCATAAAGATTACAGAGTAATTGGTACTGATCGAAATGGTAGCATCTTTACCATATGTGATTATGCTTCTTATCAAGATATTCCCAATAGATTGGTAGATCGCATAAAACAACCTGTATCCGGTTATCAATATATGGGAGAAATAGATGGTAAACCAATAGAATTATCGAGATTCGATGATACCGGTAAACTCATCTGGCATACTGAGTTTGAGAATATAGAACCAATTATGAATCATGTAAAAAACAATCTATGGAAAGAAGCTCTGGAGGAGAAAGACTACGATAAGTTAATGCAAAAATTAGGTGAAATTTTCTGGTGGGTTTGTCAAGCAAAACCCTGGAGTTTGGGAGACCCGAGTATTGCCGAAATGTTGATTAAAAGTGTTTTAGCTTCCAAAGGATTTTCTAGTTTAGCATGGAAAGAGGGAATCACTCCATGGGTAGAGGTGATGGTGGAGCCCGGTGTAAATGAATTTTCAAAAAATTTCGCCACTTTATTTGACACTGGATCAATCCCTACTAAAAATTCTTAATCCATGTAACCGTTCACGGGGTCAAAAAGAAAAGGCCATTTCCTCTGCTTCGCAGATTGGGCAATGGCCTTTTCTTCAGGAAAGGAAACCATGCTGATGGGCCGGTTCGATTATTTAAATGATACCCTCATTTCGCCATTTTTCGGCTATTTTACTAATCATAGTCAGTAAAGGCGAGAGACTGTAACCAAGTTTAGTCAATCCATAGATAACTGTGGGGGGAATAGTCGGTTGATGGTCTCTATTAACCAAACCAGAAGAAGCCAATTCCCGCAATTTCTCTGTCAGAACTTTTGATGTAATTTGGGGTATTAGCTTCTTAAGTTGTCCAAACCTCGTCTCTCCATTCTTTAAAAGCACGACAAGAATATAGGAATTCCAGCGTTGCCCAATTAGCTTTAAAAAAGCTTCTACAGGACATCCTTGGAGCCTCTCAATCAAATTTTTAGATTTTTTCATATGAATGTGTTTTATTGGTTACTTTTTTGTACCTACTATACAAATAATACCTGATTTTGGCAATCTTAATTCGAATGAAAAAAATCAACCAGGTGTAAACAAAAGTGTTGGTAAAACTCTTAACGAGACGCAATAGTCAAGATTAAAAGGCTTGCGACGAGGTCATAGCCTTAAGCTATGGCCGAGGAGCAAGACTTTTAAGATTGATTATTGCAGTCCGATAAGAGTCTGCTAACACTTTTGTTTGCACCCAATTCAACCCGGAGAAAACAAATGTTTGTAACCCTAAATAATTTACCTACAACCTCAAATAAATTATCTATAGCTCTAGCAACTCAAGAACAAGTGCCTGAAATCACTAACATCATCAACGATGCTTTTTGGCCAAGCCATAAAGTGTTTTTGGATGAAAGCAATTCAGCGAGCAAGTTACGAGTAAGTGAAGAGTTTATTAGAACAACAATTGCTGCCGATAATAAAGAATTCTATATTCTGTTCGATGCTGTAAATGAGCTTATAGTAGGTACAATTCTTTTACAAAAAGATGTTGAGGGTGAGCCAGACGCGGCAAAGTTCAGCCTACTAGCCAGAAATCCCCATCTTGCCTCGTATCATCACCAGGAAATAGGTGATCTTTTGATGACCCATGTTATTAAGCGAGTGGAAGAACTTGGTAAAAGTATATTAAAGATAGAAGTTGTTGCCTTAGAAGAAGATTCAAATAAGTTGACAACCTATTACGAAGGAAGAGGATTCGCCAAAACTGGAAAAGTTCTGGATTTTCCAAGGAAGCATTGTTTGAAGCCAAATTATGTCGACAAAGTTTGTCTCTTAGAGCTCCAATGTGTAATTTCTATACCAAAAATATAACATTCTTAAACTAATAGAGGAAAAAATGAAAAAAATAATTCTTGGAAAAGCATTTTCGTTTTGGATCTTGCTTTTGCTTCCCCCAATTCTTTTAGCAAACGAATCGATTTTCATTAAAAAAAAGGAGCAACACACAATGTTCTTTAAGAGTTTTGATAATGGTGAAAAATGGATAGAAAGTCCCGTTAAGGAACCAGAAACAAAAACCTATTTGACAGAATTACTCCACCCTCAAAAGGATAATTTGCCAATTGCATACAGCTTTGCCCACTTTATGTTGCCTCCCGGCTCTCGTACTGTTCGATTTCGCCTGCTCAAATCTTCGGATGTCATGTATATTCTTGAGGGGACTGCAAGAGTAGAGGTCGATGATCAAGTGATTCAATTAATTGAAAAGCAAATGCTGTTTATCCCACCAGGCACTTCGCGTTGCATTGTGAATACAGGTTCTAAAAATTTGCAATATTTTTCCATTGCTGAACCACATTTCATACCAGAAGAAACAGAGCTTTTAGAAGAGGTTAATTTTCAAAAAATTGATTAATTAAAATACCATCTAAGCCACCCCCCGTTTTACCTTGAAGCTGCCTAAACGGGATTTTTGCCAAGGGCAATTGGTTGCTTGAAGTCCCCATCATTACTTCTATAGCTCCCACTAATTACCGGCTTTTCGCCAGCAATTAGCGGGAGCTCCTGAAGGATGAATTAAAAGATTGCGTTGGAAAGATGGAAGACGTATCTACAGGCCTATATCCCAGAAAAAAAGATTTTATTGCTTTTAGGAGGTAATAGGAATAGATAAATTAAAAGTTGTCAAAGCAAACAAAATATCGACGAAGATGTCTTTAATAATGGATCGAAGAAGGTGTTTCTTATGAATAGGGATTTTGTAGGGCATGGACAAGATAAACTGTTCTTCAAATGGGCTGACGAAGCTCGAATTGCCATTAGCTTTGTCATTAATTATGAAGAAGGTGGGGAGCGTAGTATCTTAGATGGCGATGAGGAGTCAGAAAGTTTATTTGCTGATCTTCCCGGAATTAAAATTATAACTGGTAGGCGCCATCTCTCCAGTGAATCAATCTTTGAATACGGTAGCCGCGCGGGGATTTGGAGATTGTTGAAAATATTTGATGAATATAAGATTTTAACGACTATCTTTGTCGTCGGGTTAGCATTGCAACGAAATCCCGAGTTATGCCGTTATTTGCGAGAAAATGATCATGAATTAGCAGGCCATGGATACCGCTGGATTGATTATCAATCCATCCCTTATGAAATAGAAAAAGAGCATATCAGTAAAACCATTCAATTAGTTCAACAATTGACGGGAAAAAGTGTTCAGGGTTGGTATACTGGACGCGCCAGCGAACATACGAGGTCTTTGCTTGCAGAAACTTCCCTCGTTTATGATTCCCAAAATTATGCCGATGATCTCCCTTTTTGGGATAGTAGTCAGAGCAGGCCGCTGCTTATTATCCCTTATTGTCTGGATTGTAATGATATACGTTATTGTACCTCCCCTGGCTGGTCATCGGCAGAGGATGAATTCCACTATTTAAAGCAGGCTTTTGACTGTCTTTATAGAGAAGGAGAGGTTACCCCTAAAATGATGTCGATCGGATTGCATCCTAGAATATCCGGCCGGCCGGCTCGAGCAGAAGCCTTGCGACGTTTTATTGACTATATTTATACTAAAAAAGTATGGATTTGCAGAAGGCAGGATATCGCAGCATTTTGGATCAATAAATTTCCTTTTGTTTAAGGACTATATGAAACATGAAAAGTTCTCCATTTCTCAAATGAGTGAAAAAGAGATCAATGATATTGCCATACAATGGGCCAAAGAAGAAGGTTGGAACCCTGGTTTAAATGATGCTGATTGTTTTTATGCTCAAAATCCAGAAGGATTTTTCATCGGACGCCTCGATAGTGTACCGATTGGGTGCTGTTCAGCTACAATTTACGATAACAATTTTGCTTTTTTTGGTTTTTACATCGTCAAGCAACAATACCGCCATCATGGTTATGGCATGGAAATGACCCTTCACAGACTAAATTATGCCGGAAACCGCAATATTGGTTTGGATGGAGTCTTAGAAATGTGCAGCAAGTATGAAAATATCGGCTTTCGTACTGCACATATGAATGTCCGTTATCAAGGAAAGGCTGTTGTGGAAGATACGGGCGATCATCATCTTGTGCCGATAACTGATGCGTTAAGGCCGATTTTGGATTCTTATGATAGGCTTTATTTTCCTGCTCATCGGAAGGCTTTTCTCGATTGCTGGTTAAAACCTTCTGTAAATCGCATGGCTATCGCCTTTATGGAGGATAAAGCTATAAAAGGCTATGGAGTGATCCGGCGCTGCTTTAACGGGTATAAAATCGGACCATTATTTGCTGATTCCTTTGAAATTGCAGAAACAATTCTTAGAGAATTGGCCCGTTTCACTAAAGGAGAAGTTTTTTTTCTGGATATTCCGGAGCCTAATCTAACCGCTTTGAGGCTTGTGGAGCGCTATCATATGAAGCCTTGTTTCAAAACACTTCGCATGTATACTAAAGTCCCCCCAAATATCAATCTTAATAATGTTTTTGGGATTACTACATTCGAATTGGGTTGAGGAGACTTATACCCAATTATACACAACAAATTTGACGCTAGTGTCTGGATTGATTAGCCTGAAGGGCTCTAATTGCAGTTTACAAAGTGTTACCTATGTCCTGATTCTCTGGAGATATGGCATATTGCGAAACACTGATAATATTTCCCAACATTGCTCCATATTCTTGCGACTTGACATTTGTCAGCTCAATTTCGACCTCAGCATGGAGCCGTACACTCTTGCCAGTTTCTACAGGCAAATATCCGTAGAAAATTTTATGCGCCGGTTCTTTCCCTTGAATTTCTAAGCGGACAATCAACTCCCCTGCTGCAATGTATTGATCGGGCAAGGGACTGTTTTGGCGAAGAGTATTTTGCTGAATATGGGCTCGATGATTTCACTGGCGAAGTTTATGCGGAATCCTTTCAACAATCCTCAACACGTGCCCAAGGACAGCCTAGGGCAGATGATGTCGGGTCTTTACCTTTCTAATATCAAAAATTCAGGGGGTCACTTTAGCATGTCGCTTGACAAGGGGAGTTACTGGAATTGCCGATCCCCATCCCTTATATGATCGACTGGAAGGGGCGGAGACGGGGGACACTTTTGATAAATCCGTGTTGTGTAAGGCTTTGGAGGTACTCATCGGCAGTAAAAGAGGGTTTAACCAAACGTTCTCGGCATTTTCTTAGGCTATGCAAGACTATTTCTGGAGTTAAGTCCCACTGTTCGCAGAGAAAGTTGTCGGGACTTATGGCCTCTATATTGAATGGGTTCAGGACATGTTCAGGGAAATCCTTCAAATTATTTTTAATTATTGTTTCTGCTCCCCATTGAATGGCGGCTGCGAGCACGTGTCGATCACCTGTGTCCGGCAAAGTTAATGTCTCTACCAATGGTTCGTAATCGGTGACAAGACAATTGGGAACGGTTTTATCGATTAGGTCTTTAATTTTTTGTACTTTTTGTTGGGAAATGCTAGGCCGATCGCGAAGTAAACTTGACATCCACTCTTGGTGAATTTCCTCGCTCCATTTAGCACGGAAAAGACTCGTCATTGCAAGCTGAACGAAAAGATTTCGTAGCGTGAAAGAGTAAAAAATACAGGAGTCGTAGACGACTATTTGACCGGCCATCTTAGGTCTACTCCAGCTCTTGTCCAAGACGAGACAGTTCATCCATGGCTTGTTCGCTTTCGACTTGCATTTGCGCTCTGTATTTCATGAGGTCTTCAAATTTAACGCGCCTATGGGTTCCTACCTTGTGGTAGCGGATTTTCTTTTCATTCAAAAGTTTCACCATGAAAGGTCGAGAAACGTTCAGCAGATCGGCAGCCTCCTGAGTTGTCAGTTCTGCATGGACGGGAATTAATGTCACAGCATTGCCGGCTGCCATTTGTTCCAAAATGCGCACAAGAAGAAAGAGCAGTTTCTTGAGAAATGGAATTTCAATATTCTTTGACTTGTAATGAAAAGCTATTTTGATGTCGTGGTCACTTTTTGCATCGCATAACATAGCCAACTCACGCCCCAAGTTTTCCGCGAATTGGATTTCTTTTGGGCTTGGCAAACTAGGTTCTTCTTTTAGTGTATATGTACCCATCGTAAACCTCCCTTTCCCTGATTATACGAAAGATCCGAAATAATCGAAATCTAAGAAACCACAGGTTGTGATTGAAAGTCGTACACATAACAATTCTTAAAATAACTTGCTGTTTACCATTTTTTAAAACAACTTCAGTTACCCCTGAACTAGCAAGCTTTTTTGTCCAGTCGCAATGCATTCTTATTGTTTTAAAAACGCCATTTTCAACAGTAGCGGTTGCAAATTTTTCACCTTTCGCTAGATTTTTGTACGTTTTTTTCTTGTCCTTCATTTAACTTGGAGATATGTATGAGATACAAATACCGACAAATTTTTTTTTTAGTATCTCATATTTTCCTTTTACAATTCCATTTACACTCATACCAATTTTGGATTTCTCTCCTTATCGGACGATTATATTGAATAGGAACTTGAAATCGGCCTCGTTAACAATATCGAAAAATTGATTTTGGAACTTGGAATTTTCCCAGGCAAATAAGGTCCTTCGTTCTATTTCAGAAACTATCTATAGAGGTTTCAAAGCTTTCAAACTCGACTTTGTACAAAGTCGAGCTAAGCGCATTCATGACCTACGAATAAATGCACTTTTTTGCACTGTTTACAAATAGCTGTCGCTCCAAAATCAGATAAAGCATATGTAACAAGCTTTTCCCCTTCCTGTTTGCCGAATAATTTTTTCAATGATCTTTTCATTTCGGGGATTTCATCCCGCACATATTCGGCATCAACTATAAGGGAGAATGTTAGGGAACCGCAAGAATTACATTGATAGGCATTGTCGTAAGATTTTGGGGCTGGCAACCTCTTCGTATCACATAAGTCAGAGAGCGCATTCCAACCATGCAGATCAGCGTCAAACAAAAGATAACTTTTTTTACAGTCTTCACATTTAATCAGTGCATTATCTAGCATGACATCCTCATCCTTAAAATCCTCTTCATCTTCCTCATGATAGTGGTAAAAGGCCTGAAAGTATTCTGAACCACAGGAACAGGCAATCATTTTTTGCCAAGTCAACGCAGAATTTTCATGATAAAGATGTTGTCTTAAGTCTTTTGGAACCTCTTTCGAAATCTGCTGCAAATCAAAAAGGCCTTTGTATTTGCACTTGATAATTTTCCTTGGAATGGAACTCCAATAATGAATCATGTCATAAAAAAGGTTGCTAATGTCATAGCTCTTGCCTGCAGAAGCCAATTCTGATACATCGACAATGACCTTTTTTTTGTTTTTCAAAGTAAGTACAGAATTTTCACATTTAATTATGGAAGCCCAAGGAATGTGTGTAATTTTATCGACCTCTTTGATGTATAATGATTGCGGCGAAAAGAAATACTTCCCGTATAAAACTCCATAAATTTTCTCATCTGACTGCAGTTCGGGAAAAATCTGACCTTCAAAAAAAACTTGGGCGTCAACTTTTTTAATCACATGCAAAAACTTTCTAAGAATCCATCTGACTGGATTTTTATAGCATCCACCTTCTTCGAAGGTTAAAATTTCTTTTATTTTAGGGCTTTCCCAATCGATTTCAATCATTTAAATAACCTCTACATGACGTAAGATCATAATATATCCTCTCTTTAATGATAATCAATAACTTCAACATCATGAGCTTCACCATCAACCCATCTAAAACATATCCTCCATTGCACATTAACCCGAATGCTATACATGAATCTGATCAGCTTAAAATTTTAAATAATTATCTTTAAAATTAAATTAAATAAACCTAAATAGAGTATCTCGATATAGTTTATAAAAATTAAAAATTAAACAGTTCTTTCTTCTCATTATGATACTTTGCCCTGAGTTTTTTGTTTAAGAAGTCCTGACAACCCAGCATCTATGGTGACTATACAGTAAGATACAGGGAGAGAGCGGTTAATACCGTTAACTTAGGATGTGTTCAACTTATTTTTGAACACATCCTTAATTTAAGTTAAATATGAATAAGCTTTCCGGTTTTCTTTGATTCTTTGAAATTAATTTCCTTTTTTAATTTGATCCAACATTTTTCTATCAACAACTCTTGATCTATGAGATTGAAGTCAAACAAAGCAATATCTTCACCAAAGAGAAAAACTCTATATTCTAAAGTATCTCTTAAATACCCTTTAAATGACTGTTCTATATCGTTGTTAAATAAAAAACCCGGCTTCCAAATAAAATCCCCATCCACAAGCCTCCCTCCGGCTTCATTAAGAAGCCATCTTACTAGATCATCTTCAGATGCATTTTTAAAAGGAAATAAAAAAGTGAATTCATCACAGATCACATTCGGATTTTCAGGAATTGTTTCTATGCAATCTTCGATTAATGCAGACATATCCATATATTCAGCTACCAAATTTTGCTTCTTTAGAATTGAGCGAAAATGCATGTGGCTCAAATCATGTGCAAAAGGATAAATACCTCGTTCAACACTTCCATGAAGTTTACTTTCATCATCCGGTAAAAGAAGGGCAAGATCTGATTTATTTTCGCGAAAACGCCCAATCATGTCTCTTCTTTTAGATAAATGCAGTACTGGGTAAATAGTTTGTGCGGCTTCACCAAACTTTAAAGAAAAAAGAGCTTGTATAATTCCTATAGAGGGAACATGCAACACTCCTGCTTGAGAAAATGCTAAATAATGATATTCAAGGTCAGCGATATTGGGATTCACACTATCTATCCGACTAATGGCAATTACATAGAGTTGATTAGGAAGGACCTCACTTTTCAAATAATTTTCATCTATTTGATAGGCGTCACATGCTTTCCTAGACCAAAAAGAGTTCGGCTGAAGATTGTAAATTTCAATTTTTTTTCCAGGAGAAGCATATGCACAACTCGAGAACATGAAAGCTGTAGCTAATTCAAAAGAAGAGACTTCCTCAAGTGCATAAGCGGCTAATAGAGTAAAATAATGGTCATTGTTTTCTGAAATCCAATTGACTAATTGAGTCCATTTCCCTTCTTTAATCCATTGTATGCAAGTTCTAACATTTGAATTTAAAGTTTCTTTATATATCCTATCTACTTCCTCTGCAGTGGCATATTGAAAAACATCAAAAGCTTTGATTTTTTCTGGAAGAATATCTTTTTTTCTAATGAAAGTAATAAAGAATCAACAAATGGAGTATTAAAAAATAAAGGCAGGGTGTACATATGCTCTCAATTTATAGGTTACGAGCAGTATAAAAAAAAGAAATATTTTTCGTCTACGTATTTTTTAAAAAAAAGTTAATTATTATATATTAAAATATTATTAAACGATTGATAAAAAAAAACTAAAAGACTTGGTAAATTTAATCGCGTGGTGTATAGCCAATCTCTTTATAACTTTCCTTTTACAGAATGCAGAAATAATGGAAACACAAGAAATATACAAGAAAAAATCCTTTGTCATTGCAATTTTCAGTCAAAAACTTTCGCTCCTTCGAGAAAGAGAATCAACCTAGAAAAAATTAATGGATTTGAAATGATTTTAAAAAGAAATCTCTATGCTCAATAGTTGGCATAAAAGTAGATAATTGATAAACGGTACCATTTTTGAGGACAAACAATTTAAAGCCATTTCATCAGTACTGACACTTAATGATGCCTCAACGCTGGGGTAAGGCCAATATTCTAAACAAACATCACAGTTAGAATGTGCATAGTATTCTAATACTATTTTTCTAGATACTCCTTATTTGCAGGAGTTCCATGGTCATATTTAAATTGACGGGGTGACCATATACAAAGGGTTCCCGAAGAATATAGTTCCTCCAAAGAACACCCATCATATAAACCCATTACAAAGAACGATATATCATTATCCTTGTCAGAGTTTGAATGACCTGGCGGCATCCGTCCCCTAAAAGTAAAGCAGCGAAAAATTCGCATTCCCTGTTGAGGAAGACAGATTTCGAATCCTGAAAAGACTCCAAACAACCAATCGCTTTTTTCCACCACATAGAGCTCCCAAGGAATACCCAAATGATTAAAGCTATTCTGAGAAACAGGAAGTCCCTTACAATGATATCCAGGTAAATATTCATCCCAAATCCATCCTTTTAAAAAAGCATCACAGTTGACCGTTGCTAGCAGCATGACAGCAAAATTAATTATCCAGGCAATCCGAATCATTTTGAACATTCTCTTTTATTTTTTTATGGTTATGTAAAATCTAGTTGAGGATCTTTTTTAAGAATTTCTGCTTCTTCAGGAGTTGCAGAACATAAGTTGTAAGGAATAGATTCATCAACCATTTTTTTATTTCCTTATAATAAATATTGCAAAAGGATCCTTTTCCGAGGTGGCTATTCTTTGAATTCGACCTGATTCAATCATCACTTTTAATCTAGTTCTTGCTGTCCTATCAGATACATTCCAAATTCTTGCAGCCTCTTTTGTTGTTATTGACTGCTTTTCTTCCAAATGATCAATAAGGACTTCTTCCCATATTAATAGTTGACGTTGCTGAGTACGCTTTCCATATAAAGTTAACCGAAATTGATTGTTATGCTCTTCGATTAAAGGGATGTTTAGCCCTTCTTTTTCACAAACTGCAAGTATTCTTTGTAATCCTGATCCCCATTGCTCAATTAGCTTTAATTCTTTAAATACTCGACCTATTACGCGATTACGGAGTTTTGAAAAACCCATGTAGCGCTTTTTGAATAGTTTGCCCAAAAGGCAGCCCTCCAGGATTTGTAAATTCAATTCGATCGTCAAAAATTGCAATTTGTATATAACACCCTTTTATAGAATAGTCAGAATGAAGAACTGCATTTATTACAGCTTCACGTAATGCAAAAGGAGGATATTCTGGAATATCTTGACGATGGATTTTACCAATAACGCTTTCAATTGATGTGTTTTTTTCAATAAATGCTAAGACCTCTCCAATTGCAAAAGGTAAGCTAGATGTGATTTCCTGGCTGTCTATAATTTTTTCTTTTGTAATTCCTTTAAATCTCGCACATCGAATAAGGGCATCAGGAAAAAGAGTCGACCGGTTGAGGCCAAATAATAACGTCCCTCCATTCGTATTGATAGATTTACCTAAATGCTCAGTTAATATATTCAGAGCTTCCAATTGTTTCTTTGTCGGATATTTTTTAACAATTGCAAAAGCTTTTTCAATAGCCTCTTCATCCAGCAATCCCTTTTGGAGAAGGCAATTCATCATAGGCGCGATTTTCTGAAAAAAGCTTTAGGGAATTTAGCATTTCATCATCGGCAATGCGATTTGTAGAGCCAAATCGAATGTAAACCCCATTTTTTGATCCTTCTGATTTCAAATAAAAGGGTCCAGCAGCATGAGGAACGCGTATGATGATTAACTCTCGATCACGATAAGCATGAATCTCTATATCTGGAATGATTAAAGGGGCAACGCTATCGCTTATTGCATTAGCGATTCTCTCTTCTTCATGAAGAGAATTAGGAACCCCAACAATTTCTTTTGTTTTATCCTTTACTCCTATAAGCAATATCCCCCCAGAAGTGTTAGCAAAAGCCACAACTGTTTTGACTATTCCAGAAAGAGATTTTGTGTTTTCTTTGAATTCCACGGTCTTGGATTCGTTTTGTGATAGGTATTCTTCAATCATTTATGGCTGTCCTTTTAAACTTCTGACTAGGGAATTAACACGGAAGGAGACGGAAGTCAAGTATTTCCGTGTTAATTTTTCTCAATCCTTTTAACCTATACTAGACACAAAGCTTAACATTGGAAATGATGTGTCTTTTTTTATGGAGCTAGCTCACTTCCCATTTGCTCCTTCTGTGAAACAACTTGCGGTGCAGGATGGTAAATCATTCTCTTTACCCACCAGGCAGGAAAGAAATAGAGGAAGGGATGGATCTCTTCAATCATTCCTTTAAAGATACATAAGGTCCCGCTGGTTAATTGAATCGGGTAACTCTTTCCCCGACGTCCACCGGTATCCGCTGAAGGTAGTGGGATCGAGTTGGGGTTCAATGATGACCTCTAATACTGCTTCATGTTTTTGAAGGAAAAACTCAACCAATGCGGGGTTATTAATCAAACGAATCAGATTCTCTGGAGATATGGCATATTGCGAAACACTGACAATATTTCCCAACATTGCTCCATATTCTTGCGACTTGACATTTGTCAGCTCAATTTCGACCTCAGCATGGAGCCGTACACTCTTGCCAGTTTCTACAGGCAAATATCCGTAGAAAATTTTATGCGCCGGTTCTTTCCCTTGAATTTCTAAGCGGACAATCAACTCCCCTGCTGCAATGTATTGATCGGGCTGTATGAACCATTCCAAAACCTTTCCCGTCACAGGCGAATAAACATTTTCATATTGCAATTGCGTTTCCAATAAATTTTTGTCTTTAATTGCCTCTAATAAACGATCTTGCAAGGCTTCAACCTCTTCTTCTCGATATCCCTTCTTTAGCAAGAATTGTAAATTAGAAAGGTTGGCCTTCGTCTTTTCCAGATCCGTTTGCTTGCTCCATAAAAGTTCCTTGCTTTGCTGAAGGCTTTGAGAATCAAATAATCCCTTAACAGCTAAATCCTCTTTATTTTTAACATCATACACTAAAACCGGAATGCTTTTTTCCAGGATTTGAATTTTAAATTTTGCCGCCTCGATGCTATCTATGATAGCTTTTTTCTGTGCTAGGGCTTCTATTGATACTTGCAGACGCAAGAGGACAAAACGCTTTTGTAGGCTCTGGATGATCTCATGAGAGATCTTAAGGCGGGTTTCTATTTCAGGACTGTATAAGGTGGCTAAAAGATCCCCTTGCATGACGTGCTCACCGATGCGAGCGTTTAATTTCTTGACTACTCCGCTAAATGAAGTTTCCACATTGGATAACCCTCCGGTACTGACTGCAATCCCCGACACCCTGCGCTTCAATGGGAAGGAAACCGAAAAAGACCCGAATCAGAATCCCCATAATCAATAATGCTAAACTTATTAGTGTGAGCCAGCGCTTATATTGTATCGGTTGAAGATGCTGCTCAAATTGGCTCGTATCTCCAAAATGTTCAACGGCAGCCGGACGAAATGGAGATTTTCCTTTTTCAAGTTCGTTATCCTCTTCTGTCATTGCCCACCTAAAATAAACCATCCTAAAGAAGCAAAAAAGAGGCCTAAGACAAAGTGGATCAAAATCACTCCTAACAGATGGGGCGCTCTCACGAACATTAAGGACAACCCTAGGTCTTTAGCAAAAAGGGCCATACAAAAAAGAGGAGGATAAAATGCCGAATATCCCAAAAATAGAAAAGCGGAAATCAGCGCTGACCACCACCCCTTTCCATCCTCTAGTCCTCTTTGGATGGCTGTGACCACGATCCCTCTTCTCAACCATTCTTGGATGATGACAAAGAGCAGATAACTCCCAAGTACCGGAAGGGACAAAGAAGAAACCATGCGCCAAGGAGATGAAGAAAAAAAGTGAAAAGTCGGCATGTCTGCCAATTGCGCCAGGATTTCGAATAATCCCCCCATTAAGCCAATACAAAGCACAGCTTGTAATAAAGAAAGGCCAAGATATTGCGGGGCCCATCCCCAATTTTTCAAGGAATCCTTCAAATTGCCATAAATAAATCCGACGGGAAGAATGATTTGAAGGAGCGTGATCCCCAAATCCCATCCGATACTCCACTCCTTAAAATGACTTAAATAGCTTAAAATTAAAGCCAGTAAACATAGAATCCAAACTAATTTCTGTCTGAGAAGGGATTGGAGTTTTAAGTGTAATTCCGATTCCTCTTTGCTTTTCCCTCTATCTAAACGCTTTTCCATCAATCGGGCGCTACTCGTGAATAGTTTCACAATCATTTTTTCTTTCGCATCTAAAGGCTCTTTGAGCTTATCGAACGGCAATTGCAAAACTTTTGTGTCCTTCCCCGCTACCACTGTCATCTGCGGCTCATGGCCCTTGACAAAACCGACTTCGCCAAAGACATCGCGTGGTTGGAGTTTTTCAACAGCGATTTCATTCCTCATCCCTTCCGGTTTTTCTAGCAGCACAACCTGTCCTTCCAGAAGAAAATATAAATCGCGGTTTGGTATCCCCCTCTGAATAATTTTCTCCCCTTTTTCATATTCCTGATAGAGAAGAACACGGTCGAGTTGACAAATTTCCTCCTGATTGAATCCTTCAGTTAACCAATGGCGGCTTAAAAAATCCAGCCGGTCAAATTGATCAGGAGAAAAGCTCTTTTCGTCTTTTGGAATGAGAAAAGTGATTTCCCCATAATTTTTTTTAATCAATCTGGTGGGATCGGGATGGTATTGGGCCAAATGGAGCAAAAGTTTTTGAACGGCTGACTTTGCAGAAAATTGTTCCAGCTTCTTGCGGTCAACGATGAGGATGGTGGAGGGATGAAAAGCCTCAATGGCATAGGGGGAGAGCATGGGGGCGATTAAACAAATCTCCCCAAAGCTGTCTCCAGGCTTTAAGACATCGCAGAGGATCGACTGATGTTTTGCCATCTCCCATTCAGAAACATTCAATTGCCCATCTAAAAGGAAATAGAAACAGTGTAGGGGATCATTTTGCCTGATGCACACATCCCCTTTTTCTAAATGCCTGACTTCTACAATCTCTTCGATTTCCTGACGCTCTTCGTGATTCAATTCTTTAGGAAGCCATTTCAGCAAAAATGTTTCCTTAATAGTTTTTAATGATCTTTCCTTTTCCTCAGGCATCTGTTCTTTTTGTAACACTTCCCCTACTGCTATGGGGGATTGCCGCAAACCTTCCAATTCCATCCGCACTAAGTTCAAAAGAAGCTTATTGGTAAGAGCAAGGTGATCGGGAATCATTCCCTAAACGTTTCCGGTCGAGCACATAGGCCAGCGTTCCATCCTCTGCTGCTTTAAATTCATTTGGCTGAAGTGCCGGTGTGAGGAAAGAAGCTTCATTCAAAACATTAGGAGCTGGTAAAAGATAGGTTGTCCATTGATCAGGATCATAGGGGCTTTGTTTAGGAAAGGAAACGGCCCCTTTGATAAGAAGATAAAGCTCTGATGTCAATTGGCCTGCTTTGATGACAATTTCTCCCTGATGGTATTCTTTCTCTTCTAAAATTTTCTGAAGGAAGTTAATTTCCGATTCTGAAAAACCCCGCATCAAAGGGTGTTCATGAAACTTTAAAAGGTCTTTTTCTGAAATGGTCATAAAGAGCTCTTAGATAAGGATTGTTTAACCAATAATATTAATATTATCTAAAATAGTCCCATCAAAGATGGCCCCAATTGGGAAGACGACCCCCATTTGACTTCTCAAAGCTTGGAGGTTGAGTCCTTTGAGATCTTGATTATCGTAGTAAATAGATCCTTGTTGGGGATAGTCAAACCCCAAAAGAAGCCGGACAATCGTGGTCTTTTCGCAGCCCGAAGGCCCTACTAAGGCCACACATTCTCCAGGATGAATGGCAATCAAAATATCTTGGATGACGGGAGGCATGTCAGATTGATAGCCAAAAGTTAAAGTAATTGTTAAAGCAACTTCAATAGCCTTTTCAGTGTTCCCTCCTTGCGCTAATGTTTTGGAAATTGTACAAAGCGCAAAGCCTCTATCAGACCATAAAAAAAATTTATTAGCAACTTTAATACCTTTATCAAAGCTGCCCTTTTTAGATAATGCTTTTGAAATATTAAGAAGAGAGTTGTCTCTTGATTTTACATCAGGATTCCTGTTAGCGACTTCAATAGCCTTATCGAATAGATTAGCCAATGGCCATTCCATCGTAAGTTTTCACTTGCAAATGCAGGTCTAGCACAGTACCTTATTAAGCACTCTAAACTCTCATGATCCCAAGCTTGAATTTTCACTTTGGCATCAAGAGAAAAGCCGGTGTTTTCATAGCCGAGATTTTTTTTACTTCATCTTCATTGAACCAACCACGCCTGTTAAAAAGCTTCAGAACGCTTTTTTCAATGGCATCTTGGACATCAGCAATATAGTCTGGGGTAAAAACGGCCTCATGAAAAGCAAGAGTTTCACCATTCTTTTCAAATATGCCATCAGCAACAATGAAGTGAAAGTGAGGATGGTAATTAAGCGTGTTGCCGAAGCGCTGAATAAAACTGATAGCACCAAATTTGACTATTAAACCCGATGACAGGGAAGTGGCTGCAGCATATTTAGTCAAGAGCGTTTCATCAAATCGGAAGAGAAGGATTTTTTTCTTGGGCAATTCGAAAATTGCTAGCGTCCTGCAACAGCCGAAAGAAGAAAAAATAGATGGAAAAACTGAAGAAGAAAATGATTAGAAAATGGTAGGTACTGATAAAGTGGAAGTAAGTCGTGCCCGTGCCAGAAAAGGAATCGTATTTTAGCGGGAGCTTCTGTGAGAATTTGAAGTCTAGTGCATAAAATTTGCATAAATGATATCATCTAAATGAGATGAATATATCTTAAGAATTATACCACCCTCCCTTTAACAGCCAAAAGCATGGAATGCAATGCGAGCGATAAGTAGAATTTCAAACAATCAAAAAAAAAGTTCTGCCGATTTTAAAGCGTCATGCTGTGGAACGTGCAGCAATTTTTGGCTCTTTTGCTCGAGGCGAAGCCAAAGCAAATAGTGATGTTGATTTGCTTATTGAATATAGAGCAAAAGGTAAAAGTCTCTTTGACCTTGTCGATTTAAAATTAGAGTTAGAAGAAATACTTGGACGAAAAGTCGATATCGTGACTTATGACTCAATTCTATTGAAGATTGCGTGAACAAGTGCAGAGCAGGTTGTCATCTTGTGAAAAAAGATCCAAAATTTTTTCTGAGCACATTGTAGAATCCATTCAGCTTATAGGGGAGTTTGCTCATCATTTGACTGCTGAAAAATTTCAGAAAAACAAAGCCATGCAAGACGCCATTATACGCCGTCTTGAAATAATCGGCGAAGCAGTGAAAAATATCTCTGCTTCATTTAAAGCTTATCATCCAGATATCCATGGAGGCAAATGGCAGGAATGCGAGACATATTGATCCATGATACTTTGATGTTGACTTATCCTCTTACGTGGTCCGTTGTGCAAAACGAACTACCTACCGTTAAGGAAAAGATTTTGCTGTTCCTAAAGTCATAACCGCCTCTCAAACGATCATATAGTAGGTCTCAACGATGAGTTGGGAGCGGAAGCCCAACTTCATTGAACCAACCACGCCTGTTAAACTGGCGAATGGGATGAGGACCTATGACATTTTCGAATCATATTAACCGCATAAGAATACGGTTTAGTGAAATCCCCAAACCGATTAGTTGTAGGTTGAGGCTAGACTTATTAAGAATCGTTCTCATTGTGATTAAAGAATTCCCGTTAAAAACAAATCCCTGCAAACGCTGGGATTTGTTTTAAGAAGATACTGAATTATTAATGAAATATTTCGCCTAGTTCAGCTTGCGTTGCATCTCTTAATTGCTCGATCGTCATCTTATATTCTAAAGTTGATGACCATGCTGAAGTGTGCTGGTCGTCAATCTAAATTATCTTGTACTTGAATATCTTGTGCGGAGACTTCACCATTTGTAGCATTTTCTATTTTTTTGACAATAGAAAGACGGGGGTCCATCTCCCCTGTCATTATTCTATGGAGAGTGCTCCGGATACTCCAATCTGACGTGCAAAATCTTCGTGCTTTATTTTATTTTTATAAAGGTACTCGTGCAGGTGCATATCAAATTTTTTTGTTTTAGAATTGACACAATTGTCTCAATCTGGCAACATGAAATTTACAATGTCGCAATGTGCGACTTTTTATTGCCGTAGACAGGAAGAAGAGAAAAAAATAAGCAGCGAACTCCCCTCTTCGTAGATCTCTATTTGCTCTTCCCTATACAATTTTCTCATAAAGTTGCACATGGCGAAATATACTCAATTATAAAACTGCCGTCAAGGCTAAAGGAACTGTTTTAATGAATCTGAATAGAAAAAAATCAAAAAAATATCGAGTGAAAATTTTGGATTTTAAATATGAAGCTAGCTTTGATCATTTAAACTTCAGGTATCTAACTTATGAGGTGAAAGCAGGGCATGAAAATGAGGCCATTAAAAAAGCCCGAGAATACTATATGAAAGGCCTAAAAGAAGTTTATTCGGAAGAACTCCCCATTTTACTGAAACTCGTATCAGTAAATACTGGTAGCTGATAAGCAACGCGTGTGCCCAATAATTACTTTTTTAACACCCGTCATCTGTTCATGAAATAGTCTGAAAAAGAGGTAGGGAAGGCTACTTGTTTAAAGTTAAGGACTGGTTGAATGAGCTTGAAGGGCTTTAATTGCTGGCACGGATTTTCATTCAGGTTTTTGTTAAATAAATTTAAACCGTTTCTGCAGAAGATATCAACCGGTTTAATGAGCCTGAAGGGCTCACAAGATACAGAGCCCTGCTGTGCCTTTCAGCACTCGCAAACTCATCACGAGTGGAAATCATAAGGTCCTTGGAAATATTTAATCCGAAGAGGGCTAAAAGACCAGCTACAGGGCGGGTGTAACGCTTTTCCTCAGAACTTTCAACGACAACCAGTAAATCAAGATCACTCTCATCCGTTGGATGCCCCATGCGTAGGAACCAAATAGATAAATTTCTATTGGATGATAGACGTCAATTAGCCGACGAACAACTTCATTTATAATCTTATTTTCAATCATGAATCCATCATCACATACATTCTATTCATAATTCAACATCTTTCGACTCATAAAGAGCTCTTAGATAAGGATTGTTTAACCAATAAATTTGAGAAAAAACCTGGCCTTCCGGCTAACTCTGAAAAGGTCCCTTGATCGGCTATGTGCCCTTTCTCGATCACAAAAATGCGGTCAGCATGTCGAACGGCTGTTAGGCGCTGCGCCACGATGATGCGTGTCATGGGGAGGCGGCTTAAATGCTCATGGATCACTTTTGCTTTTGATTGTCTAACGAACTCGTGGCTTCATCAAGAATAAGAATTTTAGGTTTTCCCACAAGTGCGCGGGCCAGAAGGATCAATTGGCGCTGACCTCCCGAAAGGGAGCCTCCCCCATTAGTCAGCACTGTCTGAATGCCCATCGGCAATTCTTGAATAAAAAAACCTGCCCCCGATAAATCGAGCGCATCTTTGACTTCTTCCACGGAATAATGGCGGCCGCT
Source organism: uncultured Chlamydiae bacterium (assembly GCA_963799115.1). Lineage (GTDB taxonomy): Bacteria > Chlamydiota > Chlamydiia > Chlamydiales > Parachlamydiaceae > CAWCVY01. Next base: position 9,623 of record CAWCVY010000012.1, on the reverse strand, counting down.
ATTGATATTATCTAAAATAGTCCCATCAAAGATGGCCCCGGATTGCAAAACGACCCCCATTTGACTTCTCAAAGCTTGGGAGGTTGAGTCCTTTGAGATCTTGATTATCGTAGTAAATAGATCCTTGTTGGGGATAGTCAAACCCCAAAAGAAGCCGGACAATCGTGGTCTTTCCGCAGCCCGAAGGCCCTACTAAGGCCACACATTCTCCAGGATGAATGGCAATCGAAATATCTTGGATGACGGGAGGCATGTCCAGATTGATAGCCAAAAGTTAAATGATCAATCCGGATTTGCCCTTGCAAAGATCCCGGATCGGCTTTCTTTGAAAACTCTTCTGGTTCAGCTTTTGTAAAAGATTTGGTTTTTTCCCAAAGAGGCACAATCCCAATAATATCTAAGAGGGCTCCCCCTAACTGCTGAAGGGCGCTGCTGAAGAGGCCATAAACGGACATAAAAGCCATGAAGCTTCCCAGTGTGAATCCAACAGAGGAAAGCCCTCCGGCTGCCTGGGACATCACGAGAGAAATGACAGCAAAATATAAAATCAAAGTCCCTGTACCCGACCAAAAACCGCTAAAAACACTGGCTTTCATATGCAGAAACAGCACTTTTAAGCTCATTTGCTGCATATTTGCGTAAGCTTGTTCCCAACGATGGAACATCCGGGCTTCCGCACCTGCCAAACGGACTTTAGACAAAGCATGGACCATTTCTAACATTTTATTATTTGCCCCGATTTGGCGATCGAGCAATTGGCGTCCATACTGAATCCCAAAGTACAGGGGAACCACGATGCCTAAAAACGCTACTGTTATAATAGCAACTCCTAAGGCTGCCAAAATTCCGCTATAATAAAACATCAAGAAAAAATAGAGGATCGCGAAACCTGCATTGAGAAAGACTTGAATAACGTGGCTGGTCAATTGTTCCTAATGGCGAGAAATTGTGCTCGTAGAAAGTAAAAAGATCGTATATGCTATAGCGGCGGAAGAAACTGATAGGCAAATGGATCAACCTTTGCCAAAATGGCCATTTCAGATCATGGTCACTTAAGCCCTCGAGGCGTAAAATAATAGATTTATCATCGTAGTTGAACGCCAAGCTTGCAAGTGAGATCATTTACCCCCGCCCTAGTGTGACTGCAAAGAGGAGAGATTGATTGCGGTTGGGAATGACGACATCGAATAAAAATTTAGTGATTAAGGGAAAGATCAAGTTGACAACTGTAGTGCATAAAACCAGAAACAAGAAAATTAGCCATTCCCGGACCCGTTTCCAAAAATTAAACCTCGCCAATCCGCGCAACTTTAAAGGGCCTGAGGGCAGTTGGCGGTAAAACATGTAGCTCTCTTCGCAACCTGGCCGGCCACTTCGTTTGTGTCACCCGCATGATTTTTCCCGTGACAGAATGAACAATTGATATCCTGAGAATGATGGGAGGCCGGGCCACGGGCCAATAATCCTCCTGGAAAAAGGCCACAAGAGGGATCGCCTGTGTTTGCCACCAAGAGCCGAATAACCGCACTTGCGAAAATAAATTTGAGAGGTCAGGCACAACGCCTGAATCCGTTCTTCAGCAGTGCCGACCATTGACTTTGGCCATGAAAATTCTAATCCCAAATAATTTCCCACTTGCTGGCAAGCCTGAAAGAGCAAATCTTGTTCAGGGCCGCTGATTGCGGCAGGCTGAGGATTAATGACCGTTTGCAATTCTTGTAGGGATTGGTCCAAAAGGATATGGCTTACTTTGAATCTGCAATTGCATTTCTTGCTCTTCCTTTTGTCATGCCGATTCGTTTGAATGATGGTCGAAGGGTCGCAGAAATGCTTTTGATGGGGAACAATACCCGACCATGAACTCTCAGCGAGCAGAGAATTCAGAATGGGAAGGAAAAGCTCAACGGTCGCAGGCTGCAAGCATTTAAACCATTGAGAGGAACTGAAAGGATATAAAACCGGCCCTTCGCTGGATAAAGCCGGTATGCCCCATGCACAAACACTTCCTCGATAGACTTTGAGCCATGCCGCTTCTTGTTGAGCACCTACTTCTTTAGACCGGAAATTCATGAAGACAGCACCGGCATCTAATTGATAACGATCATAAGGATTTAAAATAGAAGGAAAAGCATCGAGAACCAATCCATGATCCATCAAATTTAAACGCTTCACCCATTCTTGAACATGCATCAAAGTGATGGTTTGAAGAGTGGGAGAGCGGGGTAAAGCCTGGCGAAGCTTAGGCAAAGAGAGGCGGGAGACCGTGCAGTTCCCACGTGCAACAGCAAGGACGCAGTTGAAAAGATCTGGAGGATTTAATGCAAAGGGAAATAACCACTCCCCTGATTCAAATGAAGCAAGAAAGTGAAGAGAACCGGGGAAATAATGGCCTGGAAATGATAAGAAACGTTCTGCAATAAGCTGCATCCCTGCACCGATCCAGGCTTGACGCCCTTCAAAAGGCAGGAAAAAAAGGTCGATATTTCCCCGTTCCAATACAAAAATAACATCTTGTGGGGAAACAAGAAAGCGATGGGTTGATGGGACATCAGAAATGTCGGCAATTAATTCTGGAGGCAACCCTTCTATTTCAAATGGCAGCAAAGTCGAGCTCATAACTCCTCCAATTTGCCGGCAACATCATCAGAGACAACCAAATCCCGATAAAGACCCGGCTGATGGACAAGCTCCTCATGGGTCCCCGTTTGGACGATATGCCCCTTTTCCATCACAAAAATTTTATCGCAATCACGAATGGAGCTCAAACGATGAGTGACAATGAGGCTCGTTCCTCCCCTCCTTCGAATATTATCGATGATCTGTTTCTCAGTTAGAGAATCAACAGCGCTTGCCGCTTCATCCAAAATGAGAATGGAAGGGTTGCGATAAAGAGCGCAAGCAATTTCCAATCTCTGGCGTTGCCCTCCACTAAAATTAGCCCCTTCTTTTTCAATAGGGGATTGATAACCGCGTGGACGGGACATGACTTCTTCATAGATGCAGGCATCTTGCGTTGATTGAACAAGCGCTTTTTGATCTGGCATAGGGTCCATCAGGCTTATATTTTGCTTGATAGAATCATCGAATAAATAAGGGAATTGTTCGACAATACCAACGGAGCTGGCGATCAGCTCTCGGGGATGTTGTCCATAGGGGATTCCATCTAAGAGAATTTCACCCTCCCTTGGAGTTAACAGCCCGCCGATCAGCTTGATCAGTGTAGATTTTCCGCAGCCGGTTGAGCCCACAAGGGCGGCGCATTCGCCGGGGATCAAGGTCAAGTTGATATTTTCCAAAAACGGAGGATCTAAAGGGCTGAAGCCGAAGGATAAATTCTTAACCTCCACATACCCCTGCAACCGATCTCGTATGGACAGTTGTTTTTTTAAAGTTAATGGCTCACGCCATAAGGGATCGAGAGGATGGCGCAACACGTCTTCGATACGGAATAAATCAATTCGCAAAAGCTGCAATGTTTGATTGATATTGACCAGGTTCAGAACAGGCGTCGTAAAGTAGTTGTAAAGCATTTGCAGGGCAAAGAATTCACCGACCGTGAGACGGCCCTGAATAATGCGCAGAGCCCCCAGTGTCAGTACCGTCATGGATCCTAACATGTTAAATAAAGGTGAAAACGTTCCCAAAATCATGTCTGTGCGTGCAATGCTTTGAAAAGTATTCAAAGATTTGGTATAAAACCCTCCAAAGCGAGAGATAAACTGATATTCCCCCCCGACCGCCTTAAGGGACTCAATCGACTCTAATCCGCCAATCGCAAAAGAGGTCATGCGCCCTTGAATTTGCTTAAGATTTGCATAAGCATCTTCGCGAGAGCGGTACAAAACCTTCATCAAGGTTAAATTGAGCAAGACGATAACGATGCCCGTCAAGGTAATCAAGACATCATAATAAAACATGACCAGGGCGAAGTATAATGGCAAAGAAGATGTTAATGATAGCAGAAAGGAGCCGTTCGATCAAAGCTTGCCCTACAGCCTCGTTTAAACTAATGCGGCTGGCAATTTCCCCACTGTAGCGCTGCAAAAAAAACAGGATGGGGAGCCGTAAAGTATGCCATGCAAATTTGCTGGACAACAGAGTCGAAAGCTTAACGGAAAAACGGGCAAAGACCCAGCCTTGTAAAAAACTGATTGCAGTGCCTAGCAATGCAACGATGGCAATGCCCGAAAGGATTCCCCATTTCCAAGAATAAATTTTTGCAATCAAAATTTTGTCAACGAACACTTGGCTTAAGACTGTCAAAGCCAGCGCAGGAATAATGGCGATAAGTCCAATCAGCAAGCTATAAAAAATCGGCTCTCTAAAAAGTTTTAACCTCTTCCATAACAACGGCCACCATTTGTTCTCAGCCAAAATGGTATGCCGAAACCCTTCGGTAGGGATAAAAGTCAGAATGACTCCCGTAAAAGATTCATTCAATTCTTCATAGCTGATTTGCCTAGGCCCGCTTGCCGGATCATTGATATAAACAACCGATTTGCCAAATCCTTCGATCACAACAAAATGGTCAAAATTCCAAAATGCAATCACGGGAAGCGGGCATTCAAATAGGTCTTTCAACTCCCCGCTATATCCCGCTGTCTTCAATCCATAATGTTCTGCGGCCCGCAGCATTTTAGCGGCATTGCTGCCATCGCGCGAAACAGAGCACATGATCCTGACCTCTTCCAAAGGAAGAAAACAACCGTAATAGCCAAGGATAATGCATACCCCCGCAGCTCCACATTCTGAGGCCTCCATTTGAATGACAGTCGGAGTTTTACATCTACGATACAGCGCAGGCTTAGGTCGAGGAATGGCAGAAGAGTCATCTAACATAGGGAATTCCTCTTTCTCATAAAGACCCACTAATAGGGATATTCTTAAATTCTTTTAGAGGAATTAAATAATAAATCGGATGAATATTTTCTACTGTTACTTCCACAGTTCCCACTACTCCCGAAGAGAGTTTCATTGGAGGCCCTTTTCCTGATGTCCAGGCATAACCGCTCGGGTCGAGAGGATCAGGAATAGGAATTGCTATCACTTGCGTGACAGCCTGTTTATTGGTCAGATAGTGGGCGAGGTTGGTATTATGAATCAAATTGAGGATCGCTTTTTCTGAAACAGCATATTCAGACACCTCTTGGACACGGCTTAATAGGGATCCGTACTCATTTTCATTGATGGTAGACAAGGACATCCTCATCACATTCCCCTTGTGGATGTGTTTGCCAAGATCGCTTGGAAAATAGCCATAAAACAAATATTCATTTTTAGGGGAAAGAAATTCAACGTTTGCCAATGCTTGCCCCTCATTGACAACTTCCCCGGGACGGTACAAGACTTCTAAGATTTTACCTTCAAAAGGACTAAGTATTTTTGATTGTGCCAAACTTGCTTGAAGGACTAAGGCTTCTCCCTGGGCTTTGAATAGTTCCAATTCTTTTGACTTTAATTCCTCTGTTCGATAGCTCTTCTGCAATTTTGCGTGAATATCTGCGATTTCCCCCTTTTTTTCCTCAAGGGAAATTTTTGCCTCGGAAATTTGACGTTCGATATCTTGGACAACATTCAAAATAATGAGCCCCTCCCGTAAAAGGGCTTCCCTTTTTTTGTGTTCCTTTTCGAGGAATTTCAGCCTTTCATTGATGGTTTTAACATCAAACTCGAGCGAGGCCAACTGACTTTCTAAAGCAACTTTTGAAGCCTCTGTTTCAATTTCGACCTGGCGGCGCAGCCGATTGACCTCTTGATCCAAAGTGTCAATTTTTATTTGAGTTGCCCGCTCAAGCATTTCTTTTGGGGCATCGTAGATCTCTGCAATCAAGGCTCCTTTTTGAACCACATCGCCGGGTTTGACAAAAATTGTCCTGACAATCCCTTTAATGGGCGTTTGTATGGTAAATAATCCGTTTTGGTTTAAAACAATTCCCCTCCCCTGAATGCTGATTTGCAGCGAACCCAATACCGCCCAGGTTATAATTCCAGCAAGGAAAATGTACACCAAGCTTAGCCAAAACCATCCTAACTGAGGAACGGTCTTTTGAGCAATTTGATTCAAGCGCTGCTCTACCGGTTGTCTGAATTCATCCTTCATGGTTGGCCCAAAAACAAGAAGTTGAAATAATATAAATATAAATGTAAATTAAGCCAATTAAACCACATATGTGATCCCGAAAAATTCCAGTCTATGCAAAGTGTTGAGGGGCAATCAGTGGGTAATGGGCAAAATAATGTATCAAATATAATTTTTTTGATGATATCCAAAGAGAAGAGATATTCTAAAGGATTTTTTCTTGGATTCGTCTATTGTACCCTGAAAGTTAAAATAAAGCTATACAAACTTATCGCTCTCTCGTAAGCTTGTATCGCTAAAATTATTATCATTTGCTACGATAACAGCAAATTCTAATGCTGTTAAGGTACAAGTGCCCGTGCCCGATTGAAGATTTAAATTGGAACAGAAGAATTTTGGGCACGGGCACGTTACGGCATGCTATTACCCATAAGTGGCAAAAAGATTGATCCTAAGACTAAAGGTTTTTCTACGGTTGTTCGATCACAATTTTTGCTTTTTCTAACTTTCCTTGCAGACATAAAGCTACGTCATAACCTTTCAAAGCAAATACATTTCGAGGCTGAATTTCTAGCAACTCTTTGAATTTGATTTCTGCTTCCTCTAGTTTTCCTTGCTTAATTAAAATACCGGCACACCGCATCAAAGCAAATACATTTCGAGGCTCAATTTCCAGTGACTCTTGAATTTGGCTCCTGCTTCCTCTAGCTTGCCTTGCTTGAGTAAAGTTTCTGCATAATCCCTCAAAGCAAATGCATTTCGAAGTTCAATTGCCAGTGACTCTTCGAATATGGTTTCTGCTTCCTCTAGCTTGCCTTGCTGACGTAAATGTTGGCATAACTTCGAAAGCCAAAACATTTTGAGGCTCAATTATCAGAGACTCTTTGTATCTGGCTCCTGCTTCCTCTAGCTTTCCTTGCTGACGTAACGTTTCTGCATTCGATCTCAAATTAAATGCATATTCTGATCAAATTCCAGAAACTCTTTTAATTTGGCATCCGCTTCTCCTACCTTTCCTTGCTGACGCAAAATGTCTGCATATCCTGCCAAAGCAAAAGGCCTTCCAGGCTCTATCTCAAGTACCTCTTTGAATTTAGCTCCTGCTTCCTCTAGCTTTCCTTGCTGCTGTAAAATGTTAGCATACCCTTCCAAAGCAAAAGCACATCGAGGTTCAATCTCAAGAACCTCTTTGAATTTGGCTGTTGCTTCTTCTAACTTTCCTTGCTGCCGTAAAGCGTCTGCATACTTATTCAAAATACGAGAATTTCCAGGCTCAATTTCCAAAGACTCTTTGAATTTAGCTGCTGCTTCCTCTGGTTTTCCTTATAGCTTTAAAATGTCGGCATAACCTTGCAAAGCCAAAACATTTCGAGGTTCAATCCCCAGAACCTCTTTGTATTTTTCTACTGCTTTCTCTAGCATTCCTTGCTGAAGTAAAGTGAGGGCATAATTTTGGAAGGCAAAAACATGTTGCGGGTCAATTTCCAGAGATTCTTTGAACTTGGCTGCTGTTCCTCTAGCTTTCCTTGCTGGCGTAAAGCTTCTGCATACCCTGCCAAAACCCAAGTATTTCTATCATCTATCTCCATAGCCTTTTTGTATTTTGCTACTGCTTCCTCTAGCTTTCCTTGCTGACGTAAAGTTTCTGCATACATTGTCAAAGCCAAAACATTTTGAGGGTCAATTTCCAGTGCTTCTTTGAATTTAGCTGCTGCTTCCTCTGACTTTCCTTGCTGAAGTAAAATGTCGGCATACCCTGCCAAAGCCGGAGCATATGGAGGGTCAATTTCCAGAATCTCTTTGAATTTGGCTGCTGCTTCCTCTTGCTTTCCTTGCATACGTAAAATGTCAGCATACGTCATCAAAGCAAAACCATTGCGGGGTTCAATTTTCAGAGACTCTTTGATTTCAGCGGCTGCTTCCTCTAGCTCTCCTAGCTCTAGTAAGGTATCTGCATAACCTCTCTTAAAGCAAATGCATTTCAGACTAGATTTTCAGAGACTCTTTGTATTTAGCTTCTGCTTCGTCTAGCTCTCCTAGCTCTCGTAAGGTATCTGCATAGCCTCTCAAAGCAAATGCATTTCGAGGCTCGATTTCCAGAGACTCTTTGTATTTAGCTTCTGCTTTTTCTAGTTCTCCTTTCTGTGCGTAGAAATGCCGGCATACTCTGCTAAAGCAAATGCGTTCAGAGGCAGTCCTTTAAATCCTATTGCCAATCCCTCTAATTTTTCCTCACTTTCCCTTTTTTTTTGGTTATTATATTTCTTGAATTTCCGACCTTTAAGACAACGATATAATGCCAAGCAAACCACCAAACACATTAAAGCGATCAGAGACAACAATTCCCATTCTCTTTTGTTTATCGCTTAACGATATGCTCTCATTGGGCATTTTGGCAAAATCATAATTGAAGACAACTTAATAGCTTAAAAATATTCATTGTAAAATCCCAAATATGTTAAAATACAACAATTTTACCATATTATTTATTTATTTCAACAAACAAGTTGCAAAACAAAGGTTGGGTGGTTTGAGAATGATTAAATCTTGAGTTTTGAGCAATAATTAAAATAAAAAGTATAGAAGGATTTGTATTTAAGGACTAATTGGACAATTAAGAATTGGACTAATTTGGACTAGTTGGACATTATCCAATAGTTCAGCCAGCAAAAAGGAGCCGCATTGGCACTTCTAAGATTTTTCCTTCAAAATCTTGGACGACATTCAAAATAATGAGCCCCTCCCGTAAAAGGGCTTCCCTTTTTTTGCTCCTTTTTGAGGAATTTCAGCCTTTCATTGATGGTTTTAACATCAAACTCGAGCGAGGCACCTACGACCTGGCGCCAGCGCAGCCGATTGACCTCTTGATCCAAAGTTGCGATCAAAAACCCACTATTTTTGGTATATCTATGGAAATTTTAGAGAGTATTTGTATTGGAAAAATGCACATAAGTGATTTATAATAAATAGTGTGGGGAAAGAAAAAAAAGTGAGGCATTGTTAGAAAAAAATTGATTTCGCATTTATTAAATAGCATTAATGGAGGAGCTGTGAACTTAAAGACAGCCAGTCAGGCTACATTGATAAGTTTTATAAGACCCAATAGAAAATCCAAGGAGTAGAGCAACTGGACCAGTAGAACGTTCCTTTACAGAACAGAATTAGCAGATTATTACCTAGATAAACGCTTTGGCGAATATATAAAAATATCTACTAGTACTTTCCCTGGCACTGCCTTGTACCAAGATGTTATTCCAGCTCCCAGCCCTGCTAGCGTAAAGCCTACAAAACCTTGATCGCAAGCAAAATTGGCAATTTATAGAAACATCTTCTAGGGCAAAAGTTTTGGACAAGTGGACGGGATTGGGCGAGTTGGGGGAGTACGACAAGTTGGACTAGTTGGACGAGGTGGACTAGTCTGGACGAGGTGGACCAAGTGGGGAGGAAAGTTCAAAGTCCAATTAGTCCAATTAGTCTGCCTAGGATATGTCCGATTTTAGCGAGAGTAAAAAGAGAGCCAAGATTCAAGGATTTGCGACGATCC
>CAWCVY010000011.1:0-77024 GCA_963799115.1 uncultured Chlamydiae bacterium | reverse complement strand
AAAGATTTGCCTAATGTACTTAAAATTAACGTTTTATATTTATTGAATAAGAACAGGATGAGCAGGATTTTGAGGCTGCAAGAAATGTGGGGCAATTGTGGGTAAATGCATGGGCAACGCCCCATACGCGTTAAGCTAAGGATAACGCAGAGTTGCCCTATCCCTGGTGGAACCCCGTTCAGGAAGTAACTTTTCTCAGTAAAAATATATCCACCCCCCACAGAGATCACAGAGAGAGGTTTATGTTCTTATACGACGTAGATCTTCCTCTGTGCAGCTCTGTGGTCTCTGTGGTTAATAATCTTTAAATATAACACCCATCGATAACGTCCCAATTTAGGGAAGTTACTTGGGAGACGGGGAGTCGGGGAGTCGCAGAGATAATCGACAATTATTCCAACGGGTGCTTGAAGTTGCCATTGAAGAACACCCTACTTTAGGTGGTCAAGGATTATTAGAAAGCCTATATGAAGATGCTCTCTGTTATAGAGTAGCAGCTCTATAATTCCCTCTGCGTCTCCCCGACTCCCCGTCTCTGCGTTCTTAGCTTAATGCATATGGGGCAACGCCCAGGGCAGGATCAAAAATTATCTGATGAGCATGAAATTTTCTAGCACCGAGAAATTTTCATCGTCATTCAGAGGAGATTTCCCCCTCCAAATGACAATAGTAGAACCCATCTATATTCTAAGTACAATTTTCTCTTATTGTATCCTTACGATATTAATGTAAGCACCAATTCCAGTCGTAGTCGCTGGTGGGGTAAAAGTCACAGGAGCTGTAGTAGTCACGCTCACATTTGTTGGGGTGAAGATCTCCACAATTTTTCTGAAAGTAATAAAATCCATAGGAAGTGGGTTGCTAGGGAAAGTGTATGTTGTAGTTCCCACAACGAGCTGGACTTGGTTTGCTGTAGTAGTTGAAACCCCTATGGATATTTCATAAATACCAGGTAGCAATCTAAATATATTAAATGGAGGAAAGAAGAAATCGAACCTCCTGTGAAACTAGGTCTTATGAGGGCTTGATGGTTAAAAGGAATTGTTCCTGCAGCATTAGTAAAACCTGCTTGACCAGGCAAAAAAATCAGTTGGTAGCTTGCAAAATCTGTCAAGGTTCCTGGACAGGCAGGACCACCTTGGGGACCTTGGGGACTTTGCGGTATTTAGGACCTGGGCGACGGAGGGGTTTGAACGAACCCACACTATCATGCTTTGCTTTGCTACGAGCAGAGCTACCAGGATCTGAATTGTTGTCAGAACAGCAGCAATTGGCAGAAGAATTTAAATCAGCTGATTTTTCAGCTTTGATTTCTGTTGCCCCTGCATGGCTACTAAAGATCACAAAAAACACCGTCGCAAAAAAAGAAAAAGTAAGGAATAATGCCTGAAACCAGACATTTTTTCCTTTATTGCTATATAACGTCACGTTAAACCTCCTAAAAAACTCTAAATTTAAAAATTCATAACTTCAATGTTCTAAAAACTTATTGTTGTACACAACACTGACTGATTGGGGGCGGATTCAATTGAATAATATTGATATATGCTACTGTTGAACCCGGGGTACCTGTGGTTACAGTAACGGTAGCACTTGGAAGAATTTTTAGGGTCCCAGAGGTAGTTGGAACATTAATAATTGTTGAAAATGATACAAATGCCGGTGTATCAGTATCAGCTGGAGTTGGAGAAGCAGGCCATACAAACAATGGTGTTGAGGTATCGTTTAAATAAACCAACAATTGCAAGTCCGCAGTTGGTGCTAAAGTAGTACCGCCGCCAGCAGATCCATTAGATAAACCAACATCGATTTGATAATCACCCTGTGCTAAAGTAAAAGTATCAAAAGGGAAGGCTGATTGGATAGCATTTCCTGACGACACTGTTTGTTGGTTAAATGGAATCGGATTATTAACTAGAAACGTCGGACCAACCGCATCAACTGCAGTCGGAAAATAATTTTCATAAGCAGCTATATTAATTAATCCCGCAACACCTGTAGGTCCCATAGGGCCTGGACAGCCCGTAGGCCCTTGTGGTCCGAAGCACTGTTGGCAACTACTTCTTGGGCGATTTCTCATCATTTCTTCTTTAATCAGATTTTTGCTGGAAAGTTCTGGTTGCAGATTATTTGTAAGATCTGCAGCATTTACAGACTGTGTTCCAGTCAGATAGATAAGAAATGAAAAGAATAAACTAAGCAATCTTTGAATGGTTTTTAGAGACAGCGTCATTATTGAATCTCCTTCTTTGATAAGTTTGATAGAAAATAGCTAATCATTTTTCATAAATGAGAGCTTTCATTAGCTATTCAATTAGAATATCTTCTCTATACTTAAGTAAGCTTGTAAAGTATTTGGATCTGCAACTGGGGTAGATGGGATGGTTTCATTTACAGAAAACTGCAATAGAGATTCATCTGTAACCTCTAGGATCAAAGTCATTTCGATGAAGGTTGTGTCTGCAGTAGTTGTGGGATTGAGCGGCCAATTATAAATAGGGTTTCCATTTAGATAAACTTGTAATTGCATCCCTAATATCCCAAAAGTAGATATTCCTACAGCGATTTTATAATCTCCAGCTTCAAGATTAAACATGGAGTTTTGGGCGGGATTGACTGGAAAGATAGGATCTAGCGGTCCGGCTATTCCAGCAACTAAAGTGCCGAATGGGATGGGTTGATTCGCAGTTATCTGTGTTGTGGACGATGAGGTGAGCAGTTGGAAGCTGGCGTAATTATTGAGACCTCCAAAGCTATTTTCGCCAGGCAATCCGGTGGGGCCAACATTTCCTTGAGGACCCCGTTGTCCATCTCTGCAGCTACAGCAACTGTTTGGGGATTGAGCCATTAAAGAAGTTGAAAACACAACACCAGACATCAATGTCAGCATACCAATAGAAAAAAATCGCAAACGCGAATTAAGCAAATTTTTGAATCTTGCAAAGGTTCCAGTTAACATATGCAACCTCCTGTTGAGTTTAGAGTAACTTCTTCACTTAAACCAACTTGGCATTTAATGTAAATTTTTTTTTGACATACTCTCCAAAATAGAGATAGAACCCATAAAAGCTAAATGCTTTAGGAAATTTTACCACTCTTTCACTAGCTTAAATTTCGCGTTGAAATTCATGAATGATACGCTATGCAATTGGATAGGGTTTTTAATGGGTAAGGGGGCACCCCATAAGCGCTAACTTATTTTCTTGATGGCTGTTTTTATGAGCCTGAAGGGCTCTAATTGTGAGCCCTTCAGGCTCATTCAACCGGTCCGTCATGAAATAAGTTAGCGCTTATGGAGGGTGGTAAAATTCCCTTTCCTGACAGCCTCTTAGGTGTGCAAAAAGATCAGTTTCGATTATATTGAATAGATTGCCAATAATAGGCAATATCTTCTAATGCTTGAAGATCATTCAAATCAAGCGATGTAGCATCATCACCTTCCAGATCTAGCCTAGGGAATAATCCATAATAAGTATAATTGTTGATTGCCGCCAAGCTTAACACCTCTTGAGTATGGGGACCAAAATAATTCCCATAAACATCTTCAACAGGAACTAATTTCCCATAGCGATCTATTTTGCCTTTTGTATGCCTATCATCAGCATGACTCTCGGGAATCGTAAAAAGCGCAATTCTATACACCAATAGTATGAGCCGCAAGGTCAATCTGCAAAGGGGTCAAATCCTTAATATCAATATACAGAGCCCCAGTTCTCCTCTTAACCATTGTTGATAGCGCGGGATCTGAAGTCTATGATCGTTTAATAGAACCGTTTTAAACATTTCTGCATGCTTGGGATAATTAAAAACGCAGCCATAGCCTTTTTGAGTTTTCTTACATTCAAAGAATTAAGTTGAGTTTGGTCATTAATTAGAATCGCTAAGAGATTGGAAAATAGACATCCCTCATCACCAATTAATTGATGGCACTTGTGATATTGAGTATTGAGTTCTGCAATGAGACTCTTTCAATCTCTATACCCTCATCCAATTTTCTGAGAAGTAATTCCGGTTTTAGAGAGTTAAAATACCTTTGATATCTCTCTTTTGCATTCTTTATCAGAAGGTTAAAATCTTCTTGTTCGCCAACTCTCACACCCCCTCTCCTAAGAGCCAATAGACCCTCGTTGAGTTTCCATTCGACAATTGGTCTATCCCCAAAGTTTTCTGGCAGGTGAAAGTCAAGTTCCCACTCCTCTGCGTTTTCTTTACAAAAAGGTTGCAGGGCAAAATTCTCCACATCTAAGTAATCTTTCCAAAGTTCTGCTGCAATAGTGTTTTTAAATTTTGTTTGAAACACCACCGCCATATCGCCAATCAATTGACACAGCGTATGAATGGCCTGAGCACGTTCTTGAGGGATAACGCGCGTAAATTCTTGGGTACGTTGATAATGAGGATGATCGTCCTCGATTACAGGATCCATCAATCGATTTAAAAAGATGTTCTTGTTCCGCTGCACTAAGTTTAGCTAAAAGACACTTAGCAGCAATAGGATCTATCCCACCCGCTGCCGAGGTGGTTGAGAGGGATTCCTCAGAAGGTGTGAAGTCATCCTGCTGGTGAAAATGTGTAATAACACAATGTTCTTGCCTGCCGCCCACATTCTTAAGCTGCAACATTTTTTCAGGCCGAGAAGGAAGCAAATTGACATTTTTATTATTCAAATGCAGTTGCATTACCATGGCAATTAGCAACAATTCTTCCTCCCTTCACCCACTCTAAAGCCATAAAACGATAGACAGCTTCGAGCACCTGGCGATTCAGGGGTTCCAAGGCTTCTATTAAGCATAATTTTTTGACGCACTGCGGGTACATTTGCCTGACCTTCCGGTTCAAGGTCCTCGGGCACATTAAGATTTTGGAGAGGGGCCTGTTCTTCCTTTTCTGCAGCCATCTCAAAGAGTTTCGTCAGAGCATGGGAAAATCCTGCTTAAATACGTCATAAGCTGTATCCAACCCATTAAAAAGTTGCGCATACGCACTCCAATTCTCTTTGTTTGTCTCACTAATATCATCAACGCCTACCTCTCCTCTTTTGGCAAATTCTAATTCTTCGGCATGCGGTGCATATTTTGAATGGAATTGGGCCTAACCTACTTTGCAGATTGATTAAGGCAGCTCCCCCTTGCAAACGACCTACTTGTTCTTCTAAGACGCGCGCGCGATTGACTCGTTGACTTGCAGATAGTAATTGATTATGTATGCCTGCTAACTCCCTTTCTTTTGTGTTTCTTTCTTCCCTAAGTCGATTGTTTTCTGCTTGGACGATATCCATTTGTTTTTGGATATTTTCATTATCAGCAGTTGCATCTTTCAAGGCTCCCCTAAAAACTTCTAGATTCTCTTCAGCCTGCTGGGTTACGATATACTGAGCATTCAAACCTTCAAGCTTCTCTTCAGTGGCTTTATGCTGTGCTTGTAGTGTAGAAGTTTCTCTTCTTTGAGCCGTCAACTGGCGGAATAGATCAATCCCCTCCCCTCTTCCCTGGACTCCAAATTCATGCTCCCGATCTAACCGTGACACAAAGAAATTAATCTGCTGCTGAAGAGTTTGATTTCTTTCTTCTTTGAAGTCAGCCGCTTTTCCACGGATATAACGATTTTCGAACTTTCGACCCTATCCGATTTTTAAGATGGTCATTTTGGAAAATGCTATATAAACTGATGGTGGAGAGGTTAGAAAAAATCTGGCAAACAAACGAACTAATCATCATGACAAGTTGACCTAAGTTAGCTTGAGGCTGCCTCTCTTCTCCCCTCTGCAATGGGATGCTTGATAAAGATTATTTCTATCCAGTGTAAGTCGTTGGACCGCTCCTTTTTTTAACCTCTCTATTTCATTGTTCAGCGCCACGACTTCCGGGTTTTCCAGATTATTAAAATTCTCTTGAAGATGTATCAAACGCTGTGCCAGCTCATCCCAACTGGCAGCTAAATCAATTGATTGTTTCAATAATTGCACCTGTTTACCCTCCAATTTCCAGATATAATTATGAAGATGATAGATGATTCACAGCATTAAAAATGCCCAATGTCAAGATATTAATGACAAAATATTTGAACATTTGAAACGGCAGTTGTTTTTTTAGGCTGCGGAGGGACAAAATCTGGAAATCCATTAAACTGTATGTTAATCATCTCTTATATCCTTTAATTAATAGATTACATTCCGCCCTCAATATCCTTCCAATATCTCTCGAGTTCTTGCATAGCCTCACGGTCAGAAGAAGATTGAGCTCTGCTGCTGCAGTTCCCGATAATTTATGCTTTGGAAAAAGTACCGTGATAAGTAAAGCCGTCTTTCTCCAGACATGAAGAAAACTTCTCGCGTCTTTAGGACCAAAATAATGACCTAAAACATCATCAGAGGGCACCAATCTTCCATATTCATCTACCTTGCCTACAGTTTGCGTGTGATCTTTTCTACCACCACCAGGAACAGAAAACAAAGCAATTCTCACCCCTAAAGTGTAGGCTGCAATCTCAATTTGCAAGGGAGTCAATTTGTAATTTTCAATATCAGTAGAGCATATTTCTCATCCCTTAACCATTGCTGATAAACTGCGACACTTATTTTGTGATCATTGTTGATGGCTGCTTTAAACATTTCCGCATGCTTCGGATCATCAAGAAAAGCCGCCATGGCTCTTTTTAGTCTTCTTACGTTGTGAGGATGAACTGAGAGTTGTCTTTGATCAAAACGGCCAAAAGCCCAGAGTATAAACAACCTGCCCCACTAATATCTGGGTGGGTTCGACGATATTGTTGTTTAATATGTTCGTTTGTTACCCGTTCCACTTTCAAATCTTTCTCCTTCGGAAGTTCTAATAGTTCTAGTTTTAGATGAGTAAAATATCTTTGATATTTTTCTTTGGCACTCATCATTAATCTGAGGAAGTCCTCCTGTTGCCCAGTACGTCCTCCTTGCCTTAATGCCAAAAGATCTTCATTAAGTTTCCATTCAACAAATGGCTGATCTGCGTTGCCTTGTTCCTTAATTCTAATCTCCCATTCCTCTTTTTTATCTTTAACAAAAGGCTGAAGTTCAAAATCTTCTACGTCTAAATAATTCTGCCAAAGGGATTCGCCGATCGCTTTGTCAATTTTGCTTGAAGGACTGTTCCCATATCGCAAATCAAGGTATGGAGAGTAAGAATCATTTCCGCTTTTTCTTTTAGGAAGCTTACGCATATATTCAAGGGTACGCTGGTAATCAGGATGGTTGTCCTCTGATAACCGGATCCATCAAAAGATTAAACAGATGATGAAGCTCTTCATGAGTGAGCTTAACTAAAAGACACTTAGCAGCAATGGGATCCATCCCGTATGCAGCCGCTGTATGAGATAATATCTCTTCGGAAGGTGTAAAATCATCCCTCCTCTGAAAGTGAGTAACTACGAAAGGCTGCTGCCTATCCTCCACACTCTTGATCTGCAACACTTTTTCAGGCTGAGAAGCGAGCAATTTCACCCCTTTGTTATTCAAATGGAACTCATAACCGTGGCAATCGGCCACAACTTTTCCCCCCTTGAGTAACTCCAAAGCTAGGAAACGATAAACCGGTATGTGAACCCTCTGACGCAGGTGTGCCTAAGCTTCGATTAAGCATAATTTTTGGATGCCCTGGTTTTACAATTTCCCCCCCAATCTCAGGCAGGAGGTCAAGATCGATGAATCCCTTCCCACCATTCCAAACGAATTTATCTTCAACGGCTTCGGCGTTTGTTTCGGCCATTTCAAATAGTGTCTTTAGGGCATTGCTATACCCTACTTTAAATACATCGGCAGCTGTCCCCAACCCATTATATATTTGGGCATAGTCACTCCAACTCTCTTTATCAGTCTCACTAAAGTCCTCAATGCCCCTTGCTCCTTGTGCGGCTAGTCCCAATTCAGCACCGACCGGTGTATACTTAGCAGGAATGGGGCCTAATCGCTTTCGCATCTATCCCCCGCCTTGCAAAATCCCCAGTTGTGCCTCTAACCCTTGGACCAGTTCTGCTTGTTGGTTAGCAACCTGCAATTGTTGTCGAATAGTGGCCAATTGCCTTTCTTTTGCCTCTTTTTCTCTTATCATACGGCTATTTTCTGATTCCATTTTACCCATGTCTTTCCGGATGTCTGCATTGACAGAAGTTGCCTCGTTTAAAGATTCTCTGAAAAGGTCTAGGTTTTCTTCAGCTTGCTGCGATATTGAATATTGAACATATAAAGCATTGTAGCGCTCTTCAACATCTTGCTTGGCAGCTTTTAGGTTATCGGCTTGTTTTTTTAAATCTTCCTTTTCATGCAAAAGATCACCCACGTTGGCATTTTTTACGGCCAAAACCTCTTCTTCCCGGTTTAATTGCAAATTAAAGAAATTGATTTGCTGTTGGATGACATCACTGTTTGCGGCTTTCAAATTCCTTAATTTTTCCCGAATATGTTTATTTTGAGCCTTAAGATACTCACCCGATGTTTAAGAGAACCATCCTGATATACACCGGAAACACCTAAGTGCAGATATTAACCATGAGTTGACCAACAAATGAGATCACCGTTAATGCAACCCCTCTACATACCTAACTGCGGTGCTCCTTCCTGTCCTCTAAGAAGAACTTCTTGTTGAAGTGCATTTTTGTCTTGAGAAAGATTTTGAACTTCTCTTTTAATCTCAAAATTTTGTTGTTCACCCCTTCAACATCAGGATTTTGATTAGCGCTGAGTTCATTTTGAAGGCCTATTAAACGTTGCGCCAACCCCTTCCAGTCCTCAGCTAAATCAGCCGCGGATTTAAATAGTTGTTCTTGTTTGATTTCTAACTTCCGGATATGCCGTTGATGAATTAAACTATTCACCGTTCCCCCAATACCCAACGTCAATATATTCCCTATTAAAAAGTTAAGGATTTGAAAAGGCGATCTCTCCTTGGGCTGAAGTGGGTTAAAATCCGCTAAAGCATTTAATTGAATTCCATTCATTTTTTTGTCCTATTATTAAAATAATTTTATATATTTGGATAATTTTTAGCTCTTCCCTTCCAAAATTCATAAAGCTGAACCAGATTTTCATATTGATAGTCGTTTTCAACAAATAATTTTGCTTCAGGCAATTGCAATTTGAGTTTGGGAAATACACCATAATAGGTGTGATTGTTTTCAACAGCCATTAATAAAACTTCTTTAGTATGGGGTCCAAAATAATGACCGGGAATATCTTCAGCGGGAAGTAGCCTGCCTAACTCATCTACTTGACCTGGTGTACGAGCAAAATCTCCGGGTCCACTAGGAGGAGTGAATAAGGCAATTCTAACTCCAAAAGTATGTGCCGCGATATCAATCTGTAAAGGGGTCAATTTTTTCACATCAATTTCAGGAGCCCCTTCTTCCTCTCTCAGCCACTTTCTATATTGCTCAACAGTGATGCCATGTTCAATATGCAGCGCTGTTTCAAATTTTGCCGCATGCAGAGGATTTTCTAAATAAGCTGCCATTGTTTGTTTAAATTTTCTAATATTGCCCACCCTAATTTCATCTTTGTTATTCACAAAAATCCCTAAGAGGTTAGAGAATAGGCAGCCCTGCGTTTGAAAGTATGCATGCTGTAGATAATACTGAGGCTTCATGTGATTCCAAGTGATCGAGTCAATTTTTAGTGCCTGATTAAAATTATGCTCTAATAATTCAGGTTTAATGACTTCAAAATAGCTCTGATAGGCTTGTTTATTCGTTTCCATGAGATCGGCAAACTGATCGTCTTTAAATAAATCATAATCAAGTCTCCAGTCTACTATCTGATCAACTTCCTCATTGTCTGCGTTAATGACTTCTAAAGGAATATTCCATTCCGCAGCTTTTTCTTTGCGGAAAGGCTGCAGTTCAAAATTTTCAACATCAATATAATCATTCCAAAAGGAAGCTGCAATAGAGCTGCCAAATTTTACTTGCAGAGCTAACCCCATGTCGCCGATTAAGCCACACACGGTATGAATAAGTTGTGCCCTTTCTTGAGGCAAACTGCGCATGAATTCTTGAGTATGTTGGTAATCGGGATGATTGTCCTCAATGAGAGGCTCCAACAGCAAATTACAAAGATGTTCCGACTCCTCGGCAGTAAGTTGAGCTAAAATACACTTGGCCGCTATGGGGTCTATACCACTCGCAGCCGAAGTATTTGACAAAACCTCTTCAGATGGTGTGAAATCATCCCTTTGATTAAAGTGAGTGATGATACAGGGGACCTTGCGTTGGCCCTCATGCTTAATTTCCAGCACTTTTTCGGGTAGCGAAGGAAGCATCACAATCCCTTTATTATTTAATTGCAATTCAGTGCCATGGCAATTTGTCACCACTTTTCCATTCATTAACCAATTCATGACTAATTGTCGGTAAATAGCTTGAACCCCCGTCGAGTCAGGTGTTCCTAGGCTCGCATTAAGCATAATCTTTGGAGGCTGTACAGCTGCCCATTCAAAGAATTGCTTTAAAGTCACGGAAAATCCGGCTTTAAAAACATCAGAAGCTGTTGTCAATCCATTATAAAGCAAGGCATGGGCGCTCCAATTCTCTTTGTTTGTCTCGCTATAATCCTCAATACCGGCTGCTCCCTCCTTAGCTCGTTCCAATTCAACAGCATCGGGTGTATGTTTGGGTGGGATGGGGCCTAATCTATTTTGCAGATCAAGAAATGCATGCGTTCCTTCCAAGCCCCGAATTTGCCCTTCCAAATTTTGAACGCGAAGGGCTTGTTGAGTAGCAATCTCCAATTGATTCCGAATGTTGTCTAGCTCTCTTGATTTCTCTTCCCTTTCATTTTTGATTCGGATGTTTTCTGCCTGGATAGCACTCATTTGCTTTTGAATATCTACATTGACGACAGTTGCATTTTGTAGCTCTTCTCTAAAAATATCGAGATTCTCTTCAGCTTTCTGGGATACAAATACTGAACATTTAAAACCTCACAACGCTCTTCAATCTCTTTATGCTGTGCTTTTAGGGAGGTCCGCTTGTTTTCTTAATTCCAAAACTTCGAACAAATAGCCGGCGCCATCGCCTTTTACCAAAGCTCCAAATTCACATTCGCGGTCTAACCGAGAACTAAAGAAATTAATCTGCTGCTGCAGAGCTTGAAAGCTTTCTGCTTTGATATCTTGAATTTTTCTCTCAAGAAATAAATTTTCCGCTTGGAGTTTCCCTATCTTACTTTTAAGAGAAATACTTTGAAAAACTCCAAAAAAACCTAAGGTGCAGATATTAGCGAGAAGGTGAGTAGAAAATGAAATAATCGTCAACACAACTTGCCGAAAAACGGCCCTGAGATTTCTTATCACCCTCAGCAACTTCCTGGAAATTAATATTTTCTTTCTCCAGCGAAATCTCTTGTATTTTTCCTTTTAATTTATTGATTTCTTCATTGTCATGGTTTTCTATGAGGTTGAATTCTTGTTGCAGCCTTACTAAACGTTGGGCCAGCTCCTCCCAACTTTCGACTAATTGGCTTGCATTTTTCAATAAATCGTCTTGTTTTACTTCTAATTTTCGAATGAGATGTTGGCGATAGAGGCTATCCATCGTTCCCCAAATACCTACTGTCAAAATATTGATGACTAGATAATTAAGAAGCAAAAAAGGAGAAGATTCTTGGGGTCGCGGCGGGATAAAATCCCCAAAAACATGTAAGCGAATACCATTCATTTTATAACCTATTATTATATTATCAGAAATAAAAGGATATTATTAATTATTTTTGACTAAAAGTCAACAATCTTTATTCTTAAAATGCAAAAAAAACTTGATTTGCATTAAACCAAAGAAAAAGTGTATTCTATTTCCAGATCGTGATTCGGTTATTCAAAATTCTAAAAGGAGTCCTATGTTGCAAATTAACTCAGAGGGAAAGAGGCCTTTATTACCGGTATTGGGGACGATCATGAAGGCTTTGGTTGGGCCATAGCCAAAGCTTTAGCGGAAGCTGGGGCAACAATTATTGTAGGGACTTGGACCCCCATTCTAAAAATTTTCACCGGCGCCTTAAATATGGGGAAATGCGATGCCTCTAGGAAACTCGAAGATGGATCTTTGCTTTAAATTGCCAGGATCTATCCTTTAGATGCCTCTTTTGACCGCCCTGAAGATATACCGGAAGAAATCCGCGAAAATAAACGCTATAAAGAAGCAGAAGGTTACTCAATTTCAGAAGTAGCAGCTGCTTTGCATAAAGATTTTGGCACCATTGACATTCTCGTTCATTCGCTTGCTAATGCACCCGAAATACGCAGTCCTCTGCTTGAAACAACTCGTAAGGGGTATTTAGCTGCGATGAGCTCTTCTACTTATTCCTTTGTGAGTTTATTAGCCCATCTTGGCCCTATTATGAATCCTCAAGGAGCAGCTCTTTCTCTAACATTTATTGCTTCCGAGCGGGTGTAATACCTGGTTATGGAGGCGGGATGAGTTCAGCCAAGGCAGCCTTAGAAGTGATACGCGCACTTTAGCGTGGGAAGCTGGACGCAAATGGGGCATTCGGGTAAATACCATTTCAGCAGGTCCTTGGGCAAGCCGCGAGCCAAAGCCATAGGTTTTATTGAACGGATGATTGATTATGCCGAGGCCAATTCCCCTTTTCCTACTGCCCTGCAATCATCTGAAGTGGCAACACTGCTGCATTCTTGACCTCTCACTTGCTTCAGCTATTACTGGAATTACCTTATATGTCGATCATAGGATTGCACGCCATGGGTGTTGCAATGGATAGCCCTTGTTTGCAAGCAGGAACATCAGGAATAGAGAAATGAAAATTTTTCCACCCTCATATGAAGCTTATCTCATCCGGCATGGAGAAACGGATTGGAATGCCCGAGGCCGTTTTTCAAGGTCATAACGACATCCCTCTGAATGATAAAGGCATTGCCCAAGCCATTGATTTGAAAGAGTCGCTTTCAAAAATTCCTTTTACAGCTGCCCTTTCCTCAGATCTCTCGCGTGCCCGGCAGACTGCCGAATTGATCCTTCAATCTCGTCTCCCATCATTGAATCACCTGCTCTGCGTGAAAGAAATGCTCGGAGCTCTGCAAGGAGAAAAAGCAGAAGTATTAGATGAATTGATGCGCCCTTTTTTTCTTTCCCCTCAAGCGCAAACAAAAGAAAATTACTTAAATGCTGCATGGCATCCCGAACTGGAGACTGCTTCTGCTGTTTACCGAAGAGTAACAGATTTTTTGCACCCCTATGCACATCTACATTCTGGGCAGACGATACTCGTTGTTTCTCATGGAGGAGTCTTACGCAGTCTCCTTGATCATCTTTCCTATATTCCTGGCGAACGCTGGGCAGTCTCCAATTGCGGCTTCATCAAACTTAGAATAGACCCTCATAATCTTCATCTTCTCATTTTCATGCATTAGCCCGCAGGCAAATTATTGCTAATGGGATAAGCAAAGACAAAAATGTGCCGTGAGCGCTAACTTGTTCTTGTCCTATCGGCTGTTTGTATGAGCCTGAAGGGCTCTAATTGCAACAGCCCAGGGAATCTCCCCATACGCGTTAAGCTAAGGATAACGCAGAGTTGCCCTATCCCTGGTGAAACTCCGTTCAGGAAGTAACTTTACTCGTAAAAATATATCCACCACAGAGATCACAGAGCTCACAGAGAGAGGTTTATGTTCTTATACAGATCTTCCCTGTGAGCTCTGTGGTCTCTGTGGTTAATAATCTTTAAATAACACCCATCGATAACGTCCCAATTTAGGGAAGTTACTTGGGAGACGGGGAGTCGGGGAGGCGCAGAGATAATCGACAAATGATCCTCAATAAAACGGGTGCTTGAAGTTGCCATTGAGGTACACCCTGCTTTAGGTGGTCAAGGATTATTAGAAAGCCTATGTGATGATGCTCTCGTTATAGAGTAGCGGCTCTATAATCCCTCTGCGTCTCCCCGACTCCCCGTGCTCGTTCTTAACTTAATGCGTATGGGGAATCGCCCTGGGTTAGTTTATTATATAAATAGCAGCCTGTAGGGCTGCTACAGAGCGACTTTTGCTGATGTATTTTTTTTCAATTAATGAATCATTCTGACAGTTTCTTCAGGCTGCCAAATTTTTTCTTCTCTATCCAGGGCGATGCCCCTTGGCTGTGTGCAATTAGATTCCTTCAGGCTCTTTCAACAGATTTATCGTTCGCGATGCTTATACCAATCAAGCGCATATTCCGCCTTGCCTTCTTCCACAGCCCTGATGAGACTCTTTTCAATACATCGGCGTTGCAAAGGTAATGGTTGAGTAAAGGGGACATTCCCACAGCCGAACCCTTCTCCCCCCATACAAACTTGAGATCAATAAACATCGTGGTTTCAGAAGCCAGGGGCAGGCCGGCTAAAGCTGCAGCTTGAACAACAAATGTAGAACATTGCTCCCAGTAAGAGCATAATAGCGGTAGGGATAATGACAGACAAAGCTTAAGAGAGAATCGAATTGATCTTGGGATAAAGAGATTTAGCGGCAAAGGTAGGCCGATGTCTGCCGGAACCCCTTTTGAAAAAAACCATCTCTCTCACTGTCCCTATGTATTTAACCGGATCAGGTTCATAACGGGGATAAAGGCATTGATAGTTGCCAGGATTGGCATATCCCCAATCGTTGTAATTCATTATCCCATCAAAATAACGAGGTGGCTGCGCTTCAATTTCACCAGAATGACCTCCTTCAATCACAAGCGGCTTCCCTTTATGCCATCCGCTTAAGTAAATCCACGCGTGTCCCACGTCCCCAGTTTTGGTTCCATCTGAAAAATGTGAGCAGTGTTTTGAAAAAAATTCCCTGTCTTGGTGTAATCATGGTGGCGGGCCTCCACTAAAATGATCAATAAATAATCGCTCTCTTTCCATAGGGAGCCAAGGGGGATGGGGGCGCTGCAAATGGGCATAAAAGTTACGATACTCCTCAGACCGCCAAGTGCATCAAGGAGGTGCACGTGAGTAAAATTGCGATTCCTAAAATCTTCAGAAACATAGTTTAATTAGTATACAACAGGGGCCTTTACACCTAACTGTACGAAAAAAAATGTCCAGTCATAAGCTTGAAATCGATTCTCGCCTTTTATGTCTACTTGCGCTGGCCGATTGCCGCGCATCAAATGACCGCGAAAATCTCCTTCCCCGTTGAGCAATTGACAAGTCATCGATAATTGATGCCGACCGCAGTCTATCTTGAGAGTCTGACCCAGTTCAAAAGTAGTTGCAGGTTTATCCCCCAAGCTAAAATGAACCTCTGGATGAAAATCGATAAAAAATTCGATCTCCCGCTTCTTATCACTGTCTTCCTCAACAAACTCATGGCTCAGAAAAAAATAACATTTAAGTACCCGGTCTTCTCTCTCAAATTCAACTTTTTTATAAGCCCCTCCTTGACACACAAGCGAATGCACAAAATGTAAATCCCCCCAAATAAAGCGGAAAGGGGTATAGGTCCTAAGAAATTCTTCTTTCTTCTCTAAAATAGTATAAGCACAAGACTCTCTATTAATCGTTTGCCAAGCTTGGTTCTTAATTTTCCCCTCTATGAAGGGATGACAGCTTTTGGAAAATTTATCCAGGGAAGGCTTTATGAGCACTGCTTGGAGGTGATAAGGTTGGCATAAAGATGCCCGTCTGGAAAATTGTCCTGAGAAATAGCCAGCATATAAATCATAGAGATTGGGTTGCGGCTCTGGCCCTGCTTGCCATTCGCCTACGCAAGGGCCGATGTAACTTCCCGTTTGAACATGCCACGTTTGTTCTAGATATTGCCATAACTTATGCCAAGGGGATTCTAAAAAAGAAGGATACACCATTTGCAGGCTGGCTAAAAGGTCCCCAAGCTTGAGCGGTTGTTTCCCAGCCAGTCAGCTGACTCTCAGCAAATTGATTCAATAAGCTCTCACCTGCTTGCTGTCGAAGGTCTTGCCCCCCCAATTTTCCACAGGCGAACTGCACGGCGGCTAAACGGACAGCAAGAGGATAGGGAAATGCCTTTGCTTTATGAACCCCCAAACTATATTCTAAAGAAAGATCAATCGCATCTTCGAGTCGTTGTCGAAGATCATTTCCTAAAATATGGCCAAATTGCTTGATTATCCATAAAAAGGGGGAAAGCAGCTTCAAACAAGAGAAGGTTTAAAGCACTCGGGATACTCGTGAAGGTAGACAGGAAAATTTCCGCGCGATTGGTTTTCTTTTAAATTTTGAAATTCTAACAAACGTTTGAGTAAGGTTTTGGCTTCTTGGATGTGTTCAACTAGGCAAGAACGGAATAATGCCAGAATAAAATAGGTATTTTCAAGTAGCGGAATTGTTTGATAAGAGCTTGACGGAACTTGATAATAATGGACAAAGCCTGTTTGCTGGCTTTGTAAAGAGCGGCCGGCTGCCAAAGCCCATTCTCCCAATACCTTTACCAAATCTGGTGGCTGTTCATGTAGCATAAAAGTCATGCGAGTCCCACTCCCCCAGGGCGCTGCCCCATAAGCGCTAACCGAATCACCATTGAATTAATACCCATTCTTTATCGCTTGCTGGTTTGAGCGAAAAGCTTACCATATGGTAGACTTCCCAGCAATAGCCGTGATTGCTCTCATAAACTAGGAGTTAACCTAATTTTTGATTAGACTTGACCAAAGCCTCGCATGAGGCTTGTAATGATAGGTATTTCAAAAACTGGACAAAAAAGATCTGAACAAAAATTGTATATTTTCTCACTTCCGTTAATTTACTGACAGCCTCTACAAACTGCGCGTCTTCAACACCCTAAATTTATAAATTCACATCTTGATTTATCCTGTCAATCATGTCCATCCTGCTAAAAAATGATCACAAAACTGATGTTTAGAGAAAAGATATGAATTTAATATCAAGAGCTCCCGCTAATTACCGGCTTTTCGCTGGCAATTAGCGGGAACTTCTCCTCATTTATTGGTCAACTTGACTAAATTAGCTTAGTCATATAGACTAAGTAATATATCTTGGGAGGTTGAAATGACTATTGTCAACATTCACGAAGCAAAACTCATTTATCAAAATTGATTCAACAAGTTTTGCATGGAGAAGAAGTTATTATTGCAAAAAGTGGAATTCCTTTAATCAAATTGACGCCCGATAAAAAAAACAACCAGGCGAAAGGGGGGGCAACTCAAAGGGATCTTGCTTATAGAAGATAATTTTGATGAACCTCTTCCTGAAAAGGTTTTGAAGAGTTTTTATGGAGACGAATAGGTGTGGACTATTTATTAGATACCCATGTGATCTTATGGTGGTTCACCAATCCGACACAAATAGCCACTAAAGCAAATAAAATTATTTCTGAAAAAGAAAATACCATTTTAATTAGCTGCGTTTCATTATGGGAGTATATCCATTAAAAAAAGCTTAGGAAGGCTCACTTTACCTAGAAACATTCTTGAAGTCATACATGGTAGGGATTTAAAATTCTCTCTATCGGTCCGGAAGAAACTCTTGGTTTGTATGATTCGCCATTTATTATCAATACCGTTTGATCGTATGCTGGTTATGCAAGCAAAACTGTATCATTTAATTTTGATCACAAGAGACAAGCACGTTATGGATTATCCTGTCATTACAGTAAAAGCTTAATTACGCAGGATATCTTTCAAGAAGAGAGTCATGCGAATCCCACTCCCCCAGTAATAAATTTTCTCGGCAAGAACCGCGCTGGCTCTGCGTTACATTCGTTCCAATTTTTACTCCTCAACCCGCACTTTAATTATATCTTATAAGTGAGTCTAGGAATGAAAGAAGGAAATAGTATTAAAAATTTGTTTTCCAAAACAAAGCAACATCTAGAACTCATTAAAGTTAACATAATTATTAACTGATTGTTATAAACACAAACAACTGTTATAATAAATATATTATTATTTTTTTATTATTTTTATTATTAAAGTAGATTTATGGAAGTTACAGATAA
Source organism: uncultured Chlamydiae bacterium (assembly GCA_963799115.1). Taxonomy (GTDB): domain Bacteria; phylum Chlamydiota; class Chlamydiia; order Chlamydiales; family Parachlamydiaceae; genus CAWCVY01. The sequence continues at coordinate 59,085 of CAWCVY010000011.1, read as the reverse complement.
GCATAGTCCAATAATGGCAACTCCGGTACTGAGTCACAGAGGCGGAGCCCAAATGAGGGGAGCAGCAGGAGCCAACTCACACCCATTTTGATTTAAAAACCTTGCAAGAGCAAGCCATCCAATCAGTTTCCGAAACTAAGATATTACAATCAGAAATTGACATTATCTCGAAAGCAGAACAACTCTTGTACAACGCCAAAGGCGTGGGAAGAGCTTGAGTGGAGCGAGAGGTTTCTCCTCTGGGAAGCCTGCCCTCCCTCGGAGAGATGACGTTTCCTCAATAAGTTAGCTGTTCGAGATAATACTTCCTTTGTGGAAGGACTGATTGAGCAAAGCAAGTATGATTAGCCAATGGGTTCAAATGCTTACCTTAGATTTGCCGATTATTTCCATCCCTTGCGACCATCCATCAACTCGTTAGAGAAAGACCTCGCTCGATTGAAGCTGCAGCTGAATTAATCTCTCTCGAAGCACAATCTATTGACATCAAGATCCATAGTAAAAAATTAAAAGGTTGTGCCGGAATGGATTCACTTATCGAGCAAATTGACATCTGGCACAAACATTCCCCGAAAATGATGAGAGCCGCATCATTTCCTGGTTTGGTTAATACCGCGGTAGAAAGCCTAGTATTACCACGCGTTGGGCAAAACAGCATCTTCAATTGATGGAGAAAATTTACAAGGCTATTCCAGATAAAAGCCAACTTGCCTCAAAGCTCGAGCACATAGCGATAGCCAGGAAGAATGGGGGCATTTTTGCGAAACACACAGATCCCTGTCAGTTTCCTGTCGAACAACTCCTTTCTTGCTTGCTAGAGGCGAAGAGGCACGTGTGAATGGTCTTGTCGACCTAAGATGCACAGGTGAATTATCACATTTGTGACTATCTTCTTTGAGATTGCAAACTGTGCCACACAAAATACCTCTGCAAGAAAGACTCTTTAGATTGGGCCTCTTCCCTCAATGTTAAGTCGATTAAAAGAGCTCTTAAGCTCAATGATGAAGACCCTTTGGTATTAAAAACTCCTAGCCCTATTACTCGAGAATACATGCGCCACAACTCCCTCCACACTTGCTCAGCAACTTCTCAAGCTAGCCCTCTCCGAAAACCGCTCCTTTGCGAGAAAATAGTTGCACTCCTAGATGCTACCCGAGAGAGGCGCTCAGCCTCTGATAAAGCAGTCTTGCGATTGATGGAAGGCGGCCCCCTACACATTGCCCTCCGCCTTATGAGATCTTCCCAAGGACTCTTTAAGGAATTCGATAAGCCAAAGCACATCTCCTCTTCTTATCAGCCAGTGTCTAGATCTCTGGCACCTCTCAAAGCACCTTTCCGCTATCTCCGAAGAAGAGGCCATCGCTCTTATTGAACGCCTCGCCTCTTTTATCTCCCACTCCAATTGCAGTGAAAGGAAATGCCATCATCTGCTTGCGAGTGTGATGTCTATTCTAGAGTGGGATCCCCCATTCTTCAAGATGTACCAAACCAAGACCATAGAACCCAGAGAAATATTTAAGAGGTGGTCTGATCTATGGGTTCAAAAAACTCCACAGGTTTCTGCGCGCTTTACTTCTCGTTTTGAAACTCTACCCGAGACTCTTCCGATAGTGAGCGCCCTGATCGCCCATACGAACGGCTGCCTCTCCCTGCTTCCTGGTGGTATGATTAACTTCGGCCTGCTTGATGTTATGGCCGATCGCTTAGGGGCAGCCAATATAGATATCTTCCTTGGGTTGAAAGATCGCCTACAACTAATGCACAAGCTCATACAAAAAGAGCCAAACATACAAGAGGCGCTCCTTACAGTTAAAGCTCCTCATAACCAGAACGGACCGATGGCTAAAATGATTCGCTCAGATCTAGGGCTTGGCCCAGAGGAGAATATCAGCGACTTGGATGCGATGCGCGCTATTTGGATCTCTCTTTTGGTACCTCTCCGTCAACTCTTTGATCAAGGAAGCTGCTTTGGAACATCTGTTAATATCACCCAACGCTCTTCCGCTGATGGCATAGTTCAAATGATTCGAGATTATGCTGTGCTTACGCAAAATGATTGCTTAACTATTGGTCAAAAAGGAGATGCACAAGGGTTCTGCCCATCCACTTTACTCCAATCACAGAGGGTCGAATAGAGCGGCATGATAATGAACTCGCTCGAGCTTACGAAGATTTACTCTGCTCCTCGGCCTATATATAGACGACTTACCGCATCCAAATGACATCATCAAATACTACTTACAGATACACTCAAAAAGTGCAAAGAAATCCTGCAATTGACCTCAGAATCTCAACCATCTAAAATAATAGATTCCCTGCTGATCGACTGCCCCTCACAGCTTTTCTGCCGTTTTTCGTCACATTATAAAACACAACCACAAGTATATGGGGCCTGGATAGTTGCCTCACGGGCTAATCCTATGCTTACAGGAAAGGAGGCCGTTTTTCACCTCATCTCTGAAAGAATCGATGCAACCGTCAAGCTGCTGAACCACGACGACCCAACGAGAGTGAGCCTGATCAAGTTTTGCGAGATATTTAAGAAAGTGATAGGCCTTACGGATCCAGATCCCTTGTCTAATTATAAGAGTGCGGAAACCCATTTGATCGCCGAGATAAATGAAGAATCGACAGGATCGTCAGATTTAATTATAAATAATTTTATCAATCGAAAGGGGGAAAGTCTTAGCCCTCTCCATGGATTTCCTAACACCGGAGATGAGACTCTATCACTTCTTCTTCACTGGATCTACACCCTCTCTGATGATACAAAACAGAAATGTTTACGTCAGAGCACAGCGGCGCTCATTCTCCGTATGAAGCCAAGAATTGACGACGGACATCGTTTTCTGCTTCTCCCTGGAAGAGACCCTCAGCTTCAACCCCTCTTGAAGGGTGAAATGACACCAGATGCTTTTATTGCTCAATGGAAGGCAAACGCTAAAGGTGAGGCTCGTCTGATTCTTGGAGACCTCAATTATTTCGATCCTTATACAGGGTTGCCTTGGGAGTTTGGTTTTCGTTACGACCAGATACTGGACAAGGTTACCACCTGGTCGTTTGGCTATAAGGGCCACATTGATAGGGAAGAGATAGGATATATTGGCGAAAGGACTGCTTGGGAGCTGAAAACGCTTTGAGTTGATTTTTCGAGCTGTTCAGGCTCATTCATGTTAGGCCCTATGCTAGCCCAGGTCCCCCTGCAATTTCAATATTTTGTCCGTTGCGCTGAAGGATTAACTAAACAGAGTGTGAGGCGGCTTTACACTTTATGCATTCCTACTTCTTTTCTGTAAGAGTAATGTTTCTTCATCCTCCGCCTCAAAAGAGCGAGGCATTTTTTGGCCTTTTCGAGTTTCTTGCTCTGCTTTGCTTCCATTTGCCCAAGTGTATTTGCCTTTTCCAAATAGGTGTGGACTATTTATTAGATACCATGTGATCTTATGGTGGTTCACCAATCCGACACAAATAGCCGCTAAAACAAATAAAATTATTTCTGAAGATTGGCCGTATTCATGTTAAAATTGGCCGTAAATTCACCATTTTGGCCAATATTCGCATAAATACGGCCAAAAATATTGAAAAATGGCCGTATTCATGTTAAAATTGGCCGTATTAATGAAATAGGACATTTTGATGACTACTAGAAATAAAAAATTGGCCGTATTACATCAATTAAGCCAAGAAGTAGAGCCCATCAGCCTTCCAGAATTGCTTGAAAAAATTGATGCTAATTATGTTGAACGAAGCGTCAGGCGGTGGCTAGCTGAAATGGTAAAAGAAGGACTTGTAGAAAAGCTTGGACACAAACGGGGCACAAGATATCAAGTCGCTCTTCGCGATGACCGAAATGCAAGAGGGAAGAATAGTTGCTTTAGATCAGAAAGCGTAAAAGTAATAGAACAAGTGAGGCGTCCGCTTTATGAGCGAAGACCGGTCGCATATGATGATCATTGGTTTGAGGCTTATGAGCCAAATGCTACCTTTTACATTCCTTTAGACTTTAGATTACAGCTATATAAAGCAGGAAAGCGCGCCAAGCGAGCAGATCCGGCCGGCACTTATGCTCATCAAATTTTCAATCGCCTACTCATTGACCTTTCCTATAATTCTTCCAGACTAGAAGGCAATACCTATTCATTAATTGATACTGAGCGACTTGCTCCTCGAAGGGGCAAGTGCCGAAGGTAAACTTGATGAAGAGAAGGTCATGATCCTAAAATCACAAGGAAGCCATTCGTTATTTAGTTGATACCGCCTCCAAAGCTGGAGGTTGCAAAACAAACCATATGCACTCTACATTATCTTCTTTCAGATTGTTTGATAGAACCTCGCTATGCAGGAAAAATTAGAGATCATGGAGTTCGTATAGGAGGTTCCACTTATATTCCCTTTGAAGACCTAAAACAGCTGCAGATCCAACTGGATCGCATTATAAAAAGCTGGGTCTATTCTGAGATCCGTATGAACAAAGTTTATTCTTGCTTATACACATCAGCTATTTGCAAGCTTTTTCAGATGTAAATAAACGGACTGCACGCCTCAGTGCAAATATTCCGTTAATCAAGAACAACTTTGTTCCATTGTCATTCAATGATGTCGAGAGAGAGGATTATACTTCTGCGATGATTGCTATCTATGAACTGCAAGATATCCGTCCCCTTCTCGACTTATATGTATTCTCTTACATGCGGACATGTGCGCTCTATGATTCAACAGTCAAATCGATGGGATTTGATGAAATAAGAGTGCGTTATAGGCAGCAACGGCGCGCTGCTAATCCGCACCCCTATTCTCAATAAATGGGTTGGCACGGTTATGGAGGAATATGTTTATTCTCAAGCTTTGCAGCTGATTGGAGAAAAAGATCGAACGGCCTTTTTCGAAGATGTACTAGAGGATATGAAAGAAATAGACCAAAGCCGAATTGCCGGTCTTGGAATAACCTCTGATCAGCTAATTGCTTGGATTGCTGCTCAAAATCCTAAAAAAGGGAAGTTGGGGTCGTGAATTGGGGTGAAGCGATCGGAAAAGGTTATCTAAAAGGTCGCTATGGAGCTCTTCCATTTATAGGAAATTTCGTTTCTCATGACAAAAAGAATCTGGCGAATTGTTGTTAGTTGTGTTGTCTGTGAAAGGTTTTTTGGCTATAGCTCGACGCAGATCTTTTTTTGCTTTTGCTTCCGCCTTTTTCTTAATCATATTTTTGTTTATTTGCTCGAATGACAGTACAATATCAGGGGTTTCTTTTTTAAAACGTTTGAAATAGAGATGTTCGATAAATTCGGGCAATGGCGCTTTCCACAATTGTTGTTTGTGATTGGCAAGTTTCCCAAAGCCCTTAGGATTCATTCCCAACTCTCTTGCCATTTGTATATGCTTTTGAGAAAGACGATATTCCTTTTTTGCACCAATCCAAGGAAGCAATTCTTGAGGTATTATATTTTTCGCCATAGCTTTACTAGTCCATTTCAAAAAAATTCATGCATTGCTCTACAATGTCAAATAACCTTATCTGGGATATCCTCCCTCATGCGTTTTACCTCAAAGAATGAGTTTATCAATTGGAAAATAGGATTTCAAGGGATATAATTCTTTGGCACAGGGCAACCGCATTCTCCTTGAATAACAGCTCAAGATATATTTTGAACACAATTTCTGTAATATTCCGGACTTGTATTTGATAGTATTTTGATAGTATTTTGATAATATGATGGTAAGAAATAATTAAACACAAAGAGTAGTGTTTCTTCATCCTCTCCCTCAAAAGTGCGAGGCATTTTTTGGCCTTTTCGAGTTTCTTGCTTTGCTTCCATTTGCCCAAGTGTATTTGCCTTTTCCATCTTGAAAATCTCCTTCATAGTTGAATATCTGTAAAATTTACAGCGGGAAAGCCTCACTTATTGATCAACTTGACTAAATTAGCTTAGTCATATAGACTAAGTAATATATCTTGGGGAGATTGAAATGACTATTGTCAACATTCACGAAGCAAAAACTCATTTATCAAAATTGATTCAACAAGTTTTGCATGGAGAAGAAGTTATTATTGCAAAAAGTGGAATTCCTTTAATCAAATTGACGCCCTATAAAAAAAAACAACCAGGCGAAAGGGGGGCAACTCAAAGGGATCTTGCTTATAGAAGATAATTTTGATGAACCTCTTCCTGAAGAGGTTTTGAAGAGTTTTTATGGAGACGAATAGGTGTGGACTATTTATTAGATACCCATGTGATCTTATGGTGGTTCACCAATCCGACACAAATAGCCGCTAAAGCAAATAAAATTATTTCTGAAAAAGAAAATACCATTTTAGTTAGCTGCGTTTCATTATGAGAGATGTCCATTAAAAAAAGCTTAGGAAGGCTCACTTTGCCCAGAAACATTCTTGAAGTCATACATGGTGAGGGATTTAAAATTCTCTATCGGTCCGGAAGAAACTCTTGGTTTGTGTGATTTGCCATTTATTCATCAAGATCCGTTTGATCGAATGCTGGTTATGCAAGCAAAATTGTATGATTTAATTTTGATCACAAGAGACAAGCACGTTATGGATTATCCTGTCATTACAGTAAAAGCTTAATTACGCAGGATGTCTATTCAAGAAGAGAGTCATGCGAGTCCCACTCCCCCTGCAACTTCAATATTTTGTCCGGTGATATAGGCGCTCGCCGGATCGAGCAAAAAGTTTACCACATGGCAGACTTCCCAACAATTGATCAAAGAGTATTTCTCTTTCTGCTTAATAAACGATCGTATAGAATAGAGATCATGAAAATGTTTTGCATTGCAGGACCCATTGATCCCAAGTTTCACTATTTCATTTCTCAGCGATTGGATTGGAAGGAGCTGCATCGTTTAATTCAAAACAGAGAGTATTTTGTTTTACATGCCCCAAGGCAAAGTGGAAAAACCACGGCGATCCTGGAATTCTGCCGCGAATTGAATAAAGAAGGATTCTACAATGCCCTGTATATCAATGTAGAGTCAGCTCAGGCTGTTCGTGAAGATGTTAAAGAAGGGCTTCGTGCTATCCTTAACGATCTGCTTCATGCTATCAAAAATCAGCAGCCCCAAGAAAAAGCAATCATCGATTTCCTTGAAAAAAAGGTAGAGGCAGGAATAGATTCTATAGATTTTAATGCTTTAAAAAATGCCTTGGAATTGATTGCAAAGGAATCATCCAAACCTTTTGTTTTGTTTATCGATGAAATTGATGCATTGATTGGTGATACTTTACTTTCCGTTCTACGACAAATACGATCAGGATTTAACAATCGTCCAAATCTTTATCCCCATGCGTTATGTTTGATTGGACTACGCGATGTGCGCGATTACCGCATATGGTCCAAACAGGAAGGCAAACTTGTCTCAACAAGCAGCCCTTTTAACATTAAGTCAGAATCCCTTGTTCTTTTGAGTTTTACTCTAGATAATATTAAAGATTTATATAAACAGCATACTCAAGAGACAGGTCAAACATTTTCACCAGATGCAATCGAACAGGTATTCTATTTGACAGCAGGCCAACCTTGGCTAGTCAATGCTTTAGCTTATCAGGCTTGCTATCGGGATATCAAAGATCCTAGCCGACACATTACTAAAGAGGATATTGACCGCACAAAAGAAGCCTTAATCAAAAGGCGTGACACTCATATCGATAGTCTTGCGGACAAATTGCACGAAGAGCGCGTTCGTCCCATTATTGAGATCATTCTTACAGGTGAGGCAATTCCCGGCAACATCAAGCAAGATGATCTTCAATATGTTCGTGATCTAGGGCTGATACGACAGGATAAGTTGGATATTGCCAATCCTATATACCGAGAAATTATACCCCAGAGCTAACTGCAGTCACAGAGGAATTGATCACCCAAACTTCCACCCCTTTTACAAAATCAAATGGGACACTTGATACGATTTCTCTCTTAAAAGCCTTTACTGTCTTTTATCGTGAAAATTCTGCAATATGGCTAAACCAATTCGATTACAAAGAAGCAGGACCGCATTTACTCATGATGGCCTTCCTGCAGCGCGTGATTAACGGAGGAGGTGTTTTGCAACGAGAATATGCATTGGGTACCGGCCGTGTAGACATTTTAATACGATGGCGCCAACAAGCCATTGTTATTGAACTTAAAATTCGGCATCATGCACAAACGGTTTTAGAAGGATTGCAACAAACAGCTAGGTATATGGATAGTTCTGGTGCAGATGAAGGGCATCTTGTCATTTTTGATCGGGATCAGAACAAAACATGGCAAGAAAAAATTTTTCAGTTAACAGAAGCTGTCAACGGCAACATCATTCATGTTTGGGGCCTTTAGTGGGGAATAATAAAGTGGACTGCATCCCCTTGTTCATCAATCCGCCAAATGCGATCTTGACCATTTAAGAAAAAAATTTTGCTCATCCTGCCGCCAAAGGCGATCTTGCCTATCCTGTTATTTCTTAATGTTAAAAAACATGATGGGCAAGATGCCTTTGGCAGGAGGATTGAGAAGGCATGTATAATCGTTATCTCTTCGACTACCTGCAGGAAAATCAGCCTGTGTTGAGCTGAAGGATTAACTAAACAGAGTGAGGCGGCTTTACATTTTATTCATTCCTACTTCTTTTCTGTAAGAGTAATGTTTCTTCATCCTCTGCCTCAAAAGCGCGAGGCATTTTTTGGCCTTTTCGAGTTTCTTGCTCTGCTTTGCTTCTCTTCTTTAAAGGATTTCCATCTGCTTTTTCTTCTTCCTCACGCGTTTCAGAACGACGTGTTTTTTGCCCTTTTGATTCACTCTCCTCTGACTTCTCCGACTCCTTGCCTTCGTCCTCAGCGTCAATAAATTGTTTTTTCAAATCACTGCCACCAAGGTTGCACGGTAAGATTTTCTCAAACTTATCGTTGACAAATTCTGCTTCATAGGTGGTTCCGCTTGCGTGGATTAATTTGCCCTTTCCATGCTCCTTTCCATCTTGAAAATCTCCTTCATAAGTGGTTCCATCTGTTTGGATTAATTTGCCTTTTCCATGCTGCTTTCCATCTTGCCAATCTCCTTCATAAGTGTCTCCGCTTGCGTGGATTAATTTGCCTTTTCCATGCGGCTTCCCATCTTGATAATCTCCTTCATAAGTGTCTCCATTTGTGTGGATTAATTTACCTTTTCCATGTGGCTTCCCATCTTGATAATCTCCTTCATAAGTGGTTCCGTTTGCGTAGCTAAATTTGCCTTTTCCATGCGGCTTCCCATCTTGATAATCTCCTTCATAAGTGTTACCGCTTGCGTAGATAAATTTGCCTTTATGCGGCTTCCCATCTTGATAATCTCCTTCATAAGTGTCTCCGTTTGCGTGGATTAATTTGCCTTTTCCATGCTGCTTTCCATCTTGATGATCTCCTTCATAAGTGGTTCCGTTTGCGTAGCTAAATTTGCCTTTTCCATGCGGCTTCCCATCTTGATAATCTCCTTCATAAGTGTTACCGCTTGCGTAGATAAATTTGCCTTTTCCATGCTTCTTTCCATCTTGATAATCTCCTTCATATGCGCTGCCGTCAGCGTAGATAAATTTCCCTTTGCCGTGATGCGGCATATTGTTTTTCATGTAACCTCTAAAAAAGGTTCCGTTTCTTAAGTTATTAAAGGAGACAAATCCATTTGGCAGCCTTTGATTTCGTGGGCGTTCGGTGTTCGCTTTTTCGTTTTGAAATATCAAGTAATTATTTTTATCACAAAATTCTATCGCTATATCATCAGAAAAACATTTCCAGCCTTTTTCGATATCAAATGAATCATTCACTGTGAAGGCTCCTGAGCGAAGGTTAGGAAGCCTTTGGCTCATCAGAGCAATGTCGTCATTTGATAGATTTGGTCCAAAATGAGCAACTTTTAGATTGGGTGTCCAATAGACAAGTTGAACAAGATCTGCTCCGAAAATCTGGTTACATTCAACCAAACTAAGCTCTTTCAAACCCTGCCCTAATTGTGCTATGGTGTGAAGGGATGTAATAGTGATAGGGCAATCGAGAATTGAAAGGTGAACAAGAGATTTCCCCGACTTTTCTAAAAGGCTTTTGACCACCTGATCATTGCAGTTTTCCCCAACCATTATCAGAACCTTTTTGAGCATAGTAGCCTCAAAAAGTCTGATCAGAGCGGCACTTCCAAACGTAGGCCTTATGCATCCAAACTCTTCTATTTTTTTGCAATGCATAACAATCTTATCAATATCTGTATCGTTAGCTACTCCTTCGCCTAAGGTTATAGATTCAAGATAAGCTCCGGAAAGTTCTAAACATTTGTGAAAACTTGCCTTATCGTGTGAGTAAAATTTGGCATATCCAAAAGATCTTATGTTTTGTTTTGTTTCAAAGAATGTTGTGATAGATTGTGATTCAAGACCAGTCAATGTCAACCTTATTTCCGCGTTGGGGAAAGTAACATAGAAGATTTCCTTTATTAAGGCTACGTTCCCGGTAACCTTTGAAATTTTATCAAAAGCTGTAAAATTAGGAGTAGTTGGTTTTTCGTTCGTGTCATCTGTTTTCATCTTGTCTATTTTTATAGGTAACGACAATTTAGTAAGCTTGGAACATTGTTGAAGAGTGGTCCTTAATGGGTCATTTTCATCTAATCTAGTTATTTCCAGAGATGTGAGATTGGGACAGCGTGTGGCACAGCCAAATGCATCCTCAATCGCATTTGAAATCCTTAATTTTCTTAAAGACGAAGAAAAGATGTCTTTGAGGGATACATGTGCTGCTGGCATGTCGTATGGAGGAACGTAATCCAAATCTGTGAGTTCTGTGCATGTTTGCAACAGTTCTCTTAATGTGGCTGAATCGATGGCTCTCAAAGCGTTTGGACCGATCCTTTGGATGTTGGGATAATGGCTCATCAATTGGCGTATTTCATCGACAGGCAGAGGTTCGTTCACCTCGATCTCCTTTAAATTAGGAGCCAACTCAGCTAACTTTTCCATCGACAGGCCCAGAGAGGGCCGATAAAAGTAGAGGCGGTACAAATCCTTGCCAAACTTTTGCAAGAGATGCAGGCACTCCTCAGGATTAAGAAATTCGGAAAGCTTGAGTTCGCTCATCGAAAGAGCGGCAGGCACGCGCTTTAACAGTGGAATGAGGAGTTGTTGCGAGGCAAGATATCTGATCACCGGAACTCTAGAAAAACATTTTTGGAAAGGCTCAGCAGGAGTCTCGAGCGGTTTTTCTTCTTGGCGTGGCAAATAGACAATGACATGTGAGAGAGCAAGATTGAGAAGCGTGGGAACTTCACAGGGATGCCAATAGTCTAGGCGTTTTAAAATCTCCAAAGAACTAGCCAGTTGATTTAGTGGCCGTTGCTCCTCATCGCATTGACTCCCTGTATTGGGAAAAATTCTTGCCGATACTTCCACAGTATTACTCCTATTTCACTTGATAACATCAAACTTTAGTGCACCTATTGTTAATTAGAGTAATAAAGTTTAGTTGTAAATTTATTTTTAAATTATAAGAATCATTAATCAACTTTTTGATCTATTCTAAATAATTGCTGCTAACAGCATATTTACATTCATAGATTAATTCAAGAAGAGAGTCATGCAAGTCCCACGCCCCCTGCAACTTCAATATTTTGTCCGGTGATATAAGCGCTTGCTTGATCGAGCAAAAAGTTTACCACATGGCAGACTTCCCAGCAATAGCCGGGACGATGCATCGGCAACTGATTGATATCTTGAGGAAGATCGATAGAAATCTCTAACTGCCCAGGCGAAACCATATTCGCGCGGACCCCATGGGGTGCAAGTTCGCGGGCAAGTGCAAGGGTAAGCATCCACAATGCGTCTTTAGCAATAGTATAAGCAGTTGAATAGGTGTTAGCATGCCGTCGCATAAGTCCCATCACCCCTATATTGATAATTTGACCTTTCGCCCGAATTATTGAGGGAGCTAAGGCTTGGCTCAAAATAAAAGGAGTATGCAAATTTGCCTGAAAGAGACGCATCCAATCTTCAATGGAAGTTTGCAAAGCGGAACGGGTGAGGTATTCCCCCACATTATTAATCAAAGCACCAGTTTCAGGAACTTGCTGAAGATAGCGTTGCACAAAATTCATCACACCATCTACTGAACTAAAATCACCCTGTATAGAAACAGCTTGTACTCCAAGTGCTTGACATTTGGCAACTATCTCCAAAGCTTCTTTTTCGCTATGACGATAGTGAACAGCAATGGAATGCCCTTTTTCGGCTAAAGCGAGGCACAAGGCAGCGCCTAAGCGTTTAGCTCCCCCTGTTACAAGTATCCACATGGACATCCTCCCAACGCTCAAACTCGATATAAGCATCCTCGGCTGTGGGGATGGCAGAGGGCTTCTGAATACGCACCCATGCCCAAACGACTTTCAAATGCAGTATGCAATGATCTACAATATCAGATGCAAATGTTTCTAATAATAAATATTTTTTCTCTTGAGCTAGTTGCGTACACATCTTAGCGAGCAGGACATAATTTATAGTATCCTCCACCTTACCGGAATGCAGGCAATTGAAAAAGTCTATTTTGACTTTCAAGTCCACAATCAACATTTGCTCTTTTTGGCGCTCTTCTGGATAGACTCCGACAATGCACGCGATTTTATGCTGATGAATTCCTATAATCCCATATGCCTTAGAATGATCATGTTCAGTCATAAAAACTTTTCCTTAAGAAGCCAGTTGAATGGCTTTAGTTAATCCTGGAATAATACCCTGCTGATTAGCAGGCGGGGCTAGCACATCTGCTATAGCCAATAACTCAGGAGGAGCATTAGCCATTACCACTTTAATATCAGCTCGTTGCAGCATACTGAGGTCATTATAGTCATCCCCAGCAGCTATCACAGGCCCGGTGATTCCGGTTAATCGAATAAAATCTTCTAAAATTCCCCCTTTGGTAGCTTCCGCATGAGTCGCTTGAATAACAAAATAATCAGGATCAAAAGGATCGCGAATAAGAGGGGCATGCAATCTAAGTTCTTGCTCGATCAGCAGACTTAAAGTGCGGGCTTGATCCTCTTTAGCAAAATACTTGAGAGAAGAAAACTGAGAAACCGGTAATTGGTCAAATGTTTGCAAATCTTGCCAATTTTCATGTAAATAATCAGTTCGCCGCAAAACATAAGATAATAAAGAAGGGGAAAAATTAACAGGCCGGTAGTAGCACCAATCTCCATTTTCCAATCCTGAATAGATAACAAAATCATTGTTTACTTTTTGACAGATTGATTCCATTTTGGGAAGGATTTCTTTGGTCAAATATTTGCGCAGCAAAATTTTCCTAGCGGGCATATCCAAAAGGAGGGCGCCATTTTGCACAGCCAAAGCGAAGGGGAATGGCAAAGGCTCTAAAGTGCGAAATCCCCATTGAAAAGAACGTCCCGTGATAAAGATGAATAACCACCCTTCTTTAGCATAAAACTCTAGGGTTTCAATCACACGCTGATCGAGGGCATAAGTCTCTGATGTGATCGTTCCATCAATATCTAAAGCGATAATCCCTTTACTGCAAAAAAACATAGGAAAAAAAGCCTTATTAAAGGTAGTCTTAGTGAGAAGCCATTACGGCCTTGATCACCTTACAACTTTAACAGGTATGATGATAGCAATGAAGCTTTATCTTCTATTATTTAACCTATTTTTTCTTAGCTTTCTTACTTTACCTAGTTTAGGCTTCGGCCAAGAAGAACCCCCTCACCAACAATCTTCTATGGAACAGCCCTCCCACCCAATGCTGAAAGATCAAGATGAGGGCCATGAATTTTACGATTTTCGAGAAACGCATGAAGCAGATTCTTTTCAAACAAAATTTATCAACATGCTTTTTCTGCTTGCCCTCCTCATCGGCTTTATGATTTTGGCTTCTTGGATGCTCAAACGAATGATGAGGTCACGGTTGTCGCAAATTAACACCTCTAGTACAATTAAAGTCTTAGAGACCCGTAATCTTTCTACTCGTTCCACGCTCTATATAATTGAAGCACAAGGTCAGTGTCTTCTGATCGCTGAAACCCATACCGCAGTCACAACCCTTGCCTCACTGCCCTCGGAAGAGGCAGAACCTCATAGCACGAAACCCGCAAAATTTATTTGAATTATTTAGTAATTGTAAAGTAATTATAGATTTCATATTATAAGGCGTTTAGATCAAGACTGGAACCTTTAATGAATGTAAATAATAATTTCGTTAACTTAGCCAACGGATGTGATTTTAAGCTGCACTGCGTACGCACCAGCAAACAAGCCTTTCAGGCTGCACTCGACCAAAATCATCATCCTTCACGCTGTCATCTTTTCTTCATATTTATCTCAGAAGGCATACATACCCCTGTTTACCTAATCTACAAAGTCGCTGATATTGCCATGTATATTTTTTCCTGCATTTTTTTAGAAAGTACGCAACGAAAACGTTCTCTTTTCAATGCAAGTAATTTATCAGATTTCCTCGGATTTTTGGCAGTTCAAGTCTTAATTCCTTTGACTTGCACTATCATTCGTATCTCTGCAACTTTTTCAGGGATATTTTTTCCCCGTATGGCTCTACATGGTTGGAAACTTGCCGAAGTAGGTGAAGAATTATCCTATCAAATCTGGGCCCGGCATGAACAGGAATGGATAAAAGAAAATGAAGGATTTCAAGTTTATGAAGAAATCGCCCCTGCAAATGCATTAATTTATTTAGGAAATGAAAATTGCAAAGATTTGATGCGCGGAGAAATAAATGAAGAACAACTTGAACAAAGAATTTCACAAGATTTGTCGGCCATATTAAGGAATATTCTGGCAAAAAATGGAGATTGCTTCCACCATCTTCTCGACTATAAAGACCCCATCCAAACCAAGCAGTTGGAAAAGCCTTGGAACAATTATTTCATTTCACACCAAACCAAACAAATTCTACGAACCATTCAAAATTACTATGAACCCTCTCCTGATAAGTCTCTGGAAGAGTGGTTGATTGATTCCATCAATGCTTTAAATGTAAATGAGCAGCAGAAAATTTTTACCCATATTTGCCTTAACTTGGAAATAGCTTTACTAAAAGATAATTTAAATTTTAATCAAAATGAATTAGAAAATCAGATGACCCCCTTAAAAGATTTATTCAGTCTACGGTTGCGTTTTGGACGAGCACATTTTTTTCAAACCACTAACCCCACCACTGTTTATTCTCTAGTTTAGGGGCTGTTAACAGGTTTACAGAAACTCCAAAAGTCACGGGTCCAATTTGCACTTAGAGCCTGTTCAAAATCTTTTAAATAGATAATTTCTCGAAACTTTCTTTGCCTAAAAAATTTTAGTGTCGAACACTTCAGCAGTTAAAACTACCACAGAGCCCACAGAAAACACAGAGAGGGGGTTATATCTTCATTCGACAAATGCCATCTACTAATCGCTTTACATTAAACTTCTTGCATAATTCATTTTCCTTGCCCGTGCCCTTGCCCAAAAAAAAATCAAAAAAGAGCGGTTATCAAAGAGGCTGAAAGTAAAAGGACTTCTCGAAGAGTAAACACCACATCTTTTCGTTAATTGGGCAAGGGCAGGGGCACGGGCAAGGAATTGTGGTTATGCAAGATGTCTATTAAAATTAATAAACAATCCTCGAGTACAGGTTCCATAAAGCCGTAAATAAGACAGTAATTGTGCTTCATGTATTGGGGCTATTGTTCAATAGCGGCCCCAATGATATTACCCGTTAATGGATCAGTTTCACGCCCGTCTATTTCTTCAGATATATCTGGATTAATTAAATAATTCATAAGACACCTCTCTGTGTTCTCTGTGGGCTCTGTGGTAGTTTATTGTATCTAACAAAAGATTTTGAACAGGTTCTAAAATATCTGATCTAAAATCGGCAATGCTACTCCGAATCTCACATAACTTCTTGCGATTTTTTTCTTGTCCAGTTATGCTGTGCTATCTTTAAACTATAGAGAGTAGTTTTCGCATGAAATTTTTCAAACTCGATTTTTTTTGCTTATTACAAATAGCTTTATTGGGAGCATGTTTGACAAGCTGTTACCGAATGCCTAATGAAAATGATTTTTCACTCGTACCAACTACCAATAACCCTGCGGTTACCTATGAAAAAAATGATAGCTTTGTGCCCGGAGCTAACTATTAAGCCTGAGTTCGCGTCATTAATCGGCAACAAGAGATTTTTATGATAAATATATCTTTGGAAGCAATTCTAGCTTTCATGTGCAAAAATAATTATGAAGCAGACATTCAACCCGATACACAGCAAGTTTACACCATTATCAAAATCGGTCAGAAGGAGTATCCTCTTTTTTTAAGAGTTTTTGATGAAGGGCACCTCTTACAACTTCTTGTTTTCATACCCTGCCACCTCGAACCAAAAGAACACGCTGCAGGAGGAAGAAAATCAGGCAGCCATGATGTAGGAAAATCAGAATTAAGTTCCCAACAACGCGTCGTGTCAGACTTGGCCCGCTTGCTCCACCTACTCAATAAAGAGTTAGATGTCCCCGGTTTTGGAATGGATGAGATGGCGGGGGTTGTTTTCTATCGGCTGATGCTTCCTACTCCTAAGAAAAAGATTGAAGGTGATTTGCTTTTGGCTTTTCTCAAAACCGTTGATCATGTTTGCCGTATGTTTTCCACTCCGATTGAAGCAGTAAGCAGCGGCCAAACAACTCTTGACGATATCTTAGCAAAAGCACAAGAAATGGAAGAAAAACAATCTTAATATGCCCTTAAGACCCATCTACTACGACACAGAAACGACCGGCATCAAAGCTGAAAAGGAACGCATCATTGAACTTGCTGCCTACGATCCAGTCAGAGACCGAAAATTTGAAAGATTCATTAATCCCGGCTTTCCTATTCCTCCGGAAGCTATTGCGATTCATCATATCACCGATGAAATGGTTTCCACAGCCCCTTCTTTTGCACAGATCGGTGAGGAATTCATCGAATTTTGCGAAGGAGAAGTTGTCTTAATTGCCCATAACAATGATAATTTTGATCTTCAATTCATGCGCTGCGAATTTCAAAGGAATGCCCTAAGCATGCCCCCATGGAAATTTTTGGACAGTTTAAAATGGGCCAGGCGCTATCGATCAGATCTTCCTCGCCACACTCTGCAATTTTTACGTGAAATTTATGGCATTCCCTCTAACAATGCTCACCGTGCTTTAGATGACGTCCTTGTCCTCTATCAGATATTTCAATTGATGATCGATGATCTGGAGATAGAAGAAGTATATAATCTTCTCAACCGGCAAACGGTCATTAATCATATGCCCTTTGGCAAACATCAAGGGCAGCCCTTAAGTCAAATTCCTCGCAATTATGTCCAATGGCTGGCTTCTAACGGGGTATTTGACAAACTTGAGAATAAAGAACTCAAGGAGAGCTTTCAGCGACTAGGAGTACTTGAACCCGCTGCTGCCGCCATATGAAAATTGGCATTATTGGATGTGGTTATGTCGGCCAAGCAAGTGGTTTAAGATGGAAGCTGGGAGGGCACTTGCTTGCCGTTACTACTCGCCGGCCTGAACGGGCAGAGTCTTTACGCATCGTCGCCGATCAGATTTACTTGTTAAACTCACAAAATTTGGGGCCATTTATAGCCCAGCAAGAAGCCCTCTTAATAAGCATAGCTCCTGATGCCACCTCCACATATGCTTCAACCTATTTGAAGACAGCCCAACAAATGGCAGAGCAAGTCACGCAAGCTCCAGCATTACAGCAAATTCTGTATACCAGCAGCACCTCGGTTTATGGCGACCAGGGAGGGGCTTGGGTGGATGAAAACTGCCACATTATTCCATCTCACGATAATGCCAAAATTCTTTATGATACAGAACAAATTCTATTAGGCTGTTCTTCCGAGAAGTTAAAAATTTGCATTCTGCGTTTAGGAGAGATCTATGGCCCTGGGCGTGAAATAGAGCAGCGCCTGCGACGGATGCAGCATCAACCCTTTGCAGGAACAGGAGAAGCTTATACCAATCTCATTCATCTTTCAGATATTGTGTCTGCGCTAGATTTTGCTCTCAGAAATCGTCTGAATGGCATTTATAATCTCTGCAATGATTTCCATATGCCGCGAAAATTATTCTATCAAAAGCTTTGTGAACAAGAGAAAATCCCTTTTATTCAATGGGATCCCACAAAACCAAGCATGCATGGAGGGAATCGACGTGTATCTAATCAGAAAATCAAAAATACAGGATTTATCTTTGAATGCCCTGGATAAGATTTATTTTTGTTTATGTTTATCAAATTAACGAATTTATATTTTTAAAGAGAGTTTTTTTATGTATGTTGGTCCCGTTTCTCCAGCCAAGACACTAGTAATTCCCGCCCAAAATCCTTTCCATCAAAAAAAACAAGCCACCTGTCAAATTGTTTATTTTTTTTTAGAAGCAATATTTGAAAGTAAAAAAACAAAAGAAGAAAAAAATGAAATTTATGAAAAAAAATTTAAACATTACTCGGTTGAAGAATTGATTCTTTCCTTCCTTTTAAAAGGGGCTAGAACCTGCTCTTTCAAAAAAATGGAGTATACTGTTTGTATTTCACACTTAGTAGCCATTGGAGCCTTGCTAGACTTTGACTATGACAGAGTAGGAAATGAAGTTGAGAATTTGTGGCTTGTAAATAAACAAGAAAAAAAAGACTCAAGCCTTTTCCGTAAAATTCAACTCGTCATCGATGAGCTTGCAAATGAAGGGCTGGAAGTTTTTGAAGACAGCTTGACAGGTTATGCTCGATTCGATGAAGCGTGCCGATTCTATCATAAATGTGGTCGCCAGTATTTGAGCTCTCTCAAAAATATGGCCTTTCAAAGCAATGAGATTGGAAGGCAATTAAATGAGAGCAATGAATGTTACTTAAACTCCCCCCCATCCTCTCGAAGAGTATCTTTTAAGCGATCTAAGAAATTTTATGGATTTGGCGTTCCGCAGCTCTGTCAAACACTGGAACAGATCGCATCAACCATGCGTGCTTACATAGGGCTACTTAAATCAGATTTCGAGGCACTTTCTTCAAATTTTTCTTCTTGGAAAGAGAGTGAATCGTTGATCCGGGATTTGGATCTCCATTTAAAGCTTTCCTCTTCTGTTTTAGAAAATCAATTTTCAGTTTTAAATAACAATAAATTAATCCAATTATTCAAGGAAAAATTTCAGACGGTTCAATATGATAAATTAGCTTATAGAAGAATGGAGTATGTAAAAAGCGAAGTAGAGATGTATTCTAAAAAGATAGAAAGCAAAGATTTTATAAAACTTAACAGAGAAAAACAAAATGATCTTTTATACAATTTAAATAGCTGTAAAGAAACTCTTCGAAAAGAAGAAGAGGCTTATCTCATTTCTGAAAAGCACGCCAAACTCACTTAAATTTTTACAAATTAGCTTTTGGTTATGTTGAAAGCACGGAAAAAGAAAAATTTGGGCTGGTAGCTTGTTTTACAGAACATATAAAAAATGTGATGGGTTTAATGGATGCATGGAAAAATCTCACTTACTTTACAACCACATTTCGAGAACATCTTATGAATAGGCTCGAAGAGATGCCAAAAGATGAAGAGCAAAAGGATTTTGATTTGATGGCCTTTATCGATCAATTAGAACAGAATTGGGGGCCAACAAAAAAGTCCAAACAGAAAAAATCACAGAAAAAAAGAGCTAGAAAAGTTAAAGAAAATTTTCAAAAATCAAAACGAGAAAAGCTTTCACCTTCAGTTCAAAGAAAAGAAAAAAAACATTCAACTTCTATTATCAAGAAAGAAATAAAACATCCCGTTGAGAGTCTTTTATCAGAGCTTAATGATTGGGATATCGAAAATAATTTTGCCTCCCACTTGCACCTTTTAAGTAGGACAGGAGCTGTCTTAGCAGAGAGCATTCGGTCTTCCAGACAAGAACTCCCGGATACATATACCTCCTTCGCAAAGAAATGTCATGAAGCAGCTTTATGTGATACGAGCGATCATCTCTTTTTAAGTTTTTGCGGACTTGAAGTTTTATGTTCTTCTCTTTTGCAAAATGATTGGCAAGCCCTCCAAACGATCATTCCACAATTGATCTTAGATTGGCATGGGATGGCAGAACAAACGCGTAATGCAACCCATCTCTTGCTTTATAAAACACCCAATCAAACTCACCATCTTGTAACGTTGAGTAAAAAAATTGGAGAATACTCAGATTGGCGAGAACAAAATTTAACAGATGAACAACACTTTTTACAAGATCTCGACAATGGCCAAATGTGGGTGCGCTTTTCAAAATCATCCCAATGGAATTTGAGAACTTCAGAGAGAGAAGAAGGGGCTAAAAATGATGAAATTGGCATCTAGAATAGCAATTCAGACCCGTCAAAAAAATTCAGCTATTGTGGATCAACATTTCTTAGAAAACATGCTGGAGCTTTTAACTTTTGTTTTTGAGACGCACGCTATCGCTATGAAAGATATGTTTAAGCATTGTGTTCCAGAACAAATAGGGGGGAATTTCAGAGTTCCTCTGAATGATCTAATAAAGCGATTAAAAGAGGAGCTTTTTAGGATCACTCAAACTTGTGAAAAAAGGCCGATACAATCTCTAAGATTCGAAGAAAACGCCAAGCTCAAGCATTTTAAAAATTTTTTAAATTCTAAATTGAGGGTATTGAAAAATTCTAAACAAAAACTTGAGGGAGGGGTTATTTCAAGAGGCGCGCATGTTCCCCCGAAAGTATTGGCGAGTGATGCAAAATGGCAATTTAAGCAATTGGTGAATTCTGTCACACTTTACGATCACCTATCACCGCATTTAGATTCTTGGCTTTTAAGAGGGCCCTTGGAAATTCAATGGGGTTTTGAGCAGATCTATCGCCTTGATTTGGAAAACAAGGGAATTTCAAATATTAGATCTCACCGTTTTGGAACCTTTCAAAATCTATTAAAATCAGGTGATGTCAAAGCCGACTATGTCAATGCTTTTGATTTCGGCAGTCGTCTTTTTTATCCGCAAATCTCCAAGGTCTTCAATGATCCTGATGAAAAGCCTTTAATCAGCTTATTTATTGAAAGGACAGCTGCGAATCAAAAGGGTACCGAAAAAAAACTAGAAGATGAGGTTCAAAGAGCTAGATTCGTAAAGAATAGGGTCTTTAAATTCCTGAAGAAGGCTGTGGATGAGATTAGTAATTACCTATAATATCCCGAAATAAAACAGAAGAAAAATAAATTAAAAGAGGTTTAATGGACGAGTTGGACTATTTGGACTATTTGGACGAAATTGGACCATTTCCAACATGTCCAAATGAGACGATTGCATAAGTGACAATAATTTATTTTAAATATTTTTATAACTAAATTATTCACATTGAGTTATGTCTTAAAATTAGCAAAAATAGCCAAAATGACATAAAAAATAATAATAGCCCTCAAACCATATCCAGAACTGGCTTAAAATAATTTATTGTCACTTATGCAATCGTCTCAAATAGTCCAATTAGTCCAACCCGAGTTTTTATTGATGAACTTTGTTTATCCCTTCCACAATTTGCCGGATTTTTTGTTCCATATTGGCCGTATCTGAAGAGAGAATCAAATCGCACCATGTCTTCTTTTCAATGCGAAATTTTTTCATCACATGATCGGCAATAAAGTCTGGGTGGTGCATGCGGTAAGTGTGGACCACCTTCTTTTGGCCAATCCGGAAGGAACGTCCCAAACATTGAGCATCATCATTGTGATTCCACCACTGATCGACAAAGATGACATGATTAGCAGAAGTCAGATTTAACCCCACACTGCCTAACTTACGTCCTACAACAAGAACAGGGGGGCCTTCTAAACTTTGAAATTTTCTAATGATACCTTGCCGAAGTTTGAAGTTTACTTTTCCATAAAGGAATTGAATTCTCCTCATCGTGGGTGTCAATTCAGACTGGTGCAAGCCTTGGCAAATATGTTCCCCCATCTTTTGATAGTTTGTAAAAATTAAGATTTTGTCTTTAGGATGTTCATTTAAAATCCTATGCACAAGTTTAAAAAGGGATTGTAGCTTCCCTTCTTCGGCATAATCGACCTTAATTTCCTTCATTTGATCAGGAAAAGAAGGTTCGTTAAGGCTCATGCTTAAGTTAACGATTTGTCTTTCCGACAAGATTTTCGGATGGTCGGCGACTTGTTGTAAACAGGTCATTTCTGATAACCGAATGGCATCCTCGTCTTTCTTCGTTTGAGCATTAAATAAAGATAAAGCTCCTACTGCTTGATTGTCTAAAAGCTGTTCCTCTTTGGGTGACGCAATAGAGTTAATGAGTCGAATTTGAAATTGGGTAAAGGAATAAGAAATCAATTCTTCGGTAGCAAGGGGAGGCATGGTGTCAATTGTTGAACTGATTCTTTTCATCATCGAAGTTTGATACTTAAATTCTTCTTGATTTTTCAAACGTCGTAATAAAAAGGGTTTAGTTAAAATTTCAATTAGTTGAACGAGGTATTCTCCCAATTTTTCGAGAGGATAATCTTGAGCAATAGTACCCTGATGGTTAAGCACATGTTTGAGAAGTCCCCGAAGATGCAATTTTGCTGGATCAATGAAAAAAGTTTTAAACTGTTTTATGGGTGGATAAACTCCGGGATTTAACATTTCATTCAAAGCATGTAATTCCAATAAGTTATTCGGCATTGGGGTTCCGGTTAATCCAAAAAAACCTCGATTTTTCCCCATTGCTTTTTGACGAATTGCGTTGATCGCTTTTTGAGATTTTGACGTATTTAGAAAGGTATGAAATTCATCCACTATGACCAAATCCCACTCTTGATTAAATGGAAATGAGGTTTCAATATTTGAAGTACTATTAATGCGCAATTTTTGATGAGAGATGAAACATATGTTATTAAATTGTTCTGCAGGTTGTTCTTTTCCTTCCAACATAAACACAACTTCATTTAAATTTTCACTTTTCGTTATTAATTCATTTCTCCAATTGGCCATTAAATTTGGGGGACAGCAGATCAAGATGCGGAAATCCTCTCCCTTAATTTTCTTTTCATTAATCACCTCCTGTATAAGCGCAATGGATTGAATGGTTTTCCCCAAACCCATTTCATCCCCTAAGCATCCTCCCACACCATGCTCATAAAGAATTTTCATCCATTGGTATCCGCGCCATTGATAAGGCATCAGTTCCTGGGTCAAACCTGAGGGTTTAATGGGAAAGTCCCCTTCGGAAAAGGCTCGGCAAACTCTTTCATATTCTGCATCTAATTTTGAAATTTTGGGTAAAACTTCACCTAATTTATTTTTAATATTGATTTTAGTTTCTTCATAAATGTCATGAATGGAATGAAATGAGCCTGAAAAAGCTTGCACCATCTGTTGGGAAAGTTGAACAGGGGCCGGCGGTTGAAGTAATAATGGATTAACACACATAGTTGGATGATTGGAATAATTGATAAATGGGTGCACAGGATGATCAGGCTGAGTGATGGGAAGAGGCGTTGGATTATATCTTGTTTTCTTTACTAAAGGCTCAGCTGAATCATAGTACCCCATGCAACGATAGGTCGGATGATAGGGTACGCCACTCACAGTTTCCGTAAATACACCTTGAGCCTTTGCCACATCCTCTTCTTTCATTTCCAGCACGCCGCCATGCGAAAAATTATTTCTACTACGCTTTAGGGAAGGGGGGGATGTTTTAGTCTCTGTTATCATAGGAATATCAAAAGAAGGAAAATTTGAAATCCCCATTTCCGGTAACAAGCTTCCATTTCTTTGTGCCAAGGCATGGTTTAATCCCATACTTGGAAAATCATCTAAATCCAAAAATTGCATATAGGCTGCGTCATTCACTTTTTCTGAACATTCCTGCCACCCATAAGTAACTGGAGTTAAGACCATTTGGCTGTCATTATCGCAATTAAATTCCTCATTCTCCATTCCATCAAACTCGTCCCACCAGCTTGCTTCTTGCGGGGTATAAACAGGGGACCAATTATTATTTTTTTCCATAAATTATCCTTTTTTTAAAAAAACTATTACTCAAATTTTACCTATTTAAAAACGGTATCATACAACTTAGACACATAATTTACAATTATAATAATAAGACATAGAATTTCACACTTGGTATAAATTCATCTATTATATACGAGTGAATTCAATTGGTATTTAGCCAATTGTAGGTATGATATTTAAAATAAAATGAAATGGATGCTCAAGATAAAAAATCCGTGTTGATTGATGCAACAAAGCCGCACGGTTTCAATTCTTCATTTACGATGTACAGCAAGCTCATTCGTAAATTAAATTGTGTATCTTGTTGAAAATAAATGTACTTTAGGAAATAATAACCCATTAATCAACTTAGTGAGAAGTTATGGGCACAAGCTTACCTTGCTTTTACCATGCAACCCTTATACCTTGGAAAGAAAAGTTTTTTTCCAATCTAACTACTCGCCAAAAAATCATTTGTTTAATTGCTTTAACTGCCATTTCTAGCCTAGTGCTTAGTTACACCATACTTAAATATGCATGTAAGAGGAAAAAATTAGAAAAGATAAAAGAATTGGAAAAGCCAAAAGAAGAGGGAGGTGAAATGAACCCCCTTAAAAAACAAGATGTTTTTAAGATGGGATTAAATGTTTCATTTTATGAACTCCCTAACAAAGCTATCTTACAAATAGTCCAGGATAAAAATCTTAATGCGAAGGACCGTTATCACTTACTGACAACCTCCAAAAAAATGCACAAAGCTATCATGCCAATATGTAAAGTAGAACAACTCCTTGCTTGGATACGGGCTGCTTCTTCTAAAGGAAATGCCGAAAAGTTTCTTATAGGCAGATTAGTTCTTAAAGGGTTGGAAAAAAAATGTAACGACTTTTTAAATGATCAGTATATAGAAGAAAAAGATTTATCGATTTCTTTATTAAAAGCCGGATTGGAAAATTAAAAAAATCCTTTTTCGAGATTTCTTATGCTCTTGCCTCCACGCCATGCATGATGGGACTGAAGAGAATGATATCCCCATTCCCTTTAATCTCCCCGCCCCTCAGTTATTTAAAGACTTTTCAAAATTTGCTTAGAGTTCCTTTCACAAGAACACATCAAGAGAAATTCAAAAAACAAAAAAACTAAAAATCCGAGGCTATGTTCCACCCTTAAGGACACCTGGGAATTTTAATATTTTGTTTTATGCTTTTAAAAATAAGCCTAGTAGATTTTGTCAACGGGAGCTTAGCCAAGGAATCTCCTTACGTGATATAAAAAAAATAGCCGCGTAATTCCCGATTGTTATATACCCTTAACCAATAGAGGCAATTGAAACTCGATTCAATCAAGTGATTAATTACAAGGTGATGCTGAAATGATAGGGACTTTTCGCGCATGTCAGACTCAACCAGGCTCGGTTGTTTTTTCCTGACACCACAACTCCTGCCAAACATCTCTTAAATAATAGCCCCTTTACTTCCATCTTCCTTATAGCAAACTTCTCAACTTTACGCCATGTTTGACACCATCAACCATTTCCAAAATTTAAATGGCCTAAAGAAGCCGAAAGACAATCAAACATTTCCCCCAATGAGCCTCCATTTTGCCAAGATTTTAAGAGTTTACAACAAGTCTAAATCAGGAAGTAAGGACCTTCACGAAAATAGAGAAATCTTCTTTTCGGAAACAATGTCTCGAGTAGAAGCAGAGCGAATTTTACAAGAAGAAGAAAGACTGCGGACTTTGATTATTCGATTTTCATCAGAAAGCAAACGGAGAAGCAAATTAAAATCAATTTATTGCTATTACATCGTTCGAGGTCACTTGAGTTTCTCATACTAAAATTGAAATAAATCCCTTTGGTAAAATAAGATTTTTCCGTTGTTTTATGATTCTTTCATTGATTTCTTAAAATATTCAAAATAAAATCATTTACTTTCACAAGACCCTATCTTTCTTTCAATGCCGAAGATATTCTCGATATGATTAATTGATATGTTTAGTGGCATTAACACCTTTCCAATTTTCTTTCCCTAATCCGCGAATTTTAGAAGAATGGAAGGTTTTTCCGTCCCTTCCAACTGCAATTTCCAAGAGATAAATGATCTCTTCTGTTAAGTGAACGTCGGTTAGATTCAGCGCGTTGTTGTAATATTTTATACAAATTATCAGGAAATCCCTTAGATCTCAAAATGCCATATTTTCTCCTTTTTTCTCCCATTAAAATTATTTCAATATCAATCCCCAGATACAAAACCTCGCTAGAAACTAAAGCGTCTTTGAATTTTAAAGTCTGAAATCAGGGCAATGAAAATCCGACATTTCCTTGTAAAATTCTTCTATTCCTTGATTACGCAATAAGCAAGCGGGACATCTTCGGCAACCATAGCCTTGCATCCCTTCATAGCGAATAATGGTCTCTTCTAAAAGATAGCTTAAAATACCTAAGCGATTTGCTAGTTCCAAAGTCTCTTTTTTTGTCATACGGACTAAAGGTGTGCGGATTTCAAAGAGGATCATCTAAATATTGTTCGGTTTAAATCTGCTGCTGGAGATCCATATAATGCCTGGAACAGTCTCGATAACCTGAATTGGCACCTTCCGAGTTCCATGACCCCCATATAAAGACAATGCGCTCCCAAATACTGTGCATGAATTCCTCCTATATGCGCCATCAATCCATTTCGCCCTGTAACGAAAATTATGGGAGGTTGATGTGAGAGATGTATGTTTTGGATGGGGAAGGAGAAGCGACGCAAAGCATTGCTCCCTGGTGATGGCTGCCAAACAATCAATGGGAAGCTGAAGGTAATGAGTTTGCAGATCCCGGCAAATTTTAGCAGCTTGCATGACTTCAGGGTTATGGCGTTGCTGATAGGCAAATGAAACGCTTAACACCTCTTCTTTGGCAAATTTCTGGCAAGCCAACGCAAGGCAAAGGGAGGAATCCATTCCCCCCTAATGAATGACCAAGGCTTTTTTATGCATGGATAGCTTCACCTTGATAAGGGGTTTGTTGATGCAAAAGTTCCCCACATGTAACGGAAAGCCGGACAGGACTCCATTAGTTCCCCTTTTTGTCCCCTCTGCAATTTTTTTCCCCTGGTCCAAAAAAATGATCTTGTCGGCATTTTCAACAGTCGAAAGGCGATGGGCAATGATGATTTGGGTCATTTTACCACCCAACTCTTCTAAAGCTTGTTTGATATGGTTTTCGCTAACAGCATCGAGAGCAGAAGTGGCTTCATCTAAAATGAGGATAGGAGCTTTTTTAATTAAAGCTGGCGCAATCGCCAGACGCTGCATTTGTCCGCCTGAGAGGTTTTTGCCTCCTTCCATTAACTCTGTTTGGTAGCCTTGATCCAAATGCTGAATAAATTCATGCGCATGCGCCAAACGGGCCCCTCGTAAATCTCCTCCTCGGAAAGGGGGCGGCCAAAGGCTATATTTTGGGCAACTGTATCAAGGAATAAGAAAGGCTTTTGCGGAACAAAGGCAATTTTTTCACGTAGCGATTTTTGTGTATAAGCATGCAGAGGCAGTCCATTAATGCGAATCTCCCCCTTTCTGGATATCGTAAAGGCGGGGAAGCAATTGGACAATAGTCGATTTACCCGATCCTGTAGGCCCCACGAGGGCAACTGTCTCGCCTTTGCGCACAGTAAAGCTCACCCCTTTGAGCACCCAGTTACTTTCATAACGGAACCAGACATTCTCAAATTCGATAGCTTCTGACAGGGTGTCGAGAATAATAGCCCCATGGCTATCTTGAATATGGGGCTGCAAACCGATCACTTCCTGCATACGCTCAGCAGCAGCAATGCCGCGTTGAATGTGAGAATTTTCCTCAGCAAATTTTTTGATGGGTTCATAAAAAACATAGAGCAGTCCGCAGTAGACAAGTACTTCGGATACATTCATTTGTAAAACATAAAGTCCATACAAAAGAGCAGTGGCCAAGAAAAACATCCCGATAGTGTGGACTATGGGACGCGAAGATAAATCATAACGGGCGCTTTTTTGTTCTAAAGCAGCCATTTTATTGTTGTGTTCGCGGTACTTTTTTAAGGA
This sequence comes from uncultured Chlamydiae bacterium, assembly GCA_963799115.1. Lineage (GTDB taxonomy): Bacteria > Chlamydiota > Chlamydiia > Chlamydiales > Parachlamydiaceae > CAWCVY01. Next base: position 31,024 of record CAWCVY010000011.1, on the reverse strand, counting down.
AAAGTCTTCCATCGCAAAAACTTTTACCGTTTGAATGCCAGCTAAAAAATCAATGAGCACGGAAGCAAAGGTTTCCTGATTCTTTTGTATTTGTTTGGAAATGCGTTTGACACGCCGGGCTAAAAAAATGATGGGATAAATAATTAAGGGAAAACCAAAAAAATAATAAGGGAAAGCTGCCAAGAGGTTAAAAAACACAAGATCAATGTCGATAGGACCGTAAAAGGGGTTTGCAGGTAATTAACCAAGCAAGCATTTAATGCTTCGGCAATTAGAGAGGCGTCCCCCACTGCACGCGATGACAAACTCCCAATATTGTGTTTTTGGTAAAATTTCATGGATAAAGACTGGATATGTTCAAAATAAGCCTGACGTAAATCACAGCTGATGTTGATGGCCACGAGGCGCGATGTAAAGCGATGGCAAAAGAGGCCTGCGGCTTTAAAAACAGCTACAATGACCAGAAAAAAAGCCAAAGCTTTCAAACTGCTGCCAATAGGCAGCCATTGATTGACAAAATGGGTGACTTTTTCAACCAGATCAAGGCCTTTGTATTGAGCCAGAAAATGTGTGGTGTCAGCAGGGGTGACCTTATTCTGCTTTTCAAAATCCAATTCCTTCCACCGTTCCTGTACATGCTCCCAGTTTACTTCTTGATTTTTTTGCAGCTTTCCATCCTTAACTGGAGCAAACAGCTCAAAAAAGTCGGGGCCTTTGCGAGTAATAATTCCCAAAGCTACGATTTCTAACTGTGAAGCAAACGTGAGTAAAATCATGAACACAATAGAGCAAGCAATGAGAAGGCGGTTTTGACGGCCCAGCAAAGCTGTACGAAATAAATGGCGCATATAGGGTCCTATCTTCCTAAGGAGCTGCTCATAAATAAATGCTACATTTTGACCGTGCGAAAGCGTCGCGATTTGAAAACGCTCCGAAAATGGCCCGTATATTATAATATTGGGCCATTTTAGAGCGATTCAATCCCGGGGCTTTGGCGCAGTCGAAATGTAGCATTTATTTATGCCCAGCTCCTAGCTAAGTTTAGATTTCTGTGTATTTTCCCATTTGACGAAATTTTAAATAGCGCTGCTCAAGCAATAGAGAGGGTGGAATGCGCCTAAGAATATTCCATTGATCCAGAATGAACTGCTTCACATTCTGGTACGTTTTTTGAGGGTCATGATGAGCACCCCCTAAAGGTTCGCTAATAATGGCATCAATAATTTTCAATTCCAAAAGATATTCTGCATTGAGTTTAAGGGCAGAAGCCGCCTCCACATTGCGGGAAGGATCTTTCCATAAAATAGAAGCGCACCCTTCCGGTGAAATCACCGTATAATAGGCATGTTCCAGCATCCCAATCACATCACCTACTCCTATTCCAAGAGCACCACCCGAACATCCTTCGCCAATTATCACTACGATAATGGGGGTATTAATACGAGCCATTTCGCGCAAATTTTGCGCAATCGCCCACCCCTGCCCTCGTTCTTCTGCTTCCAATCTTGGATCAGCCCCTTTCGTATCGATAAGTGAAATAATCGGAAGATGGAATTTGTCAGCCAAACGCATGAGACGCAACGCTTTGCGAAATCCTTCAGGGTTGAGCATACCAAAGTTGTGATACATGCGGCTTTCGGTATCATGCCCTTGTTCTTGTCCGATGACTACGCACTTGATTCCATCAATTTTGGCAAAGCCACCGACTATGGAATGGTCCTCTCTATAACAGCGGTCTCCGGCTAGTTCGACAAAATTCTCACACATGTTACGGAAAAAATCGAGGGCATGGGGGCGTGCGGGATGTCGGCAAATGAGAATGCGTTGCCAGGGGGTGAGTTCGGCATAAACTTTCTGCTTCAATTTATCCAATTTTTGCTCAAGTTTGCGAATTTCGGCTCTAAAAATGGGATTATCTTGGCTCTGTTTTTTGAGATGTTCTATCGTATGAATATATTCATGAATTTGTTTTTCATGGGGTAAATTTTCCAACCCTTACTCCTTTTTTACTTAAAATTCATTTCGGTTAAGGATGTGTTCAATAATAAGTTGAACGATTGGACCGCGCGAAACTCCCGCGTTAAACATAAAAGTTGTTATTCTAATATTGGGTCACTTTTTAATCGTTTAACCGCGGGGCTTTGGCGCGGTCAATCGTCAACTTATTGTTGAACCATCCTAAGGATGCCTCTGCAAAGTCATGCACAATCTCTATAGTCGTTGGTTTCGTAATCACTATGGCGAATAGCTCTTCTATATCAGGCGTTGCTAATCGAATACATCCATCGCTTTCATACTTCCCGATGCTTGCAGTTTGTTCGACCAGTCCCCCTCCTGCTCCCTGACTCCAAGGGGTCCCGTGTATTCCGAATCCCTTAGCAGGTTCAGTACAAGTTCCAATTTCTTTATCGAAAGGAATCCACCGTGTTCCAAACACACTGATCATTTCAGTCTTATTACCATGGTGCACCCCCATTAATTTGGGCTTATAGGTAGCGATGCGATCGCCTAAAGTATATTTGCCCAAGGGAGTCAAAAGACCCGACGCTTTTGAAGAGTCAAGCCGTCCTAACCCTACCGAATAGGTTTTCAATAAGACTTTCTCCTTCGCATCTAAATTCAGATAATAAAACCACATGCGGCAGCCGGAAGTATCCACCACAAGATAAAATTCAAAGTTTTTATCCTGACGCAAAACGTTAAAACAAATCCCCTTCAGCTATTTCCTGCTTCAAATAGTCTGGTTTCCCATTCAAACTCCGCGCAATAAAATGACGGGATGTATTGTAATGGGCTGCGTAATCAGATAGCCAGGCAGGCCTCCCCTTTTTGCCAGGGAACGTGGCTTTTGTATGTAATGGTTTCAACAATGGGAAGCTTGGGATCCTTCTTGTTAAATAACTCTTCTATTCGATCAGCATGTGGTAATTCAAGCGCTGCAGCCTCTTGAGCTTCATCCGAAGAAGAAAAAGCTGGATGAGGAGCAAAAGCCGGCACCACTGTTTGAATTTCCTTATCCAAATCAACTTCTAATGGAATCTGAATAAGCTGCATCGAAGGGGGTGCTGCTGAGCGTTCTTTAAATAATGCCAAAACTCCAATCAGCCCAAATAAGCACAAGGATAAGAGGGCTAATAATTTGGGCAGGGTCATGACTCTATTACCTGTTAATTAAACCATTGCCTATCAATAATATCGATAATGATAATAAGTGTTTAGAGTTTTTTTTCCAAGTCATTAACTTAAGAAAAGACTGAACGGGTGGGACGAGTTGCACAGGCTGGACTAACGGGACATGTTGGACAGGTTTGAACAATTCTGTCCAATCTGTCCAATTCCGTCCCATTAGTCCGAATAGTCCATGTCACTAGTTTAATTCTTTAAGAACTTTATCGAAAAACTCGTTTGTATCTTCAAGAAAAGGTCTTAGCATGGGGTCTGGATTCACTAAACTCTTTAATCGATTGATAACTGCGCTTATGACTTGGTGATCTATATTTTGACTTTTTAGCTTGCTATCAATTTTTCCCCAAATGGTCCAATTATCAACATCTCGTTTCCAATTGCTCAACTTAGTAGACCGAGCAGAACCTCTATATTTTTCAGATTCAGTTCTCGCATAATTCACAAACTCTCCCGTTGTCTGTTCACTAAATATATTGATCAAAGTTAATCCATACATATACGGATCGGTATTAAGAGGACTGCCTATCTCTAAATTAAGAGTAGCCCTCTCATTAATTAGCATTTGGAATCTTCTATTTGTAAGAAATTTAGGATCAAGATATTCAAGTCTAAAGTGCATAACATTTTGCCCAGCCAGTGGCTCTAATATCAAAGTATTTCCAAAGTCGATCATACCAATTTCAACGCAGCCATCTTCACCTATCCGAGGCTTCCCGTCCGCTCCAAGCAATTCTAAAATATTATCTGGTTTAATATCACGATGCACTACACCTGCTTCTCGTAGAGCAATTAAAATATTCCCAAGCTTTCTACTTAATGAAAGCTTCTGTTGGAACGAGGTTGTTTTAATCATACGATCTAGATTTCTTCCGGCAAGATTTCCGACCATTCCCCCTTTCTTTTCAGATATAGTAAATTTGTCTGGGGCCACAAAGCAATTAGCAAAGCATTTAGCTTCCAATTTATCTCTTAAATACTCAACAACGACTTGCTCATGACGAAGATCTTCTTTTTTATCTCCTGCTGCAATAGCAAAAATCTTATTAGGACGAATTTGACCAGTAAGCGGATTATAAGCAACTGCTTCATGCATGACTTTATTAGCACCTTGATTGGTTAGCTTTTTTGTCGCTACAACCACTTCTTCACTCATAGAATCCCACATCATAGGATTCTCTCCACTTTTACTAAATCTATTCTCGCAGAATTTTTCAAAATTACTTCCTTTTAGCGTATGTTCCATGATGCGTTGAACTAAGCGCACGTGCTCTTGACTTTCACTTAATGTTGGTTCTTTCTCTTGCACTGTTTTAGCTTTTTTGATTGAATTAGAATTATTTTCTCGAGTTTCGATTGTTTCTCCATTAGCAATAGCTTCTTCTAATGTTTCATAATGGTCGCTCTCATCATTAAATACCTGTAATATGCCACCATCAAGCTCTGTTAAAACTTCATAGTTATTTGTAGTTGACTCATCTTCATCAGAATCGTTTCCTTTTTCAAATCTACCAGATAAACAATTGTATTCACCTTTTGTAGCTTTTGACAAATCAATGGTATCAGTTTTTCGAAATTCTCTTTCTTCTGCTACAGATCTATTTAATTCTTTTTCAGTTGATTTACTTAATATAGATCGACTTGCAAGACTCCTATATGTTGATCTTCTTGAAGCAGGATTTAAATCATTACTTTGAAATACTTCTGTTGCAATTTCTTGAGCCTCTTTCTCCGAATCCATCAAAGCATTTAACTCACTCTCACTTTGAGTCTCCGTCATAAAACGCATTATCAAACTAAAATCACTACTACTATGAAAATTGCTTTGATTACCTTCCATAAATTAACCCATTTGTTTACTAATATTAATTTTATTCAAATAAATTATATTGTATTATAAATATAATTACAAGAAAAAACAGATAAAAAGAAGCATTCTTGCTATCGTCAAAGGAGCAGAACGAAGAACAAAAACTAGCGAAAGAGATTAAATATTTCAGAATGATTTAATAATTAGTACATTTAGTTTAAAATATTGTTAATAAACATATTAATATGAATACAAAAATCTTATAATAAAGATGTGGAGGAAAAGAAAATAAAGATGAAGTTGTCTCATGGCTCTCATTATAGAGGTGATTATGAAAAAAATTAATATGAACTTATTAAATGGAATTGCTGGTGGAAAAACCATAACTGATGCGCAATTTTCCAAAGATGAAACTAGATTTTTAGCCCGTTATGAAAAGTTAGTTAAGGATGTTCATAAGGGAATATTAACTCTGGCTCAAGCAAATGCTAGAGTAGAGAATATTGATAATAAGATAATTGTGCTTGCAAATGAAGCTAGACCTGTTGAAGTTAACCCTTTAAAATTTGGTCTTATTACTTAAACAGATGACGATCGTAAATCGGTCGTTTTAAATTGGGATTTTATTAAAATTTTTGATTGCAAGAATTTAATAAACAATATTCAGGCCCAATTAAAGATAGGTAGGAAAGCCTTAGGTGGGTGATAATTGATTATTTTGCTGACGAAGGCGATCCTGCCCATTATGTTATTATAAGTGTCCATGTTATTATAACTGTCTAAGAGACTGTTCAAAATCTTTTAAATAGATAATTTCTCGAAAGTTTCTTTGCCTAAAAAATTTTAGTGTCGAAGACTTCAGCAGTTAAAACTACCACAGAGCCCACAGAAAACACAGAGAAGTCCCCTCTCTGTGTTCTCTGTGGGCTGTGTGGTAGTTTATTGTATCTAACAAAAGATTTTGAACAGGTTCTAGATATGGCGTCGGAGATATTGCAGCGATTGTATGTGACAACTCCGCGCTTTCACAAAAAAGCTAAGGAAAAGAATGCGGTTGACCTGGCCTTTTCCTATCAAGTTTAAGAAACAATTGCATATAAATTTAAAATTAAGTAAAATCGTAAGTAATTATATACCATTTAATATGTAACTGATTAATAATAAACATGTATAAAAAAGATTTAACACATTATGAATATACACACTGAATTATTAACGCATATCTTATCGTTTTGTGATGTAAAGACAATTACTAACTGTGAATGTACTTCAAAAGAACTACAAGCCGCAGCCACCGATAAAACGTTATGGGAACTTATAAGTAATTCGTTTGGTTTCAATAACGACGGCGTAACAAATCCAAAAGAATTTTTAAAAAGACACATCATCACTAAAGAAGATGATTTGATAAATAGATTAGTAAACTTTATTAATGAAAAGGAAACTGGAAGTTTAAAAGTTAGATATTCTTTAAATCCTGAGTTTAAATACAAATTGCAAGTAATACATGGAGAACAAATAGATGTTTCTAGAAAAGCAACCACTCATTTGTTATTAACTTACAAACCATTCGAGCAAAAATATTACCCAAATTTAAAAGAAAAACTTCTCTGTTTCAATTAAAAATCTAGGTAGTGAGTATACCGTTTCCCAACTAAATAGCTTAAAGGGATTGTTTCGGATGTAATGAATAGGCCTCTTTCGAAACTTGGGGTTGGTTAAGTAGTGGTAAAAAAATTAAACACAAAGTGTGACGAAGGTACAAAGATAATTTCTTGTTACTATACTTCAAGGACCTATATGCCATTGATAATGGCTTTGATCAGGGCGCAGAAGATAAGCCACCAGAAAATCGGCCCCCCAAAAATTATTCCCGCCCCCCAACGGAATGACTTGCATCGTTCCCTTAAAGAAAAGGGAACGCAAAACTAAAGTCGTATGCCGGCCTTCAAAAGTCAGAGTTTGAGGATCTCCTTCATAACGGTCTAACATGTGGGGACGGAGGTGCTGCAGCGATTGTGTTTGACAACTGCGTGCTTTAACAAAAAAACTGAAAGCAAGGGATTGCCAACTACCGAGCCTAAAAAGGTGGTTTTAAGAAAAAAATGGGGGCGTTTAAATTCTTGAGAAACTTCCAACCAAATACCTCTGAACCGACCAATTCCAAAAGGCGATGAAGAGGGTTGATCCACCAATCGCGTACACCCTTTTAAGACAAAAGATTGTCGCCGCCATTCTATTAAAGAACGCCTCATTCCCTGGTCCGTCAGTGCATTACCCTCAATGCCAAACCCTTGACAATCTTCTAAAGGGAGATACTGAGGCCCATAACTGACAATTTCGATGTCCTCAAGACGAAGAACTCCCAAGCCTGTTGTGCCCCCCATGCAAAGTACAAATCACATGTTGAGAGGAAGAGCGATATCCCGCCAGGGCTGTCGAAGGATCATAGATATGCTCAGAGAGCTCTAAGGGAAGATCCTCATGCTTTCCCATTTCCAAATTTTTCGGTGAAAGACGAGTAAAACAGTTCTCAATTAAAGCCCATAAGGGATTGATTTGTTTCCTTTTATTTTCATGCCGCTCTTGAATAATTCTTAGGGCTGCTTGAGCAACTGAGGCAAATGGTGTTTTCTCTCCTTAAAGAAGTGCTCCCTGAAAGAGTAAATAGCTTAAACAGAGATGCTGCAAAGTGTTTCCCTCTTTCTCCCGCACAAAAAGGCCAGAAGAGGTGCAGCAGTAGCATCTAGTGTATTGAGTTGCCATTGAGCCAACCGTAAGACAATCTCTTGCAAATCTTCACGTCGGGTTAACAAAGCCAGCAGACAAAGTAGATTCCATACTCGTAGTGGTAAGGTGTATAAGGCAAAGAAAGCCAAGGACAATATTCGTGCAAATCAATGAGAGCGGCTCCACTTTCTAACAAGCAGGGACCTACCTCGGGAATGGGCATTTTAGCTAAAGCATGATTGAGAGCAACAAGCATCTAAAATACTGGGATCTTTGATTCCATGGTTGACGCTCAAAAAGACGTACTTTCACTGAAACTTCTTCTTGATGCAATTGAGATAAATCACTCAGAACATTGACAGCCAGAAGCCTCTTCCAATTTTCGATAGTTTTATCTTCAGAAAAAAGAGACTCTTGCCAAACACGCTCTCTCCACTACTCCGGGAAGGAGTTGATTTCAAAAAATTGATAAACAAGCAATCAAAATTAGAAGGCGAATCCTCAATCTGTTTACAAAAAAGAGATTGAAGGGAACAAAATTCGGGCATGATTAGGTAATGCCCATTATAAACAAATGATCCAGGGCTTTTTAAAATTTAATTTTCGTCACAGAGATTCACAGCGAAACAGTGGAGATGATGGAGCAGATCATCGTTGTCAAAATTTTTTAAAAAGCCTGCAATGATTTATACCACAGAAGAGAGCATTCACTGTTTTTCATAGCCCCTCTGTGATACAAAAATTCATCATCATTCCTGAGCTTTTTGAAGAAACTCGGGAATGGCTCTAAGAAATGCTTAAGAGATCTGATTCTTGTTCAATCTCAACCACTTGACGCATTTTTTTCCCTGGAGTGAATTTGACTGCCATTCTAGCAGGAATCACAATAGGCACGGAAGCATTCTTGGGGTTTCTACCAATCTTTTGTTTTCTTTCAACAACCTCAAAAACTCCAAATTCTCTAAATTCTAAGCGTTCCCCTTGTGATAAACAATCTGTGATCTTATCTAGAAAAGCTTGTATCACATGACGGACATCATTGGGATGAATCCCTTTATCTTGCGAAATAGAATTGATTAACTTCTTTTTTGTCATGGTGCTTTTCTTTGCGCTGGTTGTCATAGACTCAGACTCCTTCATTTTTTGCACTTGTTCTGTAGAATCACAATCTCAGGAATTTTCCCGCTTTTTTCGGAAAACGCAATGGAAATGGCTTTAAACCACCCTCCACTTTCCAGAAATTGTCTATTCTAACACTTTTGTAAATAAATATTTTAGTTAATGCCACTTATGATAAGAAATTTCTTTTTGAATTCAACCTTAATTTTCAAGTTTCTCTGATGCGTACGAGCATTTTATTTTTTTTCCCTGCTGAAATTAACATCAAACGATTGTCAATAAATGAGTTATTGTCAACAACAAAATTCTCATCTTCAATTTTCTCATTGTTGAGATAGACCCCTCCGTTACGTATCAAACGCCTCGCCTCGCCTTTGCTAGTTTGCAGACCAATTTCGACCAAAACTTCCACTAATTTTTTAAATCTCACTTGATCTGCCGAAAGACTACAACAAGGCATATCCATTGCTATACTTTCAAGAATAGTACTATCCAATCTTGCTTGCGAGCCTGGTGCAATACCTTCTGTAACCTTTAGGGCAGCTTGTAACCCCTCCTGACTATGAACGAGACGGGTAATTTCTTCTGCTAAACGTTTTTGAGCTGTGCGAGGAATATAACCTGGTTCTTGCATTTGCTTTTCATAATGCCAAATGTCAGCCATATCCATGAACGTGAGCATTCGCATCAGCTTTATCACATCCTCATCTTCTACCCTCACAAGATATTGGTAGAATTCATAGGGGGATAATTTTTCGGCAGACAACCATATAGCTCCTTTTTCTGATTTTCCAAACTTTTGACCATCTTTACTAGTCAGCAAAGGAAAGGTGATCCCATAGGCAGGTTTGCCGTGAACTTTGCGAATGAGATCAGTACCCGCAGTAATATTTCCCCATTGATCACTTCCTCCTAATTGGACGATTACATTGTGCAGTTGATAGAGATGCAAAAAATCGTATCCCTGCAAAATTTGGTAGCTAAATTCGGTGAAGCTCATCCCTTCTTCCGATTGCAATCGTGCCCGGACACTATCTTTGGCTAACATAGGTCCCACGCGAAAGAGCTTTCCTACATCCCTTAGGAACTGAATAAAGGAATATTCTTTAAACCAATCATAATTATTCAAAATAATAGGCTTAGCGGTTGGATGATGGAAATCTAAAATGGCTTCTAAATTCTTGCGAATACCGATCAGATTGATCTCTAAAGTTTTTTCATCGAGAAGTTGACGCTCTGCACTTTTTCCTGATGGATCACCTATCATGCCGGTTGCTCCCCCAATAATTGCCACAGGGGTATGCCCTAAGCGTTGGAACCAAGCAAGACCCATAATTGCAACTAGATTCCCTAAATGTAAACTATCTGCGGTGGGATCAAATCCACAATAGACCTTAATGGGCTGTTCGACCAATTGACGCATGTCATCGCTGGTCATCGCTTCAATAAAACCGCGTTCTTTTAAAACATCAATGATGTTTGCCATTATTTCCATCCATTTAAGAATTAGGCATAAATGTGTGGACATTTTCTTAATGTATTCATTTTATGTCAATGTCTTCGTGATGATGGCCATAAAATAAAAAGTAATAAAAATTTTACCTTTGCTATGATGAAGTTTGTGTATTCAATTAACAAGAGAGGTAGCTATGCGTATTTGCAAATTATGTAAAGATCAACCCCTCAGCCAATCCCCAGTAAAAACAAATATAGGGATCTCCCCTAATTTGGATCAGCTTTTTCAGCAGTGCTGTTTTAAAACACTGACATCCCATAAAGGGGGAAAAAATTTAAAATTACGGCAATTTTCTCGCGAACCCTATGCACTTCCCAACATCGCCTATCATAGACCTTTTTCCCATAGGGAAAAAAATAAACCCTAAGAGGCTGTTCAAAATCTTTTGTTAGATACAATAAACTACCACAGAGCCCACAGAGAACACAGAGAGGGGTCTTATGAATTATTTAATTAATCCAGATATATCTGAAGAAATAGACGGGCGTGAAACTGATCCATTAACGGGTAATATCATTGGGGCCGCTATTGAACAATAGCCCCAATACATGAAGCACAATTACTGTCTTATTTACGGCTTTATGGAACCTGTACTCGAGGATTGCTTATTAATTTTAATAGACATCTTGCATAACCACAATTCCTTGCCCCTGCCCTTGCCCAATTAACGAAAAGATGTGGTGTTTACTCTTCGAGAAGTCCTTTTACTTTCAGCCTCTTTGATAACCGCTCTTTTTTGATTTTTTTTTGGGCAAGGGCATGGGCAAGGAAAATGAATTATGCAAGAAGTTTAATGTAAAGCGATTAGTAGATGGCATTTGTCGAATGAAGATATAACCCCCTCTCTGTGTTTTCTGTGGGCTCTGTGGCAGTTTTAACTGCTGAAGTGTTCGACACTAAAATTTTTTAGGCAAAGAAAGTTTCGAAAAATTATCTATTTAAAAGATTTTGAACAGGCTCTAAGAGGCTGTCAGCCCCTAAGAGTCTGTCAGCAAATTAACGAAAGTGATAAAATGGCCCTTTTCGTTCATCTCTTTTTTGACCAGTTTTTGCCTACTCTACTCGAGTATGTCAAAAACTGGACAAAAAAAGATCTGAACAAAAATTGCATATTTTCTCACTTCCGTTAATTTACTGACAGCCTCTAAAGCCTGCACCTTTGTTCATAGCGCTTCTAATTTGCTGGATTTTTAAGCTTTGAGGAGAAGATTAAAATATTTTCTATTTGCTTTTTTTGTGGCTTTTCTTATTCTCCGAATTGAATAAGGCTAAAGACTAACCCCTCTTTTTTAGCAAATCCAAGTCTTAAGCCCCATTAAGTAGATAGATAAACACCTAAGGAGGTAAATTATGAAAAAGCACTTTTTTCTTTTGTCTGCCCTGTGCCTAATATTTGTTGGATGTGAACAAAATACGCCTCGTGCCGACAATACAGCACGTAATGTACAAGATAGAAGAGAGGGTGTATTGACTCCTATGGATCAAAGTGAAAATGAAGTGGACCGAGGGATTACGCAAAAATTACGCCAAGCTTTGATGGATGATGATTCTCTTTCAATAAATGCGAAGAATGTCAAGATTATTACTACGAATGGAGTAGTTACCCTGCGTGGAACCGTTAACTCAGAAAGAGAGAAAAATGAGATTGGAAAAAAAGCCAAAGCTGTTGCCGGAGTTAAAAGCGTAGATAATCAATTAGAAATTGTGCGTAGCGAAAACTCCGCTGTTACATCATAAAAGCAATGGTCCAACATTTAAGGTTCTTTTATCTCAAATTTAAGGAGTATCTATGGCTAACCATACAGTCGTTTATGGAATAGTTGCAAATAGAGACAAAGCAGAAAAAATTGTCCAATCAATCATAGACACGGGTATCAATTCGTATGATATATCGCTCCTTTCTTCACATGGTGAAAATTTTCAAGAATTTGATGCTCCCCATGATGTTAAAATCGAAAAAAATTGGAGAACAGAAGAGCGGGTCACAGATAAGAAAAGGGGTTTAGGAACAGAAAAGCACACAAAATCTCCTGAGGGCACCGCAACGGGTGCTGTTACTGGTGGAGTTATTGGAGGGGCGCTTGGATTATTAGCAGGTATTGGCGCGCTTGCTATTCCTGGAATGGGCCCATTCATTGCTGCCGGCCCTTTGATGGCGGCTCTAAGTGGTATTGCAGCTGGCGGGATAACTGGTGGTATTGTGGGTGCATTGATAGGATTGGGCATCCCTGAATATGAAGCTAAGCTCTACGAAAATCGCTTGAAAGATGGGGGCATCTTAATCGCAGTTAAAGTTGCCTCTCATGATTGGGCGAAACGCATTAAGGAACTATTGGAAAAAAATGGAGCAGAAGATGTTTCAGTTTCATCAGAAGTAGCTACAAAAAATCAGAGGAAGTAAAAAAACTTTTGCTGATATCTTGTATTGTTCGTTCTGGTTGAATGAGCTCTTCAAGAACATTCAACCAGCCCTTAATTTATTTAGAAAGGGTTTTCTATATCTATAAAGCTGCAAGGAATATGAAATACTTGCTCTAAATGAACTGCTAATGCCATAGGTCCTACCCTTTCAGTTGCTGAATGGCCAAGAGCAAAAAAATTGATGCCTTCTTCTCTTGCTTGGTACCAGACAGGTTCATCAAAGCTTCCTGTAATGAATGCATCTAACCCCTCTTTAGCTGCCTCTGTAATTGTTTTATAAGCTCCGCCTGAAACAAGACCCAAAGTTTGTATGAAATCAGGACCTCCCCATGCACAGGTTGCTGAATGGCCGTAATAGTTTTCTAACTTTAATTGCAACTCTTCTCGTTTACAAGGAGCAATTCGCCCCTTGACGCCAATAGGCCCTCCATTTAAGTATGCAAATGGCTGAAGATCCATCCAACCTAAATCTTGAGCTGCCTTCCAGTTATTTCCTAATTGGACATGCATATCTAAAGGCAGGTGATAAGCAAATAAATTTATTTCATGCTCAAGCAAGAGAAAAAGTTTTCTACGTTTTGTTCCTTGGATTGCATAACTATCGCGCTGCCAAAAAAGACCATGATGGACAATCAGAGCATCGATTCCAAGCTCAACAGCAGCAGTAATGGTTTCTAAGCTAGCTGAAACTGCCGTTGCCAAACGGGAAACATTCCCCTTTCCCTCAACTTGTAAACCGTTGGGTGCATAATCTGTCACTCCTTGGCTTGGAAGCAATTCATCTAGATAACAACACAAATCTTTCAATTTCAGTATCATTTTACCTTCTCATTTCCTTGAGTTCAAGGGGTCTATTTTGGTAAAGAGTCTAATGGAGTTTTCGATAAAACGCAAATTTACAAAACATTCTTTTAGATCATTCCACTTTCTGGTATAGTAAATTCTTAGGTAATGCATAAAAGAGATTGATATCCATGACCAAAACAGAGTTTACACCAATTATCCTTGCAAAAAAAGCTGCAGGAAAAGCCGCAGCAGAGATAGTTCAGGATGGAATGTTAGTAGGGCTTGGAACAGGATCAACTGCTTCATTCTTTATTGAGGCACTCGGCAAAAGATGCCAGGAGGGCTTAAAGATGACTGCAGTGGCAACTTCCCACCAATCCTCCCGTCAAGCTCAACAAGTGGGGATACCTCTCGTGGATTCTGAAACCATTAATTCGCTAGATATTACTGTCGATGGAGCAGATGAAATAGACCATCATAAAAATATGATCAAAGGGAGAGGCGGGGCTCTTGTAAGGGAAAAAATTTTGGCCCAAGCGAGCCATGAAATGATAGTCATTGTCGATGAAACTAAACTCGTCGATCATTTAGGCATATGTCCTGTTCCGATTGAAATCACCCGTTTTGTCTACCTCAGCACCTTACAACGCCTCAGCAGTAAAGGCTATCAGGGAGAGTTGCGCCGTAACCGGGATACCACCCCGTACATAACGGACAATGGCAATTACATTGTCGATATACAATTTCAAACCCCCATTATTGACCCTGTTAAAGAACATGAATGTTTAAAAAATATCACTGGTGTCATTGAAACGGGTTTTTTCTTTAATATTGCCCGACGCGTTGTGATAGGTTATGAAGATGGGCTAGTCAAAGTTCATACTTAATTTTGTATATACACAATAATCTCTATTTTATGGGGATAACAGTATGTTGTCAGAGCTTATTCAACTTTCTTTTGATAAGATAATGCAAACTCGTTCTTACACTGTGGTGGTTTTAAGTGCACAAGAGAAACGTTTTGCCATTTATACAGATCCAAACATTGGCAGAATTTTGCAACTATTCCTTACTGAAGTAGAATCTCCCCGTCCCTTGACACATGATCTAATCGATTTGATATTTGAAGCCATGGACATCCGTGTCAAACAAGTTGTCATCAATGATGTTCAAGATACTGTGTACTTTGCGCGTTTATTTCTGGAACAAGATATTGGAGACGTCCGGCATATCATAGAGGTAGATTGCCGCCCTAGCGACGCCCTTATTCTGCTTTAATGAATAATGCGCCTGTTTATTGCACAAAAGAGGTCTTAGAAAAAACCATCCCAGTGGAAGAATAGGATTAGACATCTGAAAGGTGCTTATTTCCCTGATTTTCAGTCAATTTTGACTACTTTATCCAAGTATGTCAAAAATTGACCTTGAAAAGCATGAAAACAATCACCAATTCATCTGGAACATCCCTGACTAGCAGCTTGGGTTAGTATTTAATATAAAAATTATTCTGAGCTAACGTAATGATGGATTGCACAGCTTGTTCTGCATCCTCTCCTTCCGCCTCTATTCCAATTTTAGCCCCTTTTGAAGCTGCTAACATGAGGATCCCCAAAAGGGACTTAGCGTTGACTGCATGTTTTTCATGAATAAGAAAAACTTGGGATTTAAAAGTACAAGCACATTTTACTAACTCAGTGGAAGGCCTTGTATGAAGCCCTCGATCATTTCCTACTACAAATTTTCCTTTTACAACGTGCTTTTTGACATTTGAATTTGTCATCGCGTTTTATCCTTTCATCACGTATTCTACTATCACAACATTACAATTGGCTTGACCCATCCAAGCCTACCTCTAAATTAAAAAAAAAGATAACCATAAGAGTTTCATTAGAGGACGGGTGCATTATATCTGATTCTATAAATATTGTGTGATAGATTTTAACCGGCTACTAAAATTACCATTTTGAATACCTTCTGGAGTACAATGCGCTCTAGGGTAATAGTATGCGGTCACCCACATGGGCTAGAAAAAACCAATTCTTCAGTTTAAATGTATATACTGATTCAAATTTTCAATGGAGAAATAAGACAATGAAAACACGTGAAGAAGTCCTAGTAGAAGATCGATGGAATGTGGAAACATTATATCCTTCTCAAGAGGCTTGGGACATATCTCTCAAAGCCTTTGTCAATCAATCTCAGCAAACCCCTCATTGGCCAGAACTCCAGGCCTTACAAGGAACCTTGCATCAAGGCCCTGAGAAAGTAAAAGAGGTTTTGAATCTGATGATAAAAATCGACCGCGAACTATCCAAACTCTATACCTATGCTCATTTGCGGCATGATGAAGATATTACTAATCCACAATTTAAAAAGGGATATGAACAAATCTTAACTCTAGCTCACGCTTTTGCCCAGGAGTCTGCTTGGTTTGAACCAGAATTGCTATCCCTTCCTGAAACTCTTCTTGAAAGCTATCTTACTTCCTCCATTTAGCCGACTATCGTTTTTATTTGGAAAAAATCGTTCGTCTGAAAAAGCACACACTTTCACCTGATAGTGAGAAGCTAATGGCCTTAGCAGGTCAAGCTCTGCAAACTTCCTATAAATCATTTAGTGCAATTAATGACGCCGATTTCAAATTCGGCACCATTCTCGACGGTCAAGGATTTCCAAGCCCCTTTCTCACGGGACTTATGGAATATACATTCGCGATCAAGACCGCACCCTCCGTAAAAATGCCTTTTCGCAATACCATCAAAACTATGAAGCTTATGAAAATACCCTTTGCGAGCTGTTGTCAGGTCAGATGCAAAACCATTTATTTCAAGCGCGCGCCCGCAATTATTCCTCATGTTTAGAAGCTGCTTTATTTCCCAAAAACATTGATACCTCCGTTTATTACGCATTGATTCAAGCCGTCCACGAGCGCCTGGATGTTTTGCATCGCTATATGCAGGTACGCAAACAGATCCTTAATTTGGAGGAATTGCATCTCTATGACACCTATGTTCCCTTAACAAGCGCTGTCGATATTCGCATGACCTATCGAGAGGCTGAAGAGGTGGTGATTGAATCTGTCGCTCCCTTAGGCTCCGAATACCAAGAATTCCTGCGAAAAGGGCTGCAAAAGCAGCAATGGGTTGACCGCTATGAAAATAAAAATAAGCGCTCAGGAGCATATTCAAGCGGATGTTATGATAGCATGCCCTACATTCTCATGAACTATAAAGAACTTCTCAGAGATGTCTTTACCCTGGCACATGAAGCAGGACATAGCATGCATAGCCTCTACAGCCGCAAACAACAACCCTATCACTACAGCGACTACCCTATTTTCCTAGCAGAAGTTGCCTCTACATTTAATGAAGATCTGTTAACTCGCTTGCTCATGAGTCGCTGTCAAGATCCTCATGAAAAAATTTTTCTTCTCAATCAAAAAATTGAAGATATTCGAGGAACACTCTTTCGCCAAACTCTGTTTGCCGAATTTGAATTGGTCCTCCATCAACATGTGGAACAAGATATTCCCCTCACTCCTCAGCTCCTCAAACAAGAATATCATCAGCTGAATCAAAAGTACTTTGGCCCCGCAACTATCATCGATCAAGAAATTGATATCGAATGGGCCCGCATCCCTCATTTTTACTACAACTTTTATGTTTTTCAATATGCAACGGGTATCAGCGCTGCTTTAGCTTTACTGAAAATGTTGTCGATGGAACCCCTCAAGATCGCGAAGCGTACCTCTCTTTCTTAAAAGGAGGATCCAGCAAATACCCAATCGAAATGCTTAAAATGGCCGGCATCGACATGACTTCTCCGGCTCCCGTTAAAGCTGCTATACAGACCTTTGAAAATTTACTGACTGAGCTGGAACAATTACTTAGGAAGTGTGCAAAAATAAGTTGAACGATTTCGATCGTTCAACCCCGGGGCTTTCACGCAGTCCAATCGTCCCAACTTATTATTGCACACTTCCTTGCTACAACTTTTAGCAATCGCAACTAATCAGTGCTAAATTTGTTTGCGAAAAAATCGCAAAGTACGCTATGTTTTATACACAAGCAACCTGAAGAATTGTTTTTGGGCAACACGAAAAACCAATTCCTCAGATTGCTTGTGTATACTTCGAACGAATATTATTTAACATAGGAGATTGCTATGGCTCAAACTCAACAAATGTCAAAAACTTCTCATCAAATTAAGTCAAACCTCTTGGCAATCGCGTATCTGGTGCGCCGGTTAGCAGCTGAAGAAAAATTAAAAGGGGGAATTATCCTTCCTGATACGGCAAAGAAGAAGCAAGAACAAGCTGAAGTGGTTGCATTGGGTTCTGGAAAGAAAGATAAAAATGGCACTCTCATTCCCATGCCCGTCAAAGTTGGCGACATTGTTATTAATGGAAAAATATTCAGGCCAAGAAATCAAACTTGGATGATCGAAGAATTTGTTATCTTCAAAGCCGATGATCTTATTGCTATTATTGTACAATAAGAATTGATTAACATATTTAGAGGAGATTTTCACATGGCTGCAAAAACATTAAATTTAAAGAAGACGCACGCCAAAAAATTCTCAAAGGCGTACGCACTTGGCTGATGCTGTCAAAGTCACCCTAGGTCCTAAAGGCCGCAATGTCATTATTGATAAATCCTATGGCACACCACATATTACAAAAGACGGTGTGACTGTAGCCAAAGAGATTGAACTTGAAGATAAGTATGAAAATATGGGCGCTCAAATGGTTAAAGAAGTCGCTAGCAAAACAGCAGATAAAGCTGGCGATGGAACGACAACTGCTACCGTTTTAGCTGAAGCCATCTACAGCGAAGGATTGCGCAATGTTGCCGCAGGAGCAAACCCGCTTGATCTCAAACGAGGGATGGAAAAAGCGGTTAAAATCGTCGTTCAAAGAACTCCGAAGAACGCAGCAAAAAAATTAAAGACTCGAAGGAAATTGCCCAAGTTGCCACTATCTCTGCGAATAATGATCCAGAGATCGGCGAAATTATTGCTAATGCGATGGAACGTGTAGGTAAAGACGGCACCATCACTGTTGAAGAAGCCAAAGGATTTGAAACAACCTTGAAGTTGTTGAAGGGATGAATTTCGACCGTGGATATTTGTCTCGCCTACTTCATGACAAATGCAGAAACACAAGAATGTGTTTTAGAAGATGCTTACATTCTCATTTATCGAAAAAAAAATTCAGTTGTTAAAGGATTTAATTCCCTCTTCTGCAAGCCGTAGCAGAAAGCGGAAAACCTCTTCTTATCATCGCCGAAGATGTCGAAGGAGAGGCTCTTGCAACATTAGTTGTCAACCGTCTACGAGCCGGATTTAAAGTTTGTGCTGTTAAAAGCTCCTGGCTTTGGCGACCGTCGAAAAGCCATTCTGGAAGATATTGCCATTATTACAGGCGCTCAAGTCATCAGTGAAGAGCTTGGCTATGAAGTTAGAAAATACGACGATTAGAGATCTAGGACGAGCCAAAAAATCATTGTACCAAAGATGACACTACTTTAGTCGAAGGAGCTGGCGATAAAGAAGCATCCAAGAACGCATCGCTCAAATCAAACGGCAAATTGAAGAAACACATTCCGACTATGATCGGGAAAAGCTTCAAGAACGGCTTGCCAAATTAGCCGGCGGCGTGGCAGTCATCCGTGTTGGCGCAGCCACTGAAATTGAAATGAAAGAGAAAAAAGACCGCGTAGATGATGCGCAGCATGCAACTGCAGCAGCCGTGGAAGAAGGCATTTTACCAGGCGGCGGAGTTGCCTATGTGCGCTGCATTCCTGCTGTGAACAAACTTAGCAGACACTTTGGAAGGAGATGAAAGAACAGGAGCCAAGATCATTGCTCAAGCGCGCTAAGTTCGCCCCTTGCGTCAAATTGCCGAGAATGCCGGCCAAGAAGGGGCTATCATCCTACAGCAAGTCGAGAAGCTTCCAGAGACCATGGCTTAATGCCTTGACAGGCGAATATGTCGACATGATTAAAGCAGGTATTTTGGATCCCACGAAAGTGGTGCGTTGCGCCCTAGAAAATGCCGTTTCGATTGCTGGCTTGCTGCTTACGACCGAAGCAATTGTGGCAGACATTCCAGAAGATAAAAATGCCTCTGCAGCACCTGTGGGCATGGAGTATTAAACCACGTCAAACATTGTCCAGTTTACTATTTTTAAAGGGAAGGGGTACATCCTTCCCTTTTTGCATCAAACAGTTAAAAAGCAGTTGAGTAAAAAGTCCCGTTTTTCTAAGATATAAATTCATATTCCGGATTAGCTCAGCGGTAGAGCAGTGGACTGTTAATCCATTGGTCGTAGGTTCGAATCTTACATCCGGAGATTTTTTGATTTAGGCAGTTATGGCGAGAGTTGTAGCTGCCATTTTTTCATCATGGTGCTCCGATGGTGCACTCCCTCATATATTCTCAATCGAGTTACTCCGTAGAAAACATGTTTCATAGTTGCTAAGGCCGAGTTTAGATAAATAGACATCTTGCATATTCTCAATTCCTTGCCCGTGCCTCTGCCCTTGCCCTTGCCCGAAAAAGTTCTGGCACGCAATTTTATTTTTTAATATAAGGATCTGCTTCTTAAATCCATCGGCCATTTATGCAAAAATACGAAGCTATACAGAAACTTTCGCCCACTGAATTTAGAAGATTAACAGGAGTACGAAAGGAGACCTTTGTACAAATGATTTCAATAGTTAAAGAGGCCGAGAAGCAGAGAATGTCCCAGGGAGGAAAGCCTTCTCGTCTCGTCGTCGAAGATAAATTACTTATGGCCCTGGAATACTTAAGAGAATACAGGACCTATTTTCATTTAGGACAAAGCTCCTATATAACTTCTTACGTTGAGTGCCTTGAACCCGCTCCCTGATCGTGATGTTTCTCTTGCTCCTTCTTAAACAAGATGGTGTTTCTGGAGGAATGTTAAAAAGTACTACATATAGTCCTGCATCATTTTTATTTTCGAATGTAAAAAAATAAGCAGTTTTATTCATTTAACTACTCTATATGGGATAACCACTGCTATTGCTAACAGGGCTTCACCAATGAACCTATCAAAAACTGCTACGACCAAACTATGGGACGGGCTTGATTAGCACCAGTGAGTCGTCGGCCTCTTGCATTTACATTCTGTTTCTATTCGTTAGTTTGTAATTGTTTTAATGTTGTATTTCTTTGAATCCTTTGGGTTTTTATTCTGCAGGCCTTCATATGGTAGGTGCAGCGACAGGTGTAAGAATAAAGCCTAAGTCATCAGCTTGTCGCATTAGGCCTCTTAAACGACGTTCTCGATAAGTTTTTTCGTAATATTCTTCCCCAAGTTCAATATACGATTTTTTTTCTTTGATCATTGTATATAGTATTGTAGCCATTTTATGAGCTACTGCCGTGATCGCTTTGGGCGCTCCAAGTCGAGTTTTCATACGTCTTAGAAAGGCTCCTAAATAAGATTTAGAGTTCCACAAGGTATTTGCTGCCATCCTTAAAAGGTTTGCTGCCTTATTGACACAACGTTTCGTTTTACTACTAATGATGTTGCCACCCGAAATCTTATTTCCAGGGCATAAGCCCAACCAAGATCCAAAATGCTTAGCAGTTCGCCAAGCTTCTACGGTACCGCCTAGCTCTGCCATGATTTTAAGAGCTGTTGCCTGATCAATTCCAGAAAGAGTAGTGATGTCGACCCCATAGATTTCTTCCATGATGGGAGATATCGGGGACTGGAAATTAGATTTTTTGTTCCTTGTTTTGCTACTAGGTGTTTCTAAATCGTTGCAAAGCATTTGAGAATGCTGTTCTTCTAGCTTTTTTTGTTTTTGCGTTGTTGTTGATGCTATTTGCATCCGGTTGCTAAGTTCATTTAAGGCTTTTTCAATTTCTTTCTCACACTCGGCGATTAGTTGACTATAATAAAGGTAGAGATCTCGTGATTGCTTTAATAGACATCTTGCATAACCACAATTCCTTGCCCCTGCCCTTGCCCAATTAACGAAAAGATGTGGTGTTTTCCTCTTCGAGAAGTCCTTTTACTTTCAGCCTCTTTGATAACCGCTCTTTTTTGATTTTTTTTTGGGCAAGGGCAGGGGCAGGGAATTGTGGTTATGCAAGATGTCTAATGTAAAAAGATGTTCTTCGCGATAATTACCTCGAAGTGACTCAGCAATTTCTTGTGCCCCTCTTTTACAACGACGATCTACAAGCAGAGCAAATTTTTCTTCATCTCTTTCTCCTTCTAGGATGGCATTAATAATTCTCATACCTGTTACCCCCGTAATATCGCGAATGTGTGTGGCAAGCTGAATATTCATTTCATGTAAGGATTTTTGCATGTGCTGAACGTGCGGTGAGCGGTGTTCTATGAGAGAAGAATGTTGCCGACTCAAAGATCTTAATTTTAAACAATGATCCTGGGGGCGAAAAGATTTTGTAAGTAAACCTAAAGAATGCAGTTTCTGAATCCATTGACAATCAAGATCATCTGTCTTGCGGCCAGGAGGGCTTTTAACGGATTTTGCATTGACTAAATACACATCGAAACCGTAAGATTCTAAGATTTCGAAAACAGGGATCCAGTAACTACCCGTAGACTCCATAGCCACAGTCTTAACACCGTTTTCTTTAAGCCAAGTGCATATTTCAAGTACACCTGATGTTGTAGAGGAATATTCTCTAACTGTGTCTCCATCGCGATTGGGCGGGATAGCTACGAAATGAGACCGTGAGCCAATATCGATGCCTGCACAATCAGGGTTGATTGTGGGTAGGTCTACCTCTTTCTTTACTTTTTGAGATTTACCTTTTGTAGAAGGTCGTTCTTTTTTTTTAAATCTTCTCATGATGATCTCCTTATTTTGTTTCTTGGACGAAAAAACATTTTGGAGATCATCTTTTTTTTTGTGAAACTTTTTTGATTTTTAGAGTCTAAATTTTTGGATTGTATGCTCCTCGGGCACACGTTATTCCATGGACCTAGCACCCCTCAGCTGCTTAGGAACTATGGGCTGAGTGAGAAACATGATTTTAAGCTATTCAAAGACAGTAAGGTACGTTGGGTTCAAACGGTTCAAGGAATCGTTGATTCTGGGTATACCGGAATAAAAAAACTTCAAAATACGAGTCTATTGCCCAAAAAACGATCAAGAGGCAAAGCTCTTACAAGAGATGAAAAGCAGATGAATCGTGATATTTCTTCAAAGCGAGCTTTAAATGAAAATGTAATAGGGCGCTTAAAACGATTTAAAATTTTGAGTGATAAATATCGAAACAGAAGAAAAAGATTTGGATTGCGATTCAATCTGATCGCAGGGATTCAAAATTGGGAGTTAAAATATGACAATCGCCATTTCTCCAGTGCAGAAACGAATTCTTTTAGACCATGAAAAGTTAACCGTATACCAAGTGGCAATAGAATTTGTTGTACTTGAGGATGTTATAATAGAACATTTACCTCGGGGTAGGGCCTATTTAAGCGATCAGCTTCAACGTGAGGGTTTGTCAATACCATTGAATATTGCAGAAGGAGCGGAGAATATTCCATCGATGAAAAAGCTCGATTTTATCGGATGGCTAAAAGGTCTGCTACAGAATGCGCGGGAATTTTGGATGTGTGTCAACGATTGCAGCTTGTGAATGAAGAACGATATACCAAAGGACGAGAACTGCTGATTAGCATCGTGTCTATGCTGGTGAAAATGGCTCAAAAACAACGCTAATAGGGCAAGGGCAGGGGCACGGGCACGGGCAAGGAATTGAGGTTATGCAAGATGTCAATTGGCTTTGAAAATGTTGTTTCGATAATTTTTTGAATCTCTTAATAGAGATAAACTTCTCCAGTAAAAATTCGATTAATTTTTTCAAAAAGTATTGGATGCGTATTAATTAAATTTCGAACGGCAACAGTAAAATTAAAATCATGGTGGGGCAAGTATTTATGTAAATCAAGGATTTCTGGTTCACAAATAAGGCTTAAACATAAATCATGGTTGATCTGATCGGCATGATCTTTCTTCTTTCGATTCTTAAGCATAGGGCGATAAATAACCCAAGATTCGTCAGAATTGTTAGAATGAACTTCAACATAAGGATGGCAATGATCATCTGGCGGATTACATTTTCCATTCAGACATAGTTGCTCTATTGTGTGATTAAGAACCTCTTCAAAGACACTAGGACCTGTTGTCAAGACTGTAATATAATTCATTAACGGTCGATCGCGGCAGGGGCCTCTCTTTTTCCATATTTGCTGGTAATAATTAGAAGAAGCTGCCTTTTTTAAATTTGACATGAACAAGCTACCTGGCATAGAACCTACAATATCATTTCTTGGATACGAACTATATCCGCATACAAATCCACAAATAGGATTTGTGCCCTTGAGCGTCAAAGAGGGAAAATCTATATCGCCCATTTTTACATCACAGTCTAAGTAATACCCTCCAAAGTAATGTAAGATCTCATATCGCAGGAGATCGCTAGCTTCTCCATAATTGAAGGGATTGCGTTTAAAGATGCTCTAAAATGATAATAGGTAGACATTGTCTTAGCATCAGAAAAAACTGATGCTATTGGAATCAGATAAACTGAGTTTCGTTCAAGCCATTCCCTTAGTTCGATATCTACATCCTCTTGATCTGTCCATAGGAGAGTAATTCCGCCTATTTCTCTGATCCGATCTGCAAAAAATGAAATATCTTCATAGTACTTTACAGGTAAACGGCTCCCTAGCCAAATATAGTGCAGTACTTTTGGAATTCCTTCGGTGCTAGAATGAGGTGAAGGATTATTAATAGCGTCGGGAATCCACGAAGTGTTATTCAACAAGTTAAGGCTTTCAAACAATTGTTTGTATTCACATGGGTGAATAGCCCTTTCTATCTTTGAAGTACCCTGGGGCATATATTCCTGGGAAATGTTGGGCAAATCTTCATATTTCATTGTAAATCTAACTTAATCTTAAATTCAATCCCATAGCCACACACAAAGACACCAACGTATGCCATTTCGGATTACCAGTTCCTGAAAGCGTTTTATAAAGGCTTTCGCGCCCAACATGAGCTTTTTTAGCTAACGCACCAATACCACCCTGCGCTTCTGCGACATTGCGTAATGCCATAAGAAATAGCTTCTGAGACTCCTCGTCTCCTTTCAAGCTTTCATTTAGCGCTTCATTTAGATAAGCCACAGCAAAATCATGATCTTGAAGTTGCTCCAGAAGAAAATCTTGATAATTTCTACTTCTTGCCATTGTTTAAACTCCTTGATTGATAATCATTCAAATAATTTTTTGCTTTATTGATGTCTCTATCCTGAGAACCTTTGTCACCACCACAAAGCAATAAAAGGATTCTATTACCAATTTTCCCATAATAAATTCTAATTCCTGGCCCATAATGGATTCTCAACTCAGAAACTCCTTCTTGCAAAGTTTTGCAATCTCCAAAGTTTCCAAGCTTTAATCGATCTAGCCGCATAGAAATTCTGGCCTTTGTATGAATCTCTTTAAGTCCTTCAAGCCAAGCTTCAAAAGGTCGCTTGCCTGTCGTTGTTTCGTAAATTTCAATTTCGATCTCTTCCATATAACCTTATTGTATCTTTTGGGATACTTTATTTTCAAGTGAATTTTAAACTATTAATTTTGAGAGTGTTGAAAATTCTTGCGAGAGGCTGAGCCAGTCAAAAGTTCGAAGTGTACCCAGTAACTGGAGACAAGGCGTTTGGGAGATCAAACGCCTTTTTTATTTAAGTGAAGCAATTTTAATAAAAAAGGGCCGGCCCTTCTATTGTTAAGAATCGCGGAATCGCAGGCCCGGCCCCTTTTATTAATAGCGCTTTCAGCGCTCCACAACAGTGGTAAAGAAGTCATTTCCAAGGCATTATAGCAAAAAAAGGCATCTACTAAAAACCAGTAGATGCCTTTTTTTTTAAAAAATTTAGTTTGAATAAAGTCAATTTAATTAGTTTTAGCTTTTTCTAAAGCTTCATTATACTTTTCTTTTACTGTTTCTTTAGCTTCTTGCGTCTTTACTTTAGCGCTATCGTAAGTGTCTTTTGCTTTATCTTTAGCGCTTTCATAGGTATCTTTTACTTTTTCTTTAGAATTGTTATAAGCTTCTTCTGTTTTTTCAATTCCATCATCTAATTTCTCGCCGGCAGTTTTTGCTACTAGAAAATTACTTGAAAGAATTGTTAATCCAGCAAGTCCACAGAAAACGATATATTTCAATTTATTCATACTAACCTCTAATTAAAGATACATTATAAACATAAAAAAACATTTACTTCTAATGCTTCCTGAACCAGTTTATCACGTCACTGGTTGTTATGCAACCAATGGTGAGTGATAGACCCATGGATTAAATGCAAAGCCTTCTAAGAACAGTTACCGACAATGAAACTTTCAGTATGGTTTAAAAGAAGGTAACAATGTTTGATCGTTTCCTCAAGAAAGGCGAAAAAGTGTTACCCACTTTCGGAATACAGATTCCTGTAAGGGTGAATTTTAAGCTATTAGCCTTGAAAGGGTTGAAAATTCTTGACAGAGGCTAAGCCAGTCAAAAGTTCGAAGTGCACCCAGCATCCGGAGAAGTTAGCAGTTATTGCACAAGCAATAACTGCTTTTTTTTGCATCGATTAAGGTATTTTAATGGGTGATTTAAAAAAATGCCAAAATAGACATCTTGCATAACCTCAATTCCTTGCCCGTGCCTCTGCCCTTGCCCTTGCCCGAAAAAGTTCTGGCACGCAATTTTATTTTTTAATATAAGGGTCTGCTTCTTAAATCCATCGGCCATTTATGCAAAAATACGAAGCTATACAGAAACTTTCGCCCACTGAATTTAGAAGATTAACAGGAGTACGAAAGGAGACCTTTGTACAAATGATTTCAATAGTTAAAGAGGCCGAGAAGCAGAGAATGTCCCAGGGAGGAAAGCCTTCTCGTCTCGTCGTCGAAGATAAATTACTTATGGCTCTGGAATACTTAAGAGAATACAGGACCTATGTTATTTAGGACAAAGCTATAGGCTGTGTGAGAGACATGATTTTAAGCTATTCAAAGACAGTAATGTACGTTGGGTTCAAACGGTTCAAGGAATCGTTGATTCTGGGTATACCGGAATAAAAAAACTTCAAAATACGAATCTATTGCCCAAAAAACGATGAAGAGGCAAAGTTTTACAAGAGATGAAAATCAGATGAATCGTGATATTTCTTCAAAGCGAGCTTTAAATGAAAATGTAATAGGGCGCTTAAAACGATTTAAAATTTTGAGTAATAAATATCGAAACAGAAGAAAAAGATTTGGATTGCGATTCAATCTATCACAAGGATCAAAATTGGGAGTTAAAATATGACAATCGCCATTCCTCCAGTGCAGAAACGTATTCTTTTAGACCATGAAAAGTTAACCGTATACCAAGTGGCAATAGAATTTGTTGTACTTGCGGATGTTAGACTAGAACATTTACCTCGGGGTAGGGCCTATTTAAGCGATCAGCTTCAACGTGCGGGTTTGTCAATACCATTGAATATTGCAGAAGGAGCGGGAGAATATTCCATCGATGAAAAAAGCTCGATTTTATCGGATGGCTAAAAGGTCTGCTACAGAATGCGCGGAATTTTGGATGTGTGTCAACGATTGCAGCTTGTGAATGAAGAACGATATACCAAAGGACGAGAACTGCTGATTAGCATCGTGTCTATGCTGGTGAAAATGGCTCAAACAACGCTAATAGGGCAAGGGCAGGGGCAGGGGCACGGGCAGGGATAGGAGGTTATGCAAGATCTCCAATAGAACTATTGACCTGTTGTTGTTGTTTTTTCCTACTGATCCTTCCTCCTTTAATGGCCCAAGGTAATAAGCTCCCCTCTTGGAACGAAGGGCCGGCTCAACAGAGCTATCCTTGAGTTCGTACGTGCCACCTGTGATCCTTCAAGTCCCAAATATGTCCCGCCCGCTGACCGGATCGCCACATTTGATCAGGATGGTCCTTTGTGGGTGGAACATGCGCTTTACACTCAAGCAATATTTGCTCTAGATGGCGTGAAAGAGCTTGCTCCCACTCATCCAGAATGGAAAATAAAGAACCCTTCAAAGCAATTATCTCTAGTGATCAACTAGCGATTGCCAAGTTTGCCGGAGCATGATTTTTCTGGGCACTCATCATTGCCGCCACTCATTCAGAGATAAGCATCGACAACTTTTTACAGATTGCAGCGCAGTCGTTGGCCACCACCAAACATCCTCGGTTTCACCAACCTTATACAAAGTTGGTGTACCAGCCTATGCTTGAGGTCATGGATTATCTTCGTACCAATGGATTTAAGACTTATATCGTCACTGGCGGTGGTCAAGAATTTGTAAGAGTTTATAGTCAATCAGTCTATGATATCCCCCCTGAGCTGATTATAGGCTGCAAGCATAGCAACCAAATACGAATATCAACAAAATGGTATTCCGTTGCTGATGAGATTACCGAAGGTGTTTTTTATCTCCAACTTTGACGGTAAAGCTATAGGAATCAATCTATTCATCGGCAAAAGACCTTACGCAGCTTTTGGCGACTCAGATGGTGATAAGAGAAATGCTCGAATGGACTCAAGCCGGTAATAAAACACAGCTCATGGTTCTTGTCCATCATGATGACCCCATACGTGAATATGCCTATGGACCAGCTTGGCGGACTACCTGATTCATCTGTTGGAACCGTTTTCAGAATCACTCATGAGCGAAACAAAGAAACATGGTTGGATAGTGATAAGCATGAAAAATGATTGGAATCGCATTTTTCCCTTCGATAAGTGAAATCATATACAGGTCATAAGTTGCTCATTGACTGACATTTTTTAAGGGCAATTTAATTGCCCATGCTGTACCTTTAATCAGATAAAGCATAAATATATATTTCATCTAGCAATGTAAAGGTAAGAACAAAGATTAGTAGGATGTCAAAACATAGGCCTAATAAAATATCGATCGCGGAGTAATGCTTGCCCTAAAGCAGTTAAAGAGATTGTTTTTAAGGCAAGTCAACGCTTGAATATACTCATTATCTTAGTGGCAAATGACTATGAAATGATACCCCCCAGCGATCTTATACAATTGATTGTTGTAGACAAAGGATGCGATACAGCTGATCGACATCATATTGACCAGGTCGAAATTCACGATATTGTCATCACAGCTGATATTCCTCTGGCAGCGAAAGTTTTCTGAAAAAAAAGGCAATTGCTCTCAACCCTCGGGGCGAAATTTATAATGAGAACGCTACTTGGTTCGATTTTATCGATGCGCGATTTTATGAAAGAACTAAGCAATGGTGGCTCAATTACTAGCGGCCCAGCAGCGTTTGGCCCAAAAGATGTTAAGCAATTTGCCAATTAGCTGGACAGAACTACTTTTTTTGCATAACTACAAAAAAAAGTAACCTCATGCTAAAAAAATGCATTGCCTTAGCGATAACACTATTTTGCACACTATTGCCATTGGCCGGCTTTGGCTCAACTACTAAAGCCGATTGGCATCTCAGAACACTTTCGAACGTATTGACGAAGCAAATCCCATTCTAGCACACCCTCCTCTGATTCAGTATTTCATTGTCCGATTCAGAATAAGGACATCCACTGGGAAGCGGAACATACTTTTAACCCGGGGAGCTGTCATTGCGCAAAGGAAAAGTTTATCTTTTTACCGGGCAGAAGACGATTATGGAATAGGCATTGGCAATCATACTACGAGGATTAGGGTTAGCGATGAGTCATGATGGTATTCATTTCAAGCGTACGGGAACACCCATCTTATTTCCTAACTGCGACGATCAGATTCAATTATGAATTTCCAGGTGGATGTGAAGACCCTCGTATTGTAGAAACCGAAGAAGGCAATTATGTGATGACATATACCCAATGGAATCGTGGTAGGAGCAGTTTTAAGCGTGGCTACATCTCATGATCTTTTTTGGCACTGGAAAAAACACGGATATGCCTTTGAAGGCAGCATTGGATAAGGCGATGGTCTAAATCAGGCTCTATTGTCTGTCGTTGTGAAGGGGATCGCTTAATTGCCTGGGAGATTCAAGGAAAGTATTGGATGTATTGGGGTGAGGGACTCATTCATGTTGCAGTATCGGATGATTTGATTTCTTGGGAACCCATGCGTGATGAGGATGGAATGCTGCTGGTTGTTCTTGAGCCAAGAAAAAGGGGAAATTCGACAGCCTCCTCGTTGAAGCAGGCCCTCCTGCCATTATAACTAAAGAGGGAATCGTGCTTCTTTATAACGGAAAAAACTCTGTTAAGGAAGGGGATCCTCGGGTTACACCAAATGCATATTCCGCCGGACAGGTGCTTCTCTAGATCCACTCAATCCGACTAAAATAATTGATCGAAGCGAAGACTTGCTTTCTAACTCCTGAAAGGCCATATGAAATGATGGGGCAATATAAAGGAGGTACAGTCTTTATTCGAGGACTCGTCCATTTTCAAAATAAATGGTTGTTGTACTATGGAACAGCTGATTCAGCAGTTCGAGTGGCTGTTTTTTTTTAAATAGCATTATTCCTAATTTCCTATCAAAAGAAGCGCTTGCCCTTTCCCATGATTAGAATAAAAATAACATTAGGGAATCTATTTATTTTAATTTACAATGAACCTTAAACCTTAAACCTTAACTTGGTGTGAAACATGAAAATCTGTATGTCTGTATTTCACAATTTGACAAGTTCCTCTTTGAAGAGGAGGATTTTGCCTGCCTTAACCCCTCGTCAAAAGACGATTAGTTTAATTGCTTTTGCCGCCCTTGCTGCTCTAGCATTAGGATATGTAGCTTGTGGTGTAGTTTATAAATATGTAAAAAAATCATATTCATCAAATGAAAAGAAAGATGATATTCGGAGTATTGAGAAACCTGAAGAAGATAAATTAAATAGAAACATTTAACAACCAAGCCCGAATCGAATCACCGATACATAAGGAACAAAATCTGAATAGGCCTGCAACTATCTATGATCCCTCTAAGATATTTACCATTCAAACTACTGGAAAACCTATTGGTAGGGGCGATCCTCAAATCGATAGTCAACTGAAGCTGCTTGAAAACAAAATTGATAGGGTAGAGAAGATAGAAGCCTATCACTCTTTTAATTTGGAGCAGAGAAAGAAGCTTGCAGATCTTATGGCTAAAGCCCCTAATCTTTTAGGCGCTGTAGCTGCGATGCGAGGTGTCGATAGTTTATGGATGAGTGCCCTTATAAACAAAAATGGTCTAAAAGAAGCTACCTGCTTAGGACAGGATCGTTTCATTGAAGAACTTTAGTAAAAACCACCAAGATACATTGGAAATATTCATATTCATTTAGGGAGGAGAGCGAAATAATAGCCATGAAAAAGTTACAGTCAAAGGGGATAATTGCACTCAATAGTCTTCGGAATTTAAAAAGTC
>CAWCVY010000010.1:0-28528 GCA_963799115.1 uncultured Chlamydiae bacterium | reverse complement strand
AACAAAGCGCTAGTGCAGCCAAAGCTACTATTGCAATTAAACCAATAATTTTGTAGCCGTGCCAGCTTAAAATGTTGCAACATCTTCTTGTTTAAGCAGGAATCCAAAGTTTAGGGAAAAGAATCTAAAAAGTATCATATGCTCCTAGTTAATAAATAATTAAATCTATGGCTATCTTAATGGTTTATTTGTAAAGTACTATGCTTGATTTAGCTTACACCCAGCTTGTTCTTTGCTGAACCTTGTTGGAACTTATCAACAGCCTATCCTGTACCATTTTCATCTTCCTTTCTCAACCTGAAAAAACCTAGAACCTAACATGGAAAATATTTTGTTTAAAATCAACATGGATCTTACCATTTTGATAGTGATACTTATGAATAATTTTTGGTAACTAATTTAATTAAGCCCTTAAGTTCAGTCTTAGACTGCCCTTCATTAATTGGATTAAGATCCCAAATATGTAGACAATTAACCCCTCTTCCAATAAACACATGAGCAAATAAATAATTTTCATGCAATAAGGCACAAAAAGATTTTACTTCTATGTTATATGTTTTATCTGTTTTTTGATTAATAATAGAGATTTATTACTAATATATGAATTGAATAAAATATATTGAGAGGAAAATACTTTATCTTTCAACCTGTTTTCACATTATTAAAAGAATTGAGAATAGTCAATTGTTGTTCGTTAAAAAAAAATCATATAGCCATGTTTTCAAATACCATTTCACGCGGATCAAAAGTTAATAAATGCAATTGATCATCTTCAACCTCGCAGCTTGTATTCTTGTGATTTGAATGTGGTGGAATTTCATTAACCAATTTTTTCTTGTGTATCCAGATCTAAAATCTGGATCTCGCGGTCAGAAATAAGGCAATAGGAATCAGAAAGTTAATAAAAGCTCTTGAGTTTATTTCTTTTTTTAACAAGCAAATCTTGTGTGATAAAATCATAAATTTCAAAACAAAAGGATTGAACACTTTCTCAGGAAGTACTGTCCATTTAATTCAATATCTGATCTTCCTGTGGTCCATGGTGCCTAAACTTTTGATGATGATGACTTTTGATGATCCCGTGTTCCATTTAAATATTTTGTCTCCCTTAGAAAGTGGAGAACATTCCACCAAAATAACTTAATGTGCCCCATTAAATATTCTGTGATCCATGCTCACAATTTTTTGTCAGAGACGATTGAAAGTGATCCTGATCTCAGGGTTTTGATTGAACCAGTTCATTAAAAAGTTTATAAGCTTCTTTGTAACAGGGGAATTTCTTGGAATCATGCAATTTGATATGTGGAAGTTTTATTACATGAGTTTTCCATAAAAAAATCATTTAGCAGTTGTTGCCATTTCTTATCAACCAAAGCACACTCGCATAATTCCCTGCAACTTCTCAAAGAGAAAATATTAAGTGTTAAATGAGGAAAAAAATATAAATTAGAAGAAAGGTTATTGAAGAGGTATTATAAGAAAATATATGCCATATGCTGCCTAAGGTCTCTAATGATGAATACAAAAATTTGCATAAATTCTCAATTTAAATGCTTTATTTGAATTAATATTTAATCTACAAAAATAAAATTAAATTTTATCTTTTTAGACAAGGTAGATTTATTTAAAAACTCAACAACTTAGCAATTATGTATGGTTCCACACATCATCTAAAAAAAGCATCAGCACCTGAGGCCAAAGTTTACAGAGTAGGCACTCTGCATAACCTCATCCTTGCCTGTTGCTTTGCCCTGGTCTATGCTGGTGAAAATAGCTCAAAAACAGCTAATAGGGACGTCTGGCACGGGGCAGGGCAGAATTAGGGTAGATAATTCCTGGAGGCAAGGTAGGGATGCCATTTAGGTGGGAATTTATTCACCATAATAATTCAAGTTTTAAAGCGTCTTTCAAGTGATTGTTCACAGACCAAGCTCCTCTTTAAAACCAAGTAAGTTTGCAAGGCAGCTTGAGGAACTGGCTCAGAACGTTTGATGGCACGAATAAGCAAATTTTTAGGGTATGTTCCATATCAATGAAATCCCAGAACTGGGTATCCATATACCCAGCACTTCTAATAATTGTGCGTGTGCAGCGTCTGTGGCCAAAGGCAGCAAAACAATTTCTTTTAAAATTCCTTGTTTAAGGATTGGGCTTAAAGCTCATGTTGCACTTGATGCATCTGTTCACTCTGTGACAGCAGGCAGGAAGTAACCAACTTGCGCTTGTGAACTGATCTTGCCTTTTCAAAAGCAGTATCAGAGCCGTATTCAACATGCAGTGAAACCACACAGCCTATGAAAACCATCCATATCCCCTGAATAAACTGTAGCATCCTTGGTAGCCTAAAACCTCAGAAAGGTCTTGGCATGAAACTGATGGAATTGCTCATTCAGATCTAACCCTATCATGCGGATATCTATAACCTTCATCACCTTCAAAATGATACAGGGAAAGGTCAAATAGGTTTGCCTATTTCAAAATCCATAATTTGCATTGGTCTAGATATATTAAATGGGAGAATATCAGCCATCATCTCCAAAGTGATTAATTTGGTGAAATTTATCTCTTTTTCCGCATGGACCTTCCCATCTGGACGCATAACCCTTTAACCACAAGAAAGGGGCAGGTATCTCTGAACAAATAATGTTTCAAAAACTGGTGCAATGGTTTGGTTAAAAGGGTCATAGAGCCCTTTTTATTGACTAATAAGTGGTAGTCGGCAGAACTTGTGTAAAAAATAGGTTTGTTCAAAATCATGATGTGCTGCTTCAACCACTAAGCAATTTTTCCTTCGAAATATTTTGATGCAATGCCGCTGCTTGCGGTGTTCAGTCATTTGATAAGTTACCTGTCCTTTTATCTGAAATATAATGAATCATTACTCTTGGACAACCTCTCCGGCTTTCCTAGGAGCGCTGAAATAACAAGTATAATTTCTTCGGTATCCCGAATACGAGAAAAGAAAGTCAGTTTGTGCTGATCTATCATAATACTCATCGCAAAGAAGCTAAAAGAGGGGAATGCCGATTGCCAATCAGCAGCAAATTGCTCCACTGCCTTCAAGGTTAAATAATTGGTTTCAATCAGTTCTCAAATAAATCATCTTTAAACATGTAAATGCCTATTTCGGCGCATTTCAATACCTGTCCATGTTATTGTGATGTATTAAAATTTTCCGTTTTGAATACGGTAATTCTAAAAAGTTGAGTCATATCTCTAGTCTTAGGGATCTTTACCATCCTTTTCTAATCTTCCCAAGTAGGGAGCAACAGAACCAGCCTGGCTAAAGCTGCCATGAAAGGCTTGATGGGGCCAAAACAGCCGTTGCCATAGTGGGAATGCCTTGCCTCGCCCAGCAAATGCAGGGAGTCCAATCCATTTTTGGTAAAGGGGGATTAGTTGATTGGAAAGAGAATAGAGGCTCTGTCCCTGCCAACCATTTAAGACTTTATCTCAGCAACCTACTTGATGTTTAACTGGTCCTTCTTCTTGACAATGAAGAAGATCTTCAAAACATCCAAATCTTTTTTTTGCTTGAGCAATTAAAGTTGGGTTGGTTGTAACACTGGAAAAGTAAAAAACCAAAGCTGAACTGCTTTTTACTGTTTGAATGTTTGTTTGATCAGCTGAATATTCATTGCAAAATGGAATTAAATCTATTTCTTTGTAAAATTTTGGTTGATGACAAAGAGCAGCTTTACTACTCCTCATTAATACTATTTCTTGTATTGAATATTATCTTGCGTATTTTCTTTTCTTCTTCCACTTGTTCCGTAGGAAACGATTGCAGAAAAACATGGGTGGCATGATCTTTTTCTTGACAGCCATTTCATAAACTTGATAAATCCAATGAGTGACTTTTTTCTGATGGTGAAGGCCATTTTGAATATCAGAATAGAGTTAAACTTTACTGCAGGTTATCAATGTCTATATCAACATAAAGATTACTGATCAACTAAATAAATTGTAAATTTTCATCCCATGTCATGTTCTTCTTTGGCTTGCTCGCGAAACCATTTAGCAATTATCCTTTTGAAAAGGATATTTCAAAAGAAGATGCCCATCTGAAATAGGTGCTCCAAGAATAGAAAGCTGCATGTTAATTTTGCTCATTAAGAGCATTATATATATATTATCTTTTATTTATTTCCTTCCTATTATTTAAGAGAAATAACCATTCTATAGAATCGATAATTACTTGAGAAGCAATAAGATCAATTTTTTTTTTTATGGCGTTTATAATCTATAAATTGTTCAAGAATTTGTTCAACTGTTTTCACATATTGTGCTTACATCAAACCCTTGTTCCAAGGCATGCTTTGACCAAACCTGATAAAAATGGGCTGTACAAGTTGTGAAGCCAAATCAACATAATCCTCTTTCCGATTTGCTTTCACTACATAAGTCGAGGCCAAATAGGTGGCTCCATAGCGAGCTTGCTGTGGTCTTTTTCATCTATACATTGAAACGACAAGCAGAGCCCGCTGCCATCTCGATTCTAATAATGAAGTCCCGCTGCCAAGTGGGAAATTCATTGAGATACAATCCACGGAACCAGCAATTTGACTGGGATGTTTGCGAGAGCCAAGAAAATCTACCCCGTATCCACGCCATAACAAGAAGGCTTTTGATCTTTTCTTGATCCCGCACCTTACCAATCGGAGCATAGACCGCATGCGGACAGTGTTGTATATTTCTCCGATGGCTTGGAGACACATCTCCTTATGCTCAGTGTTGAGATGATTAGAGATACTGGTGATCACGAAGCCATGAAATGGGCAAAGTGAAGCTCCTTCTTTAGAATAAGGCTGCGTTTTCCACCCTTCTCTTACGTCCAGAGAAAAGGGTAAAAAACAACTTTCCATCCCCTGCCTGCACTAAATGGTTTCTACTCTTTTTCCAAAAGCTTGAGTGCTCAAACAACCTATGAAATATAAATACTGGCAAAGTTCCATGGTCAAAAAAAATACTGGAAAGTACATCAGTTGAGTCAGCATACTAGCTGATCAATATCTTCATTGTTTTTGTGAATATGCACAGTCAATCTCCATTTTCTGCAGTATTTCTTTAATTCAATTTGAGCCTGCACTTCAATTGGTGGAAGAATCAGAGCTCACCAAACTGTAATTCCCAGCTTTTTAACCAGTCTTAATGGCTGGCCTTGCCAGAACTTTTATTGGAGGATAAAGAGGAATAGTGTGCTATAGGATAATTGAATAGGATAATTAGAGCAAAAGGATGTCTAGTGCCTAAAACAAAAACTTCAAACCATTTAGTATTGGCAAAAGAAACATAAATTTTTCTAATAACGGCGTGTTGGAGCATGGCACTTCATCAACAATTTGCGGAACAACATGCCAAACCAAATGCGGTGCTTAGGAGAAAATGAAATGGTTTTGGAAGCCTCTGAAAATCCCTTGAAGATAATTAGGGGGTGGGGACCCAGTTTGCAGCATCAAGGGGTGGAGCTCCTCCATGGGTCATGCCAGTTTTGCAAGCCCTTCTTGATGTGTAGCCATGTAACGGTTTTTACCATACACACCTTTTCTGCCTCTCTAGTAAATTGGAGTTTTTTTTGCCAGGGTATATTGCCAATTAGCTACAGGAGTATTCTTTTCCCATTCAGATTCAGAACCTGTGTCAACATTGCCTTAAACCTGTTCAATAAAGGCATTGCTTCTTTACACCTGTCTGTTAGTTAAATTGGTGGAAAGGTTTTGGCGGTATCCCAATGCAAATTCTGTTGTCCTTAATCAAATTTTGAGGATAGAGCTCTAGAATATAGAGTCTGTGTTGAGTGGAAAATATTTTTGCTAATTGAAAATTGTAAAAAGTTGAAAAAAAAACGCCATTGTTTCCACCACCAAGCAGATATTTTTGGCTGTAAAGGGAAGAAAATGATTGTACCAACTAGTCAAGGGTTCCAAAAAGTTAGGGAATTTCCCTGAGGTATTTTAAACTTTAACTTTTGGGATTGATGCAGAACAAAAGGTTTGCCAGGCAATGTAAAATCCAATCATTCCCTCCAATCAATTGACAAGGGTGAATTTAGCCATTTGGAAATTCAGCCACTGTTGTATTATGGTTTTCTGACGAAGAAGGGTTGGTAAGAACTGGAAGCGCTGAAACTTGGTTCTCAGTCACCTACTCGTTTCTGTTGAAAAGGCATCTCTCCCAGATGAGAGGAGATTTTTTACCCTTTTCAAACAAGGCAAGATAGGTGAGCTAGAACCCCATTTTTCAGCGCTTCCGTCTTTTTACCAACCCTTCTTCCGTCAGAAAGCCCAATTAGTGCAACAGTGGCTGAATTTCCAAATGGCTAAACCCGGCCTTAGTCGATTGATTGGAGGGAATGATTGGATTTTACACTGCCCTTGGCAACCTTTTGCTTATCATCAAGATCCAAAAGTTAAAGATTTAAATCCTCTAGGGGAAATTCCCCTAATTTTTTTGGAACCCTTAGATTCCGTTGATTACGATCATTTTCTTGCCCCTTACAGCCAAAAAGAGTGTCTCTTGGTGGTGGAAACAATCGCCCATTTTTTTCAACTTTTACAATTTCCCGAATTAGCGAAAATATTTTCCGGCTCACAACACGGACTCTATATTCTAGAGCTCTATCCTCAAACACAATTTGAGCAACAAAATTTGCATTGGGATACCGCCAAAACCTTTCGCCCGATTTTAATGACAGACAGGTGTGATTTTGAGGGAGCAATGCCTTTA
The DNA here is from genome assembly GCA_963799115.1 of uncultured Chlamydiae bacterium. Taxonomy (GTDB): domain Bacteria; phylum Chlamydiota; class Chlamydiia; order Chlamydiales; family Parachlamydiaceae; genus CAWCVY01. The sequence continues at coordinate 21,802 of CAWCVY010000010.1, read as the reverse complement.
TTAGAACAGGTTTTAAGGCAATGTTTGACGCAGCCTGAATCTGAATGGGAAAAGGATACGCCTGTAGCTAATTGGCAATATACCCTGGCAAAAAAACTCCAATTTACTAGAGAGGCAGAAAGGTATGGTAAAAACCGTTACATCGCTCTTAGCATAGAGAAGGGCTTGCAAAACTGGCATGACCCCCATAAAGGCCTTCCGCCCCTTGATGCTGAACTGGGTCCCCCACCCCCTAATTATCTTCAAGGGATTTTAGAAGAGGCTTCCAAAACTCGCCAACCACGTTCATTTTCTCCTAAGCACCACATTCGTTTGGCGCATGTTGTTCCGCAAATTGTTGATGGAGGTCATGCTCCGACGCGCTTGCTGAAAAATTTATGTTTCTTTGCCGATACTAAATGGTTTGAAGTTTTTGTTTTGAGCACTGAGCGTTTGTCTGAACATATCCTCGAGTATCCTATAGCACACTATTCCTCTTTATCCTCCAATGAACGTGGCAAGGCCACCATTGAGGCGTTTAAAAAGCTGGGAATTACAGTTTGGGTGGATTCTGATTCTTCCACCAATCTTGAAGTAGCTCAATTGATAAAAGAAATACTGCAGAAAATCGAAATTGATATTGTGGTATTTCACGGACCCGATGAAATTAATAGCTGGTGTGCTAGCTCAACTGATGTACCTTTCCGCATCTTTTTTGACCATGGAACTTTGCCCCAGTATTTATATTTTGATCTAGCTATTTTGAGCACTCAAGAAGCTTTTGGAAAAAATCAAGACCGTTTCATACAGGCGGGGATGGAAAGTTGTTTTTTACCCTTTTCTCTGGACGTAAGAGAAGGGTGGAAAACGCAGCCTTATTCTAAAGAAGAGCTTGGCTTGCCCGTTAATAGCTTCGTGATCACCACTATCTCTAATCATCTCGACGCTCGACTTAATAAGGAGATGTGTCAAGCCATCGGAGAAATATTACAACGCTGTCCGCATGCGGTCTATGCTCCGATTGGTAAGGTGCGGGATCAAGAAAAGATAAAAGCCTTCTTTGCACCCTATGGCGTCAATGATAGGATCATTTTTCTTGGCTCTCGCGAACATCCCAGTCAAATTGCTCGTTCCATGGATTTGTATCTCAATGAATTTCCCTTTGGCAGCGGACTTGCATTATTAGATGCGATGGCAGCGGGCTGTCCTGTCGTTTCAATGTATGATGAAAACGGCCCACAGCAAGCTCGCTATGGAGCCACCTATTTTGGCCTCGACTATGTAGTGAAGACAAATCGGAAAGAGGATTATGTTGATTTGGCTTGCAGACTTGTACAGCAGCCCGATTTTTATCAGGTTTGGTCAAAGCATGCCTTGGAACAATATGAAAAGCGGGTTGATGTCTCGCAATATGTGAAAACGGTTGAACAAATTCTTGAACAATTTATAGATTATAAACGCCATAAAAAAAACTGATCTTATTGCTTCTCAAGTAATTATCGATTCTATAGAATGGTTATTTCTCTTAAATAATGGGGAGGCGATCAATTATGAAAGATAATATATATAATGCTCTTAATGAGCAAATTAAGCATGAGTTCTATTCTTCAAACCTATATTTGTCGATGGCATCTTACTTTGAAAATATTCCTTTAGAAGGAATTGCTAAATGGTTTCGCAAGCAAGCCGAAGAAGAACATGAGCATGGGATGAAAATTTACAATTATTTGATTGATCGTAATCTTTATGTTGATATGCAAGCCATTGATAAGCCTCCAGTAAAGTTTAACTCTATTCTAGAGATATTCGAAATGGCCTTCGCCCATGAGAAAAAAGTCACTCATTGGATTTATCAAGTTTATGAAATGGCTGTGCAAGAAAAAGATCATGCCACCCATGTTTTTCTGCAATGGTTTATTACGGAACAAGTGGAAGAAGAAAAGAATGCGCAAGATAATCTCGATCAAATCGTGTTGATTGGGGATGATAAAGCTGCTCTTTTTGTCATCGACCAAAATTTTACAAAGAAAATGAGTTAATTCAGGATTTTGCAATGGATATTTGGCTGGATTCAACAAACATTCAAACAGTCCAAAAAGCAGTCCGCTTTGGTTTACTTTCCGGTGTTACAACCAACCCAACTTTAATTGCTCAAGCAAAAAAAGATTTGGAAGATGTTTTGGAAGATCTTCTTCATTGTCAAGAAGGACCGGTAACAGTACAAGTGGTTGCTGATGAAACCTTAGAAATGGTTCAGCAGGGACAGAGCCTCTATTCTCTTTCCAATCGACTAATAATCAAAATCCCCCTTACCAAAAATGGATTGGAAGCCCTGCATTTGCTGGCGAGGCAAGGCATTCCCACTATGGCAACGGCTGTTTTCCAGCCCCGTCAAGCCTTCATGGCAGCTTTAGCCGGGGCTGATTATGTTGCTCCCTACTTGGGAAGATTAGAAAAGGATGGTAAAGATCCCTGGGGTATTCTTAGAGATATGACTCAACTTTTTCAGAATTACCGTCTCAAAACGAAAATTTTAGGTGCCGTTCACAATAGCGTGGAGCAGGTATTGAAATGCGCCGAAATAGGCATTTACGGGGTAACTGTTAAAGATGATTTATTTGAGAAACTGATTGAAACCGATCCTTTAACCTTGAAGGCAGTGGAGCAATTTGCTGCTGATTGGCAATCGGCGCATTCCCCTCTTTTAGCTTCTTTGCGATAAGAGTATTATGATAGATCAGCACAAACTGGTGGAACTTCTTACTCGTATTCGGGATACCGAAGAAATTATACTTGTTATTTTGAGCGCTCCTAGGAAAGCCGGAGAGGTATCCAAGGTAATGATTCGTCCTGTTCAGATAAAAGGACGGTTGACTTATCAAATGACTGAACACCGCAAGCAGCGGGCATTGCATCAAAATCTTTCAAAAGAAGATTGCTTAGAGTGGTTGAAGCAGCACATAAGTGATTTCAAACAAACCTATTTTTACACAAGTTCTGCCGACTACCACTTATTAGTCAATAAAAAGGGCTCTATGACCCTTTTAACCAAACCTCCTTCAAAACATGCGCCGGTTTTAACCCACAATCGATCAAAACTTTATTTGTTGCCAGAGGGGATTCCTGCCCCCTTTCTTGTGCATTTAAGGGTTATGCGTCCAGATGGGAAGGTCCATGCGGAAAAAAGAGATAAATTTCGCCAAATTAATCGCTTTTTGGAAATGATCGCTGATATTCTCCCCCATTTAGATATCTCTAGACCGATGCAAATTATCGATTTTGGATGCGGCAAAGCCTATTTGACCTTTGCCCTCTATCATTTTTTGAAGGTGATAAAAGGCTATCAAGTCCGCATGATAGGGTTAGATCTAAATAGCGAAGTCATTCGCTCATGCCAAGACCTTTCTGAGGTTTTAGGCTACCAAGAGGATCTACAGTTTATTCAGGGGGATATCAATGATTTTCATTTTCAAGAACCGGTGGATATGGTGGTTTCACTGCATGCTTGCGATACGGCTACTGATGCTGCTTTGGAAAAGGCCATTCGCTGGCAAGCACAAGTCATTCTTTGCGTTCCCTGCTGTCAGCATGAACTGATGCATCAAGTGCAACATGAGGCTTTAAGCCCAATCCTTAAACAAGGAATTTTAAAGGAACGCTTTGCTGCCTTGGCCACAGACGCTGCACGCGCGCAATTATTAGAAGTGCTAGGATATCAAACCCAGGTTCTCGAGTTCATTGATATGGAACATACCCCTAAAAATTTGCTTATTCGTGCAGTCAAACGTTCTAAGCCAGTTCCTTCTCAAGCTGCCTTGCAAACTTACTTGGTTTTTAAAGAGGAGCTTGGTATTGAACCATCGCTTGAAAGACGCTTTAAAACTGAATTATTATGATGAAAATAAATTCCCGCCTAAATGGCATCCCTCCTTTGCCTCCAAGATACTCTACACCTCATTCTTGCCCCTGCCCCGTGCCCGTTCCCTATTAGCGTTGTTTTTGAGCTATTTTCACCAGCATAGACCAGGGCAAGGGCACGGGCAAGGATGAGGTTATGCAAGATGTCTATTAAAGTTTCGCCTGCACTGTGATATGCTTTTTTTAGAGATGATGTGTCAACATACATAATTGTTAAGTTGTTGAGTTTTTAAATAAATCTACTTGTCTAAAAAGATAAAATTTAATTTTATTTTTGTAAATTAAATATTAATTCAAATAAACAACTTTAAAGTGAGAATTTATGCAAATTTTGTATTCATCATTAGAGATCTTAGGCAGCATATGGCGTATCTTTTCTTATAATACCTCTTCAAATAACCTTTCTTCTAATTTATCCTCTTTTCCTCATGAATTAACGCTTAATATTTTCTCTTATTTAGAAGTAAGGGAATTATGCGAGTGTGCTTTGGTTGATAAGAAATGGCAACAACTGCTAAATGATGATTTTTTATGGAAAACTCATGTAATGAAGAACTTTCCACATATCGAAATTCAGTCGATTTTAGAAGAAATTCCCTGTTACAAAGAAGCTTATAAAGCTCTTTCATCAAACTGGTTCAATCAAAACCCTGAGATCAGATCACTTCGATCGTCTCTGACAAAAAATTGTGACGTGGATCACGAATATTTAATGGGGCACATTAGTTATTTTGGTGGAATGTTCTACGGCTTTTCTAAGGGAGGCAAAATATTTAAATGGAACACGGGATCATCAAAAGTCATTGAGCATGGAAAGATTCCGGCATCGACCACAGGAAGATCAGATATTGAATTAAATGGACGGTATTTCCTGAGAAAATCTTCAAATCCTTTTTGTTTTGAAATTTATGATCTTATCACACAAGATTTGCTTGTTAAAAAAGAAATAAACTCAAGAAGAGCTTTTATTAAGCTTTTTTCTAATTCCTATTGCCTTATTTCTGACCGCGAGATCCAGATTTTTAATCTGGATACACAAGAAAAAATTGGTTAATGAAATTCCGCCACAATTATCAAATCACAAGATACAAGCTGCGAGGTTGGAAGATGATCAATTGCATTTATTAACTTTTGATCCGCGTGAAATAGTATTGAAAACATGGCTATATGATTTTAACGAACAACAATTAACATATCTCAATTCTTTTAATAATGTGAAAACCAGGTTTGAAAGAGTGGACGCTTTTTCCTCTCAATATATTTTATTCAATTCATATATTAGTAATAAAATCTCTATTATTAATCAAAAAACAGATGAAACATATAACATAGAAGTAAAATCTTTTTGTGCCTTATTGCATGAAAATTATTTATTTGCTCATGTGTTTATTGGAAGAGGGGTTAATTGTCTACATATTTGGGATCTTAATCAAATTAATGAAGGGCAGTCTAAGTGGATTAATATAATTGATTACCCCGAAAGTATTCATAGTCTTCACTATCAAAATGGTAAGATCCATGTTGGATTTTCAAACGGAACTGTTTCCATGTTAGGGTTACCAGGTTCTTTTCCGGTTCAAGAAAGGGAAAATGAATGGTACAGGATAGGCTGTTGATAAGTTAGACAAGGTTCAGCAAAGAACAAGCTGGGTGTAAGCTAAATCAAGCATAGTACTTTACAAATAATTAAGATAGCCATAGAATTTAATTATTTATTAACTCGGAGCATATGATGAATATTTTTTTAAATTCTTTCCCTAAACTTTCGATTCCTGCTTTAAACGAGAAGATGTTGCAAGCGTTAACTCCTCGCAACAAAATTATTGGTTTAATTGCAATAGTAGCTTTGGCTGCACTAGCGCTTTGTTATGCAATTTCTAAGAGTATAAATAAAATTAAAGCTCAAAAGATTGATGCTCCAAATAACATTCAGGAACGCGTTACACCTGAAGATCAAAAAAAGGTATTAGATGCTGTTTACGCCTTTTCCTTTGAATTAAACGGTCAGCTCTCCAAAGAAAAAAATCAAGCAAGCACTTGGTTTTCTCCAGTTAGTCTTTTACCCGTCATTGGAATGGTCTTAAACGGCATGTCTAACGATGAAGAGAAAAAGAAACTCATTAGTAGCTTGCATTTGGAAGGAATGGAAGAGGCTTGCATCCATTTGAATGTTCAGGCTTTGCTAGAAAAATTGAAAATGCCTGAAGGATCCGGAGCGTTATTAAGTGCTAATGCCATCGCAGTTCTCAATCAAGCTGTAAATCCCCAATACATTAAGGAGATGGAAGATGCTTATCAAGCTCAGGTTTTAGTCTCCAATTCAACGGAAGAGCTCCTTAAAAAAACAAATGATTTTGCCAAGCGCATGACAAAAGATCAAATCCCTGAAATCCTAGACGAGGTGGGTCCTGATACTATTGCCGTTCTCTTAAACGCGACCTACTTTAAAGCAAATTGGGCAACTGCCTTTAAGGCCGATGATACGCTACCTGGGGAGTTTACCGATATTCAAGGACAAAAACATCAAGTGGAGATGATGACCAATAACTCAGCTATAGAGACTATCTATGAAGAAAAAGATTTCTTGATGCTTGAAAAGAGGTATGAAGCAGGTGATGGTTTTAATTTGGCCTTCTTAATCTTTTTACCTAGTGAAACTTCCCCTTTAGGTGAAAATCAATTCACTCATGAATTGATCCAAAAAAGCAGAAAATCTGCTCATCGAGAAGAAGTTGATTTGAAGATGCCCAAGATGTCTCTTAGTGTAAATTATGAAAAAATGGATGCCACCCTGGCAATGCTAGGATTTAATCTTGAGAAGGCTAAACTCCCAAGAATTTCCGACAAAGCTGAATTATCGGCCGTTGTGCATAAGGCTAAAGTCGAAATCGATGAAAAGGGGACGACTGCTAGTGCGGTGACAGCAGCAGTAGCCATAGAAGAGTGTGCGCGTATACTTCGCATCATTGAAATTAATCGCCCCTTTATGTGCATGATCGTCAAGGATGACATTCCTCTTTTCATGGGAAGTGTCAAGGGAGCTGATGCATTAATCCTTTCAAATAAACCTTTAGAGGCTATTGATTAGTTCCTTTACCCCCATGAACCCAATGGGGGTCTTTTTTTATCTTCCAACCACCAGTTATTCGAAGGGGTTAGGCAAATCGTTTCCCCTATTTTTTTGCCGGTCTCAGTTTTAAGGCGCTTGAGAGTATTTTCTATCCATGCAGCTGCTTGTAGGTTGCCAAGTTCTTGTTCGCACTTTAAAACCAGAATCAACTCTAATTGATCGGCATCGTGCGCAAGCTGTGCTTCTAAGCTTATGCCTTGTTCATATTCTTGGATCCAAGCAACGAATTCTGGCCCTAAAAAAGAGCCTGAAGCGATATCTTCCAAGGCTTTATCCAACTTAGGAGTCACATATTTTTTTTGAACGTAGTTGAGATCGCCGATGCGAGCTTCCGGCAAATCATGCAAGAGGCACATCATGATTAATTTATGCATATGCACCGGTTCATCGATTAGCCGGGCCAAGGCATAGGCTACAAGAGTCATGCGATAACTATGTTCGGCTACCGATTGCCGTCCCGATCCTAAAAAAGCAAAGCCAGAGCGCGGGATATTATCCAGCATTCCGATTTCGTTTAAAAGATTGACAATTTTTTCATTAGCGTGGTTTGAAAGCATTTTTTTTTCTCCGCATGGATTTTAGATTGTTTTTTAAGTATTTTTATATTATCTTAATATTTCTTCGCTACTATTTTGTTATTTATTATATCTTATTGTTAGGAGATTATATGGATTATTTACCTGCTGTTAATGCCCAACCTGCCATTCAGGCAGAGCGGCTTCCTTTGCGTCCTTTTTTCGAACAAATAATTGATAAAAAGGTCAATCAAGTTGCTTTGACCCATTTTGAAAAAATTGTCGATTTCTTTTGTACCTATTTATATCGAGCTTATAACGAACGTTTAGCTTTTCGGATAAATCAAATTAAGCTGCCGGAAGCACCTCCAGTCCCTCGAGCTCCACTGGACCCAGTGCCTGAACTAGCACCAGCTGAGGGTAATCCTGCCCCGAATGTTCAGGAAATTGCTGGTATTGTGCATCGTTTTGCAGATGGCGCCCCTCTTTTTGATCAGACATTCACGCACCGGGCTGGTATTGAACGTCCTAAACTTTTTAACTTGCTCGAAGGAAAAGAATATCTAGGACATGACGAGATAATCATCGATGGGAAACCTGTGGCTTTCGATCCCACTCTTAGAGGGGATCTTTTGTTTGGCCAAAATTATGGAACGAAGCATGCCATCGTCGCAGATGTCAAAGGGTGTGAGGAGTTAGTGATGATCTATGAGCGGGAAACAGATGGTCAATTGAAAGCTTGGAGTGTAGATACTACGAGGCCAACTCAAAAAGTCATCATGGGTGGACAGCTTGAAATCGGTCAGCCAAAGGAGATTTTTATTGCCTTGGAAGTTCATCCTCTTCCTAGACCAGACCGCGTCGATGTGCCTTTAATGGGCTAGTACATCAACGCTACTTAAATTGACGTACTAGTTCTCGATAGCGAAAACAATCGATAATATGGTCATTAACTAACCCCACGGCCTGCATATGAGCGTAGATGACCGTGGGGCCTACGAATTTAAAACCCCTTTTTCTTAAATCTGAGCTTAATGCTTTAGATTCTTTAGTTTCTGCTGGAACTTCACGAATCGATTTCCAATGGTTTTGGATAGTTTTTCCATTGACGAATTGCCAAATATAGCGATCAAAAGTGCCAAATTCCTTTTGAATGTCAAGAAAGAGTCTTGCATTGACGATTGCAGATTCGACTTTAAGCTTATTTCTGATGATCTCGTTGCATGTAAGTATTTCGGCAATTTTTTCTGCTTCATAGGCTGCGACAATTTTCGGATCAAAGTTAGCGAATAAGCGGCGGTATCCCTCCCTTCTTTTGAGAACCGTCAGCCAACTTAAACCTGCTTGAGCACCTTCTAGGATAAGAAATTCAAAATGGGTGCGGTCGTCGTGAATGGGAACTCCCCATTCACAATCATGATAGGATTCATAGAGTGTATTCCCCGTGGGTACCCATTGACAACGGTGTATGGGTTGGTCTTTCATTAGAGCCATTTGCTGCATCTCTTACATTTTATTTTTTGGAATTCCTGTTTTCTTTTGAGCTCTAGTTTATAAAGTCGCTGTTTGAAAGCAAAGCAAATAAATTGGACTTGGACGAGTTGAGACGATTGCATAAGTGACAATAATTTATTTTAAATATTTTTATAACTAAATTATTCACATTGAGTTATGTCTTAAAATTAGCAAAAATAGCCAAAATGACATAAAAAATAATAATAGCCCTCAAACCATATCCAGAACTGGCTTAAAATAATTTATTGTCACTTATGCAATCGTCTCAAATAGTCCAACTCGTCCAACCCGTCCAATCTTTTCTTGGATAAATAACATTTTTAAAAAACATTTTAGTTTGATAGATTACTGGAAATTATAGCTTAATCTAGGCTCCCATCCATGACTGATGAACAAGAGGAAAAAATCATAGAAGCTTACCGAGAGCTTTATGATGTGACAATTCCCGATTTGGATTATTTCATCCGGCAAATTGACTGCCGGGATGGTTGTCCTGTAAAAACCGACGGCCGTGGTTACATGCTTGCCTTGCATGCAGGCAACCTTTTAGAAGGATACAAGATTGCCCGCGGCCCCAATCCTTTCGCATCCATCTGCGGGATGATCTGCGGAGCCCCTTGCGAAGTGACTTGCAGAAGGGACCGCGTCGATAAAACCCTTACTATTCGAGCGCAAAAAAGATATTTGGATGAGTGGTTTGGCTTAGACAAGCAAGCCCACATAAAGTCCTTAGAATTCAGTTATGCGCGGGGGTCAACAAAACCGGAACCTAATGGCTTGCGTGTAGCTTGTATTGGAGCAGGGGTGGCTTCCTTAACCTGCGCCCATGATTTGCTCCGTTTGGGGTATGCAGTCGATATCTACGAAATGATGCGTCTTCCCGGAGGGATGCTTGTCTATGGGGTTCCGAGCTATCGCTTGAAAAATGAGGTTGCCATCAATGAATGCTCTGCCATTGAATATTTAGGAGCTAAAATCCACTACAACATGAAGGTGGGCCGCGATATCACCATGACTGAACTTATGCAGAAGTACCAGGCTGTTTTCGTTGGGGTGGGCCTTTGGAAGTCGCGCGAGCTTCCCATTCCCGGAGCAGATGCTCCCGATATCATCCGTGGGATCGAATACCTGCGCGTGCGCTGTGTAGAGGAACGATGGAAAATTGGAGAGCATTTGGTTGTGGTAGGTGGGGGTAACGTGGCTTTCGACGTGGCCCGCTCCTCCGTTCGCAATGGTGCTAAATCAGTCACAATGGTTTGCCTTGAGGCTCGCGATGAACAAACGGCAGATGAATTCGAAATTGAAGATGGCATGGAAGAAGGGATTAGAATCATTAACCGTGTAGGACCGGTAGCTGTTGAACGCAATGCCGAGGGATGTATCACAGGAATACGTGTCCATCCTATCTATTCCCTTTTTGACCATACCGGCCGCTTTGCACCTAAATATGTTCCAGATAGTCAATATGTTATTCCCTGTGATTCGATTGCTTTAGCCATTGGCCAGGCAATGGATCTGAGTGTTTTTGATGGCTGGGATCGAAAAGATGAACTCAAATTAGACCGTGGAATTATCAAAACTGAGCGGGAATCGGGCCGCACCTCTGTGAAGGGACTTTATGCAGGCGGAGATGCTGCTTTTGGGCCAGCCCTCTTTATTACGGGCATTCGACATGGACAAGAGGCTGCCCGCTCAATAGACACTGATCTTCGCGGAACACAGCCTTACCAGGAATTTGTGGGAGAGTTTACCGAAATCTCTCCAATCAGGGATAAAACCTATTTGCGTACCAAGTGGGCTTTACCGACTATGCAGCCTCCTGATGCAAGGAAAAACAACAATATGGTGGAAAACAACTACACTGCCGAACAAGCCCATGAGCAAGCAAATCGGTGCCTGCAATGCCATATTTCTCCTGTATTTGATGGTACTTTGTGCATCAAATGTAACGGCTGTGTGGACGTTTGCCCTTGCAATTGCCTGAAACAAATTCCTTTAAGCAAACTCAATCTTGATTTGGGTGATGGCAATTTGCGTCAGGCGGTGGACAATTACTATGGAGTTGATTCAGCAGCGATGGATGAGGAAGATTTAGCCCAAATGGGGACCGCGATGCTCAAAGATGAGGATGTATGTATCCGCTGCGGGCTTTGCGCGGAAAAGTGCCCCACACAGGCAGTGACTATGGATGTAATGAATTATTCCTTCCGGTGGATAGGCTAATGATTTGGATGATTATCGGTTCACTAGTTTCTGCCCTTATCGGTTTGGGAATTTACATTCTCTGTTTACGCAAGGGGCAATTTGAGGATAATGAAGCGGTCAAGTATCAGATATTTAGAGAAGATAATCCCGATAATTGAGAAAAATCCATGCCCAAATATAGAAATACCTTAAATGTTGACCCCGATGATAAAGATCCGCTCATATCGCGCCGCTCCTTCCTGGCTTTGATGGGGGTAGGTGCCTGTTTGATTGGTGCAGGGCAAATTGTTGGCGCATCTATTTTGGGTTTTTTATATCCAAATGCCATGAAAATTCCTCCCAGCGTTTTTTCAATCGGACGTCCGGAAGAAGTTCTGGCGCGAGAAGGAAAGTTATTTTATCCCAAGCAGAAGGTGTTTATTGAGACGGAAGCCGGCAAGGTAAGGGTGCAAACGGCTGTATGCACCCACCTTGGGTGTACAGTTAATTTAGTTGAGACGGGGTATGCCTGCCCTTGCCACGGATCGACGTATGATCGCCATGGCAGAAATACAGGAGGGCCAGCACCTTTGCCCCTTGTTTACTTTATCGTTTCTCTGGCGGCTTCAGGAGAATTGGTAGCTGATAAGACCAAAACGACCTTGGATTGGGATGCTGCTTGGTATTCGCCTACGGCTTAATGATACGTCTTGTGAATGAACAATTGGTTACCTGCCCGAAAAAAACAACCCTTAAGTTGAAATGGGTATAGCTATAAATAATTTTAGGAGTATTTGCAAATGGCAGTTTTTGAAGGGAAGAAAAGGGAGAGTTGGGGAGAATACCTAGCGAATCTTCCTGCCTTATTTGTACGGTCCATCTTTCGTCATAACTACCCGAATAACGATGTGGATCGTTCTGAGATTGTCTTTAAAAACTTTTTCTTGCACTTCCATCCTGTCAAGTGTCATAAACACTCTCTGGATCCCTTTTATACTTTGGGTTTAGGCACTATTACAGCAAGCTTATTTCTTCTCTTGACTGTGACAGGGGTTATCCTCATGTTTTACTACATTCCCGCTGAAGATAGAGCTTATGAAATCATGAAAGATTGGCAGGATACCACTCCTTTTGCCATGATGTATCGAAATATGCATCGCTGGAGTGCACATCTTATGGTGCTTTTTGTCTTTTTGCACATGTCGCGGGTTTTTTATACCGGCTCTTACAAAGGAACCAGGCGTTTCAATTGGGTTATAGGAGTCATTTTGTTGGTACTGACCTTGCTTTTGTCCTTTACCGGCTATTTATTGCCTTGGGATCAGCTGGCGTTTTGGGCCATCACCGTTGGCAGTAATATTGCAGGATACGTTCCCAATTTGCCCGGTTTTGAATACAATGTCAACCGGGTCATGCTTTTGGCATCAACTAATGTAGGCCAGGATGCCCTTATTCGTTTTTATGTCTTACATGTAGCTCTCTTGCCCCTTTTGGCGGGAACATTGATTGGTGTGCACTTTTGGCGTATTCGTAAGGATGGGGGTCTTTCGCGTCCTCCCGATAAATTCCGCCCCGATCCCTATCGCGTTGTACAGCGTTCCGATACGAAAGAATCTTTTGCTCCAGGAGTGAAACGCACCTATGGATTGATGGAATTGGTGAGGGGTACTTGCCCGACTGTAGATAAAGGACCCTATAACTTTGTGTTCACCTGGCCCCATCTCTTGCGTGCGGAAATGCTTGTCTTTATGTTGACAACAGCCCTTGTCCTAGTCTTGTCATTTATCAATGCTCCTCTCGAGGAGCCTGCTAATGCGGCCAAACCGCCCAATCCTTCGAAAGCCCCTTGGTACTTTTTGGGTTTGCAAGAAATGGTGTCTTATAATGCTTTTTGGGGAGGAGTGGGAATTCCGGGATTGATTGTTTTGGGCTTAATGTCCATTCCCTATCTAGACCGCAATCCTCATGGGGAGGGAGTTTGGTTTCATCGCAGCCGTTATCTGGCGATTTTCGTTTATACAGTGTTTATGACCTGGCAAGGCATTTTAATTATTGTTGGGACCTATTTTAGAGGGGCAAATTGGGGATGGATCTGGCCGTGGACAGAGAATTTTGCCCGGCATTAGTGCCAAAACAAAGAGAGTTTTATTCATGCCTGCTTGCGCATGTTGTTATCCTTAGATCCTTCTTGCAGCCCTACGAGGCTGTCAGCAAATTAACGAAAGTGATAAAATGGCCCTTTTCGATCATCTCTTTTTTGACCAGTTTTTGCCTACTCTACTCGAGTATGTCAAAAACTGGTCAAAAAGATCTGAACAAAAATTGCATATTTTCTCACTTTCGTTAATTTGCTGACAGCCTCTACAGGCTGCTATATATTTTTGATCCTACCCAGGGCGATGCCCTGGGCTGTTGCAGCTTAAGCCTTCCAGGCTTATCTTTTAATTGATAAAGATGCTGAAAATGAGCCTGAAGGGCTCTAAGTGCAACAGCCCAGGGCATCGCCCTGGGTTAGGTTTAGAATGAAATAGCAGCCTGTAGGGCTGCAAGAAATGTGGGAAAATTTGTGGGTAATAGCACCACGGGCACGATTATTAGTTTTGCACATTATTACAGTAAATTTTAAATATTAGCAGGAATTGCTGCCAATGCGCGCGGATATCTACCAAAGCTTACTCATCGCATCGGGTGTTATCGTTTCGATTCTCTTTGGCGTTTTCTTTTATCGTGAAGTTTTCCCTGAGTATAAGATTTATCAAAAAGACTATATTGCTCTGGAAGAATTCCGTTCCTCGTATACACATCAACCGCCGCCGCCTTTTCAAGCAGGCGTGAAGCAAATTGTGCTTGAAAGAGAAGATAAAGGCCCTGCTGTTATCGATCGTTGCGTCTCTTGCCATGTCGCCCTGCAAATCCCCTATTTTTCCCCTACTAAAATCGCTCATGATCTCAATGGAAATCTTGTTCGGGATGGAGAAGGGCATCCTGTTTTAATTCCCAATGAAGACTATATCTGGCAAAAACTGGATGAAAAAATTGCTGAGCTGCGGGACGAAAAAGTTTTAGAGCAACTCAAAAGTCAAGGAGAAACTGGGCAGATTCGGCAGCGCTTAGACCAAGCTGAAAAATACGAGGCTCTTAAAACAGCCCACGTGGGTGATCAAGTCTACGATGTCACTAAAGTTTTAACCATGCATCCCCTTATGGGCGGTGAAACTCGCCCTTTTGAATTTCATCCGTTGGAGGAATATGGTTGTGTCCTATGCCATAATGGCAATGGCCGCGGTTTGGTGACGGATAAAGCCCATGGTCCTGTCTTTGATGGTCAATATGGAATTGAAGATCAGGGGCCTACTCCCTTGTTTATCGAACGCGATTTAAAAAATGACCCTCAATTCGCCCGCATTTTTAACGATAAACCAGGGGCTGAGCTACTCTTTCAAACGGAACCAATTTATATTGGTGCGCTTATGCAAGCCAAGTGCATGCAATGCCATCAAACAGCGAAAGTGCAATTCTCTGAAGCAACAGCCTCGGCGGCAGATTTGGCTAATGCCCGTCGGGAACAGCTAGAGCGTTTGACGCTTGCTTATCAGCAAGAAAAACAAGCTGTTTTGGATTTATTGAAGCTGCGCAAACTTATTCAGGAAAAGGGAACGGCTCAAACAATTAAATACTTGGCACAGCTCGAGTTAGATTACGCCCTACCTGCTCTTGAACAGGAACATTTGGCTTCTCAGATCAACTATCTGAAGAAAGCTGTCAAAGTGTTGCCTGACGATCCACGGGCTGATACAAATACATTGGCCAAAATCAATGAAGATTTAATTACCTTTTTGGGATCAGATGTTCTCGTGCAAAGCTTAGAAGCTGTTTATCAAAAACAGGGGAATGCGGCATTAGATCCGTTCCTCAAGCAGCAGCAAGGTATGCTAGACGCTAAAGGTTCCTTATTTGTTAGAGGGGAGGCTTTAGATCTCAATCAAGATCTCATGCGCCATGCTCGAGAGACCGAGAAGTCTTTTACAGCGGCGGCCAATAATCCCAAACTGATGTCAGCCCTAACTTCAGATGTAGATGAACTTACGCGCAATTTTCAAAGGGGGAAGGAGCTTTATATCTCTCAAGCCTGCTATGCTTGCCACCGCATTTCAGGGTTTGCACGTGGCGGTGTGGGGCCTGAGTTGACTCTTATTGGCACGGGTTATCCTTGGTTTATAAAAGATAAACTCGTTTGGCCACAAGGCAATCTGCCTACCTCAACCATGCCTAATATGCGCTTTGATCATCGGGAATTGGAAGATTTGATGGCCTTTTTGCTGGCCCAAAAAGGGGCCAATCGGGCAATGGCGCAAACCAGTTATCAAGCAGCTTTGCAAGCTTGGGAAGCAGGGCGCAAGACAGCCATTGAGAAACCCATTCCGCCCGCTCAAATGTATGATCTGCGCAATTCCATGACTATTTTTGCAACCGAAGGTTGTGCAGCCTGCCATCGCTTGCAGGGTTTTGAGTCTAATGTGGGATTTAAAATTGAAAAAGAATCACCCACCCTGGATCAATTGTACGAGCAGCAGCATTGGTTTAAAAAGCTCTTTCCGGAAGTTGTCCACTTTACCAATTTTGATGAGCAGCTGCCTGGTTCCGAAATTGTGGCTCAAATTGAAAAGCATGGCAAAGAAATTGATGATCGTCTTGTCTCAGATGTGAGACAAAATGGCATTCTTGAAGAAATTAACCGCAATCATCCTGACGCCATCGAATCCCTCTATTCTAATTTCCGCTATGCATCGCGGGCTAAAAACCATTACTATGAGACTTTGATTCAACAGGAAAAAGATCTCAACAAATCTGCACAGTTGAAACAAGAGTGGCAAGCATGGAAGGAGAGAGTCCACCGCGTTTTGATGGAGTATATTCAAATATATGGTTTGGGACGCCTGATTGGACCCCACTTAAATTGGTCTGGCATTTACCGTACGGATGAATGGTTGATGGAGCATTTCCGCAATCCGACTGGGCATGTTCCCCGTTCGATTATGCCTGTCTTTCCATTTGATGATACGAAGTTTTATGCTTTGACGTACATGCTGGATCAGCTTGCCATCCGCAATCGCAATGCCGTCCGTCAGTTTTGGGAGCATAGTGGCTTTGATGCAAAGGAGGCCTATGATATGCTATGTGCGCAATGTCATGGAATTGATATGTATGGAAACGGAGTCATTTCCGAATGGATTTATCCCATTCCGAAAAATCTCCATAATCCTGAATTCTTACGCAATCTAACGAAAGAAAAGGCGATCTATTCCATTACGCATGGGATAAAAGGGACGCCGATGCCTCCATGGGGAGAGTTTGCTCAAAATAAACCTGAAGACATCCAGAAGCTTTCCCATGGTTTGCCTATGTTAAGCGAGGGTGAAATTCACTTTCTTGTGAATTGGCTGTTCTCTGCATTACCGGGTGGAGAAGTTATTCGCAAAGCGAGCGATGTGCCTAAGTGGCAATATACTCCTGAAGATGTTTTGAAGGAGTTGCGTGAAGAAGGCGGGCATTTGACTCCCCTTCCACCTGAAAATGCAGCCCCTGAGAATTCCCCTTCGGTGCCTAAGAGATCTACAGCATTTTTATATGCGGGGATGATGCCTGAAATTGGTCTACGCGGTGATCTCAAAGGGGAAACGCAAAACAAGGATGTGGATGCCATTTTTGATATTGTTTCCCATTCTACAGATAGTGGAGCTGATAGCTATTATATTAAAAAAAAGTATTATACTCCTTATAACATCGAACAAGGACAAGAATTTTTCCTGTTAAATTGTGCGGTCTGCCACGGAAGCGAGGGAGATGGAAGCGGTATAAGAGGAAGCGCCATGCAGGATGCTAAGCCTCGTATGCTGACCAATCTGGATTGGATTCGTTCCCGCGACGATCTGCGGCTGTTACGCTCAATTAAATATGGTGTTCCTGGGACATCCATGACTCCTTGGGGTGATCTGACAAGCTCGCTTCAGCGTTTGCAGCTAGTCATTTTTATCCGTTCTTTATCGGAAGAAAAAGACCGCCGCGAGACTTTAGAGCAAACGCTTTATCAAACCTTTGAGATAGCTCAACAGACCCTTGAAAGTGCTCGAGTAGAACGAGGGGGGAGATGGAAAAGCTTCAGCTTGAAGAAAAACAGCTTCAAGATAAGCAGGAAGAACTCGAAAATAAAGTAACAACTGAAGTATCCACCGGGGATGCGCTCAAGAACTATCAACAAAGTTTAGAAGCGGTGGGTAAAATCAAAAAATTGAAAGCTCAAGACCAGCAGTTTTTTGATTTAAAATCCCTACTAAAACAGGAACGCGATCTTTATTTCAATCTAGGTGTTAGCTTGATTAGAAAAGATGTTGATGAGTCGATTTTGCAAGAATATTTCGCTATGATAGGACTCAATGCAGGGCGGTACAAACTGCAGGATCATAAATTGAAGTTTTCTGAACAAGAAACAGAGAACGTACAGATTCGGCAAGCTCGCCAGGAGATGGTGAACGAACTCGATAAAAAAATTGGAAATTTGGAAAAAGGGCGTCAAGCTATTGAAGGGAAAATTGCTTCCACACATCGCAGTGAGGAGCTTAATGCGAATCAAGCTGAGATTGAAAGCTACAAAAAAATCAGGGCGAAATTGATTACTGATACAGAAGAAGCCATGCGATTAGCGGCCAAGCAAGGGGAAGTTGTCCGAGGACTCTCTCAAAGGAACTCAACTGAAAAGAATTGATAGTTAAGTATTAATTTGTGTATAAACCACCTAATTCATTCTTACTGTGTGCAATGTGGTTGAACAGTTTGTATTCTTGCAGCATATTTTTTGATCCTACCCAGGGGGCTTCCCTAGGCTGTTGCAATTTAAGCCTTCAGGCTATTTTCAGGATGGATATGAGTTTTCAAAGGGAGCCTGAAGGGCTCTAAGTGCGAGTGGGTTAGGGACTGGGTTTCCCAGTCCCTCCCCGTTGCCGCAAAAGGGTCAATTCCCTTTATTTACCATCGTGCAACTTTCTAGCAATGGGCGGCGCCTCGATCCTATCCTCAAGTAGAGGAACAATGCTAGTACCTCAATCGCATTCGGCATAGTTCAATGCAGTTCAACACTCCAAGTTTTTTTGTGATGTGTTTATTCCTAAACCGGCTGTTATCGTAGTGCGATATCCGTTTGTATTTCATACATCGGATCCGTTTTCTAATCCCTTTATCCAGTTTCCTGAATTGACCTATCACATTGGTAGTGCGTGTGCAAAAGTAATTGACAGTTCCTCTTATGACTTGATTCAGCTTTTCAACTACTTTCTGATCTAGGTTATGACACCGTATGGTGATTTCTTTCACTTTGGTCTTAAATTTCTCCACTGATTTCTTTCGCATCTTTGCTCCCCAGCTATTTATTTCGAAACCCAGGAAATCGAATCCATCCTTAGCACGCGTTATATGCGTTTTTTCTTGGCTGAGTTCGAGTCCTAGTTCATTGAGGAAAGATTGCGCATCTTCCAGCGCCTTTTCGGCCTGTTTCTGGTCTTTGCATAATATGACGAAATCATCCGCATAACGGACAAATTTATATCCTTTTTCATCTAGTTGTTTATCTAAATGATCGAGGACCATATTTGAAAGTAGGCAGGATATGACCCCGCCCTGAGGAGTGCCTTTTGTTGTAGGTCTGAATTCACCCTCTTCCATTACTCCAGACGTGAGAAATTTTTCGATAAGTGAGAGAATATTACCATCCGCTATCTTGGCTTCTGCTGATTCTACGATTACTCGTAAAGGTATATTATCAAAGAAACCCTTGATATCTGCATCTACGATATATGTGTAACCCTGTTGAATGTAGAGCTCTACACACTCAACAGCTTGGTGACAGCTTCTTCCTGGCCTAAATCCGTATGAGTTGTCATGAAATTGACAGTCAAAAATAGGGTTTATCAATCTCCGCACAACCTCTTGTGCAATTCGACATCGCACAGAAGGTATTCCGAGAGGTCTTGTTTTTCCATTCCCTTTCGGGATATGGACTCTTTTTAGTGGGATGGGCTTATAAGTTCCCTTTTTAAGTTCATTCATAAGCTTGCTAAGATTTCCTTCTAGGTCTCTTTCGAAAGCCTTGATTGAGATCTTATCAATTCCCGCTGCCCCTCGATTTTTCTTTACTGCTTTGAACGCTTCATGCATAAGCTTTGTTGTGATTCTCCCAGTGAGAGAATGCACTTTTTGCTTATCGTGTGTTATTTTCACGTATTGGTTTCTCCTAATACTAGTGATTGTTGGATAACTCTTCGTATCAAGTTCATAGGATCGTTCCTTAGAGATCTGCCCCACCTTTCCTGAAAAAGGGAAGAGGATAACCTATGCGGTTTTTCTCAGCGTGACGTCTAACTTATCCGAACCTGTTACGTTCGTTATCTCTGATTTTCGGTGTCCCTTATGATTACACTCATAATCATCTCCGGGACGCTGTGGACCTCAAGAGGTTGGAATTGAAGTTAATTCTGTTCCTCCCATCCTATCATCTTCGCATTTCGGACTGGCCTTATAGCTAAGACTCGATACTGGCGTATCAGGAAGTAGGCCCTCCTCGGTAAGTATGCAATGCCTTTTTCTTCAGGCGAAGTCACTTATAACCCCTATGATCCTAAAAGGACTTTGTCGTCTATTCCTTCCAGATGGAATCTTTGGATTCCAGCGCTTCATTAGGCCGTGGAAATTAGCGCAGACATAGAGGCCAGAATGTGGCTCCTCCCAAAATATCATGACCTGGCTCCTTCGTCATAATCAATTGCTTGATTACGCTAGCTGATCCGTACCTTGTTCTCACAAGTTCGAGTCATGATTTCTACACGAGGACGAACTCGCATAGGTAGGCTTAGAGTTTATATTTATTTCATCTCCTCCATTCCGTTTAAGACTTAGTATCGCATACCAGCGATTCGCACACAGCCCAGGGCATCGCCCTTAGCATTACCCACATCTTTTGTGGTTTAAGTCCATTTTTGAGTGTGTTATACCTAGAGGAACATTCGTTTTTATTCCTCTAGGTATCAGTATAAAGGCAAATAAAATAAATCTTTTACAAATGTAACATTTTTTTTGACAATAAGTTCGCTCTTAAATACTTTAGAGCAAATTTTATTGAGAAAAGTATGTATCAACCATACATGAATGATATTTGGATTGAAGAAAACTTCGGCGGTGCCAATTTCAATGACGAACGCTTAAGTAACCGACTAATATTAATAGCAAATGGAATGAGTAAGCTTCCTGAAGGTAGTATTCCTCAGCAAATGGTAAAATGGAAGGATATAAAAACATGTTACGAATTTTTTAAAAACGATAAAGTAACACACAAACGTATTCAAACACCTCATCGGGAACGGGTAAAAAAGGCAAGTTCTGAGAGAAAAAATGGAAAAGTTGTTTTATTTCCTCAAGATACTTCAGAATTGGATTATACTAACTTAGAGAAGATTAGGGGGCACATAGGAAATCATCAGAATACAGGTTTAATGTTCCATCATTCTCTTGCGATCGAACCTGATACGATAAATCCAAAAGTGCTAGGTCTTGCTCACCAACAAGTTCGGGAAAGAAAAAATCCCTCCTTAAACAAAAATGAGTCTAGAACAGAAAGAAATAAGAGAAGTAAGGAATCAGATCTCTGGTTAAAAAATCTGAAAGCAATTGGATCCCCTCCAGAAGAATGTATATGGGTTTCCGTAGGTGACAGAGCAAACGATGTATTTGAGTTTTTTGTGAAATCAAAAGAATTAGGATGGGAATCAGTTGTTAGGGCATGCCAAGATCGGAACATTGATGTTGATGGGTATGAAACATTACTCATGAGACATATGAGATCTCTAGAAAGTATGGGAACCACAATCATTGATATACGAAAAGAGGGAGGCTCAAAACAAGAAGAGATGGTTCTAAATGTAAGTTGGGAACAAATCACGTTGCAAGTACCGGCGCGTTTGAAAGGAAAGCTGCAGCCATTGTCACTAACTGCAATCAGATGTTGGAATGAGGAGGAAGGGATTGAGTGGATACTTTATTCAAGTATTTTAGTTAACAGCACTGAAGAAGCAATTGAGAAGATAAGATGGTATTCAAATAGATGGATTATTGAAGAATATCATAAATGTTTAAAAACAGGATGTCGTATAGAGTCTAGTCAACTCGAAGCGGAAAGAAGGATTGAGGCTCTCGTAGGTATTTTAGGAGTGATCGCGATTTTGATGCTTCAGTTAAGGAATATAGCGAGAGCACAACCTGAAATACCAGCCAAAGAGGTAGTGGACGAAGATGCTCTTGAAATTATATGTAAGCGATTTCAGTTACCAAAAGAAATAAATGTGAGAATCTTTTGGCATTCTGTAGCTAAACTAGGGGGGTTTATAGGAAGACGATCAGACGGTGAACCTGGTTGGCAAACACTATGGAAGGGATGGTTGCGGTTTTTAGACATTTTTTGGGGCTATACGATTTCAAGACTAGATGAAAATGATAATTTTTATTAAAAACCTCTTTT
>CAWCVY010000009.1:0-43953 GCA_963799115.1 uncultured Chlamydiae bacterium | reverse complement strand
AGGCCTCCGCTTCGCTACGACCTGGGCTGAATCACAACATCCACTTCCAATAGGCACTCCTCCTGAGCGAGAATTTTTGGTGATATGCAATGAATTAGGTTTATTGTGTCCGACTGAACTACTACTTGTTCGACTAAAAGTCGGACTAGCTTTCTTTTTTCGTCAAAAGATAATTCATTTGCTTTTGTTTGCATTTTTTCCAATATGTTGTCAAACAGGCTTCCAAATTCAAACTCTTCTACCTGTAACCTTACAGCTTGTAATCCTTGAATATCATTCTCTAGACTATTCTTGCGCTCATTTAAATTAAAATTTCTCTTTTTCAGTTCCTTCAAATCTATTACCCCACTTTGATATGCATCGAGAAGTCTATCTTGTTCGTGGGATAGCTTAGAAAGCTCTTTTTTTGAAATAATTTCTCTCTGTGTTAATTCTTCGACATTTGATGCCTCTTTAGCTCTTCTAGATAGCTCTTTCTCTATCAAAGCCGGCGTCTTGAGAAGGTGTAAAACCTCATCAAAAATATGCGCATCAATTTTATCTTGACGCAAAGCCTTATTTGTGCACTTCTTGTATCTCTTACTATCCTTCCCACGACAATAATAATATCCTATGTCCTTTCCTCTATTTCGTTTTGTTCTTTTATAAAAAGGCTGCCCACATAAACCACAAGTGATCAATCCCTGAAGAAGACTTGGTTTCTTTGTGTTCCTAGGAGAAAGATCTTTATTTTTTTTCAATTTTTCTTGTACTTGTTCAAAATCATTTGTATTAATAATTGCTGGTACTTTTATAGCTATCCACTCATCTTGGGGACGCCTTCTTTTTGCATATTTAGCCTTTTTATATACTTTTGAGGCATATTTCCTAATAAGATCTGATTTCCCTTCGCAACGCTCTGTTTTGCCGAAATGAGCAGTACCTATATATGTAGGATTTTTTAAGATATCTCTGATAGTGGCCATGTCCCATTTAGCCCCTCCTCTTCTAGGTTTTATGCCTTTTGCAGTAATTCTACGAGCTACATCCATTAAGGAATCTGATTCATGTAAATAAAGCCAGTAGATTTCTTTCACGACAATGGCCTCTTCTTCTACTATTATCACCGAAGTGCTATTTTCTTTTCTAACTTTTTGATATCCGAAAGGTACGCTTGGAAGAGCAGAAGGATCTCCGTTTTTTGCCTTGTAGAGTCTTCCACGACGCGATCTATCCATAAAGACAGCTCGTTCGTATTCAGCAAAAATTCCTTGGAAATGTTGAAACATCTTAGCTTCAGGCGTATCTGAGACAGCAGGTTTTTTTAAAAAACGTGCTTCGACACCATGTTTACGAAACTCTTCTAATAAAATTAATTGATGGGTATAATTTCTAGAGAGTCTGTCAGGCGAATAAATAAGTACAGCTTCAATAGTTTCAAAACGAATCAGATCTCTAAGTTCTTCTAGAGCGGGTCTTTGCAATGTACTACCACTTTCTCCGTTGTCAAGGAATATATATCTTGAGTCAATAGAGTAATTGTTTTGTTCGGCATAAAGTTTAATAGAATCTATTTGGCTTTCTATGGTTTCTTCATCTTTTTGTTTCAGAGAAGAGACCCTTGCATAGATTGCTACTTTCTTTGATTTTTGCTTTTCTATACGTGAATTTTTGACCATCATGGCATTCCTTTATCTTTGGCGTCTCTAACACTATATCCAGGGCTGCTATTAGTTGCGCTACTTGATTGCGTTGTGGGCGATGTTGAAGAATGATTTTTCTCTGACAACTCATGTTTGGTGCAATATTCCTTGAAGTTCTTTAAGTCCAATAAGTTTTTGAGACTAGACCTATCAAAGATTTTTTTAAAGAAAAAAGTGCCTATTGGAAGTGGATGTTGCATAACGACCTTTCAGGTCTTCAGCAAGCGGCAATGACGATATCCCTGCCCCATGAACGCTTACAAAAACTTAGCTTAACGCGAATGGGGCGATGCCCTGGGCTGTTGCAATTGGAGCCCTTCAAGCTTATAAAAACAGCCAATCAAGAAAATAAGCTAGTGCTTATGGGGTGGATGCCCTAGGCTGTTGCAATTGGAGCCCCTCAGGCTCATAAGAACCGCCAATCAAGAAAATGAGCTAGCGCTTATGGGGCGGGGCGGATTCCCTGAGCAGTTACAATTAGAGCCCTTCAGGCTCATATAAACTGTCCTTAGCTTCACCGATTATTTCTTAAATAGACCTTTCTATCAAAAAGGTGAAAAGTACCGGTCAGGTCCAGAGTAGCGGTCATATATAAAACTGCTTGGTCTTGCCGGGGGATTCTCAAGCGATTCTGGATTGGTGAAGGGAAGATCCGCCTGTTTTTTGATCAGCGCTAACTCACGGCTTTTAGTATAGGGTTCAAAGCGGTGATGATCCCAATCGATCCCATTAAGAGACACGTCTTTGCGATCAAAGGCATAGAAATGGACGCAACCTGCTTGCAGCCAGGCCATACCAACATATTGCTCATCAATATAACGTCCATAATAACTCTCAAAAGTGATTTTAACATCAATGTCATCGGCTGAAAAAGGGAAATGATCAAGTTCATAACTCACAATAGTATTATTATTGAGGCGGTATAGAAACTCTTCGACCAGCTCAACCATGAGCAAACGGGCATCATAAACTGTCAGCAATCTCTGTGAAGAGTATTGCAGGCAAATTTTTGTAATGTAGTCATCATAGGCCGCCCAGGAATCTTCCAGCTCAAGGTGCTTATCTATTTTCATTTTGGTTGAAAAATTGATAACAATTTTAGAAATCTCTTCCGAGTCAATCTTCTTTACCCAAGGTCCCGTTCCCTCCATAGCTGGTTGACAGCTTGTCAAAAGAGCGGCCGAAAATATTAGCAAAATCATTACAATACGCATGATAGATCATACTCCCTATTAGAATTACAGCTACGCATTAGAAAGTTAATCGAAGAGAGGAAATAAAAAAATAAAAAAATGCACTTAGGGCTCGTAAAGTAATAAAGTACCAGATTGGGCGGCGCCAAAGCCTCGGGTTTGAACGATCGTAAACGGGCCCATATTCCAAGATATTGACCCGTTTACGATCGTTCAACCGCGAGTGCTTTCGCGCTAGCTCAATCCGATACTTTACTGCTTTACGAGCCCTTAGGAAGGGAAATAACTTTTATACCATTTGATAAAATGAGCAATTCCTTCCTCTAAAGAAACTCTTGGGACAAACCCCAATTGAGCTGTACTCTCCTCAATGTTTGCGTAAGTTGACACCACATCCCCAGGTTGAAGGGGTAATAAAATTTTTTGTGCTTGGCGTCCCAACTCTTTTTCCAAGAGGGCGATAAGATGCAAAAGTTCCTCTGGATGATGATGCCCTAAATTGAAAAGGGCGCATGGGAATGCATGGTCTAAAGCTGATGCAATCCCTTCAACAATATCATCAATATAAGTAAAGTCCCGCTGCATTTTCCCATAATTAAAAATTTTGATGGGACGATTTTCGGTTATGGCTTTTGCAAAGGCAAAATAGGCCATATCGGGACGGCCCCAAGGACCATAGACAGTAAAAAAGCGCAATCCAGTTACTGGTATGCCAAAAAGATGATGGTAGGTTTGGGCCATTAATTCATTGGTTTTTTTCGTGACCCCATAAAAGCTCGCTTGTTCATCCGTACGGTCTTTGAGTGCAAAGGGTATTTTTTCATTCAATCCATAAACCGAAGAAGAGGAGGCGTAGACGAGTGGGATGCTTGGGTTTTGGCGGCAAATTTCAAGAATATGTAAAAATCCCTCAATATTCGATTGCAAATAGATTTGCGGATTTTCTAAAGAATAGCGCACTCCTGCTTGAGCTGCAAGATGCAGCAAATGGGTAGTTTGATGCTGTTCAATGCCTTGCTGCAAAAAAAGCCTATTGCTTAGATCCCCTTTAATGACCTTGATGCCTAATTTGGCCAATTCAGCGGTGCGCGCCTGCTTCAACAAAGGATCGTAATAATCATTGTAATTATCATAGCCAATTACCGCATCGCCCCTTTGAGAAAGATAACGAGCGGCATGATAACCTATAAACCCAGCAGCACCTGTAATAAAAACTCTTTTTTCTGTCATGAATGTTCACTAATTGGATGGGATAGATGCACGCTGTGATACAGGAATAGGGCATTGGCAATTACGGAAATAAGGCTCATGGCTATGGTCCCGGCAACGATAAAGGGGGTCAAAAGGCCCATGGCTGCTAGAGGCAAGGTGAAAATATTGTAGATCAGAGCAAAAAACACATTCTGCTTAATTTTATGCATGGCAGCTTTTGCAAGATCTATGGTATTCACGATGTCTAATAAATTTTCCCTTGCCATGACGATGTCTGCGGCTGCCTCTATTGCAAGACTATTGCGCATTCCAAGAGAAAAGCTGACATCAGCTTGACAGAACAATTCCAAATCAATAACCTTGTCTCCCACTATCCCCACCATATTTCCCGTTTGTTTTGCCTTATGCAGTAGAGCGATTTTTTCCTGAAGTCCCCATTCAGCTTGGACATCCCCAAAACCTAAAGTTGAATGAGTCGTTAGGATCCTTAACTCAATGTTTCGCAGCTTAAGTTCAGCGAATGTCTCTTCAATTGTTTCTTGCAGGGATGCATCTTGAATTAGAATTTTGGTTTTATCTAAAAAAATAGCCGTCAAACGACTAGCTCTAACAAAAGCCGCCCCTTGTTTAAATAATATGCCACACTGAGCCCCAATGCTTTTTGCTACTAGTATGACAACAGGCGCGGCGAGCCCTAAAGCACAAGGGCAGCCAATGAACAGTACTGAGGCAGCGTTGAGAAGCCCAACCATGCCTTGACCTGCTATGGCCCAAAAAAGCCAAGTAAAAGCACTAAATAGCACTAGGACAGGTAAATAATAGACAGAGGCTTGATCTGCGGGTGATTGAACTGGGATTTCAAAACAATCTAGCATATGCTCCATGCGAGCTAGAAGTGTCTCTTTTCCTACAAAGGTCGCACGGACGTGCAAAATTCCGCTTTGATTAATGGTGCCAGCAAAGACAGGCATTCCTTTCTGTTTCAAAACCGGCTTGGTTTCTCCAATAAGTAAAGATTCATCTACTGCCGACTGCCCATCTAGGACAACCCCATCAACGAGAATATGCTCCCCTGGGAGAATGGCTAAATGATCGCCAAGCTTGACTTTTTCCATAGGAATTTCTTTAAATTTTTGATCGGCTTCATTAGGAACTAGCCAAGCTGCTGTAGGTAATTGTTGAAGTAATTTTTCAAGGGATGCAGAAGTTTTTGCCTCAGAGAAAAGTTCTAACCATTTTCCCAATAGAGTGAAGGTGATAATGATGGCACTGCTGTCAAAATAAACATGAGGGGAAAGATGGCCGAACCAACTGATAAGGCTTAAAAGATAAGCCATAGTAGTCCCCAATGCGATGAGGAGCCCTATATTACTTCTCTTCTTTTTTAAAGCTTGGTAGGAGTCTTGATAAAAGCGCCAACCGCAGACGAATTGAATAATTGTGCCTAGCACTGCTTGCCAAAACAAAGGCAGGGCTATACTGCTTCCTAAAAGTCTAGCAAATATTTGAACCAGAAAGGGGAGCGTTAGCAAAGCGGAAAGTAAAAATGACCGGAAAACACCTTGAATTTCTTTTTGCTGAGCTTTTCTTTGGCGATCGAGAACACTTCCGGGAAAATAACTACCTCCTTCATCGTATGAGAGATCTTTGTTGCTTTGCATGAATCTCATTCCATTATTGTTGTTAAAAATATCATGCTTTATTTATCATTATTTAAAAATGCGAATTTCAACGTTAGGAAGTGTGCAATAATTAACCTGGATGGACATTATGAGTAAATCTTCTATTCTCACCTCTCTTAAAAATTTTGATTTTAGCGAAGATGGGGACATTCATCAAGTGATACTATGGCTTTCTTCCAAAAAGAAGATTGTCCTTTGGAGCTTGATTGGCCTTTTAATCTTGCTGCTTGTGTCCTATCGCATCACTGCACTGCGAACATTAGATGCCGAAAGTGATTTTTCCCAAGCCCAAGCATCTTTTACCCAACTTCAACAAGCCGGCCAAATGGATTCCAAGGATGAAAATAAGACAGCTTCTGCAGACCTTGAAAAGCTGGTGGCTATCATGCAGCGCTATCCCGAACTAGAAGCTAAATATGAAGGCCCCCTGTCTCAAATGCTACTGATCTCTGGTCAAGTTCCACAAGCTAGCCTCTTTGCTGATGATGTCTTTAAAAGAACCCAGTCTGATCAGTTGGATCTTTATCAAGATTATTCTAAAACCTCTTTGCTAATTGGCGAACAACTTTATTCCCAAGCTCTAGAAAAAGCCCAACAATTGAAACAACGCATGGATCAAAATAACGCTGAATCCACCAATCCCATCCTTTATGTTATGAATCTCATGCGCCTAGCAGCACTTTACCAAGCATTGGACCAAACCGCTGAAGAGCTGCAAATCTGGGAGCTTTTTCAAGGTCAACCTCACCTTCAAGAGACAATGATTGCGACAAACCATGCATTTAAAGCTGGCAGGATTTCACTTAATCAATTTATTGAAAATCGGAAGCAAGTCCTAAAACAGCGTGAATATAACAAGCACAGTTAAGTGTCTGCCAACACTTTTGTTTACACCCGCTCAATTAGTTCTTAAAAATTTATTCTTGCGCAATTAATCAAAAAAATGATAAATATATCGAAATACTTAACGAAGTTTTTTCCTTCTTTGTTTTGAATTACAACAAAGAAGATAAACAACCCTTGGACACTTTGGTGTCAAGGTCATTTTGATAGTAACCGCTCACGCGTGATTTAGTTATAGACCGTGTGAAAGGTTCTCTGGTAAGCCTCAAAAAAGTGGAACAATGGAGCCAAAAAGGAGGTGACATAAGGCTATTTTATGAGCTCGAAGCCACACATGTTTGAGGTAATTTTTTGGAAAATAGCAATAAAGCTCGCCTTTGGCGAGATAAAGACGAATTAGAGAGGACGACGAAAAGGTTTACTGACCTTAGTTCTTAGAAGTCTTTGTTATTATGACTTATATTTAAAGTCACTTAATGGCGTTATAAAAAGGGTTTGATGGGCAAGATCATATACTAATTCGCGTTCTCAGATAACTACCTTTTAGAAGGTAGGTGGAGAACACCTGTGAGCAATATCACTCACTCGCTCGCACTTGAAATTAAAGAATCGGAACTCAAATTAGAAGAACTGCGTCCATCGCGACATCTCAGTATAAGCAGTGTTGCACTGGATAGACCTTTACAGCTTGGTAGTCTAGTTGTCAAGGTCACCGGCAGTATTACCGTTTCTTTCTAAGCGAAAGAAAAACTGACGGGCGGCTATTTTATTAGCCGCCTTTTCTTTTAACCTAAGGATGTGTTCAACTTATTATTGAACACATCCTAACTTCCGTGATGGAATGGCGAATAAACTGAAGTTGGGTTAACTCCGTGTTGAATCATTCCCGGCATGAATTTTCAGGAGAAGTGCTTTTGAATGAATTAGAAGCTTTGATTATTTTAAACCGCCTTTCACAGGGAGGGACCACAAAAAAACGCCTTTTAATAGAACATTATGGTTCTGCTGAAGCTGTTTTGAGGGCGCCGCTAGCTGAATTGGCTGCTTTTTCGGGCTTTAGCCCCAAAGTATTGGCTGCATGGGAAAAAGATAGTGAACAAGAGCAATGGAAACGCGATCTCCTTCTTGCAGAAAGCCTTCATGCACAGATTATTCCCTTTACAAGCCCTCATTATCCCAAGCGTTTATTAGAAATAGGGGTGTCTCCTTTGGTCCTTTATGTACAGGGAGATTTGCTTAAAAATGATCAACGTTGCTTAGCGATTGTCGGAACACGACAAGCGAGGATGTGTATGGACAAGAAATGGCCAAAGAGATAAAGTCGTCAATTGACACAAGCAGGCTTTACAATTGTGAGTGGACTAGCCAGAGGAATTGATACAGCTGCTCATCAAGGAGCTCTTGAGAAAGGAAGAACCTCTGGCAATACTTGGATCGGGACTCGCTTGTCTTTATCCCACTGAAAATCAAAGTCTTTGCCAGACACGATTCGACAAAGAGGCGCCATTGATGAGCGATTTGCCCATGGCGACGCCACCTAAGTCGACAAAATTTTCCTCAACGTAATCGCATCGTGAGTGGCATGACGATGGGAAACGATTTTGATTGAAGCTCCTAGGCAAAAGCGGCGCTATCTTAACCGTCGATCGTGCTCTGAGTCAAAATCGTACCGTTTTTGCGCTTCCCCGGAAGAGTCGATCAAGATTCTTTTAGGGGAAACCATGCGCTCATTAAAGAGCGTAAAGCAGAAATTAGTAGAAAATGTGGAAGGATATTCTTAAACCATTTTGAGGATTGTTCCTCTACCTCTTTGTCTTTAAATCCGCCAAGAGCCTGCCTTTTTTTCCTTTGGAAAAAGAAGAAAAAGAGCTCTTACAACAAATAGCCGATCTCAAGAGGTTTCAATTGAGGAACTTGTAACGCGCATCTGTCCAGTTGGCCAATAGCCAAGTTAAATGGGCTGTTGATGAGTTTAGTTTTAAAGAAAATAGTGAAAGAATATCCTGGTAAAATTTATAAAAAAATTTAAAAGATAAGTGTAAGTATTGATTAGGAGTTCATTTAAACATGGGTAAAGCGCTTAATCATCGTTGAATCCCCAGCGAAAATCAAAACCTCAAAAAATTTTTGGGTCCTAATTTTATTTTCGAATCCTCGATCGGACATATCCGCGATCTTGCCAGAAAAGAATTTGGGATTGATATCGAACATGATTTTGAGCCCAAATATACCATTATGCCCGATAAAGAAGAGGTCATCTGCCGTCTTAAAAAAGCGGCCAAAGAATGCGATACCGTCTATTTATCCCCCGACCCTGACCGCGAAGGGGAAGCTATCGCCTGGCACATCAGCCAAATTCTGCCACCAAATACCAATATCAAACGAGTCTCTTTTAACTCGATTACTAAAGATGCCGTTTTGAATGCGTTGGAGAATCCGCGAGAAATCGATATTGCTCTAGTCAATGCCCAGCAAGCGCGCCGCCTGCTCGATCGCATTGTCGGCTATAAAATCTCCCCCCTCCTTAACCGACGCATTCAACGGGGCAAAGAAGGCTTCGTATCTGCCGGCCGGGTGCAATCGGTTGCCCTTAAATTGGTCGTCGACCGGGAAAAAGAAATTGAAGCTTTTAAACCCGTCGAATACTGGAATTTTGGAGCCATTTTAAAAACCGATCACGAAGAGCGCAACTTTAAGGCTAATCTCTATTCTGTTGATGGAAACGAATTGAAAAAGAAGCTGTGGAGGGCAAAGATGTCACGATCATCAGCAATAAAGAAACTGCCGATGCCATTCTAGATCGCATGAAAAATGAACCTTATCAAGTTCGCAAGGTCGAAAGGAAAAAAAAAAGACGCAATCCCGTTCCACCCTTTATCACCTCCACCTTGCAGCAAGAAGCCAGCCGCCATTATGGTTTTTCCTCATCAAGAACGATGAATATTGCGCAAGGACTTTACGAAGGTATCGATCTTGGCAACGAGGGCGCGAAGGTTTGATTACCTATATGCGTACCGACTCCGTCCGCATTGCTCCTGAAGCCATCGGAGAAGCGCGGGAATTCATTCAAAGGACATATGGGTCAAGAATATTTCCTCCTGAAGCCAAACAATATTCCACGCAAAAAAGCGCTCAAGATGCCCACGAAGCCATCCGTCCCACCAAGTTTGCACAATCCCCCGAAAAAATTCAAGGCTTATTTGACGCGCGAACAATTTCATGCTTTATCAGTTGATTTGGCGGCGTTTCATCGCTTCTCAAATGATGCCGGCTATTTACGATACAGTTTCAGCCGATATTGCAGCGGGGAAAGAATATCATCTTGCGTGCCACCGGTTCGATGATCAAATTTCCAGGCTTTTTGCTGTTTATGAAGAAAAAAATGATGATGAAGAAAAAGATGATGAAAATCGCATGCTGCCCAATCTAGAGGAAGGGCAGCCGCTTGATTCTGATCGAATTGACATCCGAGCAAGCCTTTACCCGCCCGCCGCCTCGTTATACCGAGGCTTCTCTGGTTAAAGAACTGGAAAAATCAGGCATTGGACGTCCTTCGACTTATGCAACGATCATGAATAAAATTCAAAGCCGCGAATATACGATCAAAGAAAGCGGACGCCTTAAACCCACGGAATTGGGCATGTGATCGCTCAGATGTTGGAAGCCAATTTTCAACAGATCATGAATATCGGCTTTACAGCCAAGATGGAAGATGATCTTAGAACTTGTGGCTGAAAATCACAAAGATTGGAAAGCCTTGATGCGCGAATTTTGGGATCAGTTCATCTCCTACCCTTGAAACGGCCTGAAAAAGAAGCTTTTGTTCCTAAAATCATGACCGATATCGATTGCCCAAAATGCGGAGCGCAAACTGCAGAAAATCTGGTTCAAATCGAAATACTTCTATGGCTGTTCTCGTTATCCCGATGCGATTACTCCGCTCCGATGGAAGAGATAGCCTTTAATAAAGAAGATTATGCCGCAGATTTTGATTGGGAGCAACCTGTCCTATTTGCCAATCCCCAATGAAAGTGCGCCATGGTCGTTATGGAGCTTTTTTAGGCTGCACCCATTATCCCGAATGCAAGGGTATTGTCAATATTCCCAAAAAAGGGGAAGATGCCATCTCACAAGAAAATATGCCTCCTTGTCCCGCTATTGATTGTCCCGGTCACATGGTGGCGCGCAAATCGCGCTTTGGCAAAATTTTTTACTCTGCTCTACTTTTCCCGAATGTGATGTCATTGTCAACGATCTCGAACAAATTCGAACCAAATATCCTGATCATCCTCGCACTCCTTTTCAAAAAAAGGAAAAGAAAGGCAAGAAGGGAGTGAGTGCAGCTAAATCGAAGACGGCAAAAGCAAAAACAGTTAAAGCAAAGCAGGCCAAAACCAAAGAGGCAAAAGCCCCCAAAGCTAAAACAACACGTATCATGCCGAGTTACCAGTTATCGCCATTATTGGCTGAAGTAGTTGGAGTTTCCGAGCTGTCTCGCGGAGAAGTGACAAAGAAGGTATGGGATTATATTAAGGCGCATCAATTGCAGGATTCGGCCAATAAGCGACTTATTCGTCCTGATGCATTGTTAGCGCGCGTATTTGGATCGGAAGAACCGATAGACATGTTTAAGATGGCAGGTTTATTGAATGCCCATATGAAAAAGTGATTTTTTATACTAATTGCAACTCATGAAATGGTTTTATGAGCTTGAAGGGTGCATAATTGTAATAGTCCAGCACGGATTTTCATTCAGATTTTTCATTTAATGAATTTTGAAACGACCCATTTGATGCTAGTGTCTGGATGAATGAGCCTGAAAGGCTCTAATTGCAACAGCCCAGGGCATCGCCCTTAGCATTACCCACATCTTTTCTAAGATAGTATTTCTTCATAAGTTGCTTAAAAGAGGTTTTTAATAAAAATTATCATTTTCATCTAGTCTTGAAATCGTATAGCCCCAAAAAATGTCTAAAAACCGCAACCATCCCTTCCATAGTGTTTGCCAACCAGGTTCACCGTCTGATCGTCTTCCTATAAACCCCCCTAGTTTAGCTACAGAATGCCAAAAGATTCTCACATTTATTTCTTTTGGTAACTGAAATCGCTTACATATAATTTCAAGAGCATCTTCGTCCACTACCTCTTTGGCTGGTATTTCAGGTTGTGCTCTCGCTATATTCCTTAACTGAAGCATCAAAATCGCGATCACTCCTAAAATACCTACGAGAGCCTCAATCCTTCTTTCCGCTTCGAGTTGACTAGACTCTATACGACATCCTGTTTTTAAACATTTATGATATTCTTCAATAATCCATCTATTTGAATACCATCTTATCTTCTCAATTGCTTCTTCAGTGCTGTTAACTAAAATACTTGAATAAAGTATCCACTCAATCCCTTCCTCCTCATTCCAACATCTGATTGCAGTTAGTGACAATGGCTGCAGCTTTCCTTTCAAACGCGCCGGTACTTGCAACGTGATTTGTTCCCAACTTACATTTAGAACCATCTCTTCTTGTTTTGAGCCTCCCTCTTTTCGTATATCAATGATTGTGGTTCCCATACTTTCTAGAGATCTCATATGTCTCATGAGTGATGTTTCATACCCATCAACATCAATGTTCCGATCTTGGCATGCCCTAACAACTGATTCCCATCCTAATTCTTTTGATTTCACAAAAAACTCAAATACATCGTTTGCTCTGTCACCTACGGAAACCCATATACATTCTTCTGGAGGGGATCCAATTGCTTTCAGATTTTTTAACCAGAGATCTGATTCCTTACTTCTCTTATTTCTTTCTGTTCTAGACTCATTTTTGTTTAAGGAGGGATTTTTTCTTTCCCAAACTTGTTGGTGAGCAAGACCTAGCACTTTTGGATTTATCGTATCAGGTTCGATCGCGAGACAACTATGGAACATTAAACCTGTATTCTGATGATTTCCTATGTGCCCCCTAATCTTCTCTAAGTTAGTATAATCCAATTCTGAAGTATCTTGAGGAAATAAAACAACTTTTCCATTTTTTCTCTCAGAACTTGCCTTTTTTACCCGTTCCCGATGAGGTGTTTGAATACGTTTGTGTGTTACTTTATCGTTTTTAAAAAATTCGTAACATGTTTTTATATCCTTCCATTTTACCATTTGCTGAGGAATACTACCTTCAGGAAGCTTACTCATTCCATTTGCTATTAATATTAGTCGGTTACTTAAGCGTTCGTCATTGAAATTGGCACCGCCGAAGTTTTCTTCAATCCAAATATCATTCATGTATGGTTGATACATAATTTTCTCCAATAAAATTTGCTCTAAAGTATTTAAGAGCGAACTTATTGTCAAAAAAAATGTTACATTTGTAAAAGATTTATTTTATTTGCCTTTATACTGATACCTAGAGGAATAAAAACGAATGTTCCTCTAGGTATAACACACTCAAAAATGGACTTAAACCACAAAAGATGTGGGTAATGCTAAGGGCATCGCCCTGGGTTGGGGTGTCACATTTCGATTTTTGAAGGCAAAATTTTTCGTGTCATTTTTAGTTCATAGTGGTCTACAATATATTTAAAATGGTGTAGACTTGAATTAAAAACAAACAAAACGGTTTTCGAAGCGCGAAATGTGACACCCCAGCCCTGGGTAAGGTTCAGAACAATCTAGCAGCCTGTAGGGCTGCCAGAGAGCAACAATTTTGATGTAAATTTGTTTGTGATTATGGACCATTCTGGCAGTCCTACAGACTGCAATTTTTTTTATCCCTACCCAGGGCGATGCCCTGGGCTGTTGCAATTAGAGCCCTCCAGGCTCATTCAAATGGTCCGTATCTTCACATTCATATACTTATTTAATTCGATCATTTCTTTTGTGCTCGTGGCACAAACCCAATTTTTCATTTACCCATCAAGCTCCTGGATTGTTGTCTTCAGGAGAGTTAAAAATGCCTCCACATTTTTATCAATCTTTTTGGTCTTGGAAAAAACGGCAAAAATTTTATAAGGGATCGGGTCATACTTACCCTTATAATCCACTAAGTCCATTTTCCTTTTTAAGGCCACATAATCGGGAAAAAATCCTATTCCCAGCCCCTCTTCGGTGAGATTGGCAATCACCTCCCAACTCGATACCTCCATTAATATATTCATTTCCTTACGTTGGTGCTTGTAAAAGGATTTTTTGAGTAGATTGGTTTCAATCCGTT
The DNA here is from genome assembly GCA_963799115.1 of uncultured Chlamydiae bacterium. GTDB lineage: Bacteria > Chlamydiota > Chlamydiia > Chlamydiales > Parachlamydiaceae > CAWCVY01. The sequence continues at coordinate 30,139 of CAWCVY010000009.1, read as the reverse complement.
CTTCCGAAAGAATAAAAGGAAGATTCTCGTGCTTGGCGTACTTTCTTGATTGATAAAGCCGATATTCCCCCTGATAAATTTCAAAGCAATCGAATGCTGATAAATCTTCATTATCCAATACGATCCCAAAATCGATGATATCTCTTTTGATCCATTCCCTAATAATATCTGTATGAGCCAATCGAAAATTCACATGCAATTTAGGCCATTCCGTTTTTACTTTCTGGAGGCATTTAGGAAGCAATGCCAAGGCAAAACTATGCATGCAGGCAAACTCAATCCGTCCGCTGATAGTCCCTTCATCAATGATTAACGATTTTTCTAATTCGCTGACACTATAGAAGATTTGCTTGGCTTTTTCAAAGACTAAAACCCCTTCTTCGAGTAGGCTTAAAACGATTCGCTTGGTGTGTCATCAACTCCTTTCCTAAAGATTTTTCTAGTTGAATGATCCCTTGGCTGATCGCCGACTGGCTGACAAAATTCTCCCGAGCTGAACCGGAAACGCTGCCGTGTTTCACTGCATCGCAAAAGTACTTGAGATAAATAAGATTTAAATGAAGTTTTGTCATAATTATTACTTATGCTGAAATTTAATATTATCAATTTTCCTTAATTTGTCTACATCAATATTATTACATTTTTTGCAGAACAAGTCTTTGAGAATTGAAGAAGAGCCTAGCATACAAAAACACGTGGTAGCAACACCTGCTCAGGTTCAGAGTTGCATGGCGATTCTTGGTATGCCTTAATTCCACTCCCCATCCCCGATAGTTTTTTCTGGCTTTCCACCCCTACAGATCGTTTTAAATTTTAATTAATCTGAAAAAGGAGCTATCAGATATCTTGTTTCAAAGATCGGCGAAATGTTTTCAGAGATCTTAGGATAGGCAAAGTAAGAAGAAAAAATTGAAAAAAATTGTTGCTTTGGAAATCTGATTAGTGGATATAAAAAGATACTTATCACGAATCTATCAAATAGGTGTTTTATGCGGAAAAAAACGTTGTTAACTTTAGTCCTTGCTGCTGGCTTATTGTTCAGCTTTAAGCCTCCAATATGGTCTCAAGAGGCCCAAGAAATCGAAATGTGTAATCCCTGTAAGAAAAAAGTTTGCCGAGGTCCCACAGGACCTATGGGTAGACGAGGACCCACAGGTCCGACAGGCCCAACAGGTCCTACCGGGGATACAGGAGCGACAGGGTTAGGGGAAATAGGGCCTACAGGACCTACAGGTCCATCAGGAGGGCCTATAGGACCAACAGGACCTACGGGTGATCCAGGTGCAACAGGTTCAACAGGGTTTACAGGCGCAACAGGATTCACCGGACCAACAGGTGATACAGGACCGACAGGATTCACCGGACCAACAGGTTTCACCGGACCTTGCTGACACGGGACCAACAGGTGATACAGGACCGACAGGTGATACAGGGCCAACAGGATTCACAGGGCCAACAGGATTCACAGGATTTACAGGTGATACAGGACCGACAGGTGATACAGGGCCAACAGGATTTACAGGACCTACAGGATTCACAGGATTCACAGGTGATACAGGGCCGACAGGTGATACAGGGCCAACAGGTTTCACAGGGCCAACAGGATTTACAGGATTTACAGGTGATACCGGACCTACAGGTGATACAGGGCCAACAGGATTCACCGGACCTACAGGATTTACAGGGGCAACAGGACCTACTGGGCTCACAGGACCTACTGGGTTTACAGGACCTACTGGATCATCTGCTGTATCTGGAATAACCAGCTTCTTAAGTGTTATAACACAGGGAACAGCTACAGCTGGACCAGGTGCTGGAGCTCAAACAGTAGCAATGGGAGCAAACATATTATTCAAAGAGGTAATTCCTTCACAAGGTACTCTGAGCTATGATGCTACCACTGGAATTATAACTATAACAAGTTCTGCAATAGGGTTTTATGAGGTAACTTTTGGAGCTGTATGGACTTCTGGTTCTCCGGATCCTGATGATGTATTTAGATTAATGATACCCGATGCAGCTCCATCTCCTGTTCAATACGCCCTTTATGGTGATGATACTGCTGGGAATTCAGAATTTGTATCAGTATCAGTAATTGTCGCATTGCCTTCTGGTTCCACAATTTTTGTTGAGAATGGATCAGGGGCTATTCTGACGTTGTTTAATGGAACAATAGCTGCAGGGTCTCCGGATGGAAATGTAGTTACCTCTTATCTTACAGTAAAGCAACTCGATTAGAGCAATAAGCTTTAATCGACATTGGGAATGGCATATACAAGCCATTCCCATGCTTTATCAAGCTAAAGGTAATTAAACAGGATAGGCAAGATAGACAGGATAATAATTATCCTGTCTATCTTGCCTATCCTGTTTTCAGGACATTAACCTATCAGAGTTAATTCTTGGTTTCTATTTTCGTTTTCTTGCAGTCCTTCAAGGCTGCGATTTTTTTAATCCCCACGTAGCGTAATTCCTTGAGCTGTTGAAATTAGTACTCATCAAGCTCATTTTACCAGACTAACCCCTATAAATTTGTTTCTGTGCATCTTCAGCTAAAATAGGGATCAAGATTCAAAAATTGAGCGGATTTTAGAGTGAGAAAATTTAAGGTTGCATGACCTAAATGTATTAACACTCTTGGTCAATACCATTTAATGCCATAAGAAGGTTAGAATATATTGTAGTTTCGTAGGTTTGTCAGGGAAAATTTTTTTTAATCTTACTTGTTGCTTTGAAATTCTGTTTAGTGGATATAAAAAGATACTCATCATGAATCTATCAAATAGGTGATTTTATGCGGAAAAAAACGTTGTTAACTTTAGTCATTGCTGCTGGCTTATTGATCAGCTTTAAGCCTCAGATATGGTCTCAAGAGGCTCAAGAAAGCGAAATGTGTAATCCATGTAGGAGAAAAGTGTGTCGAGGTCCCACAGGGCCTATGGGTAGACGTGGACCCACAGGTCCGACAGGCCCGACAGGGCCGACCGGGGAAACAGGTGCTACAGGTGCGACCGGGTCAGGGGAAATAGGGCCTACAGGACCTACAGGTCCATCAGGAGGGCCTACAGGGCCTACAGGGCCTATGGGTGATCCAGGTGCAACAGGCACAACAGGATTCACAGGTGCAACAGGTGATACAGGACCGACAGGTGATACAGGACCGACAGGTTTCACCGGACCTTGCTGCACGGGACCAACAGGGCCAACAGGTGATACAGGACCGACAGGTGATACAGGGCCAACAGGATTTACCGGGTTTACGGGTGATACAGGACCGACAGGTGATACAGGACCTACAGGTTTCACCGGGCCAACAGGATTCACAGGATTTACAGGATTTACAGGTGATACAGGACCAACAGGGTTCACTGGACCTACAGGAGATACAGGACCAACAGGGTTCACCGGGCCATGCTGCACAGGACCAACAGGACCAACAGGGCCCGGAGTATTGGCGGGCATTTCTCAGGTTGCAAATAGTCTTGCTGGTGGTAGTACGGCGACTTTTGGGCCTGGATTTACGTTGCTAGTCCCTGAACAAGTGGCTATTTTTGGCTCATCAATCACTTATAGTGTCCCCCCCGCCCCTAACGGATATTTTACCATTTCCGAGAACGGAATATATGAGATAACATATGGAGCAAGATGGGGAGAGGCGCCAGGTGTCCCTAATCCTTTTGGTTCCATATCATTATACCTAACTGTTGACGGATCACCTATCGAAATAATCAATAGTCGAATGGCTCAAGGTACCACTGCTGGAGGAGATTGGACTTCAATGACACTACTTCTATCTTTACCACTACCTACAGGAGGAACACCACCGTATCTTCTTGATATAAACAGTAGTAATAATACTTTCGCGTTACAAGAATTGATCGATAATTCCCCTGGTACGGAATCAACAAGTGCATTTATAACTATTAAGCAGCTTACTAGTGGACCTTAATAGAACATAGCATGAACCGCATGGGAGTGGCAGTAATTAAGAGCCATTCCCATGCTTTATCAAGATCGAAGGAATTATACAGGATAGGCAAGATGGACAGGATAATTATTATCCTGTCCATCTTGCCTATCCTGTTTTAAGAGAGTTGGCGCATTTTTGTAACAATTCAGATACCCTCCTTCTTTGGTTCGTCAGAATGAGTGGCTTAGACAGGGATCGCTTGCCAAGTGGTTTCTTGATGAGCTGGTAAAAGCCTTTTTAAGGATAAGAAAATTTTTAGATCATGAAGGTTACCTAAGTGTCCATTAATTGCAACTCATGTGGAGTTGCGAACCCGGTTTTATGAGCATGAACCTCTCTAATTGCAATAGCCCTTGGAAAGGCCCGTGTTTTTACCTACAAATATTTACCCACTCTTAATTGTTAAAGATGCTGATAATGAGCCTGAAGCTCATGGTTCTTGGGTTTTTTTCATAAAAGAATTAGCCCAAAATTAAGTAGCTTTATTGGTGAAATCTACTCTAAAAATAGGGCCTTCAGCCCTATTTAAAAGTAGATTTTGACGATAAAATGTTGGGTTAATTTTTTTATAAAAAAATCCAAGAACCGAGAGTGAATGGCTCTAATTGCAACAGCTCAGGGCATCGCCCCATAAGCGCTAACTTATTTTCTTGATTGGCTCTTTTTATGAGCCTGGAGGGCTCTAATTGCAAACAGCCCAGGGCATCGCCCTGGGTAGGGGTAGAAAGAATTTTGCAGCCTGTAGGGCTGCTAGAGAGCGACAATGTTTAATGTAAATTTGTTTGTGATAAATGAATCATTCTGGCAGCCCTTCAGGCTGCAAATTTTTTTTATCCCTACCCAGGGCGATGCCCTGGGCTGTTGCAATTTGGAGCCCTTCAGGCTCATTGAGTCAGCCCTTAGCTTCTTACCCAGGAGCTATTACAGGACACTCTGGCTAATCCTTCAGACCAAAATTCTTTAACGATGATGAGAGTTATATTTGTTTGCTTATACTCAGGATTTGGCTTAAGAACTTGTCTACTGCCCTCTCCTGAATAGCTGCAACTTGATGTGTGACATCCAGAATATCTTTTTGGAATTCAGCAAGATCTTCTTTTGTAAGAGGCGACACAATCCTCTTTAATTCATCCTGCTTAATACCACCTACTCCATATTTACCTAAATGGTAATTTAAGGGACCGTCTCCATAAGGGGGGGCATAGTTACCATCATTTCTTTTTACAATGATAAAACTCGTGCTTTTCACAATAGATTCTTCCCATTGCATTTTCCAATCCTTGGAATCATATGGTATACTACTATCCTGACAAAAAGCAGATTTAAAAATGAAATCGCGAAGTATTTCTTCATACTTTCTAAGAAGTATTTCTCTTTCTTGATCGTTAAAGCGGCTCAAAATTTTGTCTACTTTTTTAGAAATAAATCTATCCACTTGGAAAAAATAACGTTCTTTTTCTAGCTTAAATTCTTTAAGGTCTTCTTCATCTAAATAGTCCAAGAGGCTTTTTTCTCCGAATCCATTATTGAGGAATAAATGGTCAAGCAACATGGAGATTCCTTGAGAAATAGGAAGAGCATCTTCCTTGGTGCCATTTTTTAGGGCATTTTCTGCGTTTTCTAGTGAGGATGTGTGCACGATGGCTAAACGAGAGGAACTAATTCGCAGAAAGTCTTCCCAAGAGATCGTGGACTTGCTAGCTTTTATTTTAGTTTGTACAAGTTTATGCCAATGAGCCTCATTTATAGGAAACTGATGATCGGCTTCGTATTTTAATCGCTTCCCCTCCAAATCGCGTTGGACAAAATTTCTTGCTCGATCGAAAGCTTCCAGAAATTGAGGCTTGTTTTTATATAAACTTTTGAACTGCGTGAACGTATCCTCGATGCGTTTATCATCCCAAAATTTGACTAACTCTAAAGTAGTTTGATTTTCCACAAATCCTTTAGAAAGAGCTTTTATCTGCCATTTATTTTGAACATTTTTCATTAGGCCAATAAAATCCATCGAAGGATCCCCAAGATTTTTAGCAAGCTCGAATAAAAATTGTTTGTTTTTCTCGGTTTTATTTGAAAAATCAGAATTGACTTGCTTGTAATTTTTAGCTAGTTCAAAACCTTCAATTTTAAATAAATCCTTTTCTATTTGAATGATACGATCTTGAACATCATGATCATCAATTATGGGACCATATTTTATTTTAGGTTTACAGCAAAAGCGATAAATAAAAAAACTAAGGGTCAAGACACTCATGATGCCCAATGCAAATAGAGCCACTTTTTTTTGTCGAGCATTAATGGAACTCATCATTTGCTGGCCAAACAAAGTAAAACTAGATCTAAGGGAGTTCGGCACAGGGAAAAAGTTCATATTTATCTCATATTTATATTAGACAGCTTCAGTTTGGCAGCATTTCTTATATTTTTTCCCGCTGCCGCAAGGGCAAAGTTCATTTCGTCCTATGCGAGGGCCGGTTGAAAAAGGTTCGTCATGGTCATCATTTTCTGGTTCCTGCCTATCTTGCCGGTCCTTCTGTTTCTCTTCATGCTCCTCTTCCTGCTGCTCTTCCTCTTCTTGCTCATCCCCCTCTGTCTGGAAAGGCACGCCAGGTTGGACTTTTTGGAGGTCGGCAAATAGGGAGCGATTCGTTTCCAACCGTAAACCAGCTTGCAGAAGTTGCTGCAGAGTTTGCTGCGGGGTAATAATTTCAAAACGGAAGAGGGAGCGGGCTATTTCCGTACGCAAATTGCGGCTGAGCTCATCAAACAAAGTAAAGGCTTCGTGCTTGAATTCGGTCAGCGGATCACGCTGCCCTACTGCCCTCAATGTCACATCGGAGCGCAAGTGATCCATGCGCAATAAATGCTCCTGCCACATCTGATCGGTTTTACGAATCATCAGATTGCGTACTGCATTATGAGCAGGCTTTGGAGGTTCCCCTTGAGCAATGAAATGGGCAGACACTTTGAGATTTTCCCTGATCAACTTATCTTTAAAAGCTTGCACGACTCTTTCAGAAGCAAATCGCTCAATTTGTTCTGTATCTAAATGATCTTGATCCATTTCTTCGGGTTCAAAAGTAACCGGAAAAAGATGCAGCAGCCATTGCCGATACCCTTCAGGATCCCATCCGCTTTCATCCGAATGGGTTTGGAAAAAACGTTCGGCGCCAAGGCCACATACGCTTTCGATGACTTCAATGGCAAGTGGTTCAATATCTTCGAGATTTAAAATATCATTGCGAAAGGAGTAGATTTCCTGACTTTGCTTGTTCATGACATCATCGTATTCGAGCGTGTGTTTGCGCATGGTATAGTTGCGCTGTTCTACCCTTTTTTGCGCGGTCTCGATAGACTTATTGAGCATGCCAGCAGAGATTGGCTCCCCTTCAGGCGGACGGAATTTTTGCAAAATGGTGGTAATTCGCGGTGAAGCAAAGAGCCTCAAGAGGGAATCTTCAAATGAAATATAAAATTTGGATGTGCCTGGGTCTCCTTGACGCGCACAACGGCCTCTGAGCTGGCGGTCAATCCGGCGGGATTGGTGGCGTGTTGTTCCGACAACATATAACCCTCCCAAACCAGCTACGCCGGGCTCAAGTTTAATGTCGGTTCCGCGGCCTGCCATGTTTGTGGCGATGGTAATCGAACCCCGTTTTCCCGCTTGAGCAACAATTTCGGCTTCGCGTTCATTTTGTTTAGCATTGAGTACGGTATGTTCCAATCCATTTTGTTTGAAAATGCGCGAAAGTTTTTCTGAAACTTCGACTGATTCCGTTCCAATCAGCAGAGGACGACCCTGTTCATGGCTGCCCGGACTTCTTTAAGAATTGCGTTATACTTTTCCCGTTCGGTCATGTAAATTTCATCATTGAAATCCTTGCGGCAGCAAGGGCGATGGGTAGGGATTTCGAGAACATCCAACTTATAAATTTCTTTGAATTCCTGGGCTTCGGTGGTCGCAGTTCCCGTCATGCCAGACAGTTTCGCGTACATGCGGAAGTAATTTTGAAGGGTAATCGTGGCGTAGGTTTGCGTCTCTTTTTGAATCTCTACTCCCTCTTTGGCTTCGATGGCTTGGTGCAAACCATCGGAAAAGCGCCTGCCTGGCTGAGGACGGCCGGTATTTTCATCAATAATGACAATTTTGTTTTCATGGACAATATAATCGATATCTTTTTCCATCAAAAGATGAGCGCGGAGCAGCTGCCGCAAGTTATGGGCACGCTCTTTGCGTTTGGCATCCTCCTCGCGAACGGCTAGCTTGCGCGCCATCTTTGCTTCATCATCTAATAGGGGATCTTCGTCTATCGTGATGTACTCTTCGCTGATGTCCATCATGATGAAATCTTCAGGGCTGCCAATTCCGCCCGTATAGGTTTGCCAAGAACCAATTCCTTTGTCTGTCAATTCATATTCGTTGCTCTTTTCCTCAACGATGATGAAAAGTTCTGCCAAAGCCCTTGTCCGCTCTTCTTTGTTTTGCTCGGCATGATAATGGAGGTCCCATTTGTCGATCGCAGAGCGTACATCGGGATTTTCTTTAGCACGTTTTAAAATTTTATTTTGGGGGGTTCCTTTACCTACCAACCATAACTTGCGATAGGCTTCTTGTTCGGCTTCTTCTTGCTTTTTATCTTTTTTGGCTCCTGAATTAGCATGCGCAGCGGCCTGATCCATAACTTTGCGCGCTTCGGTGGCTAAGCGATTGCAAAGATCGCGCTGACGGCGTACGAAGTTCCGAAACTCCTTCTTTCAATTCATCGTACATTTGGCGGCTGTTGGGTACGGGACCTGAAATGATCAGCGGCGTGCGGGCTTCGTCGATTAGAATGGAGTCCACTTCATCGATAATGGCAAAGTAATAGCCCCGCTGCACCTGATCGCCTTTGTTCATAGCCATTGAATTATCGCGCAAATAGTCAAAGCCGAATTCCGAAGAAGTTCCATAAACGACATCGGAAGCATAGATTTGCTTGCGCTGATCGATGGGTACACTATTTGTTAAAGACCCGGTAGTCAGACCTAACCAACGGAAAATGGTGCCGACCCACTCGCAGTCGCGCTTGGCTAAGTAATCATTTACGGTTACTAAATGAACGGGTTTTCCGGTAAGGGCGTTAAGGTAAAGCGGCAGGACTGCAGTTAGGTTTTACCCTCGCCGGTCATCATTTCGGCAATTGCGCCATAGTGCATCGCAATCGCCCCGATCATTTGCACATCATAAGGGATCATGTCCCAATTCTGGTTATAACCAGATACATGAACTTCTGTGCCGCACAAACGGCGGCAGGCATTTTTTACAACCGCATAGGCTTCCGGTAAGAGCTGCTCGGGCGATTCCCCTTTTTGAAAACGCTCGCGGAATTCGTTAGTCTTGGCCTTGATTTGTTCGTCACTTAAAGAAGAAAACTGACTGTCCCAACGATTGATGTCATCGACTATGCGGCGATATTTGTTCAAAAGACGATCATGGGCACTTCCAAAAATTTTTTTGAGGAATCCAAACATATATATACTTCTCTGTTAAAGGACGTTATAAATTTAAATAAGTCGTTATTATATAATAAGATAACATAGCATTTCTTTCAAGCGTGGAGAATGCTCACGAGAGAGGACTTTCTACAATATTCTCAAAAGGTTTCTTCGACTTGTCAAAAAGGGTTTAACAAGCTAAACTGTTAAATAAACTCAAATTAGAATAAAGGAGACAACTGATGAGATCATCTAACCCCGCCCTACTATCCAATCCTTTTTCCGGATTCGGTATAGTTTCTGAATCCAAAACCATGACGATACGCGGCACGGTGAATAAAACTGCAATTCTGCTTTTGCTTGTCCTTCTTCCGGCAGCTTGGGTGTGGCAGCGCTTTGAACATGCGGGTCAAAATATTGGAGCAGTTCAAATGTGGATGACTTTAGGTTTGATCGGGGGATTTATTTTATCCCTAGCCACTATTTTTAAAAAGAATTGGGCGCCTATGACTGCTCCTTTTTATGCAGTCATGGAAGGGCTATTTTTGGGGGGCATTTCGGTGATTTTCCAACAGAGCTATCCCGGGATTGTAATGCAAGCAGTTAGCCTCTCCATTGCGACTTTGTTGGTCATGCTTGTCTCTTATCAATCAGGGTGGGTAAAGCCGACGGAGAGTTTTAAATGGGGTGTGATGGCAGCCACAGGCGGGATTGCGCTGGTATATGTGGTCTCCATCATTTTGGGGTTTTTTCATATTAATGTTCCCTTTGTGAGCGGTAGTGGGATTTTTAGCATACTTTTCAGCTTGTTTGTAGTGGGAATTGCGGCATTGAATTTTATTCTTGATTTTGACTTTATCGAGCAAGGTTCGCGGGGTGGAGCACCTAAGTACATGGAGTGGTATGGTGCTTTTGCCTTAATGGTGACGCTTATTTGGTTATATATTGAAATTTTGCGCTTGCTGGCTAAAATTAATGCCCGGAGATAGGATTTCACGCAATGAATTGACGTCTATTCATCTTTGCTGGCATAGGGCTGCGTTAAAGTGCGGCCGCGCCATTTTGCTTGAAGATCAGGTGTGGGATAGTGAAACTCTGCAGCCAGTTCAAAGGGAAACTCAGGAGGCGGTAAGCCCGTCAAGGCTTGCAGTGCCATGCGGTCGGCTGTTTGCAAAGCTGCTTGCACTGACTTGGGAGAATCCATTCCTGTTAAATTTTTAAGTGGGGCAAAACATTTTTCGCGGGGGTAGATTAAAGCTGCCGTGCAAGCTGCGTGGGCCAGCCAGTCAAAGATAAATGTTTCAAATTTCCAAGCTATAGGATTTTCGGAAAAGTGAGAAATGCCCTCCTCATCCACAAACTGTGCTGCCTTCCAGATTTTATGCAAAGGAATAGAGTTTTTATTTAAGCTTAATTGCTTGATAAAAGACACGGAAAAGCAAAAAAGGCTTAGATTGGCACAGCAGTGTTTGAGATGCCCATCAGCCCGTTGAGCCCCTCTTTTCCTTACCAGACATTTCTGAATATTCAATGACACAGCAGCGTCCTTTTTCTCTGACAAGGACCCCTACTTTTTCTTCGGCTTGCTTTTTTTCGGTGCATTTAAGAGAGACATCAACTTTTTGGCGCTCGTGGAAGCCGGCTAATTCGGCATCAAAGGGATCAGCTAGAGGGTTATCAATGAGGATGGTCTGGAGATATTGTATCCCTTGCTGGCTCCAATCTTCCAAAATCCCTGATTGCATGAAACTGATCAAGCTATTCCCATTCCCATCGGGTCCTTTTGCGACTTGCCAAGGATTTGAAAGGAAAAGATGGCCGCTAGCATCTAGAAAAGGAAGATCATTTTGCACAAAAAAAGAGATTTGAGCAGGTTTAAGGCCATAATAGCCATTTTGCTGAAAGAAAGCACGAGTTTCTTTATCATTTTCTTGCGATGTCATGATCGCCAATTTTAGAGGACATCTCGCTTGTTTGCCAGCAGCCCCAACTTTTTCAGCGCATAGTTGAAACAGAGATTTGTGCTTAATGATTGATAGTGGGTAAAGCCCTTTAGGCCCTGAAAAACGAAGGCGTGTCCCTTGTCCCCCTGCGAGCAATAAACAACCCACCCGGCCCTGTTCAATCAGCTGACGGCCTCTTAATTGGTCTTCTTGATTTCCAGCAAAGGTAAAATCGTTAAAAGGCTCATATGTCGCATGGGAAGTTGCGGGTGCCTGTTGCAGAAGTTGTTTTTGTTTCTCTAGGGTTTGCAAATCGATTTGCTGTAGTTGCAAAACGAGAGCCTCCTTTTGATCAGTAGAGAGTGTTTGCCAAAAACGGAATAGAAGTGGTTCGTGTTGTTTAAAATAGTCCAAATTGATTGATTTGACTCCTCGGCATGGCGCCAGAACTCATTTGTGCGATAAACCTTATTTTAATTCTCTTTCAGCAAATTTTGAATTTCTTGATAAACTTCTCCCACTTCAATGCGTGTCATGCAACGAAAATCAATGGGACATTCCCGCCGGTAGCAAGGGGAGCAAGGCACATGCTTATGTATGACTCGTCCGCCATTGTAAGGACCGGTTGCCTGATTGCTGGTGGAACCGAAAAGGGCAATTAATGGCACCCCCAAAGCGGAGGCTACATGCATGGGGCCGCTATCATTGGTTAAGAAAATGTTGCAAGTTTGAATGAGGGCCATCAATTGACGCAGAGAGGTTTTGCCGGCAAGATTGATGGTGCGGCTTGAAGGCAGCTCGTGACAAATTTCCTGAACTAAGGGTGCGCCGGTTTTATCTCCAAAAAAGAGAATTTTGAGATTAGGAAAATCGAGAAGGCGTTGGCTGAGCTCTTTAAAGCGATTAGGTAGCCAGCACTTAGCTGAACCATAGGCGGCCCCTGGATTAATGCCAATCAAGAGATTTGAAGGTTCGATCCCATGCTCAACAAGCAAGGCTCGCGCGGCTTGCTGTTCCTCGGATGTGAAATAAAGCCGAGGAGAAGTTGGTGAAACGGGAATTCCCAAGGGCTCCAGCAACATTTTATAGGTGGTTACAAGGTGTTGGGCATGGCCTTTTTCAGGAAAGGGAACGGGATAATCCAGCAACCAGCTGCGCCAATGGGTGGCATAACCGAAGCGGTTCTTAACATTTCCTAGCCAAAACCACCACGCAGAAGATAGAGAATTCGTTAGCAATATCCCCAGATCATAGCTCCCTTGTCTTAACGGCTGGACGATTTCATTAAGGGCTTGCCGTTGCAACCAACGGCTGGGACGCTTGAAAAGATGAACGTGATCAATGTGCGGATCTTCTTGAATCACAGCACCTAAAGCACCTTGACATAGAGCCGTAATTTTTGCCTCTGGCCATTTGTTGCGTAAATCGGTTAAAATAGGAGTAGCCATGACAAGATCGCCTAGCCAATTTGGCATCCGCACAATGATGTTGCTTGGCACTATCGAAAAAGAGGTTAGCTTTGCCATAACTAGAACCATTCAACCTTATTGATATTACAAATGGCAATCTTTTAAATGATCATAATGGGTCCAGACTGAATATTTTTTATCATCATCTGACACAATGACGAGGATTTTTTTTTGCTTAGCTGTTAAAGAAGGCAGGATCCTTTCTTGAAAGAAGGATAGAGCATAATTAGGAAATAAATTTAGTTTAGCATTCATTAACATGCCTGAAATTAATTAATAAAATGTGGATTTTATCATATCAAATTATTTATTGCAATGCAAAAAATGTATAACTTTTTCTTATCCTTGGATTGAAGCATAACGTATCTATACATAGATTCTACTTGGCAGACGAAAAGAGGTTTATTTTGTCATACCAAGATCCCTAAAATCTCATTGATCTTCAAAAGCTAAACTCTTATGTTTGTTGTTAAAAAGAGGGAGTGCGACATTGACACGACTAACTGATACAAAAGAAAACTGCAGTCAAGCCAATCTTTGCTTTGAAGCACCTGCCACGCGTGAGGCAGAACAAATGGTGCACCTTAAGCGATTATTAGTCACTTTGAAACAACATTACGAAAAAAGCTTACAAAATTCTCATGTTCAATTACAAGCTGAACAAAATCAAAAAAATGCTTTGCAAATAGAACTGGATAATATCAAGGAGAAGCTGATAGAGAGCCGAAAACTTCATAAAGAGGAACTTCAAGCTTTGCGTGATCAACAAAGTGCTCTGAAAAACTTATTAAAAAAGCAGACTCAAGATTTCCCTCTTTCAACTTCCTCGCCCGACCTGCATTATTTACACCAAGAATTCGAAGAAATGAAACGGATTTTATCTCAAGGGGCCAAGGAAACGAGTGCTTTAGAAGTTTGCTATGTCGAAGTTCTTAATGAGAAAATCAGACTTGAACATCAAACCAAACAATTACAACTGCAAGTTGAGCATCAATCCTCTAATTTAACTTCCTTTCACACGCAAGTGCACGAACTAGAAGAAGACAAGAAAATATTAGAAGCGGCATTGCAGAGCAAAAATGCTGAATTTGCGCTGACATTTAAGCAATGCGAAGCATTGCAGAAGCAAGAGTCTTATTTGGGCGAATTGAACCCAGAAAAGAGTACATTCAAGAAAAATATGAACAGCTCAAGGAGGAGTGGAAGGAGCTGACTGAACAATTGGATGATGCTGTAGAGTTCCGCAAGAGATTCGAACAGCAGTTTTCTCAATTAGAGATATATGCTAAAGAACAAGAAGTCCATCTTCAGGAGCATATCCAACATATTCATTTGCTTGTTCAAGAAAAGCAATTAGTAGAAACAGAACGAGAACAACTTAGAAATTATTTGGAAGAATGCGAGGCCCGCTTGAAAGTAGCTCAGCAGCACTTGGCGAAAAAAGTTAAAGAAGCCACTATATTGAGCGAAAAGGTAGAAGAACAGAAAACCAGCCTTGCAGATTTTCGCAGACTTACGAGCTTCAAAAGACCCAATTAGCCCAATCGCTGGTCGATTTAGACCTCTTTCAAAAGCAAGAGAAAAGGTTGCAAGAGCAATTGCATGATGCTTTGAAAGCTACTGAAAGTCAAGTCGCCAAGTGGGAGGAAAAGTATTTCCACATGTACGATAATTGGCAAGAAAGTGAAGCCCGGATTCGAGAGCTAAAGAAGTTTGAGGAAAAGCACCATCAGATGCAAAACTTGCTTTCCAATTTAGGTAATTTTATGGGAAGTTCTCTCAATTCCGGCGGGATTTTTCCCTCTATTCAAGAGTCAGCTGACCCTTTAAACTCTTCTGAGGTCCTTGAGGAATCTCAAACAGAGGAATCTTCCTCGACCGAGACCTTGGCAGCGGCTGAAGAAAAATACGATTTGTTTGGAATGAGGCAGTCCTCAGATAAATATAAAAACAATTTGTTCCCATGAAGGATCCCGCCCATTCAGAAGATAGGACCATTATATTGGGGATTGATCCAGGGACTCGTATCAGCGGATATGGATTAATCTCTATAGAGGGACATCATTATCATGCTATTGATTATGGCTGCATCCGTCCTCCTGCTCACTTTAAATTGTCAGAGCGCTATTTAGTGATTTTTGAAAGCATTGAAGAAATCATTGAGCATTACCGTCCCACAGCCTTGGTTGTTGAAACTCAATATGTACATAAAAATGTGCAAAGCGCCATCAAGCTAGGAATGGCCAGAGGAGTGGTGATGATTGCGGCTAAAAGACAAGGGATTCCGGTGTTTCAATATGCGCCAATGGAAGCTAAACGCTCAGTGGTGGGAAATGGAAGGGCTAGTAAATTTCAAGTGCAGGGGATGGTACAAAGGCTCCTAAAACTGAGCTCACCTCCTCAGCCGGAAGATGCGGCCGATGCTTTGGCTTTAGCCATTTGCCATGCACAAGCAGCTCCTCATTTGAAAATAGGGCGAGAGATCTAATGAAGACAAAAGGTTTCCCACACTGCCCTTATTGGCAACCTTTCATGCGGGCAGCTGATGAATGAATTTTCTTTTTTTTTCTTTACGATATGTATAAATGAGTATTTCGTACTTGACAATATGTAATGACTATGAAAAGTTTTGATTTAATTGTAATAGGAGAAATATGATGGCTCATCGTGTACTCATTTGGATAGTTTTAGGTCTTTTTTGCGTTTGTTCGCATCCTCTATTTGGAGCTCCCATTGTGGATTCTCTTATTCAAAACCGTGGCCCCATGGCTGGAGGCAATCCGGTGGATATTATGGGTTCAGGATTTACAGGTGTGACGGCTGTGAATTTTGGTTCTACTCCCGCATCAAGTTTCGTATTTATAAATGATGGTGAAATTGCAGCTGTAGCCCCACCAGGAGCTCTAAGTACCGTCACTGTCAGCGTAACAACAAACAGTGGAACATCACCAGTATCAGCGGGTTCTTATTATGCTTATCAGGGAGACTGGATAGCTTATGTGACCAACCAGGGTTCTACAACTATAACTCCCATCAATACTGCAACCAATACACCAGAAACAGATATTAATCTTACAAATAATGGAACATCTATTCAACCTAATGGAATAGCTATTACTCCCAATGGTAGTATGGCTTATATCAGTTCTTTTAACAACGAAGTTACAGGAGGTGGTCCTCTAGCCATCCTTAATATTGTCACTCAAACAGTAAGTTTTCTTCCTATAATAGGTGAACCAGAATCAAGTCAAAATTACCCAGCTATTACCCCTGATGGCAAGACAGTTTATCTTCCCGTACAAGCCCCAGGAGGATCTAATAGTTTTGTGCTTCCTATTACAATTGCCACAAATACACCCGAATCGCCTATTTTTGTCGGTAACACCACCCTTCCCCAGGATTGTGCTATTTCACCGGATGGTCAAACAACTTACCTCTTAGCCGCCGTAGCTGATGGGTTAGACATGATCGTTATTTCAAATGCCACTAATACTATCCAATCTACTATTTTTTTTCCTGAAGTGGGTGCAATTGGACCTCCCCCAATTACTAGCCTTGTCATTACACCTAATGGCACTACTGTTTATGTAATAAATGGAGATTTAATTTTACCCTTTTCTATCCCCGAAAATATGTTTGTGAATGAGATGACACTACCAGAAGCTTCAGTTAATATGGCTATCACACCCAATGGCCAAACGGGATATCTTACCGAGATGAGTGGAGTAATCCCCTTTACTATTGCCACAAATACCCCGGGAACTCCAATTGTTCTTCCTACGGGAGCCTTTACTCCAGGCATTGCGATTACCCCAGATGGAACAACTGCTTATGTAGCCAACAGCACTGCTAATACCGTAACCCCGATTACGATTGCCACTAATACCATAGGTACACCTATTCCTACGGGATCCGTTCCCTTCTATATTGCGATTACTCCCGATCCT
This sequence comes from uncultured Chlamydiae bacterium, assembly GCA_963799115.1. GTDB lineage: Bacteria > Chlamydiota > Chlamydiia > Chlamydiales > Parachlamydiaceae > CAWCVY01. The sequence continues at coordinate 13,335 of CAWCVY010000009.1, read as the reverse complement.
TCCCCTATTGCTCTCTTTACAGCATCAGTGGTGTCTGTTTCTCCTGGTTCAACCATAGTCCCAGTTAACTTTGATGCTACCGCATCGGTCACTTCAGTAGGTACTATTGTTAACTATTCTTGGGATTTCGGCGATGGCCTTACGGCGTCTACACCAAGTCCTACGATAATGCATAATTATGATATTAGTACTTCTCCAGGTCCTTTCTCTGTCACTCTGACAGTTACTAATTCTGCGGGAACTTCAACATCTCAAGTTTTCACCGGACATACCGTAAGCCGAAATGGGGGCCCTAGTGCTACTACCACCCAAACAGTTGTGATTCCTCCCAGTCCACCCGCTCCCACTTTTCCACCCCTAGTGACTGCAATTAATCCCACTACGGGACCTGTGTCGGGGGGCACAACAGTCACCATTACAGGTTCGGGATTTACAGGGGCAACGAGTGTCAAGTTCGGTTCTTCGTTTGCTACCTTTGTGGTCAATAGCGATAGTTCCATTACTGCCATTTCTCCACCTGGATTAGGAACTGTCGATGTGCTTGTCACTACCTCTGCAGGAACTTCTCTTGTTACTCAAGCTGATCGCTTTACCTATTTTAGTCCCCCATCTAATTTTAAAGGTAAAATCATCAAACGTGAATTTGCTACTCAAACAGAATACATACATCGACTTACGTGGGATCCTAGTCCAGATGTATCTGTAGTAAGTTATCGTTTATTTCGAAATGGTCGTTTAATTGCCACAATTCCTGCTCAGGGACCTTTCGCCTTTAACGATCACAATCGCAAAAAGTGTCAGGTTGATGTGTATACACTTGTGGCGATCAATTCCAATGGACTAGAAAGTCAAGCCCTAATTGTCAGGCTGCCTTAAATGAAAATCTGTAACGATGGGGTCCGTCGTTGCTGCTTTAAAGGCCGAGTATAACCCAGATCCAACTCCCACAATGGCAGGCATTATAGCAAAGCCGATGGGAAAGTAGCGACCGCACTCTGACTTTTTACAGACTTACAGTATCAAGAAGCCTACCTCTGCATCTCTGCGACTCCCCGTCTCCCAAGTAACTTCCCTAAATTGGGACGTTATCGATGGGTGTTATTTAAAGATTATTAACCACAGAGACCACAGAGCTCACAGAGGAAGTCTACGTCGTATAAGAACATAAACCTCTCTCTGTGAGCTCTGTGATCTCTGTGGTGGATATATTTTTACGAGTAAAGTTACTTCCTGAATGGGGTTCCACCAGGGATAGGGCAACTCTGCGTTGATCATTAAGACATCATTTATTGTAATTTTGAAGATTTTCCACATCACTTCCCTTTAAAAAAAAATAAAATTTTAATTACGCAAGAGGTCTATTGCATTTGTATGAAATTTGGAGTACACTCCAGATTAATACATGAAAAAATGGAGTGTATTCCGGATGTTCCGCTTTATTACTGCAACCTTTCACCGACTTATTGATAGTCTGGCTTTATCTCAAACTCGGTATCTTTATCCTTCTTTTAATTTGCGCAATAGGTTAACCGGGCTAATTGGTCCAAGAGGAGTGGGCAAAACAACTTTATTGCTTCAATACATCAAAAATGAGTTGTTTAAAGAAGGTAAATGCTTCTATTTTTCGGCAGATCTCGTCTATTTTCAACAAACCACTCTACTAGAATTCGTTAGCGACCTTCATTTAGTTGAGGGGTATCGAATTATTTTTATCGATGAAATTCACAAATATCAAGGATGGAACCAAGAGTTAAAAAACCTCTATGATGCTTTCCCTTCACTTAAAATCGTGTTTTCAGGCAGTTCCATGCTTGATCTCATAGAAGGCAGCCATGATCTGTCCCGGCGAGCCAAATTGTATCGTTTGCATGGATTGTCTTTTAGGGAATATCTTAATTTTGCTTTGGATCTTAATCTTAAACCGATTCTGTTTCAGGAAATGCTTGAAAATACGACCACTTCTCTAAGTCAATTGAAAGGCGTTGACAGAATCCTGCCTCATTTTGAAGATTATTTAAAAAAAGGATACTATCCTTTTGTATTTGAAGATCCTCATTCATATTATGAAAAGGTATCGAGAGTCATTGATAAAACAGTTTTTGAGGATATAGCTAATTATTGCAATTTAAAAACACCCAATCTCCAATACTTTAAGAGACTATTAACCTACCTTGCCTCAATACCTCCTGGAGATCTCAATGTACACAATTTAGCTAAAAGTTTGGGGATAGACCACAAAACAGTTGAGCACTACCTAACAATTTTAGCTTCCGTGGGATTAATTAGGGAAATGCGCCCCTATGAAGGGGGAAGTCCTGGCTTGCGAAAGCCTTCAAAGATTCTTCTAAATAACACTAATTTGATTCATACGATGCAACAGTATCTGGGTCAACAGCCTTTAAAAGGGATGGAAAGAGAGTTGTTTTTTATTCAATCTTTGCAAAATGCGGATGTTGAAATTTTTTACTCAAAGCAAGCTGATTATAGAACCCGTAAGGTTGTATTTGAGATTGGCGGAAAGAATAAAACGAGGGATCAACTGAAAGCGTTAAAAGAGCCTTCTTATTTAGTTAAAGATGATATTCTTCATTCCCTTAAAGGTGAAATTCCACTTTTTCTTTTTGGATTTCTCTATTAAACCTCTTGCATTCCCTTTAAGGAGTTTATGCAAGATGTCTCTATTAATCATGCCTTAAGGCAGCGATAGGATCCATCGCTGCTGCTTTAAGAGCAGGGTAAAGCCCCGATCCTACCCCCACGATGGCAGACATAAGCAGAGAGAGCATCACTGACCAAAAGGTGACAATTGTCTTCCAACCAGCGATTGAACTGATGGCAAAGGACAGGCATATGCCAAAAAATACTCCGCAAATGGCACCTACCAATGTCAAAAGTAGGGTCTCTAACAAAAACTGGCTAAGAATATGCTGCTTATTCGCACCAAGAGCCCGGCGGATGCCGATTTCACGGGTCCTTTCCGAGACAGTCGCCAACATAATATTCATAATGCCGATTCCACCGACTAATAGGGAGAGTGCGGCAATGCTGCCTAAAACTAAATTAAATGTTCTCTGTGTACGGTAAGCCTGCCGCAGAAGCTCTTGTGGTATGACGATTTGGTAATCTTCATAACTTCCATGCAGCCGGGTGAGAATTGATTTAATCAGATGAACTGCTGCTTCCATCTGTTGGGTATTTTGCATTTGTAGCATGATTTCTGATAAGGTCCCTTTTTTAAACCTGGAAGAGGAGGGGAGCCCCATATCGGAGCCTAAGGGGATGAAAATGGCCTTATTGAGATTCCTGGTGGTTATCGAGCTATGCTTACTCGTCTTCCAATTATTTTTCTTCAACACACCGACGATCTCATAGCGGATATTTTCTAGGCGCAAAGTGCCTCCTGTATGCCCATCTCTCCCTAAGCTTTCTGCAACCTCTCCACCCAACACACAGACAAGCTTGCGCTCTGTCCGATCGAGATCGCAGATAAATCTGCCTTCTGCTAATTGCAATTTTTGCATTTCCCCGAAGTTGCGATTTACGGCTAAAATCTCCGGTGAAATTTGCGTAAGGGTTCCGGTTAGAGTGGCTTCCACAACTTTTAAAAGAGCATGGTCTAGTAAAAAAGGCATATTTTGCTTCAGTACTTCAGCATCTTCTATTGTCAGCCCGCGCGAACCCTGTTCCCCTGCTATTGCTTGCTGCTCATCAGAAAGAGTTGCCTGGCGAATGATAATAGTATTCATCCCCAATTGCGCAATTTGCTCTAATGTTTCCTGCTTTGCTCCTTCCCCAATTGATAACATGGCAATGACGGCTGCAACGCCAAATAAGACTCCTAATGTACTGAGCAATGCTCTTAAACGATGTAAGAGCAGCGAGCGCAGACATTTTTTCACTTCATGATAAATGAGCATGAGGTTATGCCTGCACGATTTGGCCGTCGCGCATACGCACAATACGCCGAGTTTGAGATCCCACATATTCATCATGAGAGACAATTACAAGAGTCACTCCCTGATCATTCAATTCACAAAATAGCTGCATGATTGTTTCCCCAGTTTCAGTATCTAAATTTCCGGTTGGTTCATCAGCTAATATAAGCAGAGGATGAATGGCTAAAGCTCGGGCAATCGCGACCCGCTGTGCTTCGCCTCCTGACAGTTGTGATGGTAAATGTTCCAGTCGATGAAGGAGCTTCACGCGTTCAAGAGCTGTAAAAATCCGCTGCCGGATTTCGCTTTCTGGCAATGGAAAGGGCTGGTAAAGAAAAGGCACCTCAAGGTTCTCAAAAACGTTCAGTTGAGGAATGAGATTAAAGGATTGAAAGACAAATCCAATTTGGGATGCGCGCAGCGCCGCTAATTCCCGATCGCTTAGAGAAGAGATATCCTGTGCATTGAGTAAGTAAAGGCCGGTTGTCGGATGATCCAAACAGCCTAATAAGTGCAAAAGTGTTGATTTCCCCGAGCCCGACGGCCCCATGATAGCAACTGATTCTCCTGGTTCAATAGTCAAACTTACCTGTTTCAAAGCGATCACAATCCCATGTTCTAAAGCATAGGATTTACTGAGATTTTCCACACATACGACGGGAGTCTGGTTCATAAGAGGGATTCTAGCTTTTATAGAACCTCTTCATCAAGATCCCCTGGTTCATCAAGATCCCCTGGCTAAATGTTCGTGTATTCCAAAATAGACGCGTCCATTTTGGAGTATGGTAAAAATTAGCCATATTTTCAAGTGTAAAAGCATTTTGGACGGATTGGACTATTTGGACATGTTGGAATTGGTCCAATCTGTCCAATTCTGTCCAAATAGTCCAACTCGTCCATGTCCAATCTTTTCCAATCCTTCCAATTAGTTCAATTACTCCAAGCTTTTATATTCAGGTTTGTAGATATTTTTCTGAATTAATTCATGAATGTTGTCCAATGTAGCAGCAGCACGAGCTAATTTTTGATTAATAATCTTTTTTGCTATTCTTTCTGCTGCCCTTAATTCGACAGCCAAGATGTTTGCTTGCAAAGGATAAAGTGAGCCGTTAGAAAGCTGCTCTGTTGAAACCTCATCTGCTATGGCATGAGCAGCTTCAATGAACATAGCGTCGTTAACTTTTTTAGCCTGGGTAGCCAATACTGCCATTCCAATAGCCGGGAAGATATAAAAATTGTTCGCTTGGCCAGGATAATATGTTTTTCCATTGTATTGAACGGGTGGGAATTGAACCCCGGCAGCATAGATAGCCTTCCCATTAGACCACTGATAAGCTTGTTGAGGTGTGCATTCAGCATGTTCTGTGGGATTAGACAAAGCAAATATAATGGGCCGCTCGTCAATGTTAGCCATGTTTTCAATGACTTCTTTTGTGAAGGCACCCCCTATTGTGCTAACACCTATGATTGCATTGGGTTTGATTAATTTAATGGCTTCAGTAAAGTCTTTTGTTGGGGTATTTGGATGTGCATAAGGCTTTTGAAAATCTAACAGATCATTTCGCTTTGATTCAATTAAACCATTGACATCGAATAGGGAAATGTGGGATTGAGCCTCTTTCATCGAAAGACTTTCTTGTACCATCACCGATACGATTAAATCTGCTATTCCTATGCCTGCTGAACCGGCTCCCAGAAATAGAATTTTTTGTTGGCTTAACTTTCGTTTTTTGATTTTCATGGCATTAATGAGGCCTGACAAAGTGATTGCAGCAGTTCCTTGGATGTCATCATTATAGCAAGAGACTTTCTCACGGTATCGTTTTAAAAGGTTTATTGCATCTACCCCAGTCCAGTCTTCAAAGTGGATGCAACATAGTGGAAATACTTCCTGGACAGCTTCAACAAATTCATCAACAAATGCATACAATTCTTTCTGAGCTGGCCTTGTTTCTCTCATTCCTAAATATAAGGGATCACGGAGAAGGGATTCGTTATTTGTGCCAGTATCCAGATACATAGGCAGTAAATATTTAGGAGGAACACCGGCTGCAGCTGTATAAAGTTGTAATTTGCCAATGGGAATTCCCATCCCATTTGCTCCAAGGTCCCCTAATCCAAGAATCCTTCCGCCGTCAGTAATGCAAATAAAGCGTATATCCTTTTCTGGCCAGTGCTTCAAAATTTCCTTTACGTGCCCTTTGTGCTTGATAGAAAGATACATCCCTCTTGGTCGACGAAAACCAGTATCGAATTTTAGGCATGCTTCTCCAATAGTAGGATCATAGACAATAGGTAGGAAATAAGTAGGATCTGACATGATCGTTTTGTAAAAAAGAGTTTCATTTTGATCTAATAAATTCATCAAGTAAATGTATCGGTCATAATCAGTAGTTTTATAACCTAGTTGTTTAAGTACTCGTTGATGCTGCAATTCAATGGATTCTGTCTTATCTGGCAATAATCCTGTCAAACCAAGATCTTCCCTTTCTTTTTCAGAAAATGCTGTGGATTTGTTTAAAGCAGGGTTTTCTAAAACACGCAATTCCTGAATGCTTTTGCATTTACCTCTCCTTTCGTATTGTTTAGATATTTTTAGCCGGATAGCACATCTTTAATGGATTGACAAGGCGATCGAATTCATCAGGTTTAACATAGCCTAATTTTCATGGCCGCATCTCGAAGTTTTAAATCATGATCTACTGGCGTAGTGGGCAATTTGAGATGCTTTGTCATATCCTATGACAGGACTAAGAGCTGTGACAAGCATTAACGAATTATCTAAGTCATTTTTGATCCGCTTTAAATTTGGTTGGGTATTTCTCACCAAGAATTTATCAAAATTTTCACAGCTATCTCGTAAGATACGGATGGAGTGCATGATGTTATAAATCATTAATGGTTTGTAGACGTTCATTTCAAGGTAACCGCCCGCATCACCAAAAGAGACAGCCACATCATTTGCCATGACTTGTACTGCCACCATGGATAACGCTTCGCATTGGGTGGGATTGACTTTGCCGGGCATGATAGAAGATCCGGGTTCATTTGAGGGAATAATAAGTTCATAAAATCCTGCACGTGGACCGCAAGATAGGAGCCTAATGTCATTGGCAATTTTATAAAGCGACACCGCTAAGGTCTTTAAAGAAGCACTCATTTGAACAAGCGCATTGTGAGAACCCTGTACGGTAAATTTATTTTTTGCAGTTGTAAAAGGAAGTTTTGTAAGTTGAGCAATCTGTTTGGCTACTTCTCTGTCAAATCCTTCAACCGTATTCAATCCTGTACCAACAGCTGTTCCCCCAAGTGCTAACTGATAAACGCTTTTAAGGGCGTATTCTAGATCTTTAAGATTGTCATCTAGCATTCCCACATATCCGGAAAATTCTTGTCCTAACGTTAGTGGAGTGGCATCTTGAAGATGTGTTCGACCGAGTTTAACAATGTTTTTCCATTGTTTAGCTTTAGTTTGGAGGCTATTTCGCAGCTGTTTAAGAGTTGGTATGAGGTTGTTCTTAACGCCAATAGCTACCGCGATATTCATCACTGTTGGAAAAGAATCATTGGAAGATTGAGACATATTCACATCGTCATTAGGATGAACAGGGATTTTGCTACCTAATGGCTTTTTAGCAATCTGAGAACAACGATTTGCTATCACTTCATTGACATTCATATTGAATTGTGTACCGCTGCCGGTCATCCAAACATGAAGAGGAAATTGATCATTAAGCTTCCCAGCCAGAATTTCGTCGCAAACTCGTATGATCATGTCTGCTTTGTTTTTGGGAAGATGGCCTTGTCGATAGTTGATCAAAGCCGAGGCTTTTTTCTCAATAGCATAGGCAGGAATCATTTCCTTCGGAATAAGATCATCTCCTATACAAAAATGCTCCAACGAACGCTGAGTTTGAGCTCCCCATAAACGATCAATAGGGACTTTTACTTCTCCAAGACTATCATTTTCAATTCTAAATTTTGTCACATACCCTCCAAAAATGAATGATGAGGAGGACTATTTTTTGGGTAAACCTCTAATTTTTTCGTAACAGTTTTTCGGGTTATTAAATGAAATAAAAGCCAAGGACTATTTAGGAGAGCCTGAAGGGCTTAAATTGCAACAGCCCAGGGCATCGCCCTGGGTAGGGATAGAGATTTTTTGCAGCCTGAAGAGGCTGTCAGTAAATTAATGGAAGTGAGAAAATATGCAATTTTTGTTCAGATCTTTGTCCAGTTTTTGACATACTCGAGTAGAGTAGGCAAAAACTGGTCAAAAAGAGATGAATGAAAAGGGCCATTTTATCACTTTCATTAATTTACTGACAGCCTCGAAGGGCTGCCAGAATGGCTCATTAGGCACAAACAAATTACTTCAAATATGTCGCCATCTGGTAGCCCTTCAGGCTACTATATAAATCTGATCATACCCAGGGCGCTGCGTTGCAATTAGAGCCCTTCAGGCTCAATCTAACCAGTTCAGCGGATGCCCCGACGAAGGATGGATATCTGAACTGTTACATTTTTTTTGATAAATCATCCCTAGATTTAAAGAAACATTTATGTAGGATTTAAGGAGGCAGACATGCTCTTCATCCTTTATTAATGGCTGGGAATTCAGGAATTACGCTCATTGAGACTATAATTTTCTATCATTTTATGAGCATAAAAATGCTCATTTGGTTTACATTTTGAACATAAGATCTGGAATTTGGTTTATATTTTGAGCATAAAATCTGGAATTTGGTTTATATTTTGAACATAACGCTTTACTTTTGGTTTGATTTTTGAGCATGAAAAGATTAATCGATTGGCATTTAAAGAATTGGAAAAGCGATACCCGGAGGAAGCCCCTTGTTTTAAGAGGCGCCAGGCAGGTGGGTAAAACTCATGCAGTCAGAGAATTCGGAAAATATTTCGAATCTGTAGTAGAGGTGAATTTTGAACTACTTCCAGAAGCGAAAACAATCTTTGATAAAGACTTAATGCCGGAAAGAATCATATGGGAACTTGGTCTACTGACAAAATCTACTATTATTCCAGGAAAAACACTTTTATTATTAGATGAAATACAGGCAGCTCCGTTAGCTATCTCCTCTCTACGCTATTTTTTTGAACAGATGCCCGAACTTCATGTGATTGCAGCAGGTTCATTGCTTGACTTTGCAATTGAAAAAGTAGGCATGCCAGTAGGCCGGGTAAGCATGTTGTACATTTATCCTCTCTCCTTTTTAGAATTTTTGGCTGCTATCGGTTATTCTCAATTAATTGAAGCCATTATACGAGAACAACCTCTTTCACAAGTTATTCACGATGAGTTGCTTAATCTCTTAAGTCACTATTTAGTTATTGGAGGTATGCCAGAAGTAGTTGTTGCTTGGGCTGAAACAAAAAATCCAACGATATCCTACGAAGTCCAAAAGCAATTGATTGAGACCTACCGCCAAGATTTTCCTAAATACGCAAAAAAGCATCAGATCAAATATGTAGAAATTCTTTTTAACCAAATTCCCTATTTCATTGGAGAACAATTTAAATATTCATCTATTCATGGTGAGTTGAAGAAACGAGAACTTGCTCCCTGTCTTGATCTCCTTCGGCATGCCAATGTGATTCATCAAATTACTCATTCAGGAGGTCATGGATTGCCCCTAGGGGCTGAAGTCAATCTTGAGAAATTTAAACTCATTTTTCTCGACATAGGAATTTCTCAAGCACTTTTAGGATTGGACCTTCCTTCTTGGTTCCTAAATCCAGATAAGGATCTCGTCAACCGGGGAACTATTGCTGAAGCTTTGATCGGTCAGGAACTTCTCTGTTATTCCTCTCCCAAATGGAAGAATGATCTCTATTTTTGGAAAAGAGAAGCAAAGGGATCTCTTGCTGAAGTTGACTATCTCTTTGAAAATCAAGGCATGATTATTCCTATAGAGGTCAAAAGTAATCATGGTTCAACTCTTAGAAGCCTTCATCTATTCTTATCAGAACATCCGAAATTTCTCCTACGGAATGCGCTTTTGGGCCCAAAATTATTCATTATGGAAAAAATCCACTCAAGACCTCTTTATGCAGTTGCAACACTTTGTTCACCTGATCAAAAAGAAGCCATTCTAAGCCTACTATAATTAATGTGTAGGATTGAGGAGGCTGACATGCTCTCCCTCCTTTAGCCCACTTTTCACTTCAACCCATTGCTCATTGCTCATTCCCAATTGAATCTCCCTCTTTTCATAATCTTTCGCAGGGCACACCACATAACAAAAATTTTGTTTTTTTCTTCAAAGACAGCCTGCAAGGGGATGGGAAGAACGCTATCTGACTCTTGAGCATGGATGGTTGTACGAGCCGTCATACCGGGGCGCAAACAAGAACAGCTTTCATCTAAAGCAATGCGCACCTTAAAATATTTTTCCTCGCTCGTCCGGACGCAATCTGCCAACGCAAGTACGCCTATCGCCGAAATAGTCCCCTTAAGTCCTAAATGGGAGAGCATCCACTTCAATGGTAGCTTTTTTTCCCACTGCTACTTTAAAAAGATCCACTTCACGTACATGGGTTTTTACCACCATTGAACTTAGATCGGGAAGATCCAATAAGGGCTGATTTTTAACAAGAATATCCCCAACTCTTGGTTTGCGACGCTGCCCAGAACGGAAATCTTCGCGATGGACCACCATGCCGGAAGCCGGTGCAATAATTTCTGTTTGTATGAGCTCATTTTCGGCTTGATGCAGTTGCATCCAGCTGTCTGCTAAAACTTGGTCGGATTGTTCGACAAGGGCTACAGATTTGGCAACTTTATAAACACCTGACTTGACAGTTTCTTCTTTATTCATTTGAGCGCGCTTTAAGCTGGTTTCTGCTTTCTTAACTTGCATAGGAAAGACGTGTTTGACATAACTTTCATACTGCTGCTTTGCCATTTCATATGTTTCCTGCTTTTCACCCAATTTTTTTGAGCTTGCTTCACTTCAACCGGATTCAAAAAGCCTTGAGCTTCCAGCTCCATCAAATCATGGGAATAGGCATTCAGTTCCTCGTATTTCAACCATGCTTTTTGCATGACCCCTTTCAATCTCGAGGTTTCTTGGGGGCCGTCTCCATAAACAATTTTATCGAGCTCGAGCTGGGCAGTTTCGACCTCATAAGCAGCGGTACTATTTTCATGCTCGGCTTGGCTTTTTTCCCATTCTAAGGCATGTTCAAGGGCTTTAAAACAAGCCTCTTGCTCTTTGATTTGAGCCTGCAGTTTCTCAATCTTTTCTTCAAAAGGGGAGGTGTCCATTTTGATAAGGACCTCTCCAGGCTGCACAGTTACGCCATCAGCGATTAGATTTATGATTTTTCCCAGGTCGCCTTTGATAGATGAAGCAATAATCATGGAACGGGCGGCCTCTAACTCCCCCACAGTTTTAATCTCAACCAGAAGATGCCTTCTGATAATTGGGTAAAATCGGAACGGTTTTAGAAAATTCATGAATGCTCTCGAATAGGTAAAAACCTGGAAAGAAACCCACAGCAACCAAAAAAAATCAACAAGGTTAAAAAGCGTCTTAATAGGCATTTGTGGTCTATCGATTAAAAGTCCAGCGGATGCCAGGAATCGAAATTCTCCCATAATATGTTCAATCAAGGAGACGAATAGGCTTGTTGGTGCTCCCCGTAGCGAATTTTCAGCCTGTATGACATTAAAATTGTCAAGACATACCCCGGTCAAATTTAAGCTTGGCCAAAAGTAGTCCCCCTTCAGCAGCTTTCATTTGATCTTCTTGTAAATGAATACGTTGATTAGCTCGCTGTAGTTGACGCAAAGACTGTTTAACGTCCAAAATGACTGTGGCTTTTGTTTGATCAATACCTCTTTGGATGCTCCAATTGCCAGCAGGCTTTGTTCATAAACCATTTTTTCTGCCAGCGGATTAAAATCAGCTGAGGTAGTAAATCAATTCCCCATGTGCTTTCTTGATGCCGTGTGCAAGCATGTGTAAAAATTCATCTCTGCCATACTTGGTATAGTCGAGGACTAAATTGAGTTCGGGACAAAGGTTTTTGTTAGCAACTCTAGCCAAACGGCACTTTTCCCGCCATCGATCCTCTGACTGATCAATCTCACTCCTGTTTTCAAGGGGATATTGAATGGCTTTGCTATATTAATGAAGCTAGGCGTATAAATCAAAGGAACTTCAACCTCTATATTACTATCTAGAGGCAAGGCTAGCAAATCATGCAACATCTTAATACTTGGCATCTTTCTTGAGCAGTCATTAAAGCATCTTCAGCATGACGGAATTCGATCTCAGCCTGGTAAACATCGAGAGCATTAGACATGCCGATCTCTCTTTTAATTTGGCAGCTTGGCAAAACATACAATGCGTTGATAAGATCTTGATCGAGCTCCCTTGTTTTTTCCGCCTTGAGAATTCATAAAGAGCTTGGATGGTGCGCATAATGAGTTGGATTTGAGCAGTATGAAGAGAGTGATAAGCACTGCGCAGGGGAAATTGAGAAGCGATATGTTAGATAATCGATAATCGTGTCCGATGCCGAACAACAGAGGTTGCTAAATTAGTGCTTGAATTCAGTATGATAATGGTCGGGATTTTTTTATAGGAAAAGACTAACCGATATCTGCGTAACGGTCGTAAATTTTTTACTAAAATCTTCTCCTCCTCCATAAGAGTAATCCTGTGCCTGCATGTCCTCCTCCAACGTAACGAGCACGGCTATTTGGGTGCATTTTGAATATCGAATCGACTATCAGCTAACTCAACGCTATTCTGAGATTGAGAAATTCCTTCCAGGGGAACTTAAGAACTGGCGATTATAGCGAAGGGCCCTGGGAATGACTTCTGTTAAAGTTAAGCTCAGCATTCCTTTGGGTCATTAGCTTCAATTGCTAAGGAAACTAAGGGCTCCTAAAGTAATAAAGTACCATAGTTGGCAAGGCCAAAGCCTTGAATTGATGAGCTAAACGGGTCCACATTCCAAGACATGGACCTGTTTACGCTATTCAACCGCGAGAGCTTTCGTGCTAGCTCAATCCGGTACTTTATTGCTTTACGAGCCCTAAGTAATAGGAAACCAAAAAATAACTCTAAGGAAAATCACATCATGAGTAGGAATGGCTTAGCCGCCTATAACGAAGAGAAGATATCATAGGGCTGCTAAAAGATGCAAGGGAATCTGGAAAAATTCTATATAGTTGAAAGCAAAAATTGGTGCAACAATGGATAAACCAGAGAGGAATAAATTCGATGACAGTGGGCAAGGCATCCAATAGAATTTAAGAGCAAGTTGAGTGGCCTGTAGGACTCACTTGCAACTGATCAGGGCATAGCGCATAACGCTAACTTATTTTCTTGATTCCACTGCTTTTATGAGCCTGGAGGGCTCACATTGC
>CAWCVY010000008.1:0-41356 GCA_963799115.1 uncultured Chlamydiae bacterium | reverse complement strand
TGAAGAAAAAAAATCCTCTTTTATCATTATAGCATATTATTAATTAATTTTTTAATCTTTTTCTGTTTCTACTTTATTGTTAATTTCGCCTTTTATTAAAACTTGAAGCGGCATTGAAAGTTGCCTTAAATATTTTAGTTCCGCGTACTCTTCTTCTAGTGGACTTCCTGTTACTTCAATTTTAACAGGCTGTGCGGCTGGAACTTTTCCCTGTAAGAAGCTTTGACGTACTTTTATGGCCCTTTCCCAATCGTTGATAAGTTTTGCTTTCCCTGTTATTGCATTATTGACAATGTCATGAAAGTCCTTAAATAGGTATTTTCCATTTTCCTGCTTTTGAACATTCGTGAGTTTTTCGGTAAGCTCATCTCTAGTTTTTGTCTCTTTCTCTATAGATTTTGTTAATTCATTAGCGGATTCTTCCATCTCTTTGATGGCCACAGATTTTTTGAGATGGATAGGTAGGGGGGGTTCTTTAATTTGTGCTTTTTTCTGATTGATCTCATCAAATACATTATCAGGAAAATAGGGAATTTTAGTCCTTTCTTTAGTTTTATTATCTATACTAATTAGCGTAACGATTCCCGGATTTTCATTAAGGGTTTTTATATTTTCATTAAATTTTGCTACTTGGTCTTTATCATCTTTAAGTCTAATATTTGATTCTTTTAATGCCTCTGCAATTGTTTCTGCCTCTTTTAAAGTATCTTGTAGAGGTTTGACTGCCTCTTTTAATTCTTTTAGATAAACTTTAATATCATCGATTTGTTTTTCAATTTCTATTGGAGTCGATTTTTGAAATTCAGTAGAGATTTTATATTTTGGAGGGTCAGGTTCATGCATTAATTTTATTTTTAATTGAGGAGCTCCCATTCCAGGAAGTGGAGGAGGGGGAGGAGGAGCAGCAGCAGCAGCAGCGCCTTCAAAAGCTGGAGGAGGGGCTGTTTCGAAAGCTGGAACAAGAGGAGCCGTTTCGAAAGCCGGCACAAGAGGAGCTGCCAGGTCTTCACTTTTTTCTTCGAGAGTTACATTTGTCTTTGTAAGTGTTTGTTTTTCTAGATTTACAATTTTTTGTCCTGCAGATTCTAGAGATGTTTGAGTATGTTGGGTTTCTTCCTTTATTCCTTCTTTACTTAATTCAGTTTGCTTGAAACGCTCTCTTTTGGTGGACATTCCTCGCTTTACACCTTTAAAAAAATCACTAACTGCTGAGCCAATTTTGTTTAAAAGTTGAGAAAATTCTTTGCCAATCGTAGTTAATGCGAATGTTGCTGGTTCTAGTCTTTGGTGTATATCATCTTTACGCTTTTGCCAACTTTCTCCACTTTTTCTACTTGAACTTGTTTTTTGGTCTTCGACAGTACGCCCCTGCCATTCCACCTTTTCTTCAGGTTTTTTTTCAAGTTTTTCAGCATCTTGTTCGGATGTCAAAGGCCTCGGTTTATTTGTTACATCATAACCATTATTCATAATTACAATCCTTTTAGAAGTTTAAGCCTACTATATTATTATATAAAAAAATTGAATTTTTTAATTAAATTCTTTCGAAACCTGTAGTTGAAAGATCATTGATAAAAAATAATTAAGCACAAAGCGTGCCAATGCCCCCTACGCATCAGGCTAATTCAAAAAAAGAAAAAATAGGATAAGCAGGATCGCCTTCGGCGGCAGTTGCTATGCTGAGTTTCTAGTATATCTTTAAAGAAAATTTCTCTTGAAAAAGAGCGAACACTCCAATTACGGTATTTGTACCAAAATCCAAAATGGAGGTTCGCATATGAAAGACTATACCGGAAAAAGTATTTTTGTAGGAATGGATGTGCATAAAAAAACCTATTCAGTAACGGCGATATGCGATGGAACTATTGTTAAGAGAGACACATTAAAAGCCGAACCTCAGGGTTTGATTGCCTACCTTAAAAAGCGATTTGGCTCGGGAAAAATTAAGACTGCTTATGAAGCGGGATTTTGCGGCTTTCATTTACATAGAACTTTAGAGGCCGCCGGAATTGAAAATATTGTTGCTCATGCAGCAGGTATAGAAACGTCAAATAGCCGAGTAAAAACAGATAAACGAGATTCTCTTAAAATAGCGGCACACTTGTCTGAGGGTAAATTAAAAAACGTTCATATTCCGACTGTGGAACAAGAAGACCACCGAACCGTAACAAGGCTGAGAGATACTTTTTGTAAAGAAAGATCCCGGATTGGCAACCAAATCAAATCCCTTCTTTTTCTACATGGACTGATATCTGCTGATGACGAGAAAAAAGTCAGTCTAAAATGGATTAAGAGGGTTTCTGAATTTGAAATGCTGCCAGGAGTTAAGTTTACTGTAGGAAAATTTGTAGCAATGTGGTTTGAATTCAATGCAAAGATCAAAGAGATAGACATAGAGATAAGAAAACAAGCTATTAAGGATCGTGCAATTGATGAAATGTACCAAACAGCAAGTGGAATTGGCCCGACAAGTGCTCGAGTGCTAGCTAATGAATTGGGCAATCTACAGCAATTTAAGAATGAAGGACAGTTATTTAGTTATATAGGGTTTACTCCGAGCGAACACTCTTCCGGAGAGCACACGAGGCAAGGGCATATTACAAAACAAGGGAAGCCTATTGTGAGGAAAATACTTGTTCAAGCTGCTTGGGTAGCAATACGGCATGACCAAGAACTTCAGATTATTTATGAGAGAATTGCTGCGAAATCAGGAGCTAAAAGAGCAATTGTTGCTATCGCTAGAAGGTTAATTGGACGCATCAGAGCTTGCTTTAGGACAGGAGAACTTTACGAAGCTCAGAAGGTAGAGCGGGCGACCTTAAAATTTAATAAAACATCGCAAAACAAAAAACAACGCACACACAAAGATAAATTGGTGGCTTGAAAGGTTTTATCCTTGGTAAATTCCATTAATAAATTATTAGAAACCACAATCTTGGAGCGATGCGACTACGCCTATCGGCTTCATCGATCGCATTTTTCTCTTGAGGGGGTAAATAACATTTTTTATAACTTCAATTGACTTGTAGTAACGTTTGAGGCCCGGACTTAAGCATCAGAAGCGATTCTTGCCAGTATGGCTAGCTTAAAGTCTATTTAAATGGCAAGAATCGCAACAGATGCAAAAGTCCTACGACTCGTAGGGTTAGAAAAAAAATAAACCAACAAAGATCCTGAAAAGAAAAATTTGATGACTTTCGGGGTGACTCTGTACATTATCCTAGTGAGCATGAAAGTGCATCACGTGCGGCAGTTTAGAGCACCCCACTTTTAAAATGTTCGAAAAAACAACTAGTGGCGCACTTACGAGTTTGACCACGAATAGCAGGTAGGCTTTAAAAATTTAAGGCACAACGAACGACATCAAGTAATCTAATTAGAGAAATAGTTGGGTGGAGTGATCGATATGGCTTGACAATTCACATAGCAGGTAGGCTTTAAAAATTTAAGGCACAACGAACGACATCAAGTAATCTAATTAGAGAAATAGTTGGGTGGAGTGATCGATATGGCTTGACAATTCACATAGCAGGATAAACTCGGATACAATTAAAAGAGGCTAAGCATCTTATTAATAGACTTCTTGCGTAATTAATTTTTTTTTTTTAACGCTGAGACGGGGAGTCGGAGAGACGCAGAGGAATTCTCTGCGTCTCTCCGACTCCCCGTCTCAGCGTTAATCATTAAGACATCATTTATAATAATTCTGAAGATTTTTCCAAACCAAAAAATAAAATCTTAATTACGCAAGAAGTCTAATGTCCCAGACTAATACAGGATATGACCCATCATCTTAATTATCCTGCCGGCGTTAGCCGATCCTGTATATCCTGTTATTTATTTTGTTCCTTTGCGTTTAAATTTTTTTCTAAGATTGAGAGCAAACAACATGTTATTTAGGAGTCTCCTCGGCTGTCACTAATTGATTAATTTCGCCCTTTGCTAAAATCCGCATTTCTGTTGACCAGTTATCCATTACTTCTAAATCTGGGTATTGCTTTACTAATGGGCTTACGATACGTTGTAAAGTTTGTGCTAGAGGAGCTGTCGATTTTCCTTGCAGCAACTTTTGACGTAATTTGATGGCTCTTTCCCAATCTTCAATAAGTTTTGCTTTCCCATCTATATTATTATTGATGATGTGATCAAAGTCTTTGAATGAGTATTCACCATTTTTTCTATTTTGAATTTCGTTTAATTTTCCGACGAGTGCCTCTCTCTTTTTCTTCTCTTCTTCTATAGGGATTTTTAATTCAGAGACAGATTTTTCCATTTCTGCGATGGCAACAGATTTTTTGAGATGAATAGGAAGCGGGACTTCTTTAAGTTTTGCTTTTTCCTGATTGATTTCATCGAACAATTTATCAGGAAAATAGGGAATGTTGGTGGTCGTTTTATTTCTCCTATCAAAATAGGTTAAATAAACAACTTTTTCTGGTTCACTGTTACTCAATTTTTTTAAATTTTTATTAAATTTAGCTAGTTGGTTTTCATTGTCTTTGAGTCTGATATTTGCTTCATCTAAGGCTGTTGAAACTGTTTCATTTTCTTTAAGAGATTCTTGTAGAGGTTTGAGTGAATCTTTTAATTCCTTTACATAAGTCTCAAGATTGCCGATTTGTTGCTGAATTTCTTGGGGTTCCAAATTCTGGAATCCTGTAGAGACGCTATATTTTGGAAGATTAGGCTCATTCACTAATCTTGTTCTTAATTCAGGCTTTTTTCCTGGAAAGGGTGGAGGAGGGGGAAGGGGTGCACCTACGAAAATCGGGGTTTCATGTGAAGCGAGCTCTCCTTTTTTTTCAACCGATGGTTCTGCAATGAAAGGAGACAGCTGAGGTGCAGGTGCTTTTGCGTCTTCTATAAGTGTTTGATCAACCATTTGTTTAATGATTTCTAAACGATCAGCTTCTTTTTGTAGTTCCGGTGCATTAGGCCCGGCAAAAAAATAACTAAAAAGAAATGACAAAGGACCGAAGCTTTCTAAATCAGCATGTATCTGTGAAACTCTCGCGCCTAAAACGCTGTCTAGTTCTCTCAACAAATCGGTATTTAGCGTGCCTTTATTTCTGACAATAAAATCAATAATTTTCGAATCAACATTTTCTTGGTTTGAAGTTTTGGTTGAAAATTCTCTGCCAGAAGTATTAATAACTTTTTCTTTTTCAACGTAATTGAATTCATTGTGATTTTTGAAACCTTCTATCAATGTTTTGAGTTGTGTGTTTGGATCTAAATTCATAATTACCACCTTCTAATATTAAATATTAGCAATAAAAAAATTTTTGATATTAACACTAAAACAAACTAAAACAAACTATATTATAGCTTATATACTATTTATTTTAATAATAATCGTCTGGGTTGGACTAATTGGACTAATTGGACTAATTGGACTAATTGGACGAATTGGACGAATTGGACGAATTGGACGAATTGGACGAATTGGACGAATTGGACGAATTGGACGAGTTGGACGAGTTGGACGAGTTGGACGATGCTCTCTTCAGGGTCTGATAACTTTCATGCTTATTGCAAAAATTATGGACTTTAAATTTACAAAAATGCTGTAATTCAAAACAATAATTCAAAAAGAATCAGAAAAAAAATTATGATATAAGGATACTATTTAGTATGCAAGAAGTTACTCAATGTCTTTTAGATGTAAAAACTCACGGTGAAATCTTTAGTCGTATAATTAGTTGGGTTGATCCACAAACTATGATGGAGTGTCGTTTAGTTGACCACTCAATTAAAAAAATTGTTGATAATTTTTTTGAAAACAAAAGTGTTAGCCTTTTTAAACAAGAGATTTATGCCAGTGAAAAATTTAACAGCAAAATATCTCTTTCTCTCTATGAGGTCATTGCGTACCTATTCCAAGAACAGGTGCTTAAAGAAAAAACGATTATGTATGACGAGAGGGGATTTTACATCTCATTTATGCAGTTTTTAAACGAGGAAGCAACGGACCGTATGCTGCAGGGTGAAGGATGGCTTGCAAATCCTCAGCAGCTTCAAGAGAATTATGCAAACACTAATGCACATTTTCCCCAATTAAGCCCCATTAAAGAAGCCCTAAAAATAAGTCATGAGTGGGATCAATTTCAGCAGGCATCTGCCCAAGAAATTTTGAATGAAATCGTTGTATTGGAGTTAGAGAAGGGGGAATATCTTCACGCTTTTAAGATTGCAAAAATAATGATCAGATCTCAGTATTCTATTAGAATGGAGACACTAGGGATGATTTATGAAAAATTAAATCTTTTTTCTCCTAAATTCTTCGCCTATGCAGATGCTTGCTGGAAGCAGAAAAATGCGGTGCGAGCCCTCTTCCAAGATGTTTCCTTCGATCCTAATAAATGCAATGGCTTAAATTTAACAATAGTAAAATTGCTAGCAGGTTCTTGTCAGAAATATCAGGTCAAGCTGGATGAGAAAACTCAGGCAAGTTTTTTCAAAAGTTCATTTACGCACCCACGCCAAATTAAGTTTGCCTCATGGAAGATGCTCGTCCAAATGAAAGAAGCGTCGCAGGTGATCCAGCCTATTTTAATAGAGGTAATGGGGGGACTCGCTAAACAAAAAGAATACAAAGTCATTTTCTCGATTTTGCTTGCTATTTCACAGAAAGAGGAATTCAACCTCGTTGCATTTGAAAAGCATTTGCAAGAACTACAATTAGATGATGGTGCCTTGATAGAAAGTTTAAAAGAAATTCTTGGTTGGTTGTATTGCCAAACTAATAAGAAGCCTGCAATTAAGGTTTTAAAGAATTTCTTAGAATTTCTGCCCAGAAAAATTGATCAATTAAATTTTCAAAAACTTTTGCGTTCCCCAAATTTTTTCTCTCTTCTCACAGCAATTACAATGGTTTTTGACCGTGTTCACATCAATCAATTTCCCCATTTAGAAAATATTTACCTGATCGGCCATCTGGCAAAAGCAATCCAAGAACAGGGAGCTGTTTTGTCTGAAGTCCTACAAAAAAAGATCATTCATGATTTGAATTCTCTCTGTTTTGGAATGCATTCTATTCTGCGGCCCGAAAATGAATGGATAGGGCAAGCTATTCAAGAGTGGGAAGAAGAAACTAAAGATGTCTCTAAAATTTTTTTATCTTTCTTTACCGGGCTAATTGAGCAAAGTATCTGTTGGCCGATTTTGGACATCTATAGCGCACTTTACAAAGCAAATCACACTTGTCTTCATTCAGAGCTCCCTCATCTTATCTCTATGATGATCAAATCAACTTTAAACTTGCCTTCAGAGCAGCTGTTTGCCGATCAAGCAGCTAGACGATTATTGCAAAACTTCAAAACACTTCCCGCTTCAGCCTACAGTCTTGCTTTAGAGACATTAAGCTCAATTGTAAAAGCAGCGCTAATAGAAGAGAAAGCACGAAATATTGAAGATTCGAATCACCGAGTGAGTTACCAGTTGCTCAGGCTTTTAGACGCATACAATCTTCCCCTTCATGGTAAACTTCAAAAGAAGTGGCTGCTCAATGAAATTTCTAAAGAGAATTTTGATTGGCTAACAAACTGCAAAATGGTTCTGCTACCTAAAGGAATTGGTGAATATAATGGCTTGGAATCTCATGATGTAGATGTTAGGTATGTTAGGTCATTTGACAGGGTGTTACTCGATTTAATGATGAAATGCATCGATAATTCTTCAAACTTCAAAGATCCTGAACGAAGATTAGGATGCATGATTCGCTTATTCTGTATTGCCGACCGGATGGGACTTGTCTCCTCAAATACTTGGGATTGTGTGAAAAAGGAAATTCAAAAAATTTGTGAATCTAAACCAGAGTTGAGGTTTTTATTTTTCATGTTCAGCATTTCTCGACCCCGAGAATTATTAGAGGATTTAAAAGCCTTACTTTTCGATTTACCTGATTTACAACGAGGTTACATAGGAGGGTTAGTTCACTTATTAGCTACACATGGTGAGGAGGAAGAAAAGCAATGGGTCTCAGAAATGATCAAAATTGTTAAAAGAGAGATAAGTACTAGCGAAAATTATATAGATGAATTCCTTCATTCTTCAGGTCCTTGCCATGAATTAATGGGGTGGCTATCAAAGCTTGAAGAATATTTACCAAGGCAAAATGGTGTTCCTACTATGCGAGAGATTACAGATCGTTTTAAGGAAATGGCCCAACGGAAACGAGATCTTAATGTAAAAGATTTTGTTGTAGTTCGTCGTCCTACCGAGAAAGAGGATGTTGATTGGGAACTGGCTGCTGCTCTTAAGGCTTCAATACAAGATGGTCAAGTAGAGAAAAAAGGGGAAGGGGAAGGAGAAGGAAAGCCAATAAGAGAAGATGAAGAAAAGGGTGGAGGTGATGAAGTAGTGGATGAAGTAGTGGATATTGAATTATATGACCCCGATTTAGCTGAAGCACTAAGAATTTCTTTACAAGAATTTTAGGCTGAATTGAGATGCCAAGAATTAGTAAAATTAGCCTGGAGGTCTCGAATTCCAAAGAAGTCTAATGTTAAACAAAAACCTGCATTGCTAAATTCACCGTTTCAATGTAATCAGCATAAGGCATCAGGCGTTTATCGACAAAACGCAGCCAAGATCGATTCACTTGACTTAAGTTGATTTCACAAAAAGCACGCGGAGTGTGGACTTGCTTTAAACGTCGAATTGATTCAACAAGGAGTGCTATTCCATAACCCACATGATGTAAGGTGCTATCGACATAAAGAGCTGAGTAACGAAGAGTTGAAGGATCGATGCGATGGGTGATGCACCAACCTGCAATTTTCCCTTCATGACGCAACCCTACGCTGATATGCGCATCAAGTGAAGCTTCTTCCAAAAATGGGGAAACAAGGGGTAGGAACATCCCTTGACTTTCCATGAATTCAATTTGTTTTTTTTCAGAAGGCTGTAGATCATTCCAAGAAAAGAAGTTCATGGAAGAAGGAATAGGAAAAGAATGATGAAGCCAAGGGGGATCAAAGGCATAGACATCGAAACAATAGCGTATAAGATGGATTTTGGGGGGGAGCCATCCTTGAGAAGCAATGATTCTTTCTAATGCCTCCGCATCAGGTTTACCTGCTACGTATTTGAAGCAAATGGCATGCATCCCTCTTTGCAGAATCAGGGCGTCTTGTAAAAAGGCAAAAAGCTGGCGTCCTATGCCTTGCTTTCGATAGTTTGGTTTAACGACAAGTGAACAAAGCTCTGCAACTTGGTGATATTCATAAGGAAGAAGTTCAATGAGGGCAAGACCAGTTAATTGGCCTTCGAAACGGGCTTCCACTGCAATCCCCGTTGTAGCTTCTGTAGAACTAGCCTCTAGCAATTTGGGAAGGAACGAAGGCAGGATCAAAGAGGCATATTCCCTTGATTGAGCTAGATCGGATAAGGGCGTATCTAAACATTTCAGCTCAAGCATATACACAAACAACCTGAAGAATTGTTTTTGTATAACCGCCCGGGTATTACTTCTTTAGGCGATTTTCTGATCGGTTCTCTTAATGATTGGCTCTTTCTTTTCAGTCACTGTCTCTTTTTCAATCAGGATTTCGGCGATCGAATCATCAGAAGGAACATCAAACATAAGATCTTTCATGAGATTTTCTAGAATGAGACGCAAAGCACGTGCGCCCGTACCCGCTTCGATTGCCCGTTGCGCAATTGCAGCCAGAGCCTCTTCAGTAAATTGAAGTTTAACCCCTTCCATTTCAAACATGGCTATAAATTGTTTAACGATAGCGTTTTTAGGCTCTGATAAAATACTAATTAAATCAGGCAGTGTCAACTCATTGCAATTGGCGATGCTGTTAAAGCGTCCTACAAATTCAGGAATCATGCCAAATTGGACCAGATCTTCGGGCTCGACTTTAGAAAGAATTAGGCTTTTCTGGGTAGGATCGATCACTTCGCGATTCGTACTATCAAATCCAATCGTGCCGCGTCCCAAACGTTTGGCAATAATTTTCTCTAAGTTAACAAAGGCTCCCCCCACAATAAAAAGAATATTCTCCGTATTTACTTTGATATATTCTTGATTGGGGTGTTTACGCCCCCCTTTAGGAGGAACATTCGCAACGGTCCCTTCGACAATTTTAAGTAAGGCCTGCTGAACACCTTCTCCCGATACGTCACGCGTAATGGAAACATTGGCAGTTGTACGATTGATCTTATCAATTTCATCAATGTAGATAATTCCTTGTTCGGCTTTAGCAACATCGTAGTCTGCAGCTTGTAAGAGGCGTAAAATGATATTTTCAACGTCTTCGCCTACATAGCCGGCTTCCGTTAACGTAGTGGCATCGGCAATTGTAAAAGGTACATCTAGGATGGAGGCCAACGTTTTGGCAATCAAAGTCTTACCCGATCCCGTGGGACCAAACAAAAGAACATTGGATTTGCTGAATTCCACTTGAGGGTCTTTATTTTTTGCCCGGACGCGTTTGTAATGGTTGTAAACCGCAACAGAAATTGTTTTTTTAACACTCTCTTGACCAATGATATATTCATCTAGTCTTTCTTTAATTTCTTTGGGTTTAAGTATTTTGAATTCGTAGTTGGAAGGTGTTTTTTTATCTAAAATACCTGTGCAAAGTCGAACACATTTATCACAAATATAGACATTCGGCCCAGAAATAAGTTTTTCTACTCCTTCCTCGGTTCGCCCGCAAAAAGAGCAACTTGCTAGATCTTTGCTTGTGATAGATTTTTTACTCATGTGTATTTATCATCCCAAATAAATGTTTTTTTATATTATATCACGTTGTCTTTTTTTTGGGGATAATAACTTCATCGATTAAGCCATAATCTTTAGCTTCTTGGGGTCCCATATAGAAATCCCGTTCGGAATCGGCTGTAATTTTTTCAATCGGTTGGCCTGTGCATTCCGACATAATTTGATTTAAGCGCTTTTTAAGCTCTAGTATCTCTTTTGCTTGCAAAGCCACATCTGCTGACGTTCCCCCTACGCCCCCATAGGGTTGGTGGATCATAATTCGGCTATTGGGAAGAGCAAAACGTTTGCCTTTGGTACCTGCCGTTAATAAAAGAGCTCCCATCGAAGAGGCTTGCCCAATGCAATAGGTGTTGATATTGCAACCCAAATATTGCATCGTATCAAAAATGGCTAAACCCGAGGTGATGTAACCACCTAAAGAATTGATGTAAATGTGAACATCTTTTTTAGGATCTTCCATTTTTAGAAAGAGAAGCTGGGCGACGACCACATTCGCCACATGGTCGGTAATTTCAGTACCAATAAAAATGATGCGGTCTTTTAATAGGCGGGAGTAAATATCCATGGAACGCTCGCCACGTCCCGTATCTTCAATTACATAGGGTGTCAGAGAAGAGGACTGGGTCTGGGATAGGGCTGTTTTGACATAACAATCCTTTGTTGGAGTCGTTATTAAGATAAAAGATTTGAATGAATTTAGCAAGCTGATTACGCGAGGCGTATAATCAATCCTCAGAAGATGAATGATCGACTAGAAATTGCTGAATTTTGCGGTCCAAAGCAAGATGATAAACTTGACTTTGGATTTCCTTCTTATCACCTGATAAGTTAAGAGCACTGCGTCCCCT
The DNA here is from genome assembly GCA_963799115.1 of uncultured Chlamydiae bacterium. GTDB lineage: Bacteria > Chlamydiota > Chlamydiia > Chlamydiales > Parachlamydiaceae > CAWCVY01. The sequence continues at coordinate 29,773 of CAWCVY010000008.1, read as the reverse complement.
GGGGAGAAGAGCCACTTGGCGAGCAAGTTCTTGAGAAAGATCGTCTTGATTCACCTGAATATGATAATCAGCGGCAATCTTGCGTAATAAAAAATAAAGGTGCAAGTGATCAATAGTGCTTCGTTCAATCATTTGTTCAATTTGTTTAAAGTCTTGATCGGTAAGGCTATCTTTCTCCTCCCCGAGACTATTGAGGTAGTTTTCTAAACGAGTTTCTTTGTTAGTATCAATATAAGATTGTGGAAGATCGAGGGGATATTCGGCAAACAAGACATCTTCAATGGCATTAACTTGTTTCCGATAAAACTCTTCAAGGATATCTTGTTCCAAGCGTTCGTCAATTTTCTGACGTAACTCTTCGAGTGATTGCAGGCCAACCTTCTTCGCTAATTCATCATCGACAGCAGGGCAATTGCCTTGCCAAATAGCATTTACTGTAACTCTGCAAGGGAAGGGGCGGAAATCGGGATTGGGTTCGGCGAGCGTAGGATCTTGTTCCGTCATGCCTTCAACGCTTTCCTCCGCCTGCAATCCAATGACTCTTTGACGCATCCAGGCAGGCAGGCCAGTTGAATTGACTTGCGTGCGTTGATTTTTAATCACGTCGCGAGGGGGATCTTCTAACATGGTGACGGTAAGATCGATAAAGTCATCCTCTTGAACAGCTCGGTCTTGAATGGGTTCATAAGTAGTGAATTGCAAAACAACTTGCTGTAAAGCATTTTCACGTTCGAGATCGGTGATGGGATTTACCTTGATTTTTTTAATTTTTAAATCTTCAACTCGAACGGAAGGGATGAGGGGGCGCGATTCAAATTCAATAATGAAATGAGCCCCTTTTTCTCGGTTGCATTCTTTGACCACAGGGCGTTTAATTTCGCCATCTTTCAGAGGATGTATTTGGGAGAGTTGAATCGCCTCATTAAATCCCGTCTGTAAAACCACATCAACGAATTCTTTTTCAATAGAGGGCTTGAATTTGTCTATAATTAGCTGAACAGGCGCTTTACCTTTGCGGAAACCGGGAATCGAAACTTCTTTATTAAGTGTTTTAATAGCTTTGAGATAGGCAGCTTCTGTCGCATTAGAGTTAACTGTAATGTCAAACTTAACCTCACAATGAGGCTTTTTAGTTACAATTAAACTTATGTTATCATTGCTGAAGGTTGAATTCTCTTCGCTACCGGGTTCTTGATTTGACACAGAAAGTCCTCTCTTCCAAATAATATAGATATAGCGGGTGATGAGGCTCGAACTCACGACCCTCACGTTGGCAACGTGATGCTCTACCACTGAGCTACACCCGCAGAATATTGGCTTTACACGCCTCGCGGCCAAGTAGCTTCGCTTAAGCCGAAAAGCGGCGAACTTGACCGATAAGCGGGTGATGAGGCTCGAACTCACGACCCTCACGTTGGCAACGTGATGCTCTACCACTGAGCTACACCCGCAAAACATTGGCTTTACACACCTCGTGGCTACATTCGTGAGCTTTCGCTTCTGCCTAAAAGCGGTGAACTTGACCGAGAGGCGTATAGCGGGTAATGAGGCTCGAACTCACGACATTCACCTTGGGAAGGTGACGCTCTACCAACTGAGCTACACCCGCAGATAAGGTAGCCATATGACGATCGAGTATAATAGCCCAAGAATTTTTTCAGCAAGAGTTCTTTTGATTTTTTTAAATAGTCCGTGTGTGTGCCCTTATGCGCATTGGACGAATTGGACTAATTGGACGGGTTGGACTAGTTGGACTAGTTGGAATTGGTCCAATTTGTCCAAGTCGTCCATGTCGGTTTACTAATTTATCCTTTTAAATAAATCATGTTTGTGAAATAGTGATTGTTTTAATAATTTAAAATTAATGGAATATTATGGAAGTTACAAATTTTTCAGATTCTTTGATTTGGATCGATACCCAACAAAAATTAGGAGAGGGAGGCACAAAAAACTATCGCAGCTATCAAATACTCAAAAACGAAGCTGGTTATTTTATGTCTTTTTTCGAAGTATTAACCCAGGTGGCCTTGGGAACCTTAGCCTCGCGTGTTAATGATCGATTAAAAAAACTCACTATCGAACACTGGATCTATCCTGTCCCCTATGAACAAGTTTTATACCGTAACAGCGATGTATTTGACGAAAATAAAAATGTGGGTCCAGATATTAAGTTAGTGGAGTTTTTTGAAGCTAAATGTGGACTTGAGCAGGAGAAGCAACGAGAGCTCTTGGAAAAAGTAGTGGGATATGTAAAATCATTTTTCTCAAAATTACCACAAAATATCACGCAAGAAAATGTAGGTACGATCATTCAGGAATGGCAAAGAGAGGCTATAGGAGAAAAGATAGCCTTACAGATCAGCTATTTGGAATTAAAACAGTTCAGTAAAGTTGAATTCACTTCAGCAGACAGGGAATTTTTGGAATTTCCTTCTGAAAGTAGTTGCGAAAAGCTTGACCTGGAAAAAATGGATTGTGCCACCTATGCCTTAATGAAAGTTTGTGATGAATTTGTCAAAGAACGAATTAAATCTAACAAAGTTAAAATGCCGGAAGATTTTTATCAAAAAGATCCTATGAAATATTTTCAAGTTAATTATGGTACAGTCAGGGCTCCAAATGTGCGTACAGGTGATTTAGTCGTTTATATTAATAAGTGTGAAGATAACAGTCTTCAAATTAGGCATCTGGGAGTGATGATGGGTTCGGGACTCGTAGAATCTAAAATGGGGTGGATGGAGGCAGGTATTTGTCATCATAAATTAGAAGATGTACCAGCGCAGCTTGGAAATTATGTGGTTTTTTTACGCAGAAAAACTACACAGATTTAACGCTTTCTTTCAAAGGTACGGATACGAAAAGGGGTTATGCAAGATGTCTATTCTCTTAAGTATTCCAGGGCCATAAGTAATTTATCTTCGACGACGAGACGAGAAGGCTTTCCTCCCTGGGACATTCTCTGCTTCTCGGCCTCTTTAACTATTGAAATCATTTGTACAAAGGTCTCCTTTCGTACTCCTGTTAATCTTCTAAATTCAGTGGGCGAAAGTTTCTGTATAGCTTCGTATTTTTGCATAAATGGCCGATGGATTTAAGAAGCAGACCCTTATATTAAAAAATAAAATTGCGTGCCAGAACTTTTTCGGGCAAGGGCAAGGGCAGAGGCACGGGCAAGGAATAGGTTATGCAAGATGTCTATTAAGGGGGGATTTCAGAAATTTTAATCCAGTCCAACGGATATTTCTTATTAATAAAATTACCCTTTGTGCGATGGATATTTTCTATACTCTATCTATTAATCTATCAACGAAGATAAGCAATAAGGCTGATTTTTTTTATCTCAATTTATGCGAAATGGGTTGCCGCTTGGCTGAAGTTTGTCGAGGATTTTATTTATACCGAACAGATCCAAATATTAATCAAGGGGATTGTCTAAAAAATATCGCTTTAAATGTACTCAATATCTATCGCCTTGGAATGATCCTATTAAATCCTTTGCAGAAAAACAATCTCAACCTAGACGTTGTAGCTTTCATTGACACTTGTATAAGAATTGGTTTTTTATTTCGAACCGAATTGATGGGTAGGTTCCTAAATTTTCTTCAAAACCCAAATGTTGATCTCACTGCTCGCATGATCGCCAGGTCAACTTTTTCCATATTATCTTTTTTATTAGGCTTGGGGATGTTGGCTCCTGTCATTCTTTCAATTCCCCATAAGGGGCACCTTTATGCCCTTATAGCTGGATTGGGTGTATTAACTGCCATATCAATAATGGTGGTTAAGTATGTTGTCCATGAAGTTTTTAATCATATTGGTTTTCGGAAAATTTTATACGTGAATTAACTGAATGGTCATTTACAGTTATTAGTACCTCTGTTTTACTTGTAGCTGCTGCCAAAGGATTAAGATTAAATGGAACTGAAAGTTTTTTTACCCTTCTAAATCTCTGTTCCGCTTTTTATGGAAGTAGTTTAATTCTTTTTTCTTTAGTGAAAATAATCGATGTGGTTTTGGATAGAAATCCGGGAAGTTGGGATGATATTTTTAGAGATTTTAAGTTTGTATTTGAACTATCGAGGACCTCTATCATTAGTTTTTATTATAGGATGGGTGCAATTATTTATGCCTCCGCATAATAAGAAGCGACCGATATGTCTTTAAACAGTGAACGTCCTTTACGGACTCTGGTAAGGAGAATCCCTGGTTATTAATATTTGACGCGATGTGCGAATATTTTTCTTCGGAAAAGATATGTATTGCATTCCAGAATTCTATCTGATATATCTGGAGTATATTCCAGATTAATAGGTGCAAATGTTTTCTGAATTGAGAGAGCTTAGTCAGAATTTCATTAAATTAAAATATGAGCAGTACAGGCGCTATTTTATTCGAAACACACCGATGAAACACCGCTTCTCCATCATTTTAGGAGAAAGGGGCATTGGAAAAACAACCACTCTGATTCAGTATTTATTGGATTCTGCCAATCATGATCCACTAGGTGACGAGATTCTCTATATTCAAGCCGATCACTTCTTAGTTCATGGAAATTCTCTTTACGAGATCTCCGAAACGTTTAGTCGCTTGGGAGGGAAAGTAATTGCTTTTGATGAAATACACAAGTATCCCAAATGGTCGATAGAGCTTAAGAGTATTTACGATACTTTTCCCGATCTCAGAATCCTCGCCTCTGGCAGTTCAGCCTTAGAAATTCATAAAGGAAGTCATGATTTAACGCGAAGAGCCATTGTGTATCGAATGTTTGGATTAGTCTTTGCGTGAATTCATTGAGTTAAAATATGGCTTGCAACTTCCTACTTTAAGACTTGATGAAATTGTTTCTGGGCACGCAAAAATTGCTTTTATCATCAAGGATCAGCTTTCTTCGCGGAAACTCAAAATTCTTAAAGTTTTTAGAGAGTATTTAGAATACGGATACTATCCCTATTTTCTCGCATTTGAATCGGTTGATGAGTTTAAGATGACTCTTGAGCAAAACCTTCACACGACATTAGAATCAGATTTAGTTGCTATTTATCCCCATCTTACAGGAAATAGCATAAAAAAAATCAAACAGCTTGTGATCTATCTATTCAGGCAGTACCTTTTACACCAAATTGGCAGGCTATCAAGAAAATGACTGATATTGGTGATGATCGCACTTTAAAAACCTATTTTAAATATCTGGAAGATGCTTACATTATCGCTGCTATAGAATCAGGGACTGAAAAAATGAAGCGTATTGAAGATCCAGAAAAGATCTTTCTTGCCAATTCTAACCAGCTTTATGCATTTGCTGCCATGCATCCTAACGAGGGCACTCTACGAGAGACTTTCTTTCTTAGCAGCTTGCGCCCCCTCCATCAAGTTGCAACAACAAAGAATGTGGATTTTTTAGTGGATCGCAAGCACTATTTTGAGGTTGGTGGAAAAAATAAAGGGTCGCGACAGCTCAAAGAACATGATGAGGGCTATCTTGCCGTTGATGATATAGAACACGGTGCTGAACGGCGTATTCCTTTGTGGTTATTTGGATTTTTGTATTAAAGCAACCCACATAAAAAGTATTTTTATGATGATAACACCAAACTCCTCAAGCAACATAATTCGGCCATCCCCCGATTCCCAAAGATTCTGTCTTGATTACCAAAATCCTGTTTCCAATCAAAGTGATTCATGTGTTGTAAAATGGGGTGTGCTTGAAAACAACTGCACCTCTTTGAGACAGCAGCAAATTCATCTCCTTTTCACACTGATTGAATGCAATGCCAGGAAGGAGCTTAATAACCGTACCATGATAAAAATTGCGGCTTTGCTGGGCCTTCAACCTAATACAAAAAAGGTTCTTTCTTATCTGAATGGTTCTTTGCTAGTCTTGAATAGGATGATTCACGGGATGCCGCCTGATAGTCTATTTTCCGTTTACAGTCCTCCTTTACTCAACTTATCATCCTCAAATGATCGAGCTATCGTCCCTTATGATTCGAAGAAAATAACCATAGTTATTGATGCTTTCCGTGCATTCACGACTGCATCTTACGTTTTGGCACGCCATCCTGCATCCTACATGCTGACGACGAAAAGTGCGGTCATTTCCCGTTTGGCAGCGAATTTATTAGATCCTTTATTAATCGGGAAATCTGAAAAGGGGGCGCGAGTTGTCTACCATATTCCAAACTCTCCCACACGAGTTAATGAGACTAAGGTGAGGGGAAGGCATGTTCTTCATAGAACTGAAGCGGGAGCCAAAGGAATTCTCATTGCCAAAGATTCTGATGTTATCCTTGGCGCAGGTTTTGTCAATGCTGCCGCAACTGCCGAATATGTCAGAAATTTGAAAAATGCCCACATCACGATTCTTCCCATGGGTCATGAAGGTTCTACTCCTTCGTTGGAAGACCATATTTGCGCGACGTACATCGAAGCTTTAATCAAAGGTAAGCAAATGGCACTGACTTCCTACATACCAGCACTTCGCAAAGGCCCCGGCAGGTATTTCTTTTCCGAAGACCAATGGCAATACCCGTGTGAAGACTTTTTCCGCTGTTTGAAACCAAATGGTTTTCGATTTTACTATTCAAGCTCAAGTGTTAGGCGATTATGCGGTTCTTACGCGTTTGTAAAAAATGCTCTACAAAGATACCCAAGGTTGATGTCTTAGAAGCAGTTTGTAATAATTCAACCAAAAAGTCTCGAATTCCTCGCCCTTTCCATCTGAGTTTATTGAGAGTGCTTCTTGTCATGGTCCTCCATTCTTCCCGGCTTAGGGACTGCTTAATTTGATACATGTAGGAAAAATCAGGGCTATTAATTGAGAAATGCATGGGATGGATCATTACGACCTTAATTTCATCTCTTGATAGGGCGTGACTCAAGCTTTGATTCATTTCCAAAGGATGTTTGCGCCATAAATAGCCACCATCTTCTAAAAAAATAGGCACTTCCCATAATCCAAAACGGTCTTTAAATGGAGAGACAATCTCTAAATCCGTGCACACATTTGAAGAAATTAACATGCCGGCCTCAGCCATCGCTTGTCTGGATGAATTGCAGTTGGCAAATCGGTGACAACGAAAAGCCCGCAGGTTGTGAGGCAAGTCCAATACATGTTTGACAACCTCGGAAATTGTAGAGCCATGCGAAGAACGGGGATCGAAATAGGGATGAAGTCCCACTTCTATCTCATTCATAGCAGATTCAACTCTTTGTGAGCGATGTGTGGCAAAAATAGTGGGGCGAATGTTTTGCTTATTGAGAAAATCAAGAGTATCTTCTATGGCAGGCTCGCAAGCCCAGTCAAGATCAAGAGTAACGATAAGGGCATTCATCGACGCAACTCATGAAAACTGCGAAATAATTCTTCATTGATATTGTTTTTGGCAAACAAATCCGCCATTGAGGGATAAATGCGAAGATCTTGAGTACGTCTACTTGTCGACCATGTATCGCCGTCTACCATGTATTGTGCATTGCCATAGGAAAGAATATTGAACAACGAAGCATTCATTTCTTCGTTATCCTTAAAGTGAAGACGGAGAGGACGATTTCCAATAGATTGCACCACTTTTTCTTTAAAAACTTGATAAGAATCACTTGGAATGGCATGCGAGCCCATCTTTATCAGGGACATCATACGACATATATTGGTAAAATTTCCAACAAGAAATGTTACTGTTACTCTCTTCGAGTGCATCAAGAATGGATGGCTGCTTCATCAGGCAGGAATAGGTGATTTTTTGTACCTGATCGCGCTATGGAAGCTTCAAGCTCGATCCCCTTTTTTGAAAGCAAACTGCAGACCTTGAAGGATATTTTGATAGTAGTGGTTGAAATTTTTTTGATTTCTGCCTAGTTGAGTTAATAAATGATCATTGGTGGGTGTCGATCGTCACCGCAACCACATCAACTACCCCTTCCATTTCATTTAGCAACATTTTCATCTAAATAAGTTCCGTTTGTGTATAGACTCGATCTCTAGATTCTTAGAGGGATCTGTCGAGCGCAACATGCAGATGGCGCAAGAGTTCGATAAATCGTTTGGGGAGATTTTGCCGATGATTGAGAACTTCACCGCCCGAAAGCGTAAGGCGGCGGAAATTATGCTGATGATAAAGGTGGGAAATCAGCTCTTTTTTTCCACTTAGATCTAGCTCCTGCTTCAATTGATGATAAGCATTTTCAAGCACGCAATAGCTGCAACGCAAGTTGCATCGGTTAGTGACCATCCAGTAGCCCTTATAATAAGAAGGAGAGCGCGTCATAAGACCTCTTGAGAAGTTTTCTTTTTTGAAGATTATTTTGGGGTTGGGGAGTAATGAGGGTTCCATCGAAGTAAGCCAACAGTTCACTATCGTAGGGACCATCTCCGTATACCTGGACTTGTCCAGACCAATTAAGATAGCGTAAAAGCCGATGAACGGCGTGAAATTTAGATGCTTGCCAATGGGCGATATAAGCTGTATCTTGATAAGATTCGAGACGATATCCTTTGAGATTCGGCAAAGATTCAATAGGTCCTGCAATTTGCAACACGTGATCATCGACCTCTAGGCGTTTGGCTTGAGGAATGGATCTTTCCAGATGAGAAACATGGTGTAAATTAAGCGGTGTCAGCCAGAGGAGTTGACCCTGTCCGTTTGCAACAGCCGATCCGCTGCATCCAATCATCCAATCGACTTCTAACTGATAGAATTTGAGTCTAGCTTGCAAATCTTGAATAGGTCGTGCGCTGCAAATAACGCGAACGGGAAATCTCCGAAAAACATCCATGCATCTTAGAGTTTTTTCATGGTCATCTTTATGAAAAAGCGTTCCGTCAAAATCTGCGATCCCAATAGCATTCTTATTGCAAATTTTGGCTGCAAGCAAACGAGAAAGCATTTCATCGTCGTAAAGTGTACCAATTTCCATGGCCATTTCCGATAGTTCAGGAAGATGCAAAAGGATCTCATCAATGATTTCTACTGCTTGATATTCATCATCTACAAACCGTGCATAGGGGAGATGTTGTAAATATTCGGCGGCAGCATTTTCTGTAGCTTTGGCGATGTTAGGCAAACCTGAGGCAAGGGTTTCAAAGATGGAGCGGCCAAACGTTTCACATGTAGATGCAGAAAGATGAAGGTGAGCATCATCTATTACTTTTGAGAGTTGATCTGGGGGAATACACCAGTTAATTCGACACTTTCATTAAGTCCGAGATGTTCGATTTCCGCCTTAACATTTGTCCCATAAAGGGAATCCTGAATAGGTCCGATGATCCTCAGTGTTGCACCGGGAAATCTTGCCAGGCATGGGCAAACAAACGCAGCAATCCTAACGTATTTTTTTGGGGCTTGATGCTGCCTATGCTGCAAAATTTTGGAGGACCCGAAAGAATGCGGATTTTTGGAACGAGGAGCTTGGTTTCAACCCCCCTGGGAACGACATGTATGCGTTCTAAAGGAATTGAGTAATGGTCAATGAGTTGACATCTCTCCAAATGGCTGGGTGTCAAAATCTGTTTAGACATCAAGAGGGATAATTGCTCCATTTGGCGATATTCTTCTGGTACGATCTCCCCAGAGGCAATATATGAGGGTGTTAGAAACATAGGAAATGTCCAAATCTCCAAATCCTTTCGCAAAGGCAGATGGACGAGCCCAAACTGCATGGAAATATGAACAAAAATGAGATGGGTAAAAGCGTGTTCGACAGCTTTTACTTGCCTCATAATAAATTCAGCATTGGCCAACCGCCTTTCGAATCGATTAGGTAAATTGTAGGGATAAGGGAAGCTCCGCTCTGCTGAAGAATCTGTTTCGGGTCCAAATTGCATGATGCTGAGAGAGTCGCCAAAAGCCCTTTTAAGAGTGTCGACTAACCTGGCTCCTCCATCGCGCTGAGTCTCTTTAGGACTGCATTTTTCTGTAATTAACAAAATCCTCATCGAATTCCATCTAATATGTTTTCATACTGAGCGAAAATTATTTTCCAACTAAATTCCTCTGAGAAACTTCGTTTGCCGGGCAGATCTTTTAAGATCCGTTCCACTGCACCTGTCATTTTTTCTACGTGATCAAGCGCAATCAGCAGTCCGCGTTCTTCCGTGACGATCTCAGGCAAGGCTCCACTGCGGCAGGCGATAACGAAAGTTCCCGCCGACAGGGCTTCTAAAATTGAGCGTCCCATCCCTTCAGCATGTACATAAGATCCACCCGGAACCTCAGTCAATTGGTCTGTACTAAGCTGCATATAGATATGCGCACGTGCGATTTCTTGACATGTTTCTTCGTTACTCATGATGCCAAGAAATTCTACGATAGAATTAAGACCTTCTCCTAAAACTTGCTCTTTTGCTTGTGCGAGTAAAGGGCCGTCTCCGGCCAGTCGAACTCGCAGATTGTATCCCCGCAAGATAAGTTCACGGACAATGGATATTAACAACAAATGGTTTTTATAGGGAACAAAACGGGCTGCACAGAATATCGTGACGGGAAATTGGAGAGGTAATGAAGATTGCTTGAGGGCAGTGGTATTCACACCACCTACACACCGGATAAAAGAACAAGAAATGCCTATTTCACAAAGACGGTTCTCGGTATAAGCGGAATTAGTGATCAAGAGGTCGATTGATCGATTAATCATTTCGGTCCAATAGGACTGTCGTAAGGAATGATCGGGAATTTTATGATAGTTAAGTGGCGCCTTTAAAATTTCATTGCCTCCTGTGCGATAAAGAAAATAAGCATTTGGAAACAGGTTCCGGATTAGTATGAGTTCTTCAATCCAGCGGCCGCTGTTAAAGAATATAAAAGTCGGGTTGAATAAATCAGGTAGATTTCTCATCTTTATGCAAGTCGTTCCTGTGTCTTTTACTAGAATATCTTGACCTACTGTATTTTTAGAAATCACTCCTGAAAGTGGAAATTTTGGATGATGGGTAAAATATTCGATAAAATAACGGGCATGCATCTCCATTCCTCCAATCATAGGTGGAAGGCGGTCTGCAAAAAAAAGGATGCTTTGAGGAATCACGAAAAATCCTCTCCAAGCTGTTTCTCTAAGATATTCACGATACGCTCAGCTGCATAGCCATCTCCGTAGGGAAAATGGACTTTCGACATTGCAGCTAGTTTTTCTTCATCTTCAAGCAATTCGCTGCAGGAAGCAATAATAGCTGCAGATTTCGTTCCCACTAATTTTGCCGTGCCGGCATGAATGCCTTCTGGACGCTCAGTCGTGCTACGGATGATGAGAACGGGTTTACCCATGAAAGGGGCTTCTTCTTGAATGCCTCCTGAGTCTGTAATCAAAAAGGCACACTCCTCCATGAGCCGGATGAATGAAGGATGGTCCATTGGTTCGACTAAATCAATGTTTGTCACTCCCGAAAGCATGCATGAAACGGGTTTTCGTATTGCAGGATTGGGATGCAAAAAGAACTTGATGCAGACATTATTAAACTTATCTGCGATCATGCGCATGGCATGGCAGATTTCTTCTAGAGGTTCCCCAAAGTTTTCCCTGCGATGAACCGTAACAATAATCATGCGTGAGCGATGAGCTGCCACTAATGGAGAGGGGTTGCGAGTCAATCTTAAAGCGTCAATAGACGTATTTCCAACCACCCAAATTTTTTCAGAGGATATTCCTTCTGCCAGAAGTGTATTTTTGGCTTGCAGGGTAGGTGCAAAGAAATAGGTGGCCAGCCTGGTAATTAAACTGCGATGTGCTTCTTCAGGCCAAGGCGAATAGAGATGGCCCGTTCTTAAACCTGCTTCAACATGTGCTACGGGAATGCACGAGTAAAAAGCTGCCAGAGACGCAGCAAAAGCTGTCGTCGTATCTCCTTGCACGAGGACAAGGTCTGGCTTTGATTGATTAAAAACTTCACCGAACTGCTCTAGAATGCGCGCAGCGCTTTGGTGAAGAGTATTCCCTTGTGCGCAGTTTTCAAATTGGTAATTTGCTTTGATTCCAAAATTTAGAAGAAAAGGATCGAGTAGGTGGGTGTGCTGCCAGGTAACGCACACTTTATTTTCGATGCGACTATTTGAATTGATGGCCTTTAGCAAAGGTGCGAGCTTAATTGCTTCAGGACGTGTGCCAATAACAGTCAAAAAAGATTTCATGCAAATACTCCCGCAAAATCGAGGATAATTTTGCCATCAAGCAGATGAGAAGGGATATTTCTGAATGCTTGATGCGGTACAAGACCTACAATAATTTCGGCTCGTATAATAGCATCCTGGGGCATTTCAGTATTTGGAACATAGGGATCGACGCGAAGTACTTCAATTTCCCTTTCAATTGATTCGACTACTGCCAAAGCTGGTGATTGACGTACGTCCGACACATTTGCTTTGTAGGTTAATCCAAGACAGGCTATTCGCTTAGCCTTGTTTTTTTTGATTGCATCTCGAATTTTTTGGACTACCCAATCGGTTTTCTTGATATTGACCTCTCGAGCTTTCGAAATGAGGGATGCAAGATGGGGTGCTGATGAAACTAAATACCAAGGATCCATGGGGATGCAATGCCCTCCCACACCCGGACCAGGATTTAATATTTGCACTCTAGGATGCCTGTTAGCCAGGCGAATCAATTCGTTGATGTCCAGATCCATACTCTCCGCAATCATCGAAAGTTCATTGGCATAGGCGATATTAATATCTCGGTAAGCATTTTCAGCAAGCTTAACAGCTTCTGCAGTCCTTGCATCAGTAGCTAATATATCACCCTTGATAAATGATTGATAAAAAGCTTTCGCATGCAAGGTTGAAGTATGATCCACTCCGCCAATCACGCGATCATTTTGGATGAATTCCTGAAGGATATTTCCAGGGAGAATACGTTCTGGACAATAAGAGACATATATGGAGGGGCATGACTTTTGCAGCTTTTGTGCCAGCATGTGAGTCGTTCCAATGGGACAGGTCGATTCTATCATAACAGAATCATATTCTCTAAGATAGGGGATAATGGCATCAAGGGCGGTAAGTACTTTTGTGATGTCTGGCTCATTGCTTGGGTCTAAAAGAGTAGGCACGGCGATAATATGGAATTCAGCCGGTTTAACCTTTGTGGATGCTTCAAGATGGCCGGTCTTAATAGCTTTAATTAATAGATTGCAAAGACCTGCTTCAGGATCGACTAAATTTCCAGAATTTACTCGAGCTACGACTTGTTCATTGATATCCACTCCATGCACAAGATATCCGGACGTTGCCAAAATGCAAGCAATGGGCAGGCCAACATTTCCTAGCCCTGAAACGCAAACATGCTTTTTCATAATGTTCGTATGGAAAAAAGAGTAAGAGAGCTATTAAAGTATTTTTTTTAGCGTAATAAGTCAATCCAAAATTCCTGAACCGAGATTCGGAGTAGGAGCACTGCCGATTTTACTCAGGCATTTTTGACTCTGAATAACCGCAGAGAAAGCCTATCTATTTGATGGGCCGAAAGGAAAGGAGACGCTGACCGATCTTTTCAGCACCAGAAGCCAATTGATTATTTACCACTTCATGTTGGGTCCTGATTGGCAGGAAGGTTGTCCGAGCTACTCGCTCATTGCGGATCATATAGACGGTAGCGTAGCACACCTTGCAGCTCGAGACGAAGAAAGGTTAAAGTTTGGAATGGCTTGGGTACGGCATCATGATAAATACGACGAGGGATACTGTGTGGACACGGCGGCAGATTACGTGGCACCACCAAAAGCCAAATGTAGTAGTCACACTAGCTCTTTAACATAAGATGTGTTAAATTAGTGCAAAAAGGCCATATGAAATGATAGCAACTAAATTTCTTGATCCAAAAAATGATTTTGCTTTTAAGAAGATTTTCGGCACGGAAAAAAATAAAGGCATCCTCATCCACTTTCTAAATGATATGCTTGGTTTTCCGGAAGGAGAGAAGATTCAGCAAGTCTCTTTTTTAAAAACCGCACAAGATCCGGAAGTGGCCGCTAAAAAACAAAGCATTGTAGATGTGTTGTGTGTTGATGAAAAAGGAGTGCAGTACATCATAGAGATGCAGATAGCGCGTACAATCGGCTTTGCAAAAAGAGCCCAGTATTATGCAGCCAAAGCATATGTCAGCCAGATGAATAACGGGGATGGTTATGAAAAATTAAAACAAGTTATTTTTTTGGCTATTACTGATTTTGTGATGTTTCCCCAAAAAAAAAGAGTATAAATCAGACCATGTCGTATTGGATAAGGATTCCTATGTGCATGAACTCAAAGATTTTTCCTTTACTTTTTTAGAATTGCCAAAATTTAATAAGACGATCGATGAGCTCTCTAGCATGGAAGAAAAATGGATGTACTTCTTTAAACATGCTACACAAACAAGTGAAGAGGAATTAGAAAAAATTACAGGACCAGATATCGTTATTCGTCAAGCATATGGCGTGCTTAATGAGATTTCTCGGTCAGAACCTGAATTAAATGCTTATGAACGAGAGAAAAAAAGTCAATTGGATGGACAAGCAATGTTAACCTATGCGGAACGGAAAGGAGAAGAAAAGGGAAGGGCTGAAGGAAAAATTGAAGTAGCAAAAAAATTGTTTGCCCAAGGCATCGATATTCAAACTATTATGTATTGTACAGGTTTATCTAAAGAAGAATTTGAACAAATTAAATTTTAGCCTAATTCAGGTTAAGATTTAATAGAGCTGAAATGGTTAAAAAAAGGATGGATAATTATGGGCGTTTTAGCTTCCGTGCCTCCAAATGATGGGCCAAGCCCTTTTGCTACTTTGCCTCCAGAAATGGTAACAACAGTGTTAAGGCAATTGAGTACAAGAGAATTAGCCCTGGCTGCCCAAGTCTGTAAACTGTGGGGTGTTCTTGCAAATGCCAAAGAATTGATATGTGTCCCTTCTGCAAATGCAGTTAAAAGCTCCAGCCGGTTTTTTCCTCTCCGTGCTCCTCTGAAATCTGAGTTTTTTATCTCAGATGTTGCAACTGCAATCTTAACTCATGACGACAAATTTCAATACATTACTGTTATCTCCAGGGATGGTGAGCAAATTTATAAAAGAAAATTTTGGAAAGATTATGATCAATTTAAAACGATCGCTTGGCTTGGACAGAATTCATTAGCAACTCAATACGACGAAAAAACAACAATCCGTCCTGTAATACATCCTGGAACAAACAAGAAAATGAAAGCGACTAGACGAACATTGGAATGGCAGGAGGATCGGGTCCTTAGTTCTTCTTGCACTTCACTTGGTGGCCTAGCCTTTACTAATGGTAGTTCAATAACCCTATATCGAAATGCTGATGAAACACCCATTGATGATGTGCCTGAAAACAGAGAAGTAAGAAAATTGTGTGTATTAGATCACTATGTTGTTGCACTTTTTCGAACAGAAGTACTCGTGGAAAAGAACAAGCGCGAAATACAAAATCAGTTAACTGCTTATCCCTTAAATGAGGGATTTAAAAAATTGAAATTTTGTTTGTCAAAGGAGAAACACGATTATCAAAAGGAGGAACGCGATTATAAAGAGATTGCCTCCGATAATTCATGGATCATAGTTCAAGAGGAAAAACAATTTACGTTGATCCCCCTTAAAGAAAAAGGCGTACAGCATTGCATCCCCTTTTCTGGGAAACTCCTCCATTTTGTATTAAAAAACCATCTATTAGTAGCTGTCATAGAAGAATATAGGGAAAAAGGGGACATTAGTCTCCTGGAATGCGAATAACGGGATAGAATTATCGCGTATTCCTATCAAAAGGGGATATAAGCAAATGGATGTTTCATTAAATGTTGCTGCGATCGTGTTTGAGGACAAAATCGAATTTTATCGAGTCACTCAAGGGGAAAAAATTCGGGAACTTAAAATCGATGATTTACCAACTCAAAAAGAGTTAACAGGCTCAGAATCAGGGGATGGAGAATCAACGAGTGATGACTCTGATTTAGATTGCGATAAATCCCCCAGCAATTTACCAAGCTCAGCGGAAAAAGAATATTTCCATTCTATTCATCTTTGGGAAGAAGAAAAGTTGCATATCACCACATCGCGCGGCTTATATACTTGGGACTGTAATTATGAATAGTAATTTTTAATAAGGAGTCTATATGCAGTTACAAGGTTGTGAAAAGAAAAGAGTGGATGGAACAGAAGGATCTCCTTCCTTTGACAAGCAGCAGTAGTGATGCGGAAGAAGATACTCAAGATCATAAAGCGAGTAGAATAAAAGACGAAGTTCTTCCTAAGGCAACAGCTGAATCCCCCACATCCCTACAGGAAAGACATTTTTCTCTCTCGCGACAGAAGAGGAAATGCCCCCGTTAATCAGTAGTGTTTCTGAAGAAGAAGAAACCGTAGTAAAAAAGACAAATAAAGTAAAAGACAAAGCCTTAAGTGGGTCAACGACTTCTAAATCATCCCAATCAGCAAAAGAAAAGACTGTTTCTCTAGAAAAGGAATCAACGCAGAAAAAACATAAACATAGAAGCAAAGAGGGATATAATCTCAACAGCTCAGAGCCAGAAAAGCAAAGAAAAAGGAAAGGGGGCTCTGAGATTATAAAACCTAGAAAAAAAGGGGAAGTAAACTTTGATTCGGCTAGGAAAATGGGGGAAGAAAAAGGATCAGAGAGAGAAATTTTGGGAGAAAAAGCAGTTAAAGCTTCAAATCGTGCATCAAATCTGCATAGAAGTAAAAAGACTGAAAAACAATCGAAAGTTAACGTAGAAAAAATTTTAAAGATCACTAACAGGAAAAGCTATCATTTTACTGAAGAAGATGCGTCTCAGCTCCATGGAGAGCATGCATGACATGATAACTTATAGTAAAATGCTGTGTCTTACTGATATCATGCAATTTAGAAGTTCTGTTACAAGTAGGCTTTCAAATGAGGCAGTTACACAATTTTATTCAGAGAATTCTAGCCTTAAAAATAATTTGGATCAATTGAATCTAACCTTATTTATCATCCAAGAAGGATAAAGCTGTTAAATATGACGGAAAAGAAAATTTGTTCAAAGAGATTTTAAAGCTGAGGGGTTGGCAGGAAAAGCATTAGAGGGTCTTGAAGGAGAACAAAAGGAGTTAGCAATTGCTTCATTAGCAGCACTTGAAAAGAAAAACAAAAAAGGAAAGCGATTACCCTATTTCAACAGATCCCCTCATTCGAAAAATTTGTAAAAGCTAATCGCGATTTTTTTATAAAATGACGTTTTTCAGTGTTTGAATCTTAGAATTCCACAGCTTTATGAGGTATTTGTTCAACTTTTTGCAGATGAGCTTAACCAATATGCACTTTCTATGTGCAAAGAAATTCACTATCAAAATGAGGCAATTATTGGAATCTCAAAAGTCCAGCAAAGATTTGATGGGATTGCCAGTTTTGTTGTGAATACCATTTTAAGTATTAAAAAACACTCGGATAGAAGAAGGATGTATGTTTTCTTTTTAGATCTGGCCAGTGTATGTTGTGCAAAAAACGACTATTATAATGCACGTGCGATTAATTCAGGATTGGAGAACATCTGTATTGAACGCACCCTACGCATTTCAATTGATGGGGGTGTTCCCCCTGATCATCTTAACAGTGAGCAATTGAGGAAAAGAGAAAGATTACTTACTCTTTTTGATTTACGTCATAACCTGATAAATTTACGAAACGAACAACTAGAGTTTAAGAAAGTTCCTAGCTTTATAGCAGATCTAACTTTAGTAAGTAAAGATCTTAGTTTATGAAACAAGGAAATTGGAATCAATTATCAGAGATACAAAAGAAGGATCGAGAAAAAGAAATCTTAAAAAAGGGGTTTTTTAGAACCATGAAAAATGCGCGTGCAAGTTCGCCGCTTTCTTCGCCGCCCAGGTTTGGGGAATTTATCTTGTTAGAGACGTTTGATGAAGAGGTATCTTATGGAAGGTCTACAACATTGCGGAAGAGTTATATAAAAGAAAATTAAAAATAAGATATGCACAAATCTGTTCAAGAATTGGTTATGTGCTCGTGTGCGTATGCACGAGTAAAAAGCTGCCAGAGACGCAGCAAAGGCTGTTTGAATTCCTTATTCTTCGTTTGATAAAATCCCAATAAAGGAACTAATTATAGAAACATATAAAAGAGGAGAAGATAAGCATGGATCATCCGAAAATAGTTTCGCCATCGGAATGGCTCGAAGCACGCAAAGAGCTGTTAAAAAAGGAGAAAGAGTTCTCACGGCTTCGCGAGCAACTGACTCGGCAACGCCAAGAACTCCCCTGGGAAAAGGTAGAGAAAGCCTATCTATTTGATGGGCCGAAAGGAAAGGAGACGCTGGCCGATCTTTTCAGCACCAGCAACCAACTGATTGTTTACCACTTCATGCTAGGTCCTGATTGGCAGGAAGGTTGCCCAAGCTGCTCGCTCATTGCGGATCATATAGACAGTAGCGTAGTACACCTTGCAGCACGAGACGTGAGGCTAATTGTGGTTTCACGAGCGCCTTTGACGCAAATCGAAGCATTTAAGAAGCGGATGGGGTGGCATTTCCATTGGGTGTCATCACATGAGAACGACTTCAATTACGATTACCATGTTTCAATGACAAAGGAGGAGAAAGCAAAAGGCGAAGTGTATTATAACTACGGATCCCAAAAAGAATTCCCAAGCGAGGAAATGCCGGGCGCGAGCGTGTTTTACAAAGATGTGGATGGCACTATATTTCACACGTATTCCACCTACGCTCGCGGTCTTGAAGTGATCATCGGGGCATACAATTGGCTGGACCTAACACCTAAGGGACGCGACGAAGAAGGTTTAAGATTTGGCATGGCTTGGGTACGGCATCATGATAAATATGACGAACGATACTGCGTGGACACAACGGCAGATTACGCGCCACCACCAAAAGCCAAATGTTGTTTTCACACTAGTACATCAATTTAAGTGCGTTATTGTAATAGCTCTTTAACAAAAGATGTGTTAACTTAGGAATTCGTTAAATTAACTAAAATCGGGTTGTGTATGTATTTAAATATAGAAGTAATCAATAGAAATAATTCATCCTTTTTGCGAAATATGGAAAATACCTGTCTAAAACCAGTTCGCTATCTTTTTGGAGACCGGGGCCGGACAATTGAAATAATAAACAATGAGATTGTAAAGGATGCACCCTCTTTTGAAAGAAGAACCTATTTGGGAACAGCTCTGGCGATAGCAGCTCTTATCCCGGGGATTATCTTAGGCCTTTTAGCTAAGGCATTGAATTCATTAAGAGTAAGTGATGCCAATGATAGGGCGCTGGTAAGAAGATTTCTCCAGGCAGAAATTCTTCTTCCTGTTGCTCCCGCTAATATAACTCTCGCTCAATACCACGCTGACTTCTGTCTTAAAATGAATGCCTTGTATAATCAAATTAAAGCTGATGAAAGGATATGGCAAGATGCTAATTTCATCCATGAATGTTCTCTAGCCATGGAAGATGGTTATACCTACATGGATTTATATTTTCGGCAACTTGCAAAAGAATGCAATGGTGATGCGAAACTGATAGTGGAACAAATGATTTTACAGCCGCAAAATCGAATGGTCCCTGGTCAAGATTATTGTCATACATTTTTTCTTTTCACTACCCTTTATCATCATGCACGAGGATGTAGTACGCAAATGGATCGCGAAAAGTGGGAAGGTGCGATGGGTATTGGAGCTGACGAAGCAATGCCAGTAAGAGAAAAAGACCAGCTAGATGAAGTAGACCAAGAACCTTATTTTAATCCTACAAAGCCACAATATCGTTGGAGGCAGCTGTATAATGCATTTTGCAAGCTGGTAGATAAGAATGGTGTGAGGAGGCTATTGGAGCAACCAAGAGTAGGGGATCAACGCTTTTCCAATTGGAGCCGCCCAGACATGCATGAAGTGCCCGCTTATTATGCTCCAGACACAAAACCCACTTAAAAGAAATTGAAATGAGCGGTAAGGCTTGCTGTCAGCTTTCTTTTGCCTGATAGACTTCTTAAAAAGTTGTGTTAAAATGGTGCAAAAAGGCCATATGAAATGAGTGCGACTCAAACAATCTGAAGAATTGGTTTTTCGGCTGCGCCAAAGCCCCATGGTTGAGCGGTCGTAAGTCATCACATATTCTCTAATATTGGGTGACTTGGATCGTTCAACCGCGGGGAGCTTTCGCATAGCTCAAATACGTCAATTTAAATGGGTTGATTTACTAGGTTAGACACTAGCTTTGCGCAGAAGCTGATAGAAAGAAATAAGTGATTTTATGCTTTAGGCCTGGAGGAACACAGCAAGACATCAGCTCTCGATAATTTTTGGCAAGTAGTCAATCGGTCCATCACTTGCAGCTCCTCTTCTTCCCAAAGAACGCTCCCCGCCATCTGATGATCCCCACACCGCCAATCTGTTTCTCGAGCATAGGCAGATTTTACCAAAACTCTTCCGCACTCACTGCACATGAGAGGAAATGCGATGACGCCTTCATGTTTGAGCAATTTAAGGCGAAAGCTCATGGCCAGTATCCAGGGATTGGGGGTTTGGGGTATTCTTTCAAGGTAAAAACATAAGAGTGCATATAATTGCGGGGCCGCTTTGCCCAGTAGTTGCGAACCCGCAATTGTTTGCAAAAGATCGCAAGCGACTTCTAAATCGATCAATTTTTGGCGCAAAGTATGATAAGAATCGACAAGCGCCATCTCATGACAATTAAAAATCTCACTATTTCTTTCTTGGTAGATGACTTCCACTTTCGTTAAAGGAATACAGAGGCCCTGAACCCCTCTACGTTTGCTGCGGCTGCCTTTATAAATAACTTTTATCATCCCTGCATCTTGAGTGAACAAAGTGAGAATTTGATCATAATCCCTAAAGGGAATGACCCGCAAAATAATCCCATCTGTAGACTGAAAAGGCTGAGGCATGAAGTTTGAAAAGTTTTTGACTTATAATATTTTACCTTATACTATAGTTTCCTAGTCGTTAAAATGCACTAACTGTATGCACCGATAGCTCAATGGATAGAGTACCCGGCTTCGAACCGGGTGGTTAGAGGTTCGAGCCCTCTTCGGTGCACTTTTATACCACCTATTAAGATCAGTTTCAGTGGATAAATCTAATTCCCCTTCCATATTTTCCTATTCCTCCCAAGATTTTGCCTCCTTCATCAATAAATGTTTGGGGAAAGGCTATCAACATGCGCTGTTAGTTTATCAAGAGTGGTACCGCCTGGGAAAGATCCAAGGAGATCATCCTGCCTTCGATAATGCCCAAAACCTATTAAAGGCAATGATAGAGTTAATTGATTTTTCTGTTTTGCCCTTGGCGGCAGAGCATCATGAGGGTAAAACAGGCAAGTTCCTTATCAAAACAGCCGACCATTTGGAAATTGAATCTGTCCTCATCCCTATGCAAGCTGGGGGAACCCTCTGCCTCTCTTCGCAAGTCGGTTGCCGCATGGGCTGCTCTTTCTGTGAGACAGGACGCATGGGATTAATACGCAATCTCACCACCCAAGAAATTGTTACTCAATTATTCGTGGCGCGTTTTATCTTGGGCTTTGCAGTGCGCAATCTCGTCTTCATGGGTATGGGAGAACCCTTTGATAATTATGAACACGTCAAGCAGGCGGTCCGCATTTTTACCGATCCCCATGGTTTCGGATTAGGAATTCACCGTTTAACAATTTCCACCAGCGGCTGCATTGACGGAATTTATCGTTTGATGGAGGAAACTGGTCCGGTTCCTCATTTAGCTGTATCTCTGAACGCCCCTACGGATGAACTTCGTCGGCGGTTAATGCCCGTTAACCGCACTTATCCCCTAAAAGAACTTTATCAGGCCATGCATGCTTTTTGTACGCAGACAGGAAAACAAATTCTGGTGGCCTATGTTTTGATTAAGGGGTTGAATGATTCACTTGCACATGCTGATCAAGTGGCTGAATATTTACGCGGGCTCAATGTGAAAATCAATATCATTCCTTATAATCCCCAAAGCATCGACCGCTATCAGCCTCCGGAACAATCAGTGATAGAAGAATTCACGACCCATTTACGCTCAAAGGGTTATTATACATTATTGCGTCAGACAAAAGGTCAAAAGATTATGGCTGCGTGCGGGCAATTGGGCAATCTGAAGCTTAAGCGGATGAAAAATTAAGTATTTTCCCTTGGCATAGGAGACTTGGCAATGTTATAATAAAAAGTGCAAAGAGAAAAAATTCTCTTTTTGCAAAGTATTTCAAAAAACGTCAACGTTAACTCATTGAGGTACGTATGAATCGCAAAGAAAGAGCCTTCAGAATTTTTAGATGTCGGATATAATATCAACGTAACAGGGCGTCATGTACAAATTACGGATTCGATGAGAAGTTATGCCCTGGAAAAAATTTCTAAGATTGAGCGATTCATGAATCGCATCATTGACGTCAATGTTTTGATGGACATCCAAAAATTGGATCACCAAGTGGAAATTATCATGAGGGCTGGGAACTTCAAGATCATCAGTAGAGCAGCCACCACAGATATGTATGCTTCCATAGACAAAGCTGTGGATAAACTAGAAGCACAAATTCTCAGATATAAATCAAAAATACAAGACCACCATGCAAAAGGCCGAGCTGTTGTTGACATGACAGTCAATGTCATTCGCCGTCCATTAGATGGCGAGGATCTAGAATTTGACGAAGAAATTGAGGGTTTTGAACTTGGCAAACCCCATCGCGTGGTGAAACAAGAAACACGCCCCCTCAAAATTTTGACAAATGATGAAGCTATCATGAAAATGGAACTCTCAGGCGATACATTCCTTATTTTCAAAAATGAAGACGATCAAAAACTCAAAGTCATTTACCGCCGTGCGGATGGAAATTTTGGCATTATTGAACCTAGTTGTTAGAGAGAGGCGATGCCTGAATCTCTGTTTTGTCCTATTCGCAAGGTTTGGGTTGCTTCATTGCCAGAAGAAAGGGTAAGGCAGGCGCTCATCCAAGAGATGACGCTTCGCCTGGGTTATCCTTTGGAAAATTTTGCTTTAGAGAAGAGCCTCAACCAACTGCCCCATTTGAAGGGGAATGCCCATTTACCCAAGCGTCGCACTGATTTGATTGTATTTGGTAAAGGTTTGCATTCTCACTATCCTTTGTATCCCTTACTTCTCGTGGAATGTAAATCCATTCCTTTAACATCGAAAACTTTACGTCAAATTGTGGGTTATAATCAATTCGCGGGGGCATACTTTATTGCAGCTGTCAACCAACACTCTGCCTACTTTCGGCTGGTATGATTCATCGCGACAAGATTTATTGCTTTCAAGAGGGGCTGCTTTCTTACGAGCATGTACTGAAACAAGCACAACTGCTTATCAATAATTCCCGTTAATAAAAATTTGCACTTAACCGCAGAGTTGCCCTATCCCTGGTGGAACCCCGTTCAGGAAGTAACTTTACTCGTAAAAATATATCTACCACAGAGATCACAGAGCTCACAGAGAGAGGTTTATGTTCTTATACGACGTAGATCTTCCTCTGTGAGCTCTGTGGTCTCTGTGGTTAATAATCTTTAAATAACACCCATCGATAACGTCCCAATTTAGGGAAGTTACTTGGGAGCCGCAGAGAACGCTGAGTAAACGCGGAGATTTTTTCTCTGCGCTTCCTCGGCGTTCCCTACAGCTCAGCGGTTATCCCGGTCTAAAATGTCGGTCTAAAATCTGTAGTACTCGTCGTCCACTCTGAACCTCATTTATCAATAAATAATTTTGATTAAGTAAATCTTAAATGATAAAATGAAAATAGAAGCTAAAGTGGAGATGGTTATATGGATATCAAAAGTCCAATTGAAGTATTGCTCATGCAGGCAAATGATATATTGCGCTATTTTCATGATCATAAAGGATCTATTGCTGAAAATATGACCCCAAAACTATTAGAAGATCTGGATAAATTAGAACAAGCGTTTGCTCAATTTAAAGAACTCAATGAAAAGGTCTTTAAAGAGTCGAACATAGATGTGGAGCGTTTGAAAGCGGAAGCAATGCGCTCTCCAAATTATTCGCAAAAAGATAAGAAATTGTTCCAGCGAGCAAAGGAGATCGAACGGGAAGCACGCAACATGCAGCTCTCTTTGTCAAAAGCGATGGAACGGGGAAAAAGAGAAAATGCAGGAGCTAGTAAAGATCCCTTGAAAAGGAAAATCAAAGAACGCCGTAAGCTTTTTAAACCCTTAGGCGGTGATAAAAAGTGGATTCCTCTTTAACTTTTAGAACAGATTTTTTTGAGAAAAATTGCGTTTTTCTTGCAAAAATCAATCCCCTTATTGCTTTGCAGCTTGAATTAATTTGGGATGCCTTCCAGCTGCAGTTGATTGAAACAGAGTGCAGGGAGTCCAATCTAGTACATCAACGCTACGGAATCACCGACTATTATCATGCTCAAACAGGGGCCCTGAAGGAAGCTGTTGAAATTGCCCATTCCGCAGACTTTAAAAGTGCTGAAGTCATCTATTTTTATGGCTTGGGTTTGGGCTATATTTACGATGCTGCCCAAGCTTGGCTGCAAGCTGATCCTCAACACCATTTAGTCTTATTAGAAGATGACTTTGAAGTGATCTACTACTTCCTCCACACAGAACGAGCCAATCGCCTTTTGCAAGACTCCCAAACAACACTTTTTTGTTTTCAAGATACGGATCATGATGACGAACGCTTCCGCCAACTCCATAGCAACTTTCTCGAATCAGTGCAAAATTGACTTTTTGACTTTACCTTACTATGCTTACCGACGCGAAAAAGAAGCTTTAGCTTTATGCTATACTATCTTGCACCAAGCCTCTTTGATGAATCTTATCCACAATGAATACTTAAGTGGTCAGAGAGGATTTTTATCAAATTTTTATCTTAATCTTTTTTATTTGCCAGATTCTCAGAAGGGGGACGCTCTTTTTGGAAAATTTCAAAGGATTCCCGCCATTATTTGCGGAGCGGGTCCTTCTCTCCAGAAAAGAATATCCACCTATTGAAAGAACTGAAAAATAAAGCCATGTTCTTCGCAGGAGGATCTGCGCTTAATGTGCTCAATGCCGCCGGTATTAATCCCCATTTCGGGTTGGGCGTCCATCCCAATCCCGAGCAAAATCATCGATTGCTAACCAATCATGCTTTCCATCTGCCTTATTTTTATCGCTCACGCCTTTCCCATAATGCTCTAAAAATGATTCAAGGGCCGAAACTTTACATTCCCGGCACAAACAGCCTGCTGGCAAATTGGTTTGAAGAACAGCTAGGAATGCAAACCTACAAGATTAATGAGGGGCATAATGCCGTCAATTTCTGTACTGAAATTGCTTGCCGCCTGGGATGCAATCCCATCATTTATGTGGGCATGGATTTAGCCTTCAATGTTTCTGAACAGATTCAAACCTATGCCAAAGGCATCGATACGCATCCTCTTTGGATGGACTCAAGCCGCCCTTATCAGGTTGATCCCAATCAAAAAGCAGTCATCAGTCAGGATATTTTCCATCAACCCATCCACACCAAATGGGATTGGATTCATGAAGCCAACTGGCTAGGTCTATTTGCCAAACGGCATCCTCAACTCACCATAATCAATGCCACGGAAGGAGGGTTAGGATTTCCCCCCGTGCCTAATTTACCTTTAGCACAAGTCATTGACAAATATCTCACACATGCTGATGACATTGCCAATTTTATCCATGCTGAAATTCAGGAAAGTGCAAATGCAGCCACACAACTAGAAATCACGCGATGCCTTCAAAAAATGCAGCAAAGCCTATCGCGTTGCATCTCTATCTGTGAAGAAATCATTACCAAAAAATCGAAGCAGCTTTTAAGCAATTTCAATAGCGAAAAATTGAAATTTTACGATCCTGCAACCATTTTATTAGAAAGCGATTTGCAGGAAGAAATTGCTTATCGTCACTTTTTGGAAGTATTTGAAGATGCCCATCTATACTTGGACCGGGCCCATCAAATAAGCCTGAATCGTACGCCCAGCTCTTTCTTAAGTGCCATCGAGCAATATAAGCATTTATATACTATTTTGGATCAACATTTGAGCCTAATGAATCAAGGGTACCGCCAGTTTGTATTTTTTCACCCCCTCCATTCGTCATTACAACTTTGTCCCTCTTCTAACGTTCTCCACATGAAGTCTATCGTTTTCAAGATGATGATCTTTGGATTGAAGATCCGGTACTCGGCATTTTCATCCATGAGACATTTCATCCAGACCCTCAAACTGGAAGAAAAACTACCTTTTATCCCTCCTCCCAACAATTAAAAAGGGAAACTTATTACCTGAACAACGCCGAACTTCACGGCCCATCCCGCTTCTATGGACCATCCGGGGAATTGCTATCTGAAGCTTGGTTTTACCAAGGGCAGCAGCATGGTAGAAACATCCAATGGTATTCTTCCGGGCGTATCTATAGCATTTTGGGTTACCGGCACAATTGCATGGAAGGTAAACAAACATATTTCTATGATCATGGAAGCCCACATGTGGTGCTGCATTATGAAAATGGCCTCTTGGAAGGAGCAGTGCAAGTCTATACGGAGACGGGAGAGCTTTTGCGCGAACTGCATTACCAAAAGGGGCTGCGGCATGGAGTGGAACGATTGTGGAATACACGCGGAGAACTAACCATGGAATGCCAATACGATAAGGGGATTCCTATTGGTCAAGCCCATCAATGGGCCTCCAATGGACAATTAATCAAAGAAGTGAAGTTTCACAGTTTTCCGGAAGATTTCGACCTTAAAATTTGGAATGTTGAAGGGAATATCGTTCAAAGCTATCAGCATGGGATAGAAGATTTTACCGATATTTACCAACAAACGCAATTAAAAGCTGATAAATTGGAAGTGGAGATTCAATCAATTTACAAACAATTGCATGAACCGGAATTCCTTGAGAAATTTGCTGAAGCTCAAAAAATTAACCCCCAAATCGCAGAGGATTTTGCGGCTCTTCAACCCCTTAAGGAAGAATTTGAAGATTTAAAACGTCAATTGATTGAAAAGATGCAAAACAACTTAAAAAAAGCGGAAAATGAAAGAACAAAAAAAATCTCTAAAGAGAAACCTTAAACTCTTGCAAAACATCAATCCCGCCTTGGCATATCAATTGACCATGGTTGATCCTGCCGATCTTGAATTTTATCATACACCAAGGAATGAGCTTAATTTAAGGCGTTTTGAAAAAGGCAAACAGTATGATTACCATTCGCCTACTTCACGGACCAAGAAGCTAGGGAATGGTTCGAATCACTCGATTTGCATAGAGCTACAGTCATTTTCATCTACGGTATTGGCCTTGGCTATCACTACGAAGCAGCTAAACCATGGCTGAACAGCATCCAAAGCATGCGCTTGTTTTTTTAGAAGAAGATTTGGAGTCCTCTATCGTTTGTGCGAAACAGAATTAGGTACTCGCATTTTAAAAGATCCGCAAGTCGAACTTGTCTACTTGCATGACGATGAAATAAGCAAACCGCTCTTTAATGAACTTTCCTGGACCTATTTCGATAACCCCTTTATCGTTTCCAGCCTGAAAGTGTATCAGAAGTCAATCCGGAGGGCTTTTAAATGTTGCACCATCAGCTTTCATATGATTTGAACCAGGAAAAAAACATTTGTTAATGAGTATTTTCAATACGGAATCCTCTTTTTCCTCAACTTTTATCCCAACTTACTCGAACTTCCCCGACTTTTTTGGGCAACGGCTTCTTTAATCGTTTCAAGTAATTCCGGCCATCATTTGCGGAGCGGGGCCTTCTCTTGATAAAAACATCGATTTGCTGCCCGCCTTAAAAGAACGAGCGCTGTTGTTTGCGGGCAGTTCGGCTCTCAATGCTCTGATTCCCAAAGGCATTATTCCCCATTTTGGAGTAGCAATCGATCCCAACCTTGCCCAGTACTCTAGAGTGGCTGTCACTCAACCCTATGCTGTTCCCTTCTTTTATCGCAACCGGCTGTTTCATGAAGCATTGAAGGCCATTAAAGGGCCGCGTCTATACCTGACAGGAAGCGGGGGGTACGATATTGCCCATTGGTTTGAAGAACAACTCCATATCGAAGGAGAGAATTTGGATGAAGGCCATAATGTGGTCAATTTTTGCCTAGAAATCGCACAAGCCCTAGGCTGCAATCCGATTATTTTAGTTGGGGTAGACCTTGCATTTACCAATCAGCAACATTATGCGGATGGTATTATAGCGAATTTAAATTTGACTGAAGAGGATTTTAAAACCGCAGGAGACTTTGAATCCACCCCACTGTTAAAAAAAGATATTACGGGACAGCCCGTCATGACCTTGTGGAAGTGGATCACGGAAGCCGATTGGATTTCAAAATTTGCGCATCGCTATCCTGAAACCATGATTCTTAATGCTACAGAGGGGGGATTGGGATTTCAAGATATTCCCAATTTAACCCTTTAAGAAGCAGCCGCAAGTATTTAACCATCCCAAAAGAAAAGATCAAGCATATTGACCGTGAAATTCAAGAGCATTCCCTTGCACATCTCTCAGGGAGCGGATCCGCGCACTATTAAAAGACCTGCAAGATAGCCTAGAGACATGCATTTCTCTGTTCACAAGACTTCTTGAGGAGAGCGAGTGTTTAGCTAAACAAATCAAGCAAGATTTTGATTTTCCGTTAGATCTTCAAACTGCGACCATTGCGCTTTTGGAAACCGATATTGAGACAGAGCTAAGCTATAAATATTTACTTGATGTCTTTAATCAAGTCTATATTCGCATGCGGTTGCGCGAAATTCAACAACTGCAATCTCCCAAGCGGAAGCTATCGGAAAAAAGGCGCGCCTTGAAAAAGCTGGAGCTGCAGAAGCAGCGCATTACTTTTCTGAGAGATGTGGCGCGAGTCAACCGGGAACTCATTCAGCGCACACTTGAACAAGTTGAATGAGCCTGAAGGGCTTTTTTTCGCCGGCAATTAGCGGGAGCTCCTGCTTGTGTAATCTACACCAGACAATATAAATTAGATTTAGTTCTTCCATACTTAAAATTTTTCCAACTTGATTTTAAGCTTATTGAGATGACTCCATGGCAAAACTTTTTCTTTTTGCATTCTACCAATGACTATTCCTGGAGCAATATCTATTTCTTTAGCAAAGGCTCTAACCGCTTTTTCGCTTTTAGGCAATGCCAATAATTTAGGGATGTATTCATTAGGAATGAGTACCTGACTAGCAAAATTATCGGCTTCCTTCTCTTGCTTATCGTCCATTTGTCCTTCTACATCAATAAACCATAGCTTTTTGCTATGTAAAAGCAAATGGCCAGCCTCATGAAAAAATGAAAACCAAAATTGGTCATTCGTTTTATATCGATCGCTTAATATGATTAAAGCCTTATCTGGCGCTAACCATCTCGTTGCACCACTTATCGGACAACCTTTCGGGGTCCGACAATCGCTAAAGGGATCTGTATCAGCACATATTTGAACTAGCCTTGGAATAAAAATTTCTTCGTTCTCTTCCAGAGTTAGCTTTCTTACTTCTTGAAGAGTCGAAAGAAATGTAATTCGACTAAAAGGAGAGCATGAAATCTCTGCTACTTGCCGCTCTCCTTGTCGGAGCCATGCTGAAGTGGATCCTTTATGGTTGTCTGTTAAATTAGATGAGCGAAATGCCGCTATTGGGGTTTGATATTTTAATTCCCATGCATTAACCGAAGCTACCCCAACAATTTTAAACATTCAGATACAAGCCCTCTTTTATCTGCCGATTTTTTAATCCAACCAAAACTTATCATGTCCTTTAAGAATAGAGA
>CAWCVY010000007.1:0-14106 GCA_963799115.1 uncultured Chlamydiae bacterium | reverse complement strand
ATGTATTGCTAGAACCGTTTGATTCGAGAGATAATCAGCCCAGGCATTGGGATTACCTACGATTACGATAACCTCGATCGCTTGATCAAGATGACCCTGCCAGATGGATCTTACATTACTTATACCTACGGCGCTTATCACTTAACTAAGATCCAACGCTATGATGCTGCAAATCACCTCAAGTATACTTATGAGTGCCCGGCTTATGATTTGCAAGGCAATCTCTTAAAGGGCACATCGCTTGCCGGCGAAGTGCATTATACCTACGATCTTTTGGGGGAAAGCAATAAAGATTGAGCATCCTAAATGGAAGGCATTCTTAGAGAAATTTGATCCGATTGGCAATCTCAAAGAGATGACCCAAAAAGATCCCTCAGGAGAGGTTAAAGGAAAATTTTGCTATGATCGTTTTGATCATCTATCTTTAGAATCAGGCCATGAAGAGAATCGGTTCTATTATGTTTCGCTTGGAAATTGCTTAAAAAAGAATGAAAATGAGCGAGATATCAATGATCTCAATCAAGTGTCCAGCGATGGTGTTTCAAAGTACATTTATGATCTTAACGGTAATTTGGAAACACAGGCTGTTCCTTCTGTAGAATATACCTATGATGCTTTAAATCGCATGACCAGCTGCAAGAAAGGAAAAGAGGTGACCTGGTTTGATGACCATTCCTTTGGCAGGTGTCTGCAAATCATAGATCCCTCAGGCACTAAGCATCTGTTGTATCATGATGAACGGGAAATAGGAAGCATGAAAGATGGGCGAATTCAGGAATTGCGCCTATTGCATCCAAAAGCTAATCAGGAAATGACATTTGCCCTAGAGCTCAACGGTGAGGTTTTCTTTCCTGTCCAAGATTATTGCCATAACATCTGTGCCTTGCAAAAAGGCGATGGAACCTTAGCACAGTGGTATCGCTATTCGGCTTTTGGAACTAAGACTCTTTATGGAGATGAAAGTTTCTGGAATCCCTGGGGATTTGCCAATAGGCGTGAAGTTGAAGGATTGTTGCTTTTTGCGCATCGGTTTTACAACCCCACTCTAATGCGCTGGCAAACTACTGATCCCTTAGGATTTGAGGATGGGTTGAATCTTTATCATTATGTGCATAATAATCCTTTCCTGTATAAAGATACTGATGGCAGAGCTGCCTTTGCTATTGCTATTCCCTTTCTAGAAGTTGCTTTTGGTACTGCTGCTACTGTGACCGTTTTACCTGCAGTAGGGGCAACTTTAGCCTGTGCTGTTATAGGGTATAGCTGTTATCAGCTGTATACTTATGTTAATCAAGTTCAGGCTGAGGAGCAGGAAAAGGAAGATGAAAAGCATAATGAAAGAGATAAAGAAAAGTTTAAATTTCCTAAAAATCCCGATGATTTGCTTCCTGAGATACCAAGGGATGATAAGGGTCGAATTCCTGCTGCAGGTAACATACGTATACGTCCAGAAAAGCATGAAATTGAACTCGGTGAAACTTACAATCCTAGGCATCATGGTCAACATTATCATGTTGAAACACAAATAACTCCAGGAAATGGATGGAGCAGGAAGAACACAGAAAAATTAAAACCTGATGGATATGCACCTGGTTCAGGAACAGGATTTTTACCAGGGGAAACATTTCCAGGAGCATAATTATGGAAAAAAAACCTGCCTCTCCAGGTATTAGCTTTGCAGATGCTGAATTTGAGTCATTTCAGATGTATGATAGAGAAAATATTTTATTGATCTATCTAACCTCTTGGGATGAAAGAGAATTGCGTATAGTTTTTTCAAATCCTATTCAATTTTCTTATAAATTAGGAGATGTTATATCTGTTTTCTATGAAATTCAGGAGGATTCAACTTTTTTAAATGAGGCGTTATTAAATCATTATGAAAAAATTCCTCCAAGCCATCCATTTAAATTATTTCAAATATGGGATATAAAAGATTTTCCATTTATTAACGTTGTAGCTGAATCCGTGAAAGTAACTAAAGGAGATATTATTGTAGGTTTTCGTTCTTAAATTTAATAGTGTCAATTCAGCTTCAGAAATTTGATCAAGTTCGAGCAGATAGTAGGAAACCACTAAAGCTGGCAAACTACTGATCCCTTAGGGCTTGATGAGGGCTAGATCTAATCTCTTCCTGTATAAAGATTCTGATGGCAGGTTTGCTATGGCCATTCCATTTGTTGAAGTAGCTTTTGGTGAAACTTTAGTTGCATCTTGTGCCTTTTTAGGCCCCTATGCTGTGCCTGCATTATTTGCAGTGGCGGCAGCATATGGCACCTATCAGCTCTGCACATATATTGATAGCATATGTTATGAAGTTCAAACTGAAGAGCAGGAAAATCCAGGAAAGAGAAGGGATGATGGGAAGAGAAAACCTCGCACTAATCCTTTTGATTGTCCTGTTGATGAAGATGTTGTAGTAGTTGACAATGAAGGTAATGCAATTAAAGTGCCTCAAGGTAATTGGCTAACCGGAACCAAAGACGGCAATTGGATCCAAGAAAGGGCTCCTAATGGCACAGAAAAAGGACAGGCAACAGGTCTCAGAAAAGATGGAGGGCATAACCCAAGTCCGGTACATACAGATCCTAGGTCCTTAGAACCACATGCACATGTCCCAGGAGTCGTTAATGCTGACGGCACGCCCTGGCTTACAATTTATTAATTAGGAAAGAACCTATGTCATTAAATTCTTCGGAAAATCATAAATTCAATTGGGGAGATACGCTGATTATTAAAAAAAACGCTCTCCCTCATCTACATCCAGGAGAAATTGTATCTGTTTGCTCCTTAGTAAAAATAGCCGCAGAAGATGTAAAAAAAGATCCCTCTTTAATAGAACCTTCTTGGCTGTACACAGTTGAGTTTGGGGATGGAAGTTCAATAGAATTGCCTGAATGTCTTTTGGATGAATACAAGAAAGATACCTAGAAATTTAAGTAAAGAATCACCTATCTATGAAAGAGTGTGCTATGTAACAGTTATGTAAAGCTCCTCATAGTTTTACTAGAAATCAGGGCTTTAATACTTCATTTTTTGTTATATATTCCGAAAAAGAAAATATTATTAAAGATTTAGCAAAAACTTTTAATGTTGAAATTATAAAACCCACTTCTTCTTTAAAAGAAGAAGAAAAGAATTGCGCCTATTGCATCCAAAAGCCAATCAGGAGATGACATTTGCCCTTGAGCTTAATGAAGCGATTTTCTTTCCCGCCTCAACTTGATCAACAGAAAAGTGGAAAATAGGGGAGAAATTTACCCTTATGCTAGGGAAATTGATAAATATGGCAAGCCAATTCGAGATATAGATTTTACTGATCATGGATATCCTAAAGCACATCCAAACCCGCACCAACATGAACATCGGGAGAATGAAACTGGAGGAACACCAAAAAGATCTAAGGATGCAGAAATTTTACCGTACTGGGAATGTATATGAAAACATCAGGAATAAGAATAAATGATGAAAAAAATGGAGTCGTATCAGCGGAACTAAAAGATTATTCCGCAGGGAACTCCTATTATTGGTCTATTCTTTTCCTAGAAGCAACAGGAGATTTAGGGGAAGATAGGTCCATGCCTTTATTTGAAGAAGAGATCAAAAATAATGAAAATGGACTTATCCTTAGCTGGGAAGAACTCAAATCATTGGCTAATAAATTCTATCAAATAATTGAAATAACTATTATTGGCTGTAAAGATAGAAGCTTGTTGCAAAGATATAAAAATTATGAAGAAATTTATGAAAGATGCGATTTCATTATTGAAATGATCGATAGTTCATTTTGGGAAATACGATCTAAAGATAGAAGTTTGATTGAGAGGTTGGAAAATAGATATGAATAAATCGAATTGTTATAATATGATTTCCGTAAAATCAATAAAAAATTTCCATCTTATAGAAGATCTTAGATGAATTTGATTCAATAAGCAATTTCAAGAAAACGCAAGAGATCCAACAGAATATTTGAAAAAAAGAGAAAAATTTATGATGGCTGTAACACAAGAACCTAGAGTTATACCAACAAGTCATGATAGTATACCCCAACCAAATTTTAAGATATCCCCAGGCTACATAACTAAGTGTGGTGCTGCTATCGTTGAAGAAAGTGTAGATCAAGTAAAATACTTAGGAATCGATATATTGAATCAAGAAAATTGGGATCAACTGGCTAACCATAAGCAATATATTATTGATAACCATAGGTTTATCTATTTAAAATTAGATGGGGAAGATAATAGCTTATTAGGAATTGGAATACATGTTTCAATGTGTAAAAAAATTGAAGAATTAAAACTAACTAAAATTCTAATAGGAGATAGTGTTCTTGATCAAACTCCGAATATTCAGGCAATGGACGATAAAGCTTATGATAGAATGCTAAAAACTTATCTTCCCATGCTCGAAGGGAATGCTCCTGAATTGCACATGAGAAAATAGTTGAAAATCTATAATCTATTTTTTCACTGTCCCTCATATCACGAGGCCTTGCCTCACTTCAAGATTGATTTTATACTATATCTTAAAATTTCCTATCATCTATCAGAACTAAGTTCAGATAGTGTAATTTCCAGAAAATTACCTTTAGCATAAATAGCAGAGATTTTTCCTCGGAGCTTTTGATATTTTCTCTGCAAAGCTTTCGTCTCAGGATGATTGAGATCCGCCATAAAATGAATAGATGATCCGATTCTTTGAAGAGAGCTATTGTTATCAAATGCATATAAACAACTAATTTTAAGTATCTTGTTTCTTTGAGAAAATAGAATGGGATTATATTTTCCATAACCAAAAAAAATCCCTAATAATATTTCATTAGACTGAATGCTATCATAAAAAGAGACTTTTCTTTGTCCAATTTTTGCTAAAAAATTCTTAGGATCTATCTTCTTTCCTAAAATTTTCTCAAAAATATCTAAATGGTTAATGAGGGTTTTTAGGAACGCTTTCTTGTTTATGAAAATTATTTCTTCGAAATTAGAAGAACTTTCTTTAAACATGAAAAAATTCTTCATAGGGAATTGATTTTTATATTTTTCCCAAACCTTCCATTTTTTCAAAACAATCTCATCACATTGCCCTAATTCAATGAAATTTTCCCAAGGAGTGACTCTGAAATAAGATGCTATTGAAACCGGCTTATCTCCAAATAGAGTATAACTGAAAGGTTGATCATTTATTAAGTTGTAAAATAATCCCTCTATATCTTTACGATCCTCTAGAGGGATATTTTCGATCATTTGCTTAACATTTGCAGCTTGAATAAGATGAGTTTTCAATAAAAGGCATAGAAGAATTAGAGTTAAGCAATTTAAATTCATTTATTTATCTCTATAATTTGGAGCTTTTTCACCACAAATAGCACATGTTTTTCTCTAAGGCAGATTGGGGTGTAGGCAAACTTTATTAGGACATATCCATGAGTTATATTTAGGGATAATCGTATCAGGAATTGAGAAATAAAGTCCTTCGTTATCATAGAATATACTTTCAATTTGGATAACTTGCCCATCCAGATTGGCAAATATTCCATTATTTCCGATCATTATTTGCCGCGAATCAAGATAAATTTTTCCCTCTAGATTATCCATTTCAGAGCTAGCAAAGACGTTTGAAAATGAACAAATTATAAGTGACAGAAAAGCTGATAAAAATATTTTCATTTTCTTCTCCTTTAAAGTTAAATTTTGATGGCAAAGAGAGAAATAAAGAAGAAGCATAAAAATTGCAAGTATAAAATGATTAAAAAATATTGTTAATAATTGATTTAGAATAAGATATGAAATTTGAAAAAAAGCGAGGGACGCATCATATCAAAAAAAAGAAGTTATGAATCGATCATTCTGATTTAAGCTTTTTTACAAATCTTAAGGAATTGCAGGTTAGAGGATATTGAGCAAAAAAGCCTTCTCTATATAATTGAAGAAGCCATTTTAAAAATATATTTAAGCAAAATATTGGATTATCAGTCCGCCTTTTCTTACAGCTTCAGCTAAACTTGCTTTTGCATCCTCTGGGATGCCATTTTTAAATGCGATAGCTTTTACTGTAGATTTTTTAAGATATTCAGCAAGGGTTGGAGTGTCATTCACATCGGACTTGAAAGATCTAAAGTCGCATGTTTTACATCTGAATGATAATCTTCATTTTGGTGTATTGGGAAGGGCTGCTGAAGTTGTTGATAAGACCTGAAATTAAATAAATATATTGAAGTTGAATAGTGAAATCTGTATGGTACATACATGAGCACGAAATTCTTTTCAAATATTCTGTTCTTTGCGGGTCACTTAGCTTCATCCATCTCAAATATTGACCCTATAGCTCCACTACCATTGATTATCGCTCTTGATAAAAAAAGTAATAAATATTTGAATCTTAATTTTGCGCATTAAATCGTTTAAATTTAAGATTTAAACTGTTAAAATTTTTGTAAATTTCCTATCTTAAGGAAAAAAAGTAAAAAATTGAAAAAGGAGAACAATTTATGATGGCTGTAGCACAAGGACCTAGAGTAACACCAACAGGTCATGATAGTATACCCCAATCCCAATCTGTAAAGCCAAGTTTTAAGCTATTTCCAGGATATATAGCTAGTTTTGGTTCTGCCGTAGTTGAAGGAGGTGTGGAACCAGTAAGGTACTTAAAAGTCGATATATTGAATCCTGAAATTTGGAGAAACCTAGCTGACAAGAAGCAAAACATTATTGATAATAACAAGTTCATCTATTTTAAATTAGATGCGCAAGATAATAAGCTATTAGAAATTGGAATACATATT
This sequence comes from uncultured Chlamydiae bacterium, assembly GCA_963799115.1. GTDB lineage: Bacteria > Chlamydiota > Chlamydiia > Chlamydiales > Parachlamydiaceae > CAWCVY01. The sequence continues at coordinate 7,325 of CAWCVY010000007.1, read as the reverse complement.
GCAATGTGTAAAAAAATCGAAGAGTTCAAGCTTGAAAAAATTCGCCTGGGAGATAGCATTCGCGATGAAAATCCGAAGATGGTGGCTATGAATGATACCTCTTATGAAAGAATGAAGAGATCGCATCTCTCACTGTTGGCTTAATTTATTTCATAGGCAAAAGATTACATTTCTTTTGCCTTCCTCCAATTTTTCTTTGCGAAGATTTTGATCTTTCCATATAATACAATAAAAGACATTAGAAATAATTTGAAACTAATGATTTTTCTGTTATAATTAAATTAGTTCCATAATAGGATTTATGAATTTTGATTATAACGCTAAAAATCCATATGATGATGATCTTTTTGCTAATGATTTAAATTCAGCAAATAATGAAAATGTCGTAGAAAATTTACAGCAAAACGGATTAGAGGGATTTGCTGAGAATCATGAAGAGACAAAGATACCTTACTCACCTAATATAATACTCATAGGAGTTCCACAACTTAAAGCTACACAAGAAAGAGTTGCAGAGATAGAAACAAGCGAATTTTCTGAGCCAGAAATAAAACTTTTTCAAGAAGCACTTGTAGAACAAAATCCATTAATTAGAATTCCTGAAAAAAAAATCTCTAATTATTCACGTGATATAAAAGAAGATATAAGAGAAAGCGCAGACCTTGAGAAAATTATGCCTAAGGATATCAGCGTTGATAGACCCAAAAAAGGCCGTATAGTTGGTGTGCCTCGAAATATAAAAGAAATTCAAGAAGGTAAAGAAAAAAAAGTTGTTGTTGATATAGTTGATTTAGACAATCCAAAATTACACAATTTAGAATTAGTAGAAGCAGCAGAAAAAGCTTATAGAGCTGGAATGCTTGTACTTTATCCAAAAAAAGAGGGAGATCCATTTGAAGTTCAGGAAGAATTAGGGAAAATATTAAAGGAGAATGACGTCAGTGAAGTTGAAGCAATCATGCCAAGTGGTGAACATAAAGTTTTTAAACAAGTTCAATTTCAGACAATAACCGGCTCTACTTCGAAAGAGTTATCGTTAGCATTTGAGCAATTATCTACAGCTATTTACTACGCTAGATTACAATTAATTGAGGAAGAGAAAAGAAAAAAACGAGAGGAATTAATAGAAGCAGCTCAACGTCAAAACAATTCTTCTTTAAATGAGATTTTAAAATCAAAAAAAACAGATAATATAGAACCAATAAAAGAAATAAAAGGTTGCTTTAAATTTTGTTTTATAAAAATAGGCAATCAAATCTTGGATAAATTAGAGGACTCCAAGAAGGCAGACGAAAAAATCAAAGAAGAAAAAAATCAGAGAGAGTCGGATGAAAAAGCTCATGATATAAATGAGAAAGATATAAAGAAGAGATATATTAAATCTGATAATGAAAAACGAGATATAAAAACGCAAGCAACTTCTGATGAAACGGAAAAGAAGACTGAAAATTCGTTGAAAACTGAAAAAACAGAAAAAGGCAAGAAAATCAAAGAAAAAGTAAAACTCCATCCAGCAAGTGATCCAGATGCACCCCCTATAGATATCATAGACAATACTAGAGAAAAACGTCCAATATAAATTTAAGTTTCTTCGGCATTATTTTCTAAAAATGATGTCGGGATGCTTTAGAACCTACTGCGACTCTCGGCAATCTTGAATTCGATTTCATAAATCGATTACTACATAATCAATAGCTATAAAAATGTATTTTAAAAGAGGTGTAATTTTACATAACTAATATATGAAAATGTAAAAATGGTTTTATGAATATTAATTATAATACTCAATTCAGTGATTCTTCTGATTCTGATTCTATTCAAGATAATCCAATCATTCATAAGGATATAGATGAGAACTTGCGAACGGAAAATTATGCAGAAGAAAATAAAGGGGCTCCCTATTCCTCTAAAACACATTCAATTGAGATTGAATTTCAGGAAAATAATGAAGAACTTAAAAATATCGAAGAAAAAGAATCTTCTGAGTCAGATACGAGTAATCACCGGGATTCCATTATAGATTGGAAGAGAATAGAACATTCTAAAGAAACCTTCGAACAGATTAAAGAAGAAAAGATTGAAGAAAAACAGGAAGAAGCAGCGAGGATTAAGAAAAGGAAAATTATTAAATCTGATAGGGAAAAAAGAGATATACAAGCACAACAAATTGAAGACGAAACAAAAAAAAAGGATGAGGTGTCGTTAGAAAATAAGAACAGAGAAATAGAAAAGATTGAGCTTCATCCCGCAAATAATCCAAACACTCCTATAGATATTATAATTCATACCAAACGACCTGCATAAATTCAATCTGCTCTTATCACCGATTCAAATGTTTCAGATATTCCCAAGAAAGCAGAATCTCCCTATCAAGCTTGATACCAGAGATTGCTGCTGAAGCCAAGGAGCATTCCGAAAAGTTTATAGCTTTCTTAAACGAGGAAAGGCAGCTATGTAAAAAAGGCACCTTTGAGGATAATGCATGAATTCTAATAAAAAAAGCCCGTCAGATTCCATTCACTGCCATCATCACGATGCAATAAGTATTTCCAAATCTTACCTAAATCAAATGTTTTCCCAAGCATCTAAACCTGAACAGGAAGTGTTCCTTGCTTGTGAGAAAATTGCGGACGATGGTCAAGCAGAGGCCCAATTTCTCGTTGGCTTGTGTTATGCAGAAGGTCGCGGCACTGAGCAATCTTATAAATTAGCATTTCATTATTTCAATTTGGCAGCTGCTCAGGGGTATGGCCCAGCGCAATATCAACTTGCTAGATGTTATAGAGAAGGAAAAGGAGTTGTTGCCTCTCAAGAAGAAGATCAGATGGCTGCTAATCAAAATTATATTCCGAGCCTCATTGAGATGGGTCAGTTTTATTGGTTTAAAGAATTGGAAACAACAGTTAAATATTTTAAACTTGCTCTCGAACAAGAAGGCTTAGATAGTTTCTATGACAGAAAATCTCTCGAATATAAACTCAGCTATTGTGAAAAAAAAATTATTGGAGACAAAAAATCGGAAAAAGTAAAAGCTTATCGATCAAAAGCTCAGCAAGTGAGTATCACATTAGCTTTGGAAAATATCGTTTATCCTGATGCTCAAAGGCTTGACATAAGTCGTTATATCCCAAATCGTCAGTTAAGTGTTCTTAGACAAATTTTTGAAGAGTCTAAAGACAAGCCAATTTTTCTCTATGCCTCAGGTTTTTCTTATGAAGAAATGAATGTTGTAAGAGATGCCATGCTTGAAAATCCAAAATTCACTTTTATTTGCAATCCTCCAGATACTTATAGCCTCTGTGAAGCCTTCCGGCGTTTAGGTTATTGGGAAAATTGCTTAAGAAAGTGCCGAATTGCTAGCCATGATAGCAATGAATGGTATGGTTTTTTATTTGTCGGGTAATGCTGATGAAATCTTAGTGGAGGAAAAATTTATGGCTTCTGAAATTAATCCAGATAAAAAAAGCCAAACAGACCCTATTCATTGGCATCACCACGATGCTATAAGCATTTCCAAATCTCACCTAAATCAAATGTTTTCCCAATCACTTAATCCTGAACAGGAAGTATTTGCCGCTTGTAAGAAAGTGGCAGATGATGGTCAAGCAGAGGCCCAATTTCGGATCGGCCTGTGCTACGAAGAAGGCCGGGTACACCACAATCCCATAAATCAGCCTTTCGCTATTATAAGTTAGCAGCGGATCAAGGTTATCGTGCAGCTCTAGTTTCATTAGCTTTGCTCTATGAATATGGCCTTGGTACAGAGCAAGATCATCACCAAGCTTTTTATTATTATAAACTAGCTTTTGATCAAGGCAATCCAATAGCTCAAGCTATAGTGGGAAAATACTATGAAGAAGGGAGGATAGTAGAAAAGGATCTTGCCAAAGCGATTTCCTATTATCAACAAGCAGCTGATCAAGAAGTTAGAATTGCTTGGGATTATTTAGCAGAGGCTTACGAAAAAGGAATTGGGGTTGAAATGTCATTAGAGAAAGCCAACTTTTATCGTCAAAAAAGCTTTCATCTTTATAAGGAAGAAGCTGATGCAGGCGATGCTGAGGCACAAGCTATGGTAGGGTTGTTCTTTGAAAATGGCGAAGGAGTCAAAAAATCATTAGATTCAGCTATACGCTATTATCAGCTATCGGTGGAACAAAATTCCCCTACAGGCTTATATTTTTTAGCAGGGTGTTTTGCTATTGGAAAAGGTATTGAAAAGTCCATTGAGAAGGCCATCCATTACTATAAACTCGCTGCGGAGAGTGGATTTACTTTAGCAATGCTTGATCTTGTTGATTTCTTACTGAAAAATAAAATAAATCAGCATGAAGCTGTTCATTATTTAAAATTAATCGTGCAAAGTGGATCAGGGATAAGTCTACCCATTATGTTGTTATGTCAATATGATTTGGCTAGATGCTTCGAGAAAGGAATTGGTGTTAAAAGATCAGTTCAAAACGCCCTCTTTTATTACAAACTTGCAGCGGACAATGGTGATGAATTATCTCAAGAAAGGCTGGGAGATGCCTATCGAAATGGTGAATTAAGTCTTAAAAGGTCTGCTGAACAAGCTGTTCACTATTATCAATTAGCTGCCGATCAGGGAAGCTCATCTGCTTTGAAAATGTTAGGGCACTTTTATGAAAGAGGGCTAGGAGTTAAACGGTCAACAGAAAAAGCCTTTTATTAATTATTATTATGGCTTAGCTGCTGAGATTGATATTCAAAAAGGACGAGGCTCTTCAATTTTAGAATTAGCGCGATGCTATCAATTTGGAATTGGAACAGAAAGGTCTCTAGATAAAGCAATTTATTATTATAAATTGGCGGGAGAGAATGGACTCCTTGTAGGTTATAAACAAGCAGGCTATTGCTATGAGAAGATGGGAGGAATAGAAAATCAAAAGAAAGCCGATGCCTTTTTTAAAATGGCCAAAACCGCTGAAAACACTCGTGTCGAAACACAAGTAAAAGGGATGAAACAAGCTCATCATTTCAAGTCTTTTGATCATTCAAATCAATTAATTCAGAAATTAGCACAGGCTTTCCCCTCGCTTAATGATCCCTCATCTTCAACAAAGTTAGTAGGCAATGCTGTATTTATAAAATGCGAAGACGCGGCTGCTCAAAGTGATGCGGAAGCACAATATCAAATGGGATTGAATACCAAACCAAAGGAAGAATCATTAAAATATTTCAAATTAGCAGCCGATCAAGGACATTGTCTTGCACAAGTTAAAATGGGGGATATTTTTGACGAGCAGGATCAATATGAAGAGGCTTACAAATACTACAAATTGGCGGCGAATCAAGGGGATAGTAAAGCACAAAATATCTTAGGATATTATTTCCAAAATGGGTTGGGTGTTAACAAGAACGCTTCAGAAGCTTTTATTTTTATCAATTGGCTGCGAGTCAAGGAAAAAAGCCAGGGCGATGCGAGCTCGCATTTGGGTGCTATAAAGTGGAATAGGTGCTAAGAATTTCCAGAGGAAGCCTTTAATTTTTTAAAATAACGGCCAACGAAGGGTATGCTCGTGTCAATTTTATACTGGACCGTGTTACGGATGAACGGCAATGGAACTGAAGAATCACTTCAAAAAGCAATCGAATATTACGAATTGGCTCTTGCACAAGATTTTGAAAGAGAAGAAGTCATCAAACAAATTGAATTTTGCAAATCCACTCTAAAGGCTTTCGAAAAGCTTAAAATGGAGGCTGAACAAGGAGATGCAGAGGCACAATATCAACTAGGAGAAGCTTATTTATATGGCGAATATAGCCTTGAAGAAGATGATCCTACTGCTATTTACTTTTATAATCTTGCAGCACAGCAAGGGCATGTAAAAGCATGTGAAGAGCTATATCATTGTTATCATAATGGAAAATACGAGGTTGAGAAATCTCACGAAAAAGCTCTAAAGTACCTTAAAATCCTTGTCGATCAAAATGATCTTTTAGGTTTAAATAATTTTGGTTTTCTGTATTCGACCTATCTGGGCGGCTCCGACATCGATATTGGCGATGGTATTGCGGTGGATTCCGCAGGCAACGCTTATGTCACCGGCGAGACTGCTTCGAGCACGAACTTCCCCGTTAAAGTCGCCCGAGCAACCGACGTTCGGCGGCGGCGCGTTCGACGCTTTTGTTACAAAACTGACTCCCGCGGGGGCGCTCGTGTATTCAACCTTCCTCGGAGGCAACGGGACCGACGAAGGCGCGAGCATTGCAGTCGATGCCAGCGGAAACGGCTATGTTACAGGGCAGACCGCTTCCTCCAACTTCCCGACCAGCAACGCTACCCAATCCACCTACGGATTGGGAAACTCCGATGCCTTTGTGACCGAGCTTAATGCGGCTGGCTCGGCCCTGACTTTTTCGACCTTCCTCGGCGGCAGCGGAGACGAAGATGTCAACGGCGATCTGGGCGGCATTGCCGTCGATAGCGCCGGCGCTAACATCTATGTGACCGGAGACACCAGCTCGACCTCGGGTTTCCCCACCACAACGGGCGCTTTTCAAACCGGTTACAAAGGAAGCACCGACGCTTTCGTGGTCAAATATTCTCAGGCTGGCAGCCAGACTTTTCTCGCTGACGGCGACAGCGCTCTCGCCGGCATCCGACCCATCCGGGGGCACGGCCACTTCTACGGTAACCGCGGCGTCGGCCAACGGTTTTACCGGGAGCGTCACCCTTGCCTGCATGGTTTCGCCCTCCGTAACTGCTGGGCCAACGTGCGGAACGGCATCGGCCACGCCGGGTACACCTGGAACGCTGACGGTCAGCACAACCGCGGCTTCAGCGCTTCTGCGGGATGCGCCTAACGGGCACTCGTCGCCGGTGTTCTACGCCATGTTCCTGCCGATGGCAGGAATTTCCTCATGGGGATCGCATTCCGTTCGATCCGCGCCCGCCACAAGAAGCTGTTCGCATTCCTGATGATTGGCATGGTCGTGGCTTCCCTGATGTTGCTGCCGGCTTGCAGCAGTAACAGCAGGGGGGCGGCGGTGGAGGAAACGCGGGCACACCGGCCGGGAGTTACACGATCACCGTTACGGGCACCGCAAGCGGCGCAAGTCAGACGGGAACATCTCCAGCTCTGACTTTAACCGTCAACTGAGGCAGAAAATCGAATCTGGAAAGCAGATCAATAAACCAAATCAATAAAACCAGGGCCGCCTCGGCACGAGGCAGCCTTGCTACTTTTCATGAGTTTGGCACGATGCACTTTCGTAGTCTAAGATTCTCTCTGGCGCATTCCGCAAGAATGCGGTCATACTCTAATTACTCTTGCACGTAACCGGCATCGGCATTCTTTCCA
>CAWCVY010000006.1:0-12794 GCA_963799115.1 uncultured Chlamydiae bacterium | reverse complement strand
TAGGGCTTTCCCTTTTCATCGATAAGGACCACAAGTTCAGGTAAAGAAAATTCAATGCTTCCCCGTTCATACCGTTTCTGTTTGAGCAGACGACATAATTCCACCATTAATTCGAGATTCTTGCTATGAACGCTTTTCTTTTTGCCATCGAAAACTTTTTTTGCCTCTCGATAGGTAAAGCGTTTAGCGCTTCGGATGACAGTACGGGCCATGCGATAATCGATAAGGGTTCCTGCTAGGATCGAATCTGCATGAACACAGAAACTGTCAATCGATTGACATTGGGCTTTAAACTACAAAGATTTTCAGATAAAGCCTCGGAAGCATGGGAATGCACATCCTGGGAAAGTAAGTGGAGTTGCAGCGCAGTTGCGCTTCTTTATCGAGGGCTGTTCCTGGACGGACATAATGCGAGACATCGGCAATATGAACTCCTAAGTGATAAATTCCCTTCCAGTCTTTTGTCAAACTTAAGGCATCATCGAAATCCTTGGCTGTATCGGGATCGATGGTGAAGGTGGTCAATTGACGCAAATCCTCCCGCTCTTTGATATCTTTTAGCGAGACCTGCTTGCCAAAGCTTTGCGCCTCTTCGATCACACGGGTAGAAAATCTGAACGTAATTAAATTCTTCAATGGCCGCATAGATATCACATGAAGGATCGGAAATATGTCCTAAATAATGGGAAAATCGGCAAATGGTTTCGTTTCTTTCGATCCCCAGTCGACGATTTCCATGACAATACGATCCCCAATGGTAAAGGTTGTTCATCAGTAGGTTTCAACAATTACCCGTTGTTGTAGTTCCTAAGAGAGGGAACATGAGCAATGAAGAGGCCGTTTTTGTCAACTCGAACGAATTATTCCTGCCATATGGGTTCGTGAACGAGAAAGAATAGCTATGACCTTGCCTTCCGGGCCTTTATCCGATTGCGAATCCTGGTTGATTAAAACTTCGACCACGTCCCCATCTACTGCATTTTTTGTGAGAGTGTTTTGGAATAAAAATATCCTGAGGGAAGAGATCAGGGTTGTCGGGTTGAACAAAGCCAAAACCTCTGGGATGCACTTTGATGTACCCTGTGGTAATATCGGTCGCGTGATTGTTTCGGATGATATTTTCCTTCGACAAATTCAATTAACTCATGTTGCGACAAGATTTGCTAAAACTTGTTGGAAAATTTGTTCGTGTTGAGGAGGAAGAGCAAGGCGCTGCATCAGCTCGTCCTTCTGTCATAGGCTGAAACTTTTACCGCCTATGAACTGTTCCGTAATTTTCGAAAGATTCTTAAATAGTTTTTCTTCTTTGAGAACGGACCGGCTGCTCTTTTTTTTTGACTTTTTGCTGCTTTTTGCCATAAATTGGTGGAATTATTTCCTCTTTGAAATTTAAAATAGACTTTAACATAAATTTTAGAATCTCATACGTATGGAAAAAAATGAAGTACGACCATCAGCAAATTGAAGCAAAATGGCAAAATTATTGGCTGAACAATAAAACCTTTAAAGCTCGAAATGATTCTCCAAAACCCAAATATTATGTTTTGGATATGTTTCCTTATCCTTCAGGATCGGGCTTCATGTTGGTCATGTGGAAGGCTATACTGCGACAGATATTCTCGCCCGGTATAAACGTGCAAAAGGATTTAATGTTTTACATCCCATGGGATGGGATAGTTTTGGTTTTCCTGCTGAACAATATGCGATCCGTACAGGCACGCATCCGGCAATTTCAACCGAACAAAATATCGATAATTTTCGGCGCCAACTCCGCTCTCTGGATTTAGCTATGATTGGGACCGCGAATTTGCCACAAGCGATCCATCTTATTATAAATGGACGCAGTGGATTTTTACAAAACTCTATGAGAAAGGATTGGCTTATGAAGCCGACATGTTGGTCAACTTTTGCCCTGCTTTGGGAACTGTTTTGGCCAATGAAGAAGTGGAAGAATGGCGTTCAAAGGAGGGCGGACATCCCATTGAACGAGACGTCCATTACGTCAGTGGATGCTAAAAATCACCGCTTATGCCGACCGTTTGATCGAAGATTTAGATCTTGTCGATTGGCCAGAAAGTTTGAAAAAACTGCAAATCAATTGGATTGGCAAAAGTGAAGGAGCTAAGTGTCGATTTTATGGAAACCACCACACGGGAGACGTATTACTGTTTTTACCACTCGTCCTGATACTCTCTTTGGGGCCACTTATATGGTTTTAGCCCCAGAACATCCTTTAGTCGATCGCATCACCGCAACCGCATAACAGCGCTGCAGTTGAAGCCTATCAAAAGCAAACAGCAAGCAAAAGTGATCTAGAGCGCACTGAGCTGAATCAAGAAAAAACAGGGGTCTTTACGGGCTTATGCAATCAATCCTGTCAATGAAGAAGGAATTCCCATTTGGATTTCCGATTATGTGTTCATGGGATATGGAACAGGCGCTATTATGGCGGTACCAGCCCATGATGAACGTGATTTTGAGTTTGCCAAAACATTTCAGCTTCCCATAAGACCCGTCTATGATCCTCCTGATCAACGCTGAAGAGGTGCGGCAAGCAGTGGCGAAAGGGCTGCACGATGTTGGCCAGGAGAAGGGACTGCTAGTAATAGTCTTATCAAGATTTTACTCTCAATGGCCTATCTGTCGAGGATGCTAAAAAGAGACATATTGCCTGGTTAGAAAAACATAAGCAAGGGAAAGCAGACGACCTACCTATAAGTTGAGCGATTGGCTTATTTTCCGGCAGCGCTATTGGGGAGAGCCTTTTCCCTTGCTGAAATTTCATGATGGTACCGTCAGACTATTGGACGAAGATGAGTTGCCTTTATGCCCTCCTGAGGTTTCTAAACTATAAGCCAAGTCGGGGAAGGACAAAGCCCATTAGCCCAAGTGAAAGAGTGGGTGGAAATTACCGATCCTAAAACAGGCAAGCAAGCACAGCGTGAGACGCATATCATGCCGCAGTGGGCTGGCTCTTGTTGGTATTATTTGCGGTTTTGTGATCCCCACAACGATAAACAAGCTTGGAGTTCTAGAAGCCGAAAAGTATTGGATGCCTGTCGATCATGTACGTTGGAGGAGTGGAGCATGCTGTTCTCCACTTAATGTATGCCCGTTTTTGGCATAAAGTTTTATATGATTGCGGGTATGTGCATACGCTTGAGCCCTTTCAAACATTACGCAATCAAGGGATTGTTGTAGCTCGCTCCTATCAAAACAGCCAGCATGCCTATGTTGAACCGCGAGAATGTGGAAGAAAGAGGAGGTAAATATTTTGATAAACGGACTGGAGAAGAGTTGAAGAGCCATATCGAAAAAATGTCGAAATCTAAATTAAACGGTGTGACGCCTGACGAGATTATCCAAGAATTTGGAGCGGATGCCTTGCGCCTCTATGAAATGTTTATGGGACCGCTAGATAAGGAAAAAATCTGGAATACTGAAGCAGTTTCAGGCTGCCGTCGCTTCCTCAATCGGTTTTATGAAATGGCGTTTTCCGATAAAGTTACCGATTCCGAACCCTCTGAGGAAGCTTTAAGTTAGGGCACCGTTTCGTACACGGCGTCGCCAAAGATACTGAAGCCTTGCAATTCAACACGGCTATTGCAAAAATGATGGAATTTATCAATGACTTTACAAAGCTCCCTTCTTATCCCCGCAACGTGATTAAGATGGCTACCCAAGCGCTAGCCCCTTTTGCTCCCCATTTAGCAGAAGAGATTTGGGAAAGGTTGGGTTGCAAAGAACCCCTTCTTTATGCCCCTTTTCCTGTTCCCGATGAGAAATATCTGCAAGATGAAAACATCACTTTAGTTGTGCAAATCAACGGGAAATTAAGGGGGCGTTTAGAGCTTGAGAAAGGATCAACCCCAAGAGGCTGTTCTAGAAGCTGCTCGTCAAAATTCACATGTAGCCGGGTTTCTAGAGGGAAAACGGATTGCCAAAGTGATTTTTGTCCCCAATAAAATTCTCAATATTGTTTTGGAATAAAAAATAATGACTCAACAATGTTTGCTTGTTTTTACTTGCAAGGATACCTTCGGGATCATCGCGGCTGTGACAACTTTTTTAAGTGAACAACACGCCTTTATCTGTGAGTTATCGGAATTTGGCGATCCCTCAACAGGTAAATTTTTTCTGCGCTGTCTTTTTGAATTTCCAAACGATAATCTAAATATGGAATTGCTTTCTCAAAAATTTTCTCCCATTGCAAAGCGTTTTCAAGCCGATTGGAAATTTATAGCACCGGGTTATAGGCCTAAAGTCCTTATCCTTGTTTCAAAATTTGGCCATTGTTTGAACGATTTGCTTTATCGTTATCAATCGAAAAGGCTTGACATGCAAGTTGAAGCGGTGATTTCAAATCATACCGATTTGAAAGAGATGGTAAGTCTTTATCAAGTCCCTTTTCTCCATCTCCCCACTCAACCCCAAAATAAGGGAGAACAGGAAGGAAAAATCTTATCTTTCATAGAAGAAAAAAAAGATTGATTTGATTATTCTGGCCCGCTATATGCAGATTCTGAGTTCCTCTTTGACAGAGCAGCTTTCCGGTAAGATGATTAACATTCACCACTCCTTTTTACCAAGTTTTAAAGGCGCAAAGCCCTATCACCAAGCTTTTGACCGTGGGGTCAAAATCATTGGAAGCAACTGCTCATTACGTGACCGAACATTTAGACGAGGGTCCCATTATTGAACAAGAGGTCCAGCGCGTTGACCATTTACGTAGTCCCGAAGAGCTTATCTCGATTGGATACGATGTTGAAACACAAGTTCTAGCGCGTGCAGTAAAATATCATATTCAAAATCGGGTTTTCCTTAATGGAAACAGGACTGTTATTTTCAAGTAGAGTACTCTAGTAAAGGGGAGTAGACCCGTCCTTTGTTAATTATGTTAAAATGAGATGGTATGGCTTTTTCTCCATTAGTTTCTGTTCAGGCTCAAGAAAGATTAGTTGTTTCCTTGGCGTTCATAGCTGGATTTGTGGACGCTTATGGTTTTATCACCTATGCCACCTACCTGTCGTACATGAGCGGTAACACCACTCAGAGTGGCTATTTGATTGGAGAGGGCCACTTCTTAGAAGCCATGCCCACCTTAGCGGCGATTATAGCTTTTGTGATGGGCCTCATTGTAGGAAACTTGCTCACCTATACTGACAAGTATCAAGGACGGAAGAAAGTGCTCAGTTTGACCGTCACTTTGCTGGGATTAATTGTACTCCTTACTGAACTAGGAATTGTAAACAATTTTGTCCATATTGCGACGATTAGCTTCGCAATGGGCATTATGAACAGCACGATAAGCCTAATTGGAGTAGAATCGGTTAATCTCACTTTTGTGACGGGCACCTTGACCAAAATGGCAAAACATATAGTATTGGGGATTAAGCGTGCGCCTCTTTCAGATGCACAAGGCTCTTGGGATACACAATGGAGTCGTGCGATCATACTTGCAAGGCTATGGGGTGTTTTCTTCCTAGGAACAATATTATCCGGAATTGCGACCCCTCACATCGGCGTATGGGCCTTACTGGTTCCCATTATTCTTATTCTGTTGTTGTTGGTTGTGTTTAACCTCAATCCGGAAGTGGAAACTTGACAGATTAGACATGGATGAGACAGATTGGACATGGACGAGTTGGACAGATTGGACAGATTGGACCAATTCCAACATGTCCAACATGTCCAACTCGTCCATGTCCAATTAATAGAAAAACGTTGTTAAAATGATTGAAAATAATTTACAAAATACCCCAAAGTAGGGTACAATACGAATATGAGCGAGAAAGATGTTTTTGAAGTAATTTTATCTGAGAGTGTAAAAAAGAATTATAGCAAGATCACATTTGGATCTTCTAGCAGAATGTGGGAATGCAGCGAACCTATTGAATCCAAGGACTCATGCATTCTCTCATGATCAGGAGCTGGCGGAAAAAACGATTTGATAGATAAGGGCCTTGTCCGTTGTCGCCGTCATTTCCGAAGATCAAGGCCATGGCACTGTGTTAGCTCGAAAAAAGGATAATATTCTTGATTTGATTGTCTACACTCTTGATCACCCGCCTAGAATTATCCCTACAAATGAATCCAACAGTTCTTGTCAACTATTGACTTTACAAAAGGGGTATGTAGCAGCAATTTATAAAAAAAAAGGAGGGTGAGAGGATTGAACCAAATCATTTGATAGTCTCTTCAATGCTGAAACGATTAGGGTATTTCAAAGAGGAACCTGAAATTAAATTATGTATCTACCCCTTAGATCGTTCCTATAAGCCTCAGAAATTATCTCTTGGTTTTCAAAGCCCAATCTCGATCTCAGCCGATGAGACATTTATTGCTCTCAATTTGCGTACCGCAGCACTTGTAATCAAAGTCAATTCAAAAGGAAAATTTATGAATTGGTCAACCGACTGTATTATGACTAGTCCCTTTTACAAATTGGCTTATGATCAGTCAACACGTCAAATACAGGTTATTGACTCACCTTACGCAAAACTGCGATATTTGGGCTGATCCAAAGCCCCGCTTCCGCTGCTGTTGATCACTCTCAGTGACCCCCATATTAAAATAACCGCAGAGCCGCAGAGAACTCCGAGGAAGCGCAGAGACCTCCGCGTTCGCTCAGCGTTCTCTGCGGATCTGCGGTTATTTTAATATGGGGTCACTGAGGCTTGTTTAAATGATCCAGGTCCTAATTGTACTGTCGATAGAGCCGCTAAAAAGCCTCCTGCCATCACTCTCAAGGCTGGTCACAGTCTTCGTATGTCCTGTTAGAGTTTGCTGTGCGAGGCCACTTTCTATATTCCAACCTCGAATGGTACGATCTTCAGCTCCACTAAAGAGCATATTGTTGACCTTTTCAGACATCTAATGGGGCCCGTGTGCCCTATTAGGCCAGCCATTGGTAGATGACTCCCTTCCTGTAAATCCCAGATCTTAAGGATTCTGTTCTCCAAAGTAAGAAGCGGCAATTTTATTATCAAATATCTTAAAACTGCTCACCCCTGAGGTTCCTTTTGATGAATAAACAGGCTTAGCTTCACCTTCTCTAATATCCCACATACATATTCTATAATCCCGTGAACCACTAATGAGGCAGTCCTTGTCAAGGGCTAAGGAGACAATTGAGCCTGTATGCCCTTGTAAGGTAGAGAGGAGTACGCCTTTTTCCATGTCAAAGATTCGAATTTTCTTATCCAACGATCCGCTAAAAAGCCTTCCATCTTTAAATTTAATACACGTCACAGGACCTAAGTGGTCTTCAAAGACTCTTAAAGAAGACGTGGTTAAGATGGTAGTCTCTCGGACAGAATTGATATCCCAAACACGGATGGTGCGATCGTCAGAGCCGCTATAAAGTTTATTCTCTGCAGTGTTTAAACATCTGATGCTATGAGTGTGTCCAGATAGAGTGGCGAGTCGCCGTCCTGTTTTGCTCTCCCATGAAAAGATATCTTTCTCCCTAAATCCTGGAGCACTGCTGAATAGCACTTTATTGGCGACTTTCAAGCAGCTAACGCTATCCCTATGTCCTCGTGCAATAAAAAGGGAATCCCTGCTTTTAATATCCCAGCAGCGAATAGTCTCATCAATTCCTCCACCTCCGCTTATGAGACAGTCCTCGTTAATTTTGAGGCTTTCTATCCATCCGGTATGGCCTTTGAAAATTTGCTTATCTAAGGAAATGTCGTGCGAGGAGCAGTCAGCTGAATAAGTTCTTTCGATGTTCATAATGTCTTTCTATAAAATTGATCCTAGAATATACGGGTTCCACCTTTGAGATGTGACCAGTATATAGGGAAGAATGTATTTTTGTTGAGGGATTTTTGCAATTTATGAGCCGCATAACGAATATTGGATTTAAGCTTTTATAATTATTGATTTATATCGGACGAAAATATGTATACTTATAAACGTGAAGCATTACCAAGTGAGTCAATTTTAAAACAGCAACCCGATATAATCAATTTAAAACAATTATATGACTTTTATGCTTGTCCAGCTTTGTTTTTTGCATAAGAAGCTCCAAGGTTAATGGTCATTTGATGAAATCAAAAGAGAATACAACTTCTTCGAATAATTGTAGAAATTATCCAAGATGAAAATGGTTTTATGAAAATCGATAGAATGAAATTTTATTTCTTGTTAGATCAATATCGCTTAATAAATTTATTTGATTCATGGGTTAAATGAGGTTCCTGCCGTCGTGGGTGTCGTGCGCGGATCCCCTGTAACCGTAACTGGGCACAGACGTCATCATTTATATTTTTGTGACCCAGAGCCCAGGAATGAGACCGTATACACCCTTTTTCACAAATATGAATCTTCCAAATGTCAGAACGTTCAACCGAATCGCATATACCATTCGGCGGAGAAAATAGAGAATCCGGATATTCTTCACGATCTCGAAAGATAATCCACCATGAATGGTATTGATCATGAGCAGCTGGCTTTGTTATAGCATTATTCATAGCTAGTTGATTGGCCTGGATTGCGATTGCATTTAAAGAAGAAATAATCATTTTATGCTTTACAACAATATCTAAATGGATGGAGGTTTCGTTATTTTGCATACTACTTCTAAAATATATTCCATTTTCTATAGACTCAAGAGCAGATTTATCTTGATGAATGTTTGCAATGTGGATGTCTGCTCTTTTCCATATGCCTCTTGTTGTCTTGTCACCTACTTCTTTAGACCAAAATTTCTTTAACATCATCTGGCTTACAACGTTATTAAAATCTAGAATAAAGCGATTCGGATTTGACCATTTACTGATACTTTCTCGTACAGCGAGGGCAATTTTAAAATTTCTTTGTATTGCTATTTTTTTTTTCAGCATTTTAATAAATAGTGGATCTGCAATAATTACAGACCACTTTTTATCAACTCTTAATATATTTTTTAAATCTGATAAGTTAACAAATTGGAAGATGTGACATAAAAGCTCAAGAGGAAGGATTGCTACACGCGAAGGTATGGTTTCTACCAGTATTTGTATTGGAAGATCTGGTTTTGTCTTTCTACTATATGGTTAACTGGAAAACTCATTTTATCCTCATTGTTAAATCTGAGCCTCGCAATCGGAAAGCTCGTGTGGCTGTTTTCCACTCCTCTCTATGAACTCGCATTGGCATATCTATGGGAGCAAAAGCACAAAATTCATAAGGCCTTCGATCAATCTTTAATGTCTTGATTGCTGAAGTGGCAGAATAAATTATTACCACGTTTGATTGCCATGTTTAAATCTTGACTATCCATTGTGAATGTAAAGGTAATCAAAATCCCTCCTTTGAACCATACCAAACGTATGGCCTATCTTACTTTATCGCATAATTGATTGTCGGCTATATTACGGATGCGAAATGCAAAGCAATTTGCGGAAGAAATACGGAAAATTACGAATATTTTTGAAAATTATTCCTGATGAGAAAATAAAGTCATTTGTAGGGTGCGCAGGTGTTAACTCTGACCCATTTCCATAGAGGTCATCGCTTTCCAGATAAAAGAGTACACCATGGCCCAGATTCCAATTCGCTCTAACCCTGAACAGAACCTTTTCTGATGGGGGCTTTAACACACAAAAAATAAGAGGTTTCATTATGAATGCATTAAATCGTCCTTTTTGTGAATTAAAAAGTCAGAATTTTTTCTACTTTGCATCTGTTAATGGAGGTTGTATTAAAGGCAGGTGTACGGCACAGTCTCTCACTTATTTATTTCCAAGTTTCAATCCATATAAAGAAACAATAAGATCTAGCACTTTTTTTTCAGAAAAAAAACCGACGCAGGTAGTCAAAAAAAGGTCCTTTATGGATTCACAAGAGGTCCGCGATATGATGGCGGCACATTTGAAAGTATTAGAAATTGAAAAAAATCAGCAATTAAGATTTCAACAAGCTAAGCAGCTTGAGATGTTAAAACAAAAAGAAGAAGCCTTAACAATCTATCAAGCCCTTATCAGAGACGATAATTTTCGCAATCCTTCGGATAGAAGAGGCCATGGAGAGGGCGGCGAACTTACTAGAAGAAAAAAATGATTTGGATGAGGCACGCGTTTATCGTCGAATGGCTGAAATCTCAAAATACAGAACACAAAATGAAGAAAGAGAAGAAAGAGAAGAAGAGAAGAATCAAACGATTCTTTTTTTGATAAGTAAATACTATGGGAAACTGTTAGCCTGAAGGCATAGCCCTTCAACTAACAGTTCCAGGCTTATTAAAGAATCATTTATATTTTAAAAGTACCTGGAATTCTCATGAATAACACTTGCTATACACTATCCGTAATCTTGAAGTTGATCAACTTAAAATTTTAAATAATTATTTTTAAAATTAAATTAAATAGATGTAAAAGAGTATATCGATATAGTTTATAAAAAATTAAATTAAGGCATAAACTATGTTAGATTCAGATTATAGTCATACTCATTCTACCGCTCCTCTCACAGAAGGGGTAAGCCCTGAAGTAGGGTTAGATCCCATTAATAAACTTTTCGAAAAGCTTATCTTTGGAATTTTTTCCAAACTTAATCCACTTGATCTTGCAAGTTGTCGTCAAGTCAGCAAAAAATGGAGAGAATTTGCCATGCATGAGTCGTTTTCTCCAAAACCTATTCTAACTTATGAGTCAAACAGTCAATCAGTTTCTGTTGATATGAAAATTTTATATCGTGATTTACAAGAAAAGTATTCTCTCCATCTCTCGTAAATACAGCAAGGCTGATCAGACTTCCTCAATTGCTTTTCCTTTACTTAGCCAGTTGTTTAAAATGAATATGTGTACAACTGCCCATGAGCTTGCATTGCAAAACTACTTCTCTTGTCTTAAAGAATTACAATTAATTTTTGGTTTGAATTCATATGACGCTATAACAAAATTCTGTAAGCTCGAAGATGAGTATTCTAACGCAAGTTTGAGCGGTACTCTGTCAACCCTTTTTGTACTTGGGAGAAGCTCTTTTGAAACTGCTCAGGAACTCAAAAATGAGATAAAAGTGCGCACTCTTGCATTTACAATTCTTAATAAAAGTCTAATCACTGAGAATAAACGACAAATCATGCGGCAACTCCTTCTTTTTATCCCAATCATCTGGAAAATTATCCTGAACTTCACCAACTTCTAATTGAGTTACCAAATGGAAGCAGCGAATTTAAGCAATCTTGTCAAAAAATTCATCATCTTGTTAATGGATTTGGATTTGGTCTCCTCAATGAATTTAAGAAAATGTGCAAGCTCTACGAGTGCCGCCGTAAAGTTCTTGAAGAAAGTAGAGTTTTCACTTTACGTACAGGACTTCCTACGACCAATGATCTCTATTTTGTTGGAGAACCACCACAAATTATTGTTAAGGTCATTAACAATTCACAGCATCTTAAGGGGGAAATTACTGCACGTGAAATGGCCAGACTGTCTGATTTGGCGAGGTTATATTGCCAACACTTTCTGGAAGTTTGCTCTCGCCACCATTAGCGAAGCTGGAAACGGATTTTTCTGAGAATTACTTGGAGCCAAACTAAAACAGAGATGACTGATTCAAACATATGTCAACTCTGAATCCGGGAAGATATTTATTTGAAATTCGCGGTCCGTTTTGATGGATTGCCGCAGCTAGTAAAAACCAGCCATTAAGTGAACCAGATCCGGACATGGAGAAGCTCACCACTAAACTACATGTACGAAGTTTTGAAATGGCCCTTCTCGCAAATATAGTCTTGGGCGATCAAGATGGCAATGAAGGCAATTATCTCTTTTCGCTAAACGCTGATGACGGGCTTTATCACGTCCACACAATTGATCATGAAAGGATTATGCCCCCAAATAATTCATCAATTAATAAAACGGTAAAGTAATTAATCGATAGAAACGGGAAAAAAAGTATGCCTGTTTATGTATGTGGCACCATTTCGTTGCTGGGTCAGGCCTTCCGCAGGCTGGGACGGCCTTTTTCTCGCGATACCATTGAACTGTACTTTGCCATCTACAAATTGAAGTGCTGAATCGCTATCACAAAGCACGACATCTTTTTGCTCCTGACGCAGTTGAATCGCAACGAGAAAGGGTTGAGTATATCATTAATTGCTTTAAAGAAGCTAGAAAAAGAGGAGATCACACTCACTCCTCGCGATCTCTTTATTTACTTCGTTAAGGATCATTTTTCCTATAATTATTTGAAAACAACACTTGCCTTAACTGACTATGCCGTGTTTACTTTGATGGGCTATGTCCCACAAGTTAGTAAAGCTTATAACGTAGAGCCTCTTAATTCGAGGCATAATGTACGCTGGATTATACGGCGAAGAACTACCCAACTGGATGAAAGAGCACTCTGGTCTTGCAGATGCTTATCAATCATTACG
The DNA here is from genome assembly GCA_963799115.1 of uncultured Chlamydiae bacterium. Lineage (GTDB taxonomy): Bacteria > Chlamydiota > Chlamydiia > Chlamydiales > Parachlamydiaceae > CAWCVY01. The sequence continues at coordinate 427 of CAWCVY010000006.1, read as the reverse complement.
AGTTAAGCAGCTGGCGGCATCCGATCCGGTATTTAGCCAGCCTTTTTTTTATCTCCTAATGGGACGATAAATGTCGGGGATTAGGGGAGATTCATGAAATGATCTTTATATTACTCAGAATCATTTGTATATCTCTATGCGCATCGCTCGAATATAACTGTCGATAGATTTTCAGGGCGTTTTCGTAATGTTGCCGTGCTGATTTCAAATCTCCAAGGCTCCTCATAGTCTTGCCCAAATTGTTCAAAGATTTTGCTACATCCGAATGATGCTTCGCAATGGGCATTATGAACAGCACGATAAGCCTAATTGGAGTAGAATCGGTTAATCTCACTTTTGTGACGGGCACCTTGACCAAAATGGCAAAACATATAGTATTGGGGATTAAGCGTGCGCCTCTTTCAGATGCACAAGGCTCTTGGGATAC
>CAWCVY010000005.1:0-37720 GCA_963799115.1 uncultured Chlamydiae bacterium | reverse complement strand
GTATCGCTCCCTGTCATTCCGTTATCTCTGATATTTTGGGTGTCCCTTATGATTACACTCATAATCATCTCCGGGACGCTGTGGACCTCAAGAGGTTGGAATTGAAGTTAATTCTGTTCCTCCCATCCTATCATCTTCGCATTTCGGACTGGCCTTATAGCTAAGACTCGATACTGGCGTATCAGGAAGTAGGCCCTCCTCGGTAAGTATGCAATGCCTTTTTCTTCAGGCGAAGTCACTTATAACCCCTATGATCCTAAAAGGACTTTGTCGTCTATTCCTTCCAGATGGAATCTTTGGATTCCAGCGCTTCATTAGGCCGTGGAAATTAGCGCAGACATAGAGGCAGAATGTGGCTCCTCCCAAAATATCATGACTGGCTCCCTCGTCATAATCAATTGCTTGATTACGCTTGCCTGATCCGTACCTTGTTCTCACAAGTTCGAGTCATGATTTCTACACGAGGACGAACTCGCATAGGTAGGCTTAGAGTTTATATTTATTTCATTTCCTCCATTCCGTTTTAAACTTAGTATCGCATACCAGCGATTCGCACACAGCCCAGGGCAGCGCCCTGGGTAGGGATAAAAATAAATTTGCAGCCTGTAGGGCTGCCAGAATGATTCATTAATCATAAAAAATTTCACATTAACATTGTCGCCTCTAGCAGCCATACAGGCTGCTATATTATTCTAAATATTACCCAGGGCGATGCCCTGGGCTGTTGCAATTGGAGCCCTTCAGGCTCATAAGAACAGCTAATCAAGAAAATAAGTTAACGCTTATAGTGAGATGCCCAGGGTGTTGCAATTAGAGCTTTCCAGGCTCATTCAACCATTCCAACTACCTCTGAAGTTATCTTATTTCTGAAACTGTTTTAGATCAAATAACTCATCCATTAAAAAGCAGCTCCAGGTTTTCTGCCTAACTTTTCTTAGCAACCAGGAAATAATCGCATTAACTTCATCTCGCATAATCACTTCTATCTGGGACGTTCATTGAGGTCAATGGCATCCATAGGCTCAGCAAAGCCTAATGTCTGCCGCACTAGCCCCATGATAAAAAAAGATCCGCAGATAACCCGAATTTGACCATGGCGGCAAGCCTCCTCTTTGGCTATATGCACACCCTCACGAATGGATTCATGCACAAAAAGATGGGACGATTTAATTCCCAGGGCTTCTAAGCGCATATAAAGCACCTGTGGTGTTGCTCCGCGACCATTGGGGGCTTCGACAACATGAAATTGATCTCCATGCGCGGCGATTAACTGCAAGCAGGAAGGCACGTCTTTATTTTTGGATAAGCCAAACATGAGGCGCAAAGACTTTTCCGGATGATCATATTTAATAGCCTGAAAAAGATGCTGCAGTCCATCCGGGTTATGGGCTACATCCAAAATGATTAATGGAGGGCCCGGAATCTTTTTCTAGGCGACAAGGCTGCCGTCCTAACAATCCTTGCTCTATCGCGCTTGAGGAAAGAGAAAATGTACTACTCAAGTGCTCAAGGGCGGTTCGCGCGATGGAGCGATTTTCCTCTTCAAAAAAAAGATGTTTCTCCAAAGATTGAATGCAAAGGCTCTGCTTTTGGAAGGCAATTTCTTGTATGGGTTCTAGGGGCACATGCGGCCCGACGACAACCGGAATTTTATCTTTGATGATTCCCCCCTTTTCTCGCGCAATCTCTTCAAGGGTTGTCCCTAGCACATCGGTGTGATCCAAACTAATCGAGGTAATGACAGACAAGCAGGGAGTGATGATAGTGGTTGCATCTAAGCGCCCCCCTAAACCTGTTTCAATCACTGCAATGTCTACTTGTTCTTTTGCGAAATGCAAAAAGGCCATCAATGTGGTCAACTCAAAAAAAGTTGCCGGGATTTGTTCTTTTTCGGCTATCTGGGAAAGGAGGGATAGGAGGGTCTCGACCTTTTCTTCAGAGATCATTTGTCCATTGATGCGGATTCGTTCCCTAAAGCAAGCAATGTGGAGAGGTATAAAGGCCTGTGCAGTATCCTGCATGTTCAAATGCAGAGGCAATTTTTGTGGCGACGGAACCTTTGCCATTTGTTCCGGCTACGTGAATGGATACAAATGATCGGTCGGGGTATTGCAGTGCTTTTTGCAGGTCTAAAGCATTTTGAAGTCCTAATTTAATGCCGCTCTTTAAATTAATAGTAAGAAGACGCTTGATGAGCTCGGTGTACATATTGCTAAAGCTGTTGATTGTTTTGATAATGACGATAAAGAATCATGAATATTTCTTCGTTCACCCATGAGCTCCCAAGGGGAATGTTGGGTTTAAGGTTTCCGTGGAAATCAGATTCTCCAGTAATCAACCAGCCTTTGCGCTCGCAATTTTTAGCCAACGTTGATTTTCGGTAGGTCGAAAGCGGGCGTAATGTCCTTCTATACCATCAAATTTCATGCTAAGCAACTCTCTGAGAACCTTTGCATTATCGATCAAATGGGGATGAGCAATGACTGCAAGTCCTCGGGCTTGGTGAATCAGGTCGAGGGTCTCTTCTACACTAAAAACTTCTCCGGTGGCATAACACTTTTTTCCTTCCCCAATATATTCATGAAACGCTTGTTGAATTGATGAGACATAGCCCTTTTGTAACATTGCCAAAGCAATATGGGGTCGTCCAATAGAATGATGCTGGCAGCATAAGGAAAATCTTCGGGGGAAAGAGGTATTCCATGAGCGGCTAGGAGTGCAAGCATGGCATGGTGCCGAGCTGCGCGTCTTTGGTTGTGCCGACGGCAGAATTCTTGAATTAAAGGAGAATCAAGTGGAAAGCTATAAGCTAAGATGTGGATGCTTGTTTGCAGATGCATCGCCGATAGTCCTATTCCCGATAGAAGGGCGATTCCTGATGTTTGAGCGGCAGGGACAGCTGTGCGATAAGCATCAATGGTATCATGGTCAGTGATTGCTAATCCTTGCAATTGCCGTTTGCAAGCTAGTTGAATAAGATCTTCTGGGGTGACCGTACCGTCCGAGCAGGTGGTATGGCAGTGTAGATCAGCACGAAAATCAGGGTTCACATTCCACCTCTCCGATGCAAGGAATGCAACGCACCTCGCTTTCCAATTCAACGCCTGTCTTGGCTTTGACCTCTAGCTGGATAAGTTCAATCAGGTTGAGGACATCGTTGGAAGAAGCTGTGCCGGTATTAATCACAAAGTTAGCATGTAAAGAAGACACCTGAGCACCTCCAATGGTTTTTTCTTTCAGTCCGCTTTGTTCAATCAGGGCGCCGGCATGCCCGCAAGAAGGATTACGGAAGACACAGCCAGCTGATTTTGCATTATAGGGTTGTGTATTCTTTCGATAGTGAATGATCTGTAATTGCTTTTGGCGGGCTTGTGAAGATTTAGTTAGACGGAAAGTAGCACCAACAATGGCACCTTCCCTTTGTTGAAAAGAAGAAAACCGGTAGCCGAATGAAAGCTCTTGGGCAAATAAAGGAGTTCTCCTTCCTGAGTAATATAATCCACGGAGATTAAAGTTTGGCAAGTTTCACCGCCATTAGCCCCTGCGTTCATGTAGACCGCCCCACCTATGCTTCCGGGGATACCGAGGCGAATTCCAAACCTGACCAACCTTGCCGGGCGGTTTGTGTTCCGAATAAAGAGAAACTGTAACCTGCCCCAACATGCCATGTATCTGCATCAAGTTTATTGAAAAAATCAATGCGATTTGCAATCACCATTCCTGCAAAACCCCGATCGTCAAATAAAACATTAGATCCTTTGCCTAAAATAAAGTAGGGAATTTGTTGCTGCCGGCAAAAGAGGAGCGCTGCCTGTAGTGTGGGGACATCGCGAACTTCAATGAAATAATCGGCAGAACCTCCGATACCAAAAGTCGTTAAGTCTTTTAAGGGGCGGTACCGTTCAAAGCGATCCTGTATCGTCACGGGGTGCCTCATTTTTAGTTTCTCTTTGAGCAGCTTCTGAGGCAATTTTTTCGCTCTCTATCAAATCCCGAAAATGTTCGGTAATTTTTTGCGGATCTATTTGACCTCCAACACGCAACCGGTGGAGTTGATCGAGCAATGCGTTGACGAAGGAAGCCGATTCGGGGGTGCTAAATTTGCGGGATAAACGAATGGCCTCGGCGATAGCAACTTTGTGTGGAATTTTTTCATCGAAGTAAAGCTCGAATACTCCGAGCCGTAAAATATTTTTAGTGACCATTTGAATGCGATCGAAATCGTAGGAAGTGGAAACTGAGGTGATAAGGGGATCTATTTCAGGAAGATGTTGTTGGATGAGATGAACGCGCTCTTGGGCTAAGCGGACGTTTTTTTTGGAAACGGCAAGTTCGGCCATCATAAGCTCTGTCATTAAATCTTCGTCAAAGTAACCCATGTCGCGGCTATATAATAGTTGAAAAACTATCTCGCGGAATTTTTGCTGTGATAAGGTCATTGGATCCTAAAAAACTTAAAAGGACTATCGGGAAATGGGAATCTCACACTTTTGCTTAAGGTCCTTATGGCGAGTATAGAGGCGTCTTAGGCGTGCTTGTTCATCAAATTGTAAGACAAATTCTACCCAGCCTCCTTTAAAATGATAGGAAAATAAGGAATTTTGCTGAAATTTTTCTTTGCGTATAGCAAGGCGGAACATATCCTCTGCTTGTTCTCGTGGCATAAAGCGAATGAGTTTGGTGGGGCGATGGAGGGGATTAGTTAAAAAGCCTATAAATTCTTGGAAATACAAAGAATTTGAAATCTTCAATCCTAAAGTCCGCCGCTACATCCTCGGGCATGGAAACAGGATAACGGAAGCGGAAAAAAAAGATGGGCAAAGGGCTTTAATATATTTTTCATACACTCGCTTAGTTATTTTAAACTTGAGTCTATTTTACAACTACTTTAACTTGTAAGCAACAAAAATGATCAAAAACTTGTTGAATAGGGATAAGTTTTTTGTTATACCCAATTTAGGAGAGACTCCAGGACGTCTGAAATTACGCAAGGAGTCTAGCATCATTTATGCAGGCGATTTTCTTAGATATCGAAACGACAGGCCTTGACCCTTTCTTTCATCGGATTTTGGAGATTGCATTTAAAATCGTAGATGTGCCTTCCGGTTACGAAAAATTGACCTATCAATCCATCGCTCAAGCAACCGCTGTACATCTGGGAATCCGATCCTGTTAGTGTGGAGGTTAACTGGGTTTACTTGGGAAAAGGTTCAATTAGGCAAAGAAGAAGAGGTTGTGAGGGAAGAGATCACTCAAATCTTTACCGATCTAAAGGTGGAACGAGGCAAAAGCATCTATATTTGTCAGAATCCGGCGTTTGATCGAAATTTTTTTGCTCAATTAATCAATGTCTATGCGCAAGAGCAGCATCATTGGCCCTATCATTGGCTTGATTTTGCCTCAATGTATTGGGCTTTGCAAACCAAGCATTATCGCGATAAAGAGCAACACTTTCCAGAAGAGATGAATTTATCCAAAAATACCATTGCCCAGGAATACGAATTCCTCCGGAGACATGCCCGCATGGGGCTCTCAATGGAGTGAATCATTTAATTCTGTGCTATCGGGCTGTGGTGGGATTTATACATCATTAGACACTCGGCATAATTCATTTCCTTGCGCGTGCCCCTGCCTTTGCCCGATTAACGTTGTTGCAAAAGAAGATTTATACAGAAAATTTGAATTGAACAGACCAATTTTCGGGCAAGGGCAAGGGCAAGGGCAGGTGCATGGGCAAGGAAATGAATTATGCAAGATGTCCATTAGATAAAAATTTAATTTCTCTAGGGATCTAATTAAGATCTGCGAGATAACCCCAAAGCAAATTTAAATGGCTCAAAGGAATGAAGTGAACCAAACAACCATCGAATTCAGCAGAATCGAGGATATTCTTATTAATTACTATCCCGATTTTGGGATGATAGGCTTGCAGGAAAGAACGATATCCCCTGGTGATGGCGGGATGGGGTAAGTTTTGAAATTTAACTTCAATGGGGATAAAGTTGTCCCAATTTTTAAAGAGCACAAAATCCACTTCTGCTCCTGACTTAGTCCGCCAGTAATGGATTGTAAAATGCATAAAGTTCTGGACTTTGTATTTTAAAAGCTCCTGGAAGATAAGGTTTTCAACAAGCAACCCATTATCATTTCTTGAACTGAGCGGAGTAAAATTTCCTAAGGCATGATTACGAAATCCATTATCAATAAAATAGAATATGGGATTGGATGTAATTTCTGTACGTTTGTTACCAACAAATGGTTGAATGGGATAGAGAATAAAAGTTTGTTCTAAAATTGAAAGATAGTTTTGAATTATTTTGGAAGAGACTTTGCAATCAATACTTAATTGATTAAAATTGACTAATTGACCTGCGCTATGTGCAATGAGAATTAAGAGATTTTGGAGAATATCCGGTTTGCCAACTTTTAAGATTTCAACAATATCTTTTCTTACGTAAGCCTCATAAAGTTGTGCTAGTTCCATTCTCTTTTCTTTGCTTGCAAGAACTTGGGGGTAGCTTCCAAAGATCGCGGCCTCTTCCCAATCAAACGAACTACTTAATTCCTGAGAACTCAAAGGATAGATATGCACCGCGAATTGACGGCCGGTTAAATGTTCTTGAATCTTACTTTTTATTTCGAGTTGCGAGGAACCTGTTGCAATTAATTTTATAGGCAATTGCAGGTCAGCGATCGCCTTCAGCAGCAATCCGGGGTTCTCCAAACGTTGCACTTCATCAATAAAAATGATCGGATGGTTTAATTTGAAATGTTTTTGTAGGGAGATGATTCCTAAAGGGGAGCTTAGAAACTGACGAATTGAAAAATAATCGCAGTTTAGATAAAGGATACCATCAAATCGTTTACTATCCTTCAATTGTAAAGATAAATATTTACCTAAAGTTGTTTTTCCTGCTCTTCTGGGTCCTATAAGAATCAACCATTGCTTATCCCATTCATTCGAAAGTAAAACCTGTGTTTGTTGCCGTTGGATATATTCTGAAAGATCTATGACTTCCCTTGTAGGGTCTTCAAGCCAAGGATTAGTGAGTTTTACTTCAGAGAGAAAGTGAATATCCATATTAACCCTACTTATTTTCCCTCTAGTCTATTTTAGTAGGGTTATTCTGTCAACCGATGCTGCATTTTGGGACCATTTGGGCCCAACAATGGCGGGACAGTGCTATCAATCTCTACTTACAGAACGAAGGGGCCGGTGTGGTTCAAGCCCTGTCGAATCGCCTTCCTCCTCTAGTTCTGCTGGATCACTGACGTATCCACCCTCGCATCCATACCCTTTTGCGAGAGTGACAGAATCGATTCCGGGAAGATCGAAGCCAGGCACTTGGTTCAGTCCAAGGAATATTTCATATACCTTCAGTATGCAGTACGAGTGGTTGCGAAGCACTATGAACAAAATGCTGTCTGTTAGATGGATCAGGCTCGTACCCTTGGGCACAAATTCTCCACTGGTGTACGGATAGTAGCGGAAGACCGGAGCTCCAATAACCACAACCAGATCGTTTTTCTCGAACTTTTCACTGAGTGGACCAATGCTTGGATGAAGCGCCCCTTGGTACAGCTCATGCGTCTCTGGAAAGCCTGGGCGTCCTTCCAATGGTGCCGCCCATACTGGGCAGCGAAGCTTCTCTGCTAGACGCACAGCGTCATGCCAACCACCACACTGATCCACCGCACCCCCGATCACAAGAGCCGGATAATTTGCCTTTTCTAGAGCTCTAGCAACCGGCGCCAGTACATCTCGTACTGTTGCCATTTATTCCTCTCTTCCTTCTGAATGCAAAATTTTTTTTATTTTGTCAATCATGATTAATGCAACAACGCCATGAGAGTAGAGTAATCACGAAAGATAAAGAAGATAAAATAACAAATGACATAAAAATTATTTAATTTTTATTTAAAATATGTTATTATTTTTATTATTATAATAAAAAGGAGATAACATGCAATTAAGCAATTCAAATAATTCTCTCATGATACATCAAAATCCTGGGATGGGTCAACCTAACAAATTAACAACTTTTGAAGATCTTCCTACCGAGCTTACTGAAATTATTTTAAATTCTTTACCCAAAGGAAGCATGCCTAAGGCTTCATTAGCATGTAAAGCTTGGCATAATGTACTTATAGTAGAAGTGTCATCTATTAATGAAGAACAAAAAAAAATAGAAAGACTTAGAAATTTAGAAATATTAATTTCGGTGATCGAAGGTCTAGAGCTATATAAGGGCCAACCTTTAGGCAGGCTAACTGGGGATTTTCCATTTCCTATGGATAGATGGAAAACAGATGAATACGAATATTTAGGTTACGATGAGAAGGTTATATTTATTCAAACAAAACTTATTGAAGTAAGCCCATCAGTGACAAAACTAAGTTTGAGCGGTTGCAGAATGACAGAACTTCCTGCCGAAATCGGTTTTCTCACTCAATTGACCTCTCTTAATCTTTCTAACAACGAATTAAAATCACTTCCGCCAGAAATTGGTTTTTTAGAAAATCTAAAAACTCTTATTTGCACGTGGAATTCACTAAAATTTATACCCCAAGAAATTGGCGATCTCCATCAACTAGAAACAATGAATCTATTAGGAAACAAACTTTCATTCCTTCCAGTCGAAATAGGTCTTTTAACAAATCTAAAAATTTTTAATTGTGAATGTAATCAATTAAACACCATTCCTCAACAAATCGGTAAACTTGCCTCAACTGGAATCGCTTTATCTTTCAAGGAACCAGTTGCATTCGCTACCACTTGAGGTTAAAAAGTTGAAAAATCTAAAACATTTCACTATTCAAATCAATGCATTAGAATCATTGCCTAAAGGAATTTTGAAATTAAAAAAACTTGAAGAGTTTATTTTGCATAGCAACCCCTTTACCGAGCTTGATAAAGCTTTTCTAAAGGATAAAAAACTAATGAATGCAAATCCTCAATTGGAAAAATTACGCGAAATATATAGAAAAGATAAAAGATGTAGCTTACAATAAATAATCTTTAATTTTAATTTTTCTCATACAAGCGGAGCGCGAAGCTCCGCTTTCTAGTTGACCTTCTTAGGGTTACGAGCTGGAGGCGCTATTCGTTTTAGTTGTGGTATAATAGACATCTTGCATAACCTCATCCTTGCGCCCTTGCCCTTGGTAATGATAAGGGCAAGGGCAGGGGCATGGGCAAGGAAAATGAATTATGCAAGAAGTCTATTGAATTGTTCTAAATAGCTGTCAGTTTACCAATACATTAAGTAAGGTCCTTTTCACTCAGCCCGGTAATTTTACAGATTTTGCTCTATAGGCATGCCTTGCTTGTAGAGTTCTTTTGCAATTTCAATTCGGCCTTCAGCTCGACCTTTGGCTAGACCTTCAGCTAGACCATCATTGAAACATTTTTTTAGAGTACTCTCTTCGATTCTATACCATTTGAGATGGGATTCGTAGGCTTCCCTTTCCTCATCCATGAAATTCATGACTTCTAGTACATCTAGGGCTTTTTTTAGAGCCGGATTATCAAGCCCTGAGGGAAGATGATCTTTATTTAGCAAATCATGTCGTGTGAGAAAAGCAACCCAAATATCGAGCGAAGTATGGACTTTTTTCAAGAGGTCATTCATTTCAGCGTGGGAATTTTCGGAGAATTTTTTTAATTCGATTGTATGCAGTTCTAAGTCTTTAAAATATCGAAATCCGCTTTCTTTTTCGGTAATGTAGAAAACGTTATGGTATTTCTCTACTTCGGGAATAGACAAGAAATTGAGAATGTGAATTCCGATGGCTTTTGAAAGGGTGGAATACCCCTCACTATTTTTTAATTGCTCGGAATAGAGCTTTGCCCAATAGTAAAGTGCCCTTTTATCGTAATCTCCCTCGTTGGTAATCTGGATTTCGATATTGAATAACTTGCCATTAACCCCTTTGGCTTTGATATCCAAAATAGAGAGTTTGTCGTTTATAAAATTTTTGGGATTATAGGGATTTAAAAGAGTCACGTCAGAAACTTGATCTTCTTCGCTGACTATTGAGTTAATCAGCGAGATCAGTAGATCTTTATTTTCTTCTACCCCAAAGATTTTCTTAAATGCAATATCAACCCTGGGACTGATCTTTGCCATGGCATTTTAGCTCCTCTTATACAAGCTAAATGATAGCACAACGAGGTTCTCTCGTCCATGATTTTTATGGAGGATACACGAGCAACCGCATTCAAAAAAGCTGCCCTCAGAAAACTTGCAAGTTCAGTATTCCTGGATTTTGTTTAAGCTATTTTAAAGGGCTTTCCCTAGGAAAAGCCCTTCAACCTGGCTAGAATTTCCTATCGTTTAAGGTCTCGTCCAAAATTCTAAATAGGAGATCGAATGTCGAATTTCTATTCCAGGGGTGTTCAAAAAATTGGGTGAGATAGGAGACAGCTTGTTTAGCAAATTTTTTATCATGAGTGGCTGTACACACACTCTCTTCTTGCAAATGAGTCAATTCGTGTGTGAAGATTTTTATCCAATAACTTAGAACCTCTCCGTATTGTTGCATCAGTTGTTCTTCAGCAACACCATGGGCATAATCGTAAACCAAGCTAAGTCATTGTCAAAAAAAATTATTTAATTGCTTTCTGATAAAAATTATGGACAAATAATATCTTTTATTGTAAAGTAATTTATAAAAATAAATTTTATTATAAAAGACTTTATTAGATGATAGTTTTTAAATTAGCTTAAAGGAAATGAATGGAAATACCCCCAACAACTTTATTCAGCGTTAATGGAACTGATCGCGATGAACAATCTAGAGAACCAACTAAAGCACCAAATATCCAAATGGAGATTTTAAAATGACTTGGAGGCTGGCATCCCCTGGAAATTCCCACGTTATGCAATCTATCCCTTTCGCATGTTATTACCCATTTATCTTCTCAAAAAGAGGAACTCTTTTCCGTTCCCTTTGAATGTTTTGAAAGATGCCTTTCTATTGCTTTGTTTATTAATTATCTTGCCTTAAAAGATTTATTAATTCCTTTCTTAAAAAGACTTCCTACAGATAAGTTAGCTCTCCTTAACCCTGAGCTGGAAAAGATTAAATTTGGAACTTCTTCACCAGACACTATACTTTATAGAGGCTATCCCCAAACCAAAAGAATACATGATCTAAAATTCAGGTTTATGAATTCCGAATCACCGCAAAATGTTGAAATCCTGCTAAATGAGACACAAGGATGTACAGGTTTCGAATGTACAGATGAACACAAACTTTTTTTTGACTGGGGTAGTATTAAAGATAACAGCATCAACTTTCTTAACCACTTCAACAATTTAACTAGACTATATTTATATAATTTAAATATTAAAAAAAATGATACTAAAACCTATTTCCTATTCAAATCTCTTACTCAAATCAATAGTTTGATTAAACTAAAAATATTTACTTTTAAAGGAAAGGTATCTGAAACAGAACAATCAAGCGTCGACGACAATCAGGAAACTCTAGAATTTCCTAACATTCAAACGGTGAAGGGAAATATCTCATTGGTCCAGAAATACTACCATACTATCTTCCCGAACGCAAATATAATACTCTATCTCGAGGAGAAGGGAGAGCAGTACCTTGAAGAATTTTTAACGAGACATCAAAAAATAGTGGCAATTACTTATAGTCCGTGGCCTTATGATTTAGATCTTCACTGCTTCTCTTGGAATATATTTAATAGTGTGAATTTTAGAAAAGTAGTAAGAATTGCTGGATCTACTTTAAAATCTATTGACTTTGGTATATGTACAGAGCTCACAGATGAAGATTTCAACGAACTTACCCATTGCCCGAATCTCGAAAGGTTCAGGTGTCTCGATGAAATTAATGATTACAACCCAATCAAACGACTGACAAAATCTGCAGTTGCAAACCTTTTTAAAGCTGTTAGTTTTAAATCCATTGGATGGATTTGGGTGCCTTGTGACGATAGAGCTATTAAAAAACTCATGAAGAAGTCTCATTCTTCTCTTACTGAATTAGAAATCAAAGCCTGTCCAATAACTGATGCTTCTTTACAAAGAATTGCAAAATTCGGGAGAAAATTAACAACTCTTAAACTAACTGAATGTGAACATCTTACAGTTAATGCACTTACCAACCTAGTTAGAGAAACGCCTAACCTGGAAAGTTGTATGCTTGGCGGAGGTAAAGGATTTTTAAAGGAACATGTCGCTCTTATCAGTCAAAGACTTCCTAACATTAGGAGTATTAAACTGGAAATTGACATATCAAAAGGGAATTTTATCAAAGAAGCTCGTGAGTATTTTCCAAAATATGTCGAAGTGAAGTTCGTGAATGAGGAACAAGAAGTTCTAACCGAAGAATCAACTCCATATCCCGACTCAATTTTTTGGAGCAACGTAGATCAGGCCACACAAGAAGTTGTTAACAACATCCAAAACATTGTGAAGCACGCGCTTAAAAATCATGAAATCATTTTCACGCCTCAAAGTAAACATGAGGAAGTTTTTGCTATAGCAAAAGCTGAATTTGAACAGTTTGCAGCAACCCATATTGCTGAGGATAAACTAAATGATTTCAATAAACTTTCTGGAAGGGTAAAAAATGTTGTTATATTATTAGGTTGTCGTTCAGTAAAGGAGCTGACCGCAGGCCCTATGCGTCCATTTTTAGATTTGATGGTAACCTTCACTTCAAAAACAACTCTCACATCCTTCTTTTATACTCAATCCTTGTCTTCAGGGCGCAGGCTGACGGGGGAATTAGAGAAAACTATTTCAGAAAGCATATTAGATCAAATCTTAAATACATCACTTGTTTCTTTATTTCGTTGACCACAATGCGCAGCACTTTCTGTAGAATGGTATCAGTTTGAAGGTAGGGGCGAATTCGCTTGGGAAAGCTGATCACCCATTGGCGAATAGGAACAGGAGGAATTAGATTTTCAATAAGGTGTGCTCCCGTTTCTGCCATTCAACGATTAGCTGAAACAGCAATTCAAAGTTACGCATCCATTTCATCCCTCAAACTATCTTGACCTGCCAGAAGTTGAAGATGGAAGAGGAAGTTGCTGTAATGATATTCAAGTCCTTCCAAAAATTCTAAAGATCCTGTGATTTTGGCAAAGTCTCCCTTATCTTTGATTTTGTGTTTGTTTCGCACTATCAAGGACGAGATTGTTTCCAGGAAGTTTGGAATATCTTCTAAGGATTGTCCTTGATGCCGCTCTTGCAGATACGACAAATGATCTAAGTAATTTCCTACAAACATTTTAAATGAACTTTACCGTCTATTGATCAATTCTGTAATTTTTGCGAGCTCTCATTTTTTGACCAATCAGGGACAGCTAGAAAGGCATGGAACCCATATATTGTATCAATTGTATCTATACTTCCGACTACATATCCTTTAGAATTTTGATCCCATACATGGGTAGAATAATTCGAGATATTGTAATAGGGAAATTCTTCTTTAAGCAATTTTTTTATTTCGATACCCCTAGCAAAGTAGAGTATACCATCTTTGTCCTTTTTAAGTTTTCCAGGTAAGCAACCTTTCGCAATAGGAAGTCCATATCTTATAAGGTCAAAGAGGACCTGACAAGGCACAATATTTCTTGATGGGCCGATAAAATAATGTTTTTCTTTCCCTGCTCGACCAAAGTAATTACCCCCACTACGAGGATAAAGACTTATAATCATATTTCCAGCATCATCTAAAGAATTCACTCTTACCGTAGTTTCCCAGCATTTTTCGGGCATTATCATTTTGAATGAACCATCCTTCAATAAAAAAGATCAGTGCCCCCAGTCATTATTATTAATTTCTTGAACTTTAAAAGCATTAAAGGCCACTTCGCTACGATTATTTAGAGAAATAGCCTGGAACGAACTCCACTTCCCACGTACCTGTTCACAAAAAAGAGCAGATAAATTTATCTTTTTCCCATAATCCCAAATAAATATTTTATCACCTATGCTGCCAAGAATTTGCCCCTTATCATTTAACCCAGCTATATTTATAAGCTCCTTTGAGGATTCAATCTCCCAAAATCCTAAATATGGATCCCACAAAAAAAGGCAATAAAATTCTGAGTTGAAGTATGAGTACTTTCCTCTTTCTTTAGAAATTACTCCCGTAGAAACTACTCCTGCAATTTGCCCATTGTCATTTAGTTTTAATCCATCTGGAGAGCCATAATATCCAGGGAGATCAATTATCTTAAGGCCGTTAATTTCTTCCCAAAGGAATAGGGAGTTAGATCCACCTTGTTCACATGTTCCAGCAACTTGGCCTTTTTCATTGACTTGTATAGCACGGCTTTCATCAGTTCCAAACAATCCTAGATCGACCATTCTATACTTTGGCAAATCCTCTGCAAATGCAATGGAGAACGTAATAATTAATAAAAAAATAGCTAGTTTCAATATTTTCATAACAACCCTAAATTAAGTAAATTTTTTATCATCAAATTGAAATGAAGACATTTCTAATTTCAGAAAGACTAAAAGGATACCTTAGCTGAAGAAATTAATAAAAGATTAATCTGACTAGACATGAACGCGTTTATTAAACACAGTTTGACGCTATTAGAGTTATTTTCAACTTTATCCATCATTTTACTTGTCAAAATCAAAGATATGATCTCTAAAAGAATAGAAATCATTAATGGCTTTTTCCTTCCTGGAAAAAACCTGAGAGGTCAAACACAGATTGAGCAGGAATTCATTTCTCTACTCTTTTTCCCGGTTCAAAAGTATTTGCCTTCTCTTAATAACAACCCAAGCGTCATTTAAAAATGTTTCTCCCGATACTAAGTAAGTTAGCCTATCGGAATAAAAACTTCCAAACCGTATTTCTCGATGATATAGCCATTTTTTTTCCTTGAAGAAAAATAGCTTGATTTGGTAGGATTAATTTCACGAAACGAGAGTTTAAAGCGCTTAAATTAGGAAGTTATTATGCAAAAATTTAGTGTTGCGGATTTAGAAACTGCTTTAGCTACTCTAGGTCAGCTAATCCAAGACAGAGGTCTTTACTATGAAGTGGTTGCAATTGGTGGTGGGGGATTATTATTGATAGGACTAATGATCCGATCAACCAAAGATTTAGATCTAGTGGCACGTGTTGATAATGGAGAGTTTATTTCAGCAAAACCTCTCCCAAATCCTCTTGTTCAGGCAATACAAGACGTCGGAGTGGCACTTAACCTGATAGAAAATTGGATAAATACCGATCCTGCAGATCTACTTACATTGGGTTTGCCAGAAGGATTTAGAAATCGCATGCAGACCATACGCTATGGGGGATTGACAATTCATCTTGCCGGACGCTTTGATCAAATATGCTTCAAACTTTATGCAACAGTTGACCAGGGCCCAAATAGCAAACATTATGCAGACCTTAAATATTTGAAGCCGAGCCAAGCCGAGCTGGAAGAAGCAAAGCTCTGGTGTATCACTCATGATGTATCTGAAGGTTTTCTATGTGAGTTAAAAGCAGTTTTAAATGAAATTAAGGGGTAAAATGAAAACTATCGTTCAACGATTAGACGATGGATTAATTGATCTCGCCTGGAGTCTTTGGACTGAACTTGGAGTTGCAGGTACCATTCGCAGACATGAAAAATGCTTGATCTCTCTTGAAGAACTCATTATTTTAACAACTATTATTGCAGATTCTGATCCCCGTCTTGGCGAAGAAGCATTAGATTGGTGTTCGCGTTATCATCATCTTGTTTCAATAAGCCGCCTTAAAACTTTGCTGAAAAAAATTGGTGACCCCATACTTGAACCTTTTTCTATTTTTGCTTCGACGCTAAACACAATTACACAATCCAATTGGCCGATTTTTTCAGATGTTATTCCATTAAAATTTATTCCCAGTGGAAAATCAATATTACCAACTTTTGATGCCCCAGCTTTATTGCAGTTACGTTTAAGAGCTTTTTTTGGAGTAGGTGCTCGGGCAGATCTTTTCACATACTTTTTAACTGAAAATGAGAGTGATTTCACAGCATCTGATGCAGTTGACATAGGATATAGCAAGCGGAGTTTGGCCGATATTCTTGATAATTTAGTTCAATCGGGCTTCCTTGATTCTACTATGATCAGAAATCAACGAAAATATGAATTAGTAAAAAATGAACAGTTAAAAAGAGTTGTTGGGGAACTCCCTGAATCAGCCCCCCCTTGGCATCAAATTCTGGAGATCCTCATTCTCTTGCGTAAGGACCTTCATCAGTCTAAAGAAAACAGTGTGACTACAAATATAGTTATTGTACGCAACAATTTAGAAAGAATGAAAAATCTTTTAGTTTCAGTCCATCTATCTCCACCAGCTTTAGAATCTGATCCTCATCAATACTGGGAACTTTTTTCGAAATGGTTATTAGATTACGTGAAAGCCATAGCTCAAGGAAATTTTGGGGGACATTTTAAAGTGAATAGCCGTTTTGAAAAAGCAATTTCTTCTCTTATGCAAGATCTATATAAAGTAGATGACTGTTTAGATGGGTTGGATTTTATTCTCAGTTGTTCTCAAGAGGATCTAGTAAAACATTCACAAGTTTTTAAGGAAAGTTATCAACTTAGTTTAAGCTATATCGATGAATTGAAAAAAACTTTACAAATACTATTAGATTTTCCTTTCCACCATTTAATGGATGAGAATATTTCAGATATTGTATATCATTTTTCTAGAAACCATTTACAAGTTTTTTGCGAATTTGTGGACAAATTTACTTCTCTGAAGCAAGTAAGCAACCCACGCCAAGCTTTAAAGCAAAATGAAATTCTTCAAGAAGAACTAAATAAGATTCATGAGTTCATCTATAAATTTAAGGATCGGCTGAAAGAAATACACGTTTCGAAAACAAATATCCATTTGCTAACGTTATCCCCGAACTTATTCAAAAGACATGATGTTTTGAAACTTTATTCTTCGTAAATTTTGGACCTGTTATGTTGCCTGCCCGACGAATATGAGATATCTATATACAAAAAAAGTATGAGGCACTTGCGTCAATGTGTCCCTTTCGGCCGCAGAGGCGCGTTTGGAGCAAAGACCCCATGATAATGATGTCTGTGTCGACGGGGCGGTGGGATAAACGCAGCTATTTTGTCGATAAATTCTAGAGGATCGAGTTGGATGAAAGTTTTGCCTGTATGCGTGGGCTTTGGTAAGCGATAGGTTAACCACGGACCATTTCAGCGTAAATTTTCGCTGGCAAAATAGGGTCTGGGCACAATACTTGATTAAACGCTCTAAATCTTCGCGGTCCCAGCTTTCAATCTTCACTTTGGCATCGAGGGAAAAGCCACTATTTTCATACTCGAGCATTTTTTCGACTTCATTTTTCTCAATCCAGCCGCGCCGTGCAAAAAGTTTGAGAATGCATTTTTGTATGTTGTCTTGGATATCTGCAATGTCATCAAGTGTAAGAAATACTTCATGGAATTGAAACAATCCGTCTTTCATTTCAAATATTCCATCTGCCACAACAAGATGAAAATGAGGGTGAAGATTGGGTGTCGTGCCAAATCTCTGGATAAAACTGATAGCACCAAATTGGGCACCGATAATATTTGGACTGCAGGCGATAATTCTTTTTCTAATCTCGTCTATAACCATGCGAAGAACTGTTTGAAGAATGGCCTCTGTTTGAAGATAATGTCGAATACGCTTAGGAAAACTGATCACCCATTGCCTCATCGGAATAGGGGGAATAAGATTCTCAAATCTCACCGCTATTCGTGATTTGTCCTTTAGTCATATTGAATGAAAGAATCTTCCCAATGCGGGGACTCGATATTATCATCGAATTCAGGCGGATCTGGACCTGACGTGTGAGGAGAATCATATGCCTAGTGTTAAATAGTACAATTAGGGCAACCCAGAGATTTTTCACAGATGAACCGAGGTCCATTCTCCGGTTATGGAATTCAGAAATTCATCATCATCAAATAAATTTTCCTCTGAACAAGGGAACGGGTTTTCGAAAGGGTCTTGATCGACTTTCTCATGTTCTTGTGTTGAAAGCTTATCTCCAGGCTTATTTTTATCTTCTTCTATTAAATCTATCGTAGATGTGACAAGATGTGATTGAGTTAAGGCTTTAGTAGGCGTAATGATATTTGCTTTTTTGTTTGGTTCAGATTGGTTATTTAAAACTCTTTTTCTTTTAGAACAATTTTGGCTTTTTGGATCCTCAAAGGTTTCAAGCGACTCCTCATTTGGGATCCTCGGCGGTACTTTATCGGGGCGTATGACAGGATAATCTTGGGGAACTTGGATTTTAAGTTCACAAAGAAATAAAAATTCTAGCCTATTTGTAATTGTAGATTTTGAGTCCAAAGCCCCCACAATTTTATAAGATGATGAGAGCGGTTCTTTCAAAAGCTTATCTAATGCCATCTGAAATAGATCGGGTTGATTGTTCCTAGATACAAAAAATGCTATTGGTTTGTTTCTACTCCAAATTTCCCTTAGTTTTTCAATTTTGATCAGGCTTATCGCACCTGTATGAGAATTACATATGACCAATCTTTGAGTTTTATCTTTAGATTCAACTGGTCTAGATTCAACTGGTTGTAATGAGGCTAAATTAAAAATCTTTTTAAAAGATTCTAAGCTTTTATACATTTCTGGTAAAAAATCTTTTAAATGCTTATATTTTAAGCATAGAAAAGAGTCCCTCCACTTGAACACTGCAACTTCCCCCTTTTTTTTGAACTACTTCGTTGTTAGAAAAATTTTGGCTTTTTGGATCCTCATATTGTATTTTTAATTCTTTATTTTTATTTAGTAATTGAGTCTGATTCAATTCATGTTTCAATCTTAAATTATCTTTAATTAGATCTAGATTTGCCTGAGCTGCATGGATTGCATTTTGTTTATCCAAGGATTTGTTAGCAGTTAATTGTTGGCATGTTAGATGAAGTGATTTAAGTTGATTGCGAAGTTGATCATTTTCTTTTTTAAGATTCTCACATTGCAATTTCATTTGTTTAGAACTGGCAAGTTGGTATCTAAGAATACTATTTTCATTTTCTGCTATCTTAACTTTTTCTCTAAGTTGATCTCCTTCTTCTTTAAGTTGATCTCCTTCAAAGTTCAAATTTGAAACTAAGTCTAATAAAATATGATGAGGAATACTTTGAAGGTTAGATATTGGTAATGACTGCGATAATTGATTTACTCGTTGAGGAAGTCCCATAGTTGGAGTTTGAGGGTATGGGAGGGGATTAACATTATGTGTTTGTTGAGCTGGATAATGTAGAGTGGAATATTGGGGTAATTTATTTAAATTATTCATCATACAACTCTAAGTATTATAAATGAGATTAATATAAAACAAGATCAGTATAAAATCAATAAAAATTATGAAATTTTATCAATGTTTACCTTATCCACTCACATTATTCAGTTGCCCTAAAACATCACCTACTTTCACATATGGATAAGAAAAAAAGTTATGCAAGAAGTCTGTTGACGAATAGTCTAATGGTATCTATTTGGTTCTGTCCGGTTCCCACTCTAAACATGGAGAATCCTAAGCTATCTCCCTTTTAAAAAACGGTAAATTGTTTCAACTCAAAAATAATTCCAGCTGGCTTCCCACATCCTTTAGAGTCTCATCCAAAGCTCTAAATAGGAGATCGAATGTCGAATTTCTATTCGAGGGGTAGCCAAAAAATTGGGCGAGATTGGAGGCAGCTTGTTTAGCAAATTTTTTATCATGAGTGGCAGTACACGCACTCCCTTCTTGCAAATGAGTCAATTCGTGTGTGAAGATTTTTATCCAATAGCTTAGGACTTCTCCGTATTGTTGCATCAGTTGTTCACGAGCAACACCATGGGCATAATCGTAAACCAAGCTTTCAAATTCACTTAATTGGTCTTGCAGTAAGTTAACATAAATTTTGTCTGTGCCTCGAATAATATGGGCCAGGTTTCCTGGGGTAGAATGAAATTCCACGTCTATGTCTCTACCATAGACTTGTAGGGCCAGTTTTTTAAAGAAATGTGCCAAAGCTAAAGAAGGAGGATGGCGAGTTTGCGAGCTCTGATTAATCATGGCCTCAATTCTGTTCAATAAAGTCGTTTTGAATTTGATAATGATCAAAGCAAGCTCAGGATGCTCAACTACAAGAGAAGCAAAAATCATGTGGATTTTTTTGATTTTTTTCTGTTGTATTCTGGCGGGAAGTTCGTGAAGTTGTCGTATGTTGATGATGCCATCCACTCTATTTTTAATGGTCGTGAAAAGATGGTGAAGAGAAGGGCCTTCCGGATAAAGGGGATAATGGGCCATCAGTGTAAGAATGGTGTGTGGTGTATGCCATGAAATATCTGCTGTTTGCATTTGATTGTGAAGTTGCTGCATCACCCCTTCAACGCCCCTACTGGGAAGAGCTTCATGCGGCAATTGCAGCAAAAACTCTTTCACAGCCGCAAGGAGCTCCTCATGATCTTTTGCCTCTTTTTCATTCAATGCCAATCCGTTTAATTCAGCGCCAAAGACGATTTGGTACAGTCTCTTCGTCTCAGCAGAAAGAGGATATCCTCCAGGTGTCGTGACATCCCAGATATCTTTTGAAATAAACGCATCCAATCTGTGGCCCTTTTTCCACTCCTCAATCATGAATATTAAGCTCCCTTGGAGTAAAAGATGTTGCATTGCAGATTCCAAAGTGGGATCTGCTTGGATGAGCGATCGACCCATCACCTGCTCCACTCTAGGGAGAAATAAGGCAAACGAAAGCTGTTCTCTTTGTAAATAGGCTTTTAAAAATGATGGGATCTTAGAAAAATAGCTGTCAGGAATCGGTCCCGTCTTAAGATCATTGACGTAGAGGGCTCCTGCTTCTTGATCGAGGAACTGTAGATGGACTTTTTGCTGTTGGCCTTCCCGATCAATGAAAGATTTGCTAAGGACCATGGAATCTCTTTTTGGTTTGGTCAAAGGTCTGCCATTCAATGAGACTTCCATCTCTTGGATATATTTACATGTCTGAATCAAATGAGAATTGATATAAATGGCGGTATTGAGTGGAGAGGTAAGCATCTTTTTTTGAAGGATGATTTCAGTGCCGTTGGGCAGATCGGTAGCTGTTTCCGCTTCGCTGTATATTCTTAAACTCTCTTCCTCTTTTTCGATTTTGAAAATACGACAGCAGCCATCTTTACAGGTGACGACGGTGATTGTGGTAAATTCATCTTCAGCTAAAGCAGTGAAGATTCCTTGGCCAAAATTGGCATCCGTCACTGTTTGTCTTTTAAACGTATTGCCAGGCGTTTTAAAAGCAACAATCTCTTTCAGACCCATGCCACAGCCATTATCTCGAATCACCACAGTCAACTTTTTCTCTTCTTGGTTCGTTGCCCCTTCCTCCAAGTAAAGTTCAAAGGCCGTCTTGCTGGCACCCGCCTGTTGGGCATTCTTAATGTATTCTCCCAACCAAAAAAGAGGGGTCACATTTTGAGAGATGACGTTTTGAATCCGCTGTTTTGCCACCTCTGCAGATCCAAGAAAAAATTGAACATCACCATCTTCGTGAAGGTAAATTCCCCGAGTTGAGAAAGTGGGTAAAGAATAAACCCCTTTCAGATAATTTGTCGCACCGCTGGGAAGATATAAGGCATACATCAAAGGTCGCGTCTCCTCTGTAAGGAAACCGGTGCCATCAAGTTCAGCCAAAAACTCTCCGATCATTTGCTCTTGGATCTCTTTGCCACCCCTATCATAGCGCTTGAAGAGGAGGGTGAATCGTCTCGCTTGAAGAGCCATATCTACGGGGGTTAAAGAGGAAGAAATTTTGTCATGCAAATGAGTACCTAATGGGTGATATTTTATGAAATCAGGAAGGATTTTCTCCAAGTCAACTACGCTGTTTTGTGCAATGTTTGACAGCTGACAATACATAGTCAACTGTTGATCTAAGGTAATGCATTCAGACGTCCATCTGTCTGTCTCTTGTATCACTGTGAAAATTTTCTTTCCCAATCTATTAAAGTCTTGAAGTGGGAATTCTTCGCAAAAGGCAAAAAGATTACTCCAGTTTTTTGGTAACTTATGACCGAACTGAATATTCGTATCCATGATAAGACCATACAGACTTTGGGCAAAAGAGAGGCGATTTTGACTGTCTTGAGCTGTAAATTGAACCAACCTGTGCACGATTTGGAGCCCCTCATGGGAATATTTTTTTCCATTAATAGGACTATTTTCAAAATAGATATAGGCTTTTGGGAAAGGAGCATTCTGAATTCTAATATCAAATAATTGAGTGAACAGAATCAGTTCTTCTGTCGTCCAGGCCATCATCGCATGGAAATTTGGAATGCTGATAAACATGAGCAACATCCGATTGCGATGAGGCTCGGGAAGGCGATCCAGAATCTCTAAAGCTGCTTTCAAATCGATGGAGGGGGAGGCAATAAGGAAGTTGTCGACCAAGGTATTGATAGTGGGTTGATCCGTGCAATGAGCCGTTGCTATAAATTGAGCAATCTCTTGATATTTTTGAAAAAATTGAGTCAAGCTTTTTTGTGAGTCCAATTTAGGCCAATCTGGTTTGATTTGAACACCATATTTTGGTTCATTGTGCAACAAATAATAAATAAAGACCTGAGCCATTATGGGATTAGTTATCTTTGAATAGAAATTAAAAACATCTTCAATAATTGTTGCGAAAGTTTCTATAGGAAATTCAATGTTTTCTAACACTAATTCGACAAATCCTGTAGATTTTAAAGAAGCATTTGATAAATTTAGCTGTACGTAATAACTTTTAATAAATTTTTCAATAAATAAATCAAATATTTTCTGTTCAGATAATCTAATGACAATAATTTTGTTATTTATAAATAAAAAACGAATCAAAAACATAAACATGTTTTTAGGTAATTTTATTTCTTTTTGTGTTCTATAATCTTTAAACAGCAGATTATAAAAGGAAACAAAAGGAACATTCAGCGATTGGGGGATTCGCAAATTCCTTAATAAAGATTTTGCTTGTTCCCGATCGATCAAGGTGGAATCTGCTTCTAATGCATGTGGGACGATTGAAGTAGGCTGCATTTGATCGAAAATAGGGGAGGGAATCGTTTGCATCAATTTCACTTCAGTCCATAGTTTGATTAAATGACTATTGAAATTTCTGGCGGGATTATCGGTTGCTAAAAGCTGCGCATGGAAAAATATCCACTGTTCCCCTTTTTTTCTTTACTGATACTATTAATCGGTTTGCTGTATCGACGGAAAAAAGTGTGATTTTTCCATGCGAGAGAATTATCTTCTCTGGTCTAGCTAGCGGCAGGTCATCTAAATATTCCGGATGAAAATACAAAGCTTGATGAATCCCTAAAGTTCGCACTTTGCGGTGATCGGGAAGAATCAGAAATCCTTGTTTAACATACTCATTAATGACTTTGCTAATTGTTCGAGCAATGAGATAGCGATCATCGATCTTCTCTTTTTGAAAAAGGGCAGCGAGGGAGTTTAACAAGATGATTTTTGTTTCATGAGGTAGAAGGGAATGGATGATCCCTTCAATGCCTTCATAGAGTGTCCGCAGTGTCACCTCATCTTTCCAATCAATGGTGGCGCGTTCATGGGATAAAGGAAGAAGATCAAAGGAGAGTGCTAGTACATAAGGTACGAGAATTCCTTTTATTAAAGGGAATTGTTGAATAGTTCTTCCCCCTTCACAAATGAATAGTTGACCAACTCTATCTGTCAAATCGGGAGAATATAAGATTTCAATTCCTGGAAGATGCAGCCTCTCTAGTGTCAGATCGTACAAAGGTGCGCCATTAACCAGAATAGGAGTGTTGATGAACTGTAACCGTTCGATGACTTGTCTCTTGATTTTATTATCTGCAGATTTAAGCAAAGGAGAAATGATTTTAATTTTTGTGCCAATTTTCTTTCTCTTGCTTGGATAGACTTTAAAAAATATTTGACCTGTGCGTTCTGTGAATTCCAGTCGATAGGCGCCTTCGCTATTGCAAGTGGAGACGATAATTTTCTTCTCCTCAATTTGAGACCGGCATTCTGGGCCGACCAACTGCCCCCCCCTTTTTTTATAAAAAGAGGCTGAGTGCGCAAGATTTTCCCTTGTATAGAAGATGGTGACTGTCTTGTCGCCTTTTTCATCGCGCACATACGTGGCTTGTTGCCCCTCTCTCCAATGAAAAGCGATGAAATAAAAGTAGGAAAGTACTCCTTGTCCAAATCGAGCGTAGATTTTTTTTTCGCCTTCTTCCCGGCAAAATATGGCGCGAGGATTAGAAGTTTTGGAAGGGATGAGAAACAGGGCAAGATCCACAATGCCTGTGCCTGCATCGATGATCGTGATTCTTTTTTTATCGATTCTCAGGAGGAGAGGGTGCGTCAGATTTCTTGCTTGCCGCTGGGCATCAAGGGCATTGGCGGCTCCTTCTACTACCGCTGCAGCTTCAGGATATTGAAATTGATTTAAAATCCGGCAGCGCAAGTCGTGAGCGCAATTGGCAACCGCAATATGCTTTGCTTCAGGAATTTCCGTATTGGCTTCAAAAAAAGCCACAATTTTTTCGTAGGTATCCAATTTATCTGAAGTAGCTGACAAGCTCAGGACAGATTGTGCAAGTTCATATTCTGTGTTGTTTTGTGTAGGCTGCATCATTTTCCTTTTTTTTATTATAGAATATTAAATAACTTGAAAGAAAGGATAACGAATTCTAACAAAAAATACAATGAAATCATTTGCATTAATTTGGTTTGAATTTCCTTTTATTAAACCTCTTGCATAAACTCTTTTTCGTGCACTCGGGCACGAAAAAGGGGCGGAAGCGTTTTTAAGCGGTGAGGGATTCTAACTGTTCAACTTGTTCATCTTCTTTTTTCGAAAAGAGTACTTTAAAATCGATTCGGTTAATGTAAAAGTAGAGAGTTCTGGATGTTTAAAGGTATTTTGATCGATCACAAATATCGTCTTAAAGTATTTAGATTCTTCCAATAGTGGGGCGACTTTTGGAATCATTATCGGTTGAAGGGCACAATCCAAGACCAACTGCTTATTTTCTGCTTCAGAACTTTTGAATTTATCGATTAAGTCAGGGAAAAAGGGGGCTCTGAGAAACCTCAATGGGAATCCTAAGAACTCGCAGATGGGGTTGAGGGCATTGGAGATAAAGATCAAGGTTTGCATTTCCCAGAGTGAGCCGATCTATTTTTAACAGTTTTGCTAAGATAAAGTGAAAACCTTTTGCTGTGAGAAGAGGCATATTCTCAAGATCGAGCTTGCGGGTATTGGGATCAATTTTTCCGTTTTGAAAAAGAGTGATGAGATGCTCGTCTTTCATTCGAGAACGGATCTTAATATAATCCGGGGAAGAAAGGAGAGGAGAATATCCCTTTCTTAGTTTTTCAAGCGCCAAGATGTCATCCATAGACAAAAGGGGATCATCTTGCATATCTTGCAGCATCCGATCGCAACCCTCATAGTTTACTCTTACTGAAGAGAAGCCATGTAAGAGCTCCACCATCCCGCGTGCTGAAATTTGAGACATCCCCGAAAAATCGAGATCGAATGGTTCTTGTTTGAATTTTAAAGAGAGCAGTTGTTCGTCAGTAAGATTACTTCTCAGCTGTGGTGATGTTAAAGGTGGAGTAGCGAAGGGATTGTAATTTGGAAATAATATTAAGAGAGGTTGTGCCTGCTTGATAAAATGGGTTAAGCGGAGTCGTGGAGATCCTTTTGGTAGGTTGAAAGCTCCTGGACCTTCAATGCAAACTGTTTGCAATCCTTCTGTGACTTCTTGATAAACTTTGATTCGTTTCTTTAACATGGAACAGTTTTCTTCGAATCTTAGGGTGAGTTCTCTTAAATTTGACATCGATGAGATTTTAGAGAGAAGCAAATTATTTATTGCATCTTTTTTTAGATTTCTAGGGGTATGTCTAGCGTGGACGATCACTAAGTTTCTTGCACCGTGGAAAAAGGGATCCATGGTATGATTACTACGAAACGTATCGTGATTTAAAAAAATTTGAGGAGTAATAGATGATGGCGTGTGAAACATCGCGAAGACGATAATACCATAGTAAACAATGTTGGTAATTGGACCCGTCATACTTATCTAAAAAATCTCTCATATGGTCTAAGAATAATGTAGACATCATACGAGCTGTAAGTTCAGATAAGGTCAGATAGGTAATACCTCGGTAAGAAACTACTACCTAAGAAAATGACTCTGTTTAGCAAAAATCTCTAGGACTTGGGAAAAATCTAAAAAATGGGGGGGACATGGATTGGCTCCCTCCAGACGGATTATTAGAGTTTTCTTTTCCCCGCTGCTCTTATTGTTCGCCCAAAGCTTTAACAATTCAGGTTCGTAGAGGATAAGAGGAGGGGGCGCCCGACCTTTTTAATGAAGCAAAGCGAGGCAACAAAGGATAAAAAGGAAGATCAAAGTAGGGAAGAGAGATCTCCTCTAATTTAGGCATTGCTATAATTAATGGAAATATCGCATGAACAGGAAGATTAATATTCACAAGATTAAGAATTCGTTCATTGGGATTAAATTTGTCCTTATCTAAAAGCTGGCGTAGATGTTCTTCTGTAAGCAGTGCTTTAATCCGCAAATAAAAATTTGCTGAAGTATTGGTCCAGAAAAAATTGAGGAATAATCATGACTTAAGATTTCTAGTTTGACAAAATCATCAATGCTGATTTGGTTGGAATTTATATTTTTTGAATAGCTTGCGACAGGATTAAATTGATCGAGATTAGCGAAGTGAAGATGGGAGATATTTTGTCTATTTAATTGCTTCTCCATGGCCTCTAAATTTTTATCCATGGTATAAGCAAGTGAAAAATGAACGCTGACTTTATTGACACGTTTAAAGTTGGCCGCCCAATCCAACAAATGTTCGTCTTTGGGTGATATATTAATTATCAACTCATCGATTTGAAGAAAAGCTTCAATGAGATCTTTTTCAATCTTTTCAAAGTTGCTTCTCCAAAGAAGATCTAGCTTTAAGCATATGATTTTATTTTTGGGGAAATGAAACGGTTCGTCTAAAGGGGCTGTAAACAGGGATTCCAGAAATTTTCTTTTTTTGGGGGGAATAGGTTGGATTTGGACTGATCCTCCTGATGAAAAAAGAGGGAATCTTTAGCGGGAGTAAAATACAACCCTATATCTTCCAGATTAGCAATAAACGCCTTGGCGATAATGCTAAAGGATAGATTGTGAAAGGCCTCCAACTCTTTTAAAGAAACCACCCTATTGAACAGGGGAACAAGTTCGGTGATACTAATTGCGTTCAATTTTTCTAATTTTTCTTCAAATTTTCTTTCGCAATCAGTAATCAGTTGGGGAATATCGAAGCGATGCACCTCTTCAATAAAATCTAAAATATCTTCCACTTCCATTTCATCAAAATGATCGCCAGCTTGGGAGTTTTCGACCCACTTTTTGAAAACACGAAAATGGCCACAACTGATCTCTTCTAGTGTGATGGGCTTATCGGCACTTTCAGTAAAACGGCCGGACAAAAGAGGGTTGAAAAAGGGAGATTGACAATTCACTAGAAGTGTCTTATGGACTAAAATTGTCTCTCCTTCTACGATAAAGGAGACAAATTGAGGGGGATCTTGTAGAAGATGCGCCCTTTTTGTTATGCGTTGCAGATCATGATGTTCAATCGTTCCTTCTTCTCTAAGCTCCGTCATAGTACTAAAAAGTCTTTTCAGCGGTTGCGCATGCCGTTTGCATAGGTCTCCATGTCTGCAGATACAGATATGTACAAATAGCGCTCTTGATCTCCGAGACTGTCTGCTTTAAAATTATCTGAGTCCAACTGATTTAAAGAGTTTAAATCAGAGTCGGCCTGTTCTAATTCGCTCGGAAGATTCTCTTTTCTTGCTCTTTTCACTTGAAATCTGAGTTGATTTAAGTCTGTCTGAAAAAGATTTTAGAGCTGCTCCTAGATCATCACCTTTGAACTGCACTTCAAAAAAACCTCAAGCTCTTCACTTAGGTTATATACGGAATCTTTTATTTTTAGTATGCGCATCTTTTCTTCGCGCTTCTTTACTTTGTTATGATTTGGTGGAGGTGGAGAGAAGTTTCTCTTTCTTCGTTTGAAGGGCTAGGCCGGCTTTGGTACGGTTCCATAAATTTTTCCTATTTTTATTAATTAATTGTTAAGCATTTGTATTTGTTTTAATCATTAAAAAACACCTATTTTAGCTGCTTCTTCTTCGATCCTTCTTAATAATTCATCATCATCAATGCGATCTTGCGGATGAGGCCTAGATAAATTCCAAAGTAATGTATTTAAAAAATTGTGATCCCAGTCTAAAGCGATCTCTTCACCATGAAGTTTTATCATGCTTTGTTCCCAATCACTACATAATATTTTAATTTTCTTTGAAATTTCATTCAAACGGAAATATTGTGCATCTTGGTTATTTGTTTCAATAGCAAGTGATTCATTTATTTTCAAACGTTCGCCTTTTAATGATTGTATTGTCGAAAGATCGAAATGCATTCGAAGTTTGCCATGTTGAAAATAAATAGGGACACCATAGACCCACTGATCCATTTTTGTGGTGATTAATTCTCCTAAGTTTCCCTTAATATCCAAATTTAGAAGGTTGCAAAGCTCAAAGGGTAAATTGTCCTTATTTGCCAGCAATACCATTTCCGGAGACAAATAGCTCAACGTACCTGAAGTTTTCAGCCTCTTATTTTCATCATTGAGCGGAGCAGCCAAATCATAGTCACCTAGAACGCTATGTAAAATGATCGGCACTTTGTGTTGAGTAAACCCCCAGTTAATAAAAATATTTTTTGGCTTAACATCTTTATGAATATAACCTTTCCCAGTTGTGTGCAGATGCTTAAAGGCTCTTGCCATATCATAAGCAAGCTTAGTCATGTTCCGATAATGAAGGGCAGGATGGTAGGAATTCTTGTTTAATATTTTAAAAAAATCGACTAAATCACCATGAAAACGGTTGCTAAACAATTGCATCTTCAGCCCCGTTTTGCCAAGTGAGGTTCCCCAGCTTTTGGCTTCAAGGATGTAAGGACATCCCTTTATATCTTCCATGACACTTATTCTATTATTTGAAGAGGCTAAACAAGAAGATTGCTTGATAGCCGAATGGACCTCTATATCTACGTGTACTTGTGAAATGTCTTTAAATAAAATACTGATAGCGTAGCGAATTTTCGAACGTTTTGTTTGTCCAATAATTTTTGGTAGGCTTATGAAAACTTCGACATCCCTATTTCTAGCTTCCATATAGATGGAAAGCCCATAGAGAAAGGTTCATTTCTGTAGTGGTCCCAATCTTCTACAAGGGTACTGCGCTTTAATTTGACAAAAGTACCTGGGACACAATGTGATGGGCTGGTATCAGCAATTTTTCCCAAGGAATCACTATCAGCGGAGATTTTTCTACGATGCAGTTCTTTTTGAATAACCGTCGATTCGCACATCAATCTAATTCTTGAGATAATGGGAAGCATAGTAAAACAAGATGTTTCATTTTCTTTGGTTGGATCTACAAAATGATTTTTATGGCCATAGATAGTGCCATTTGTTAATAAAGTTAGAACTTGCATAAAGAATTTCCTATTAATGAATAATTATGAAAATTATAATTATATAATTAAGTTTAGATGTTAAGGACAACGATTTGATAATTGTACTCGTATTATATTTGAATTACAAATTCTAAATAAAGATAAGGGCTAGGGGGTTTTAACTTAAAAGCCTTGGGATAAGTGTGAATCGATTAAAATACACGTTAGTCAATTATTTTTTGAATCTTTTGAGGGTCTTGGAGTGGCAATAAAGCGTATTTTGCCGCCTCTTCTGGGGGTTGCCTGTTTGATCTGGTTGACAAAATGGCCTTGTACACCTTCGAGAATAGGTAAAACGACTTTATTATGCCAACGGCTTAAGTAAGGTCTTTGTCACTCAGTCCGGTAATTTTACAGATTTGCTCTATAGGCATGCCTAGCTTGTAGAGTTCTTTTGCAATTTCAATACGGCCTTCAGCTCGACCTTTGGTTAGACCTTCAGCTAGACCTTCAGCTAGACCATCATTGAAACATTTTTTTAGAGTACTCTCTTCAATTCTATACCATTTGAGATGGGATTCGTAGGCTTCCCTTTCCTCATCCATGAAATTCATGACTTCTAGTACGTCTAGGGCTTTTTTTAGAGCCGGATTATCAAGCCCTGAGGGAAGATGATCTTTATTTAGCAAATCATGTCGTGTGAGAAAAGCAACCCAAATATCGAGCGAAGTATGGACTTTTTTCAAGAGGTCATTCATTTCAGTGTGGGAATTTTCGGAGAATTTTTTTAATTCGATTGTATGCAGTTCTAAGTCTTTAAAATATCGAAATCCGCTTTCTTTTTCGGTAATGTAGAAAACGTTATGGTATTTCTCTACTTCGGGAATAGACAAGAAATTGAGAATGTGAATTCCGATCGCTTTTGAAAGGGTGGAATACCCCTCACTATTTTTTAATTGCTCGGAATAGAGCTTTGCCCAATAGTAAAGTGCCCTTTTATCGTAATCTCCCTCGTTGGTAATCTGGATTTCGATATTGAATAACTTGCCATTGACCCCTTTGGCTTTGATATCCAAAATAGAGAGTTTGTCGTTTATAAAATTTTTGGGATTATAGGGGTTTAAAAGAGTCACGTCAGAAACTTGATCTTCTTCGCAGACTATTGAGTTAATCAGCGAGATCAGTAGATCTTTATTTTCTTCTACCCCAAAGATTTTCTTAAATGCAATATCAATCCTGGGACTGATCTTTGCCATGGCATTTTAGCTCCTCTTATACAAGCTAAATGAT
The DNA here is from genome assembly GCA_963799115.1 of uncultured Chlamydiae bacterium. Lineage (GTDB taxonomy): Bacteria > Chlamydiota > Chlamydiia > Chlamydiales > Parachlamydiaceae > CAWCVY01. The sequence continues at coordinate 6,841 of CAWCVY010000005.1, read as the reverse complement.
AGCACAACGAGGTTCTCTCGTCCATGATTTTTATGGATGATGCACGAGCAACCGCATTCAAGAAAGCCACCCTACAAGGCTTAGCCAAAATGCATGCGTTAACTTCTCTAGGCCTCAAACAAGGAGTGCTTCCCCCGCAAGAGCACCCCTTTTTCTTACCATGCGCACCCCATTTCATTTCTTTAGGCATTGATAGCAAATAAAATTGCTTATTAAGAGCAAGAAAAATCCTCCACGAAAATTCTTAAAATTCTCAAAATCAAATAAAATTACGTAAATAATTAACCAATAGATGGTTAAGATTGACAAATTCCATTTTATGCTTTATCCTATTTTCCATATAAACTAAACAAAAGAAAATGATGAATACCTCATTTAACGTGGTGCGGCAATACGATCCCGCAGGATTACCCAATTTTTCAATGGTAGAGGGTGAACGAGGTTCCATTCAAGTTGTTTGTACCCATTCACATCCTAAACGCCTAAATGATATAGGCTCCCTTTCCTTGGAAAAAACCCGGGAATTGCTGAATAAAATTCAACAAGACCTGAATTATTTCAATCAGTTGCTCGACTCGCCAATTGACATTTTGCTTGATACGTTCAAGACGGATATTATTGATGACCTTCGATTAGGTAGGTCTCTCTATGCCAGATGTTTAAGTCTTTTAGGGATATCTGACATACACTCACAATTTGAAAAAGCACCCGAGGCCTTCTCTGGGGAAATCGAGACGTTACCGACTGAGGCTTCTCTTCCCACACCTATAAATATTGACGAAGTCTCATCTACCCTTCTACTAGCCGATAATGATGGGAAAGAAACTAAATCTAAATCTTGGAACTTTGATTTCCGTTTGGATACACCAGATTTACCGCCACGAGAGGGTAGAGGGCGCAAGCGTAAGCGTCCTGTGGCTATTTTTTTTCCCATGAAAAAGATGGGGGAAGAGTCAGAACAACAATTGCCAACACCAAAAACTCCCCCACAAATCCCTCCAAAACCTGCGACTTTCTTCCAAGCCCAAGAGACAATAGCCACAATACCTGCAGAACCGCTATTTCCAATGCCGCAAGTTTCCACCCAGATCATTTCAGAAAGTCAATCTTCACCTATTCCTACCAATCTTCAGCCAAAGGTTTATTCGCTAAGTTTTCCCCCCTCTTACCTCTTTACTGCCTCCAAAACCTTTATCATCTTGTGTTTTTCCTTCGAGTTTTCAACCAGCCAGTAGTACGCAAATACATTTACCCTTAATTTTACCTGTCCCAAAAAGTGCATCTACTCTCGCTTCGAGCCCAATTTATTCCTCAATTTTTTCCCAAACACAAAATCCTCCACCTGAAATCCCTTTGCTAAACAGGCTCTACTAGTGGAAATTACGAAAGCTCTAACAAATGGTCAATGGACGTAAAGCATCCAAAAATGAAAGTAATCGTGAAGCTTCTCAAGATAATCTTTTGAGTTGATCAAGTCACCAAATCAATACATCTCAGAGAGTCTTGTAGATTATTAGTATCAAGTTTTGTGAGATTTCAGTAAATTAATATGAGATCTAAAATCTTGCTGAAAACTCCCGCGTAATGATAAGTGTGGTTTGAAAAGGAGTTTCTAAATGAAAATTGCAATTCTGGATGACTATCAGGAAATAGCTCTCAAGATGGCAGATTGGTCTTTGATTCCCGGCAACCCTGAAATCAAAGTATTTAGTGATCATGTCGTCGAGTTGGAAAAACTCGTTCAACGCCTCCTTCCTTACGATATACTTTGCATTATGCGTGAACGAACGCCAATGACAGCCGAACTGATTGATCGCTTGCCAAATTTGAAACTCATTACTTCAACCGGCGAACGAAATTCCTCAATTGACACTGAAGCAACCAATCGTCGAGGCATTACTGTTCTTAGTACAAATTATGAATCGGCTCCAACCATTGAATTTGCTTGGTCTTTGATCCTGGCGATTGTGCGAAACATCACAATTGAAAATACATCATTGCGTAACGGTGGATGGCAAACGAGTGTTGGGGGAGATCTTAAAGGAAAAACCCTAGGGGTTCTTGGGCTAGGACATGTAGGAGCACCTGTTGCTGCAATTGGGAAAGCTTTTGGGATGAATATCATTGCGTGGAGCCCAAATATGACGATTGAAAAGGCCAAGTTATCAGGAGCTCGCTTTGTTTCAAAGGAAGACTTGTTCCGGCAATCAGATATTTTGAGCGTACATATAATATTAAGCAATAGCACCCGTGGAATTATCGGAAAAGCCGACCTAGATCTGATGAAATCCTCTGCTTATTTTATCAATACATCGCGTGGGCCCCTTGTCGATGAGGCCGCGCTGATCAGAGCGCTTAAAAATAAAAAAATCGCAGGAGCTGCTCTTGATGTATTTGACACAGAGCCATTACCAGCGAATCATCCTTTCCGCAGTTTGTCAAATGTGTTGGCAACTCCGCATCTTGGTTACGGTTCAAAATCTTTATACGAGATATTCTACAGAGATTCGGTCGAGAATATCCGAAAATGGATTTCCGAAAATGATTAAAGACTAATCATGGGGGCAATCATTTATAAAAGCGCTGTCTTCCACAGTAACTCGGGAATTTACGCGCCACCGGATCCAATATAACAAATAAAGACTATGATTGACATTTAGACATAAAAAAAGAGAATTTTAGATGGCAATCATAATCTAAAAAAGAACGGTATGGAATATTCATACAAATGAGGTATCGAATAGCCACGAATTGCCATTTTGTACAATCCGTCCAGCTGTCGGGGGCGGGAAGTGGGTCCCCAAGATCAGGACATTACGGCCACTTTGCGTGGTTAGAAATTCTCTGCGGGTCCTTCTCGCAGCCTCAAGGTCGAAGTCAAAGTTACAAACAAGATCAGGGTATTCCATCTCAATAGGATGGTGAAAAATGTCACCTGTAATAATGGCTTTCATACCATTCGAATGTATAGAAACGCTAACATGGCCAGGAGTATGGCCTGGTGTCGACATCAACGAGACTTCAGAAGTCAGATGATGGTCGATTTCCACTAGTGTATGCAAATCCGCCTCGATGATCGGAAGTACCGAATCAGTCATAACATTGGTGACATCCAGAATTTTGGCAGAATCAGTGTTGACTGTTTCCCCAGATAGAACTTTTTGATGCCAGTATTCCAACTCAATGCGACCGAAGAGATAGCGTGCGTTAGGAAAGGTGGGAATCCAGCGATCGTTAAACAAGCGCGTATTCCAACCGACGTGATCGACGTGCAGATGGGTACAAAGCACGGTGTCAATGGATTCAGCAGGGAAGCCTGCTTCCGCAAGCTGAGACAGGAACGTTCCTTTGCGATTATTAAAGAGTGGTAAGTGACGAGTTTTATCATTGCCGACGCAAGTATCAACGAGAATTCGCTTGCCCTCGGATTCGATAAGAAAAGCATGGATCGAGGAATTGAGCATTCCAAATGCATCTGCAAAGTGCGGTTGAAGCCAGCCGATCTTCCGAACTTGCTCTGGATCCAGCCCCTGGAAGAGTAAATCCGGGTGGCCGCCGAGTATCTCAATTTCCACAATGCGCGTTACGGTCACGTTACCAATACGCCATACGTTAGGTTTCTGACGCATGCTATTTCCCTTGTTCCAGATTTATAAATTATGTATACCACTCATCTGAAAATCTGCTATATGGGCCTGTACCCAGTCTTTAACTGACATAGGTTTTACACCAGTCAAATCTTCAACAGTGTTTACCAGGCGATCATAACGATTTTCCTTGTGCAGACGAGCCATTGTGAAAATATGGTTATATACATGATCCGGTAAACCTATGGGTTTAAGTTCACGGATGGCCCATTCTTCCATTGGCATATCAACATATTTGATTGGACGGCCAAGGGCCGATGAATACTCTTGTGCAATCTCATTGAGATTTTGAGATTTAAGACCTGTCAATTCGTAAACTTTACCGATATGGGAGGCCGCGGGATCTGATAGAATTTTGGCCAAAACTCTTGCCACATCATATGAAGCAATTGGAGAGGTACGACCTGCTCCAAAAGGGAGTTTTATTTCTCCCGATTCTCTAATTGTTTTAGTAGCCACCTGATAAAATAATGGATTCTCAAGAAAGACTGTCGATCTGACATGCACGCAGGGCAATCCAGACCAATTCAATACTTGTTCTGACAACCATTGCAGCTTCTGCTGAGGGCTCGAAGTAGTAGCAGTGACGCTCATTTCTGAAACTGTCATTTGAGACATATTTACAAAAAGTTCAACACCATGATACTTAGCAATGGCGGCAACATTCACCGTAGCCTCAAGATAAGAGGAAGACACTGACATGCCAAAATAAAGACGCCTGCAACCTTCAATAACCCGATTAACATCTTGCAAATCCGTGAGGTCGCCAACCACAACTTCAGCGCCAAGATTAACAAGGGCTTGAGAGCGATCGTCAACCCTTCTAACCATAGCCCTAACAGATATTTTTTCTGCGCATAGAAATTCTACAAGCTTAAATCCAACACCGCCGATCTGACCGGCAGCACCTGTCACAAGAATTGGTTGATGTATGTCATATTTTTTGTTCATATTTACCTATTGACTGACTTTAATAATCAATTTCCCGATTTTTACAGTTCAGGGTTTCATTCACTTACCTCTTTACTGCTGATCCGGACAGAGAACGAGTAAGGGGTGCCATCACAATACGATATGATATAGGTTCGATTATCAGCGATGACAACTTTCTAAATGTGCCAACCAATAATTTTTTGATATACTACGCCTGATTTCTTTGCACATGTATTAGACATCTTGCATAACCTCAATTCCTTGCCCGTGCCCCTGCCCTTGCCCTTGCCCGAAAAAGTTCTGGCACGCAATTTTATTTTTTAATATAAGGGTCTGCTTCTTAAATCCATCGGCCATTTATGCAAAAATACGAAGCTATACAGAAACTTTCGCCCACTGAATTTAGAAGATTAACAGGAGTACGAAAGGAGACCTTTGTACAAATGATCTCAATAGTTAAAGAGGCCGAGAAGCGGAGAATGTCCCAGGGAGGAAAGCCTTCTCGTCTCGTCGTCGAAGATAAATTACTTATGGCCCTGGAATACTTAAGAGAATACAGGACCTATTTTCATTTAGGACAAAGCCCAAAAAACGATCAAGAGGCAAAGCTCTTACTAGAGATGAAAAGCAGATGAATCGTGATATTTCTTCAAAGCGAGCTTTAAATGAAAATGTAATAGGGCGCTTAAAAACGATTTAAAATTTTGAGTGATAAATATCGAAACAGAAGAAAAAGATTTGGATTGCGATTCAATCTGATCGCAGGGATTCAAAATTGGGAGTTAAAATATGACAATCGCCATTTCTCCAGTGCAGAAACGAATTCTTTTAGACCATGAAAAGTTAACCGTATACCAAGTGGCAATAGAATTTGTTGTACTTGCGGATGTTATAATAGAACATTTACCTCGGGGTAGGGCCTATTTAAGCGATCAGCTTCAACGTGCGGGTTTGTCAATACCATTGAGGTATTGCAGAAGGAGCGGGAGAATATTCCATCGATGAAAAAGCTCGATTTTATCGGATGGCTAAAAGGTCTGCTACAGAATGCGCGGGAATTTTGGATGTGTGTCAACGATTGCAGCTTGTGAATGAAGAACGATATACCAAAGGACGAGAACTGCTGATTAGCACGTGTCTATGCTGGTGAAAATGGCTCAAAAACAACGCTAATAGGGCAGGGGCACGGGCAAGGGCACGGGCAAGGATGAGGTTATGCAAGATGTCTAATGAAGAACGATATACCAAAGGACGAGAACTGCTGATTAGCATCGTGTCTATGCTGGTGAAAATGGCTCAAAAACAACGCTAATAGGGCAAGGGCAGGGGCAGGGGCACGGGCAAGGAATTGAGGTTATGCAAGATGTCTAATTATGCCAGTATGTACGATAAATACATACATACTGACATTGACCGGCTTACGATCGTCCAACCGCGGGACGATTTCGCACAGGACCAAATCCAAGTTTGAGACAGGTTGCGGTATAAGATAACAAAACGTTAATCAATTATTTTGTGAGCGTCTTGGAGTGTTGTAGAGAGTGTATTTTGCTGCCTCTTCCAGGGTTTCCTGTCTGACTTTATACCGAGGCTTTGGTTTCTCTTGCTGCAATAGATGCAGAAAATCGTAAATCAGTTGATACTCTTCTAAAGTATGAATCATGCCATAACGACAATATTCTCTCAGACAAATCACCAATTCAAAAACATCGATTTTCATAGATTGCTTTGCTTTTTGAATGCGCTGGTGGATTTGAAAAAGGAAATGGCATATTGCTAAGAGAGAACCGGTTCCAGAAATGCAAGATTGGGAGTGGAAAATGACAGAACTCTCTCCTGAAAAAAGATTAATTTCTTTAATGCAAGTGAGCATGCTTTGAGCATCTAAAAGATAATCTTTTGTTTTTTGAATGATAAGCCACTGTAAGGTGATTCGGTCTTTTTCCTCTTCTTTATGTTTAATAGAAAGCATCCGAGAATATACGTCAGCCTCTGAGTTGTGAAGATTAAGCTGCGGTTGGCTATGACTTTTGATACTAAGCGATCCCCAATCAATTTCGGTTTCTTGATCAGGACAGTATTCGATCCTTTCTTCCAAATCGCGACTAGTTATCATCACGATGGTTGAGTTAGCATAGTAAACCATTTGCCAAAATGATTTAATCGTTTCTTCAAAAGGATCTTCCCCCAAAATTGTGCTATTATTCCAAGGGTCTTTGGGATTTTCACGGGATGTTTTACTTTCTAAAATAGGCAAACAG
>CAWCVY010000004.1:0-35194 GCA_963799115.1 uncultured Chlamydiae bacterium | reverse complement strand
TCATAAATATACAAGAAAATCTTCAAAACTAAAAAATTCACGCAAATTTTCAGTGCACGTGAGAAATAAATAAAGAAATCCCCTATTATCAATCTTTTTTAAATTATTTTTATAATTAACTTTACAAATAATAAATATTATGTTTATAATATATAAATGTTTGTATACTATTATATTAATTAATAAATAAAAGGAGATTTTCATGCAAGTAGACAACAATCAAACTAATTCAATTTCTACTGTTTTCTATTTGGATAAAAATAACCAAATAAAAACAGATGAAAATAAAAGCAGCATAGGTTATATAGGAAAAATCATTACTTCAAAGTTAGGCTATCGTAACTACGAAATTTTAGATGTATTAAAAGTTGCTGCTACTTCTTCAATTGACTCATTGGATGACTACAAAATCAAATTAATTTGCGAAAAAGCTAGTAAAAAACTACATTTGGATTCTAATCAAGTAACTGGCCTATTTCAACTCATGAGGCATGCGCAGCAAGGGAATATTGATGAGTCTAAATTGCATACATTGACAAAAGAACTTGCCAATTCTAAAACTTTGAAGTCCTTGCAAAAATTAAACGAGCATTTTGAAAAGGGATCGTCTGCCGGAAACCTGCTCTCCTCAGTGATTAATGAAGCCACAGTTAAGTCGCGTTGGGGTGCACTCAATCTTGATCCAAAATTGGTGGATACCCATTTTGAAGAAGTCCAATTTCTCATCAAAACACGTCTGATTTATTCTATCATAGGCTACCAAAATACAACAGCTGCGGGACCATTAGAACATGCGATCAAAGAAGAGATCGATCCTCAAACAGGAGAATCTCATCTTTGGATTAAAAAGCAAAACGAATGGGTGACAGTCAAACAAGTTAAGGAAGAGTTCAGCTGGGATGATTTCGAGACTGCGCTGACAAGCAAAACAAATAAACATGAAAGATGGAACTATTTTGATGAAGGCTTGGTGCCTGTTGATCGCTTTTACCACCATGATGTGGCTCATGAGGAGAATTACCCACAACAAAATAAAACTTTACATCCCATCAAGCACTTGACAGAGGATGAAATGCAAGCTCTTTTAACACGAGCTAAAGAGTTTACTGGTTTCAATGGCGAGAACAATCCTTCAAAAACCAAAGAAGAATTAACATGCGTAGTGCAATTTGTCTCACATCCTAGACCAAAATTTGAAAAAGAATGGCAACAAAATGCCAATGCTCAAGTTCCGGTCCATTGTGGCATTCGTCTTGTCATGTCGGATGGAACAGTTTATTCTACGGGTTTTGGATCAGCTCTTCAGGAAGATGTCTATAACGAGGGATTGAGTAAGTATCTTGGAACTATTAATGGCCAGCCTACCATTATGGATTATGAGGAATTCCGTCCACATGAAGGCAGAATCGTCACAAATGTACCAATAGGAGAAGCCCGAGCAGAAAACATTTTGAAACATTTAAATGCTTACCGGGAACAAACTATCCGCTTCAATGTCTTTAAACAGAATTGCATGAATTTGGGAGCGAAAGTTTTATCCATGGCAGGCACAGACTTAGATATTACGCAAACTTTTAAGTCTACTCTCTATCGTGCTTTACCTGATCTCGAATCAATTCCAGGCATTGGCAAACCATTGAAATCTCTTCAAGGGAGAGTCAAACAGATTTCTGATGCAGTGGGATCTAAAATTCCAACAGTGGTGAAAAAAGCATTCAGCCTGCTGGAATCAGTTGTCTTTTTTGTTCCGAACAAATTTGGCCTCCTCATGCGTAATTTGTTGGTGAGGGGAATGGGTGGTTTGGTTGCTTCTCCTATAAGAGAAGGCAAACAACCCTCAACGGAAGAAAAAGATCAATTTGAACCAATGAAAAGTTATGAGAAATTGTTAAATGGTTTGATGGATGAGAAGGCTTCAGATATTCAACACTCTGCGGTTTTCATCAATTGGCAGCTCCAGCAAGCAAGCACTGATATCCATCGCTATACAGGACAGCCTAATATCAATATTCTACCCACTCAAACTCCTGAAGAAGAAGCCTATTCGGAAAAAAGGAAGGGAGAATTCCGAAAAATCTATAAATATGCAACACCCATGAATTCTGCTCCGGAATCAACTGCACAAGAGAATCAAGCTGCTCAAGCTGCTTAAATCAAAGAGGTTGTTATATCCAAGAACAAAAAGCCATTCTCTTAGAGAATGGCTTTTTGTTCTCTCTGTGTTTGTAAATTCTTTTCGGAACCAAAAATTCTTTTAAATGCTAAGTCATTTTTGGGATCTAGAAACTTTGATAACATATTTGAAGGCCCTTATTGATAGCCTGAAACGGGAGTCAGGATGGCTGCGCTTGAGAAATTTGGCCCTCCCAATCTTTAATAAAAGCAAGTAATTGCTCTTTGGAAGGCTTTCTTTGCAGAAGCTCAAGCACATGGGGTTGATTACTGAGATGAGCAATCTTAGCCAATAAATGCAAATGCCGCTTATCTTCACAAGCAAAGAGAAAAAATAGGGTATGGACCGGTTTGCCATCTAAGGCCCCATAATCGAGCGGTACATCCAAAAAGGCCACAATAACCACATTGTGGTTAGCTTCAAGGAGAGTGTCTCGCGTATGTGGAACAGCAATACCATTGTTGAGCGCTGTAGGCATTAAATGTTCACGGTCTAGGAGCAAATCAGTCATCACATCGGCATCCAAATGGAGGCTTTTGGCTACCTTGCGCATTGTTGCCCCAATGATCTCTTCTTTCGTGTTTCCGGTCAAATGATGCAGGACATCTCCCTTATGTATAGCCCGAAAAAGACTGAATTGCTTACTCCCCCCTGTAGCGCGAGGCGGAACAACCGGCAAAGACAAAGACACTTGGTCAGCCTCTTTGCGCCGCATAAAAGGTGAAACACCAGTTTTGTCTAACTTGTGCGATATCACCCAATTCTCAATTTCTGAACGTGAAAAATAGAGGTTTTTGTTAATGCGATAGCTGGGAATTTTGCCATCCGTAACCCAGCGCCGGATAGTACTTTCTGAAACATTCAGAAGTTCTGCCACATCTTTGATTTTTAAGCCCATAATAACTCTCTTTACAAAATGGATATATCAAATTTTCTGAAATAGTTCAATCATCTTTCTTGGATCTTGAAAGGTAAGGAGTTTTTTGCGCCTATCTTCATCTTTGATTGTCTGAGTTAGCTGAGAAAGAATTTGCAGGTATTCAGTTTGCTTATCATCAGGTCCCCCGATCATAAAAACAAGGCGCACCGGGACACCATCTAAGGAAAGCCAATCGACAGGTTTTTGTAAAATGCCTAGCACAATAAAAAACTGGTCGTAAGAAGGTAATTTGGCATGTGGAATTGCAACTCCCATTCCAATTCCGGTAGAAACAATTCTTTCCCGTTCAATAATGGCTCGATAGAAAGCTTCCTCATCATCCAACTTTCCAGCTAGATAAACATGGTGGACAAGTTGCCGTAAGACTTCATCGCGTGTCAGTGCATGACTAAATACAACAAGCTTATGGTCCATGTAACGAGAAATATGCATTGAACTCACTCTTGGGCTACCCCGTATGTCCAAAGCCGCCAGCACCTCTTTCCGTCAAGGCTAATTCAGGACAGAGGACAAAATTAGCGCGCAAAAAAGGGGCTAAAATAAATTGGGCAATCCGCATCCCGGGCGTAATGATAAAATTTTCAAGGCCATGGTTGATCAAAATAACTTTAATCTCTCCTCGATAATCGGCATCAATTGTTCCAGGGGTATTGAGGACTGTAATTTGATGTTTAAGAGCTAATCCACTACGTGGACGAATTTGAATTTCATAACCCTCAGGGATAGCTACTCTCATCCCGGTAGGAACAAGCACTGAGCGTCCCGGAGGAACAATCATGGGTTCTTTCAAATAAGCTCTTACATCTGCCCCCGCCGCTCCCGTAGTTGTGTAAAAAGGGAGCAGATCGCTATCTTCAATTATTGTCGGAATATCTAATACACCATTGTGTTTATCATGCATAGGATTTTTATTCACTTAGAATTAATTTTTTGAATCTTTTCCTGCTAGGAGTTGGGCATAAATAAATGCTACATTTATTTATGCCCAGCTCCTAAGGAAAGACTTTTTTTACTTGAATTGATAAGTTTGGCATGCACAACATGCCCATTCTGCTCATTCTCTTCAACCGGATTGCCTCTCAGGTAATCCAAAAATTCAGCTAATTTTTGTTTGAGTTCATGGCGTTTGACGATACAATCAATCATTCCATGTTTAAGCAAAAATTCAGATTGCTGAGCACCCGGAGGGAGCTGATGGCCGATGGTTTGCTCAATAACGCGGGGTCCGGCAAAGCAAATAAGGGCATTCGGCTCTGCAATGATGATATCTCCTAAAGAGGCAAAAGAGGCTGTAACTCCTCCGGTTGTGGGATTCGTCAATACAGAAATGTAGGGAATGCCCGATTCATGCAATTTAGCAAGAGCGGCCGCTGTTTTGGCCATTTGCATTAAAGACAAAATAGACTCTTGCATGCGAGCCCCTCCTGAGGTTGATACAATCACCAGGGGGAGGGATTCTTGCAAGGCATGTTCAATTAAACGCGTAAGTCTTTCCCCTACCACAGAACCCATGGAGCCACCCATAAAGTTGAAGTCTAAAACCCCAAGGGCAATTTTGTGCTTTTGAAGCCAGCAGGTCCCCACAACGACAGCCTCATTTCTCCCCGATTTTTCCTGGGCATTTATCAAGCGGTTCACATAAGGTTCAGTATCGACAAACTTCAGTGCATCGACAGGTTGCAGATGGTTGAACATAAGGGTAAATGTTTCAGGATCGCTCAGGCTCTTTATTCTTTCTTCGGTGGACAAGCGGTAATGATACTCGCACTTAGGGCAGCAATTTTGATTTTGTTCCAGTTCGTTGGTATGGATCAATTCATTACAATGCGTGCATTTAAGCCACCCACTAAAGCCGTCTTTTTTAGTGGTTTGGATTTTAATTTTGGGTTTATCCCGGGAAAAAAGACCCATGCTAAACTTCCGTTCTTGGAGTTTAAAGAAAAATATAAAAATTTCACACTTCGAATAAAACAATACTAATAAAGTAGCAGTAATAAAACAAGAATTATTAATCTAATTGGACGAGTTGGACAATTGGACGAGTTGGACGGAATTGGACACAATTAGAACAATTCCAACACGTCCAATTAGTCCAATTAGTCCATGTCCAATTGGGGGGATTCAACCAGTTTTATTTTGACTTGGCTTGTTCAAAGCGTTCTGCCACATTCTTCCAATTAATGACGCTCCAAATTGCCTTCACATAGTCAGCGCGGACGTTTTTATACTGAAGATAATAAGCATGCTCCCAAACATCAATGCCCAATAAGGGGATTAAACCTTTTGTGGTCAAGGGGTCTTGGTTATCACAAGTAGCCAATGCAAGCCGATGGAGGGCTTTATCATAACCTAACCAGGCCCAACCTGACCCTTGAAGTGCAATTGCCTTGGCGCTTAAAAGATCGATCAATTGTTGGAGAGAACCAAATTCTTGATTAATGGTTTGCGCTAAAATCCCTTCTGGGGGAACCCCTCCATTTTTATTCTTGGGAGAGAGATTAGTCCAGAAAATGGAGTGGTTAATGTTGCCCCCGCCATTAAATTTAATGGCCGCTAATAACGAAGCCATAGTGGAAAGATCTTGCTTCTGTTGAGCTTCAGCATATTGTTCCAGAGCTTTATTCAGATTGGTGACATATCCTTGATGGTGTTTGGTGTAATGTAAGTTCATGATTTCCGCGCTAATGACGGGCTCTAATGCTGAAAAATCGTAGGGAAGAGGGGGAAGTTGATACTGGTGCTGTTGTTGCGAACCGGGCTGATTCATAAATGCTCCTTGTTAAGTTGAATTTGTAAAAATTGACTTTGTAAGTTTCATTTTGAACAAAATCGACTAATTAGGCAAGCGCTTACACTTTGCCAAAAAAGAAGCTGTAACAGGTCCTATGGAAGTCAATAAAAGATGGGTAGGCAATTGGCCAAAAATTTCTAAAAAGGCCTTTATAGTTGAAGGGCTTGTAAAGACAATTTCATCAAATGCGCTGAGATTAGGCAAGCTACCGGGCACATAAGTCTCCGTATCATAAAGTGGGCAGGCCGTATAGCGAATGCCCTGATCAATAAAAAAATCTCTAATGACAGATCGAGCTTGTGCGGAATGAGGCCAAAAGAGATGGGCTTGCTTTAAAGGCAATTGTTGAAGTTCATTAAGAAGCCCTTCTGCCGTTTCTTCTTGGGAAACGATGCTGGCTTTAATACCATAACCACCCAAATGTTTAGCTGTCACTTGACCGACAGCTAAAGTCATTTTTGCAGCCCAACTTTCTAAAGGTATCCCGAAACGATTTAAATAGTCATGCAAAATAGCGACAGCGCTTTTAGAGGTGAAGATGACATGCGAATAGTTATCGAATGCAGCTAATGCATGTTGAATGGAGGGATCGGTTAAAGGGCGGGGAACAATGCGGATAATAGGCCAATGGGTGATTTGACCATCTTTTTGCGCTTGATAGTGTGTAGGATCCAAACCTAAGTAAAGAATGCGTGTCATTAGACTGATTTTTTACTCCTTTATGTCTTTGTGCCCATACTTTTACGCATAAGTTTTTTTGACAAAATCCAGCACGGATTTTCATTCAAATTTTTGTTAAATAAAAACGTTTCTGTAGAAGATAAATCTGTTTAATGAGCCTGAAAGGCTCTAATTGCAACAGCCCAGGGCATCGCCCTGGGTTGGGGTGTCACATTTGGGGTTTTGAATGACGGTTTTTATTGTGTTAATTTCAGTTCGCCCTCTTTAAAATAGGTTTTCAGAGGGATCAAACCAAAAATGACACGATAAAACTACCCTTCAAAATCCCAAATGTGACACCCCAGCCCTGGGTAAAGTTTAGAACAATATTGCAGCCTGTAGGGATGCCAGAGAGCGACATTATTTGATGTAAATTTATCTTGTGATTAATGCACATTTCTAGCAGCCCTACAGGCTGCAAATTTATTTTTATCCCTACCCAGGGCGATGCCCTGGGCTGTTGCAATTAGAGCCCTTCAGGCTCATTCCTCCAGACACCAGCCGAAATCCTCACATCAAGACAAGCAAAAAGCGCCCGGATTTCATGCTCCTCTTCCCTCCCCACAACCGCCAATTGTCCTTGCCCTTCCACAGTAGGTCCAGGTAAACGCATGCGATTTAAATGGGTCAACCCCAGCCGAATAAGCGCTGCTTCAGCAATGATTACCCCATCGCATTCACCAGTTTCCAATTTAGCTAAACGCTGTTCAATCGTTCCTCGAATATCGCAAAAAGAGAGATCTGGGCGAAGCTCCCGTACCCGCTCTTCGCGTCGTATGGATGAAGTGGCAATAAGGGAGGACTTTGACAGACTATTAAGTGTGTCTTGATGACGAAAGACGAGAGAATCTGAAGGATCGACCCCGCGCGTCAAACAAAAAAGAGTTAAACCTGCTGTTAATTTAGCAGGGAGATCTTTGGCTGAATGAATTCCCAAGCGGCTGGGAGCTTCTAAAACCCATCGATCAATATCTCTCGTGAAAAAATCGGTCCGGTCCAAGTGGCGCAGTGAGGTTTCTTGATCCCTGTCCCCAAGTGTTGAAATATAATGAATGTCGAAAATAAGATGGGGATTATGTAGTTGTATTGCCTCGGCAACCTCTTTTACTTGAGCTTGGGATAGTGGAGAAGGACGGGCGCTAACGCAAGAGACATTGAGGGAAAAGTGTGCTTATTTAAGCAAGGCATCTACAGCCTCCTCGACATACTCCACTCCCACGATCGTCATTTTTTGACGGATGTCTTCTGAAATCCCTTTCAAGTTGCGCTTGGGAATAATGCATCGTCGAAATCCCATGTGGATGGCTTCTTTCAGGCGGCTTTCCAAGCGCGGCACGCTACGCACCTCTCCGCCAAGCCCGACTTCTCCAACGACAGTGGTTTCAGGATCCAAAAGGCGATTGCGCATCGACGAAGCTGAAGCAAGCAGAATACCCAAATCGATGGCTGGTTCCATAATGCGCAATCCACCAGCAACAGCCACAAATACATCGCATTTGTGCAGCTGATACCCCATCCGCTTTTCCAATACTGCTAATAACAGTGCCAGCCGATTTTGATCCAGCCCCGTACATCTGCGGGAAGGGGTACTAAAAACGGTATCAGTGACTAGAGCCTGAACTTCGATGAGGATGGGGCGTGAACCTTCAAGCGTGGGAATGATGACAGAACCAATGGCATCTTTGCGCCGCTCTTCTAGAAAAATTTCGGAAGGATTGGAAACTTCAACTAAGCCTGATTGCCTCATCTGAAAGACCGCAATTTCATCGGTGGGCCCAAAGCGATTCTTCACCACGCGAATCATCCGGTAATGATTCTGCTTGTCCCCTTCAAAATAAAGCACGGTGTCCACCAAGTGTTCTAGAACCCGGGGACCAGCAATTTCACCTGATTTGGTGACATGCGCCAATCAAGAACGTAGCAATGCCGCGGCCTTTGGCGAGATGCATAAACTCAGTCGTGGTTTCACGTACCTGTGAAACAGAGCCTGGAGCAGAAGAGATCTCAGCTTTATAAACAATTTGAATGGAGTCTACGATCAGGACATTGGGTTTGAGCTGATCAATGTGTTTTTTAATTTCAGAGAAGTTAGTTTCACAAAGCAAAAATAAATTGTCCGTTTGAATCCCCAAACGCTGAGCCCGCAGCGAAGTTTGTTCAACAGATTCTTCCCCGCACACATAAAGAACAAGAAGGCCTTGTTGAGCGAGGGCATACGAAAGCTGCAGCATCAGCGTCGATTTACCGATACCAGGATCACCTCCCACTAAAGTTAAAGAACCCGGCACCAATCCTCCCCCAAGAAGGCGGTCGCATTCTTTGATTAAAGTGAGAATGCGCGGCGTTTGCTGCAAGTTGACTTCGTTAAGTTTGATGGGTCGGCTAGTGTTGATGGTTTGCGCTTCAAAGCGCAAGGAGGACAAAGGCATTTCCAATTCTTCTTGCAGCGAATTCCACTGAGTGCACGCAGGACATTGCCCCGACCACTTGGATCTGTTTATGACCACAATCGGAGCAGTACCAAACGCTTTTTTGTTTGGCCATAAAAAAACTAAGCTCCTAGGTTAAACCGTGCAAGAGCTGCAGAAGCGGCAGCTTGTTGGGCCTCTTTTTTGAAGCCCCTGTCCCACGGCCATACTCTTCTTGTTTGATGATCACGGAAACTTCAAATGATTTCTACTATGATCGGGGCCCGATTCCTGAAAACGCGATAGAGGGGGGTTTGTTGAAAATTCTTTTGGCAATAATCTTGCAATAAGGCTTTCCAATTACGCAAAGGAGTTTTTAAAATATCTTCAATTTGGGAGTAAAATTGCGAAAGAGAAAATTTTTGGCTGCTTCAAACCCCCCATCTAGATAGATGGCCCCTATGATAGCTTCAAATAAGTCGGCTAAAATAGACTCTCGCCCACGCCCGTCATTCATCCGTTCTCCTTTTCCAAGTAGAACATAAGAGGTGACGTTCAAACTTTGGACATAACTAACGCAGGAGCTAGCTTCCACTAAGCGGGAACGGAGGTAAGAGAGCTCTCCTTCGGGAGTAGACGAGGGAAGATTGCGGTAGAGGTAATCTGAGATCAGCATACCAAGCACAGAATCTCCTAAAAATTCTAAACGCTCATTATGCTGCGTTACTAAACGGTTCTCATTGACAAAAGAGCGATGGACAAAAGCCAGCATGAGAAGCGCACGATCCTGGAAGGTGTAACCAATTTTATTTTCGATTGCTGAAATATGCTGCAATAAGTGTTCCATCTGATTCATAGAAAGTATTCTAGGCAATAATGCAATTTTATGCTAGTCTATTTTCGTTCAAAAGATTTACGGGATTCATGAAGTTTGCCATTACCAAAGAGCACCGCGATTTTTTTCAAAAACAGGGCTGGATAGAATTTGAAGAATTGCTTTCTTCCGACCAAGTTGTCTTCTCCAATCAAACTATAGACAAGATTTTAGTCGACCGTTTACACAAACCCTTGGAAAAGCTGGGACAATTATCTTCAGAACAACTTTTCCAGCAAGGAAGGGATTTATGGCGCTCGAATCCAAGCTTAGTTCAATTGACTAAACAAACCCGTTTTGCTGAGATTGCCTCTGAGCTCATTGAAAAGAAGCCTTTGCGTTTAGGCTATGACCAGTTTTTTCCCTCGCCTGCGCAAGCTCAACCAACAAAGGGCACTCCTCATGTCTATGCGCAATTTATCGCAAATACCACTAGCTTGGAGGCGGTGAGTTGCCTGCAAGGAATAGTATGCGCTTTGATGTTAGCTCTCGGACCCGAAAGCAACCCTTTATCAGATGAGACAATCCCAGCAGAAGGGATTAATGTCTTTTCCGCTACCCCAGGGAATGCTATCTTCTTTTTGCCCCATTTCCCTGTCAATTGGAGTTATTTGCAGGCTTTTCCCAGCCAGCGTTTTTATCTCATTGTTTATACACAAGCAATGGCTTACTATCTATTGCAGCCGAAAGATCCTCATGCTCATGCACTCAAGCATTTAGGTTATATTTTTAATGATCAGCTAAATGATAAGCTGAACCCGATAGTGTACCGTTGAGTTTTTTGGGGGGGGATTGGTTTGGAATTTCCTTGGCGAGTAGTAGATTCAGGACAGTCGTCCCCCGAAGCTCTCATGGCAAAAGATGCTTTTTTGCTTGAACAGCTTGAGGAAGATAGTCCACCTATCCTGCATTTATATGAATGGAAAGGATCCTGTTTAACCTACGGTTATTTTACAAATCCGGCCCATCATCTTCATCTCGAAGTATTAGAGAGCTTAGGATTGCGCAAAGCACGGAGACCGACCGGGGAGGGATTATTTTCCATCTAACCGACTTCGCCTTTTCCCTTTTATTGCTGGCTGGCCACCCTCATTTTTCACTGATACCCTTGAGAACTATGCCTTAGTCAATCATCATGTAGCAAAGGTGGTTGCTAGCTTTACCTAGCATACCAACCGGCCTGGGCTATTCGTTCAAGACCCTGCTCTACGTACTCACCACAGGTGTCATCCCTTTTGCATGGCGAAATCCACCCCATATGACCTGGTAATTGATGGCAAGAAAGTCGGAGGAGCCCCCAGCGGCGTACGCGAAAAGGGCTTCTGCATCAAGCCAGTCTTTTCTTTAATCACTGCCTCCCTAATCTTCTCGCTCAGTTCTCGAGGAAAAACAAGTTTCGAGAGAAATGAAAGAAATAGTTATTGTTTGCTCCCTGATCAAGCCTCCGATTAGGGACCTCGATGCGGCCCGTAAAGCACTCAAGCAGTTGATTATCTCCACTTAAGACTAGGATCCTTTAAAAATGGATGTTGAAAATTATTTTTTTGTTTATATATGAGGATTGTGGTATACCATGCCTTTGAGGTGCTCACCTAACCAGTGTTAGGTCAGCTATTATTAATTATTATTTTAGGTCACTAAATGGATGGTTTTCGAGCAGTAAAGGAAACGATATTAGAAGAAATCGATCCGCAAAGTTTTCCCCCATTTTTACACCAAACCGTTGCAATCTTTGGTAAGCTACATTTATATTACCGCACTTTCAAACAAGTACGCCTCTTCAATAAAGCCGCTAAAAATCCCGCAAGAGGCCATCCTGCAATCTATGGAGCCGCCCTCCATCTAGCAGGAGATTATACTTCAATTGGTTACGCGGTTAATGTCGCTTTGATTACCAAATGTACTGAAGATCTTTTGAGGGAATACCGTGAGGTAAGCCAAGCTTATCTTCATTTGGTTGATGCAGTGAGATGGCAATATCCTCTTTACCATCCAGTGGCGTGGAGAAGAGGTGACAGACAAACCCCTTTTTCCCCTTCTACCTATTTGTTATGGCAGGTTCAATTGATGAGCCTGCAAGGCAAATACAAAAAATAACCAAATGTGCATCTCTTTTGTTGTGGCAAGCTTTTAAATTAAGCATGTGTCTCCAAGATGCCTATTTATTACTCAATGGCGATCCACAAATGCGCTTCGAAGCTTGTACAGAATTGGTTGGAGAATGGGAGCTTTATCAAAATCAACTACAGGAAGATCAAAAAAGACTCCTTGAAGAAATCACTAAAAACAGAGAGCGAATCGATCGTCTTTTGAATCGCATGGAAGCTCCCAAGGCCTCTCAATTTATTATAGACACCCTTCAAGCCATCGAAAAACCAATTAAACAAGCTGCTGCAATTGTAGGGCCTCTGGATGATGCTTATGTAGCCGGAGAAGAAGCTTTAGACGTTGCATATGTCAAAGGGAAGCTAACTCCCTTTAACATTAATTTAGCAGAAGGACAGGCGATTCCATTTATTTTACCCCTTTCGCGTTTCCCCCTTGGGCAGGTCAAAAAGTGGAGCTTGTTGTTCCTCCCCAACCCGTTCCACCATTGAAGGCATTAGAAGATCTATTTGCAAACCCGACTATTTCCCTAGATGAACCAATTAACGGATTGTTATGGTTGGCAAATAAAATGAATGACCTCTATAAAGAACAGATGGTTTCAGATTCAACATCTTAATTTTTGGAAATTGTATGGCATTTTCTACGATGAATGCATTGCTTACTGCCCCGTTTTATACAGCTTTTTGGGGTGTAGTCGGTTATGTTTATGGCACATTAGCAAATGTTTCTCCTCGGTTATGCGTTAAAATTCTTATCATCTCCGAAATTGCTGACAGAATTTTTCTGGTTGCCATCTCCCTACAACCCCGTGAAATGGCAGACAAAATGAGACGCTATGCATACGCCAATTTAATCTGCAATTCATTGACCATTATTGCAATGAGACAATTAAACCTCATTTCAACAAAAAGCACCCTTTTATTAGGGGGCTTCAGCTTACTGATTTTTTTTACTAAAATAGGAAAAAGCCTCATTCCAGTCTTCTAATGACGGTAGCCATTTTTCTTTTCTTTAAAGACAAAAAATGAACAGAATGTCAGGATGAACAAGATTAAAAAAAATATCTTAGTTCTCTTCTGCGAATTGTTTGTGTATAGTAATGGAGATTAGAAATTTTGAATTTTATTTTGAGGTGTTTTAGGAACTACGGGTTCTTTAAATGAGAAGATCATCGGCTCCCCTTCTTGTTCTTCTTCATTTTTTAATCTCCTATATCTAGCCTCAAGCATGGGATCGTACAAGTTGAGATGACTTGAAAAATTGCTTACCGTAACTGGACGGGTCACGGAAGGAATTCTTGAAATCAAACGACCTGCTCGAGCGACTGTCTCTTCTTCTTCCTGTCGATCTTTAACAATAGCACATCTGCTTGTTGGTTTCGAAGGTTTATCTTCTTGTGAGATTAGAGCTAATGCTCGCGTATATGAAGTATCTGGCCCTAATCCCTTCTCATATTTAAATCTATTACTATTTCTTTCGGACTCAGGCATATTCTCTTTTAAATTTTCTACTTCCGATTGTCCGACTCCTTCAATCTTAAATCCTACAAACCTTGTCGGTCCTATTGATGTATTCATGATTACCTCTTAAGTTATAAATTAAACTATACAATTAATAAAATTATAGTTAGTTTACACAAATAAACTAAAAAAGTCAATTTTAATTTTTAACATTTCTCAGAAATATTAAAATTTATTCAATTACGCGATGTGCGAGTTTTCACAATTTAAATTTTATAAGCACTTCTCTCTGTGTGCTCTGTGATCTCTGTGGTAGTTAAAATAACCACAGAGATAATTGGACGGAATTGGAGATTGGACCAATTCCAACTCGTCCAACTAGTCCAACTGAGGTAATTGCATAAGTGACAATAAATTATTTTAAGCCAGTTCTGGATATGGTTTGAGGGCTATTATTATTTTTTATGTCATTTTGGCTATTTTTGCTAATTTTAAGACATAATTCATTGTGAATCATTTATTTATAAAAATATTTAAAATAATTTATTTTCACTTATGCAATTACCTCAACTAGTCCAACTCGTCCAACTCGTCCAACTCGTCCAACTCGTCCAACTCGTCCAACTCGTCCAACTCGTCCAACTCGTCCAACTCGTCCAACTCGTCCAACTCGTCCAACCAATAGCCCAATTTGAAAATTTTGGCATAGATTATTCTGGTTTTTTTCTCCTAGAAAGCCCCAAAAGCTCTTGACTCATAGAAGTTTGAAGAGAACCATTGGTTGCTAGAATCCGTCCAGATTCTAATTTCAAATCCCCTAAATTGTAGTCTGATACCTCCCCCCCAGCTTCCCTAACCAAGATTACCCCTGCTGCCATATCCCAAGGCTTTAATCCTCTTTCCCAATACCCATCTAAACGCCCACAAGCTACGTAAGCCAGATCTAAAGAAGCTGCTCCTGCACGCCGCACACCTTGGGTAAGATGAGTAAAATGGCAAAATTCGGCATAATTATTATCCGCTGTCTCCCTCCTATCATAAGCAAATCCTGTGGCCAATAAACTGTTTTTTAAATCGGAAATTTTAGAAACGCCAATGCGTTGATTATTCAACCTGGCTCCCCATCCTTTCCCAGCTTGGAAAAGCTCTTTAGTAAGAGGATTGTAAATAACCCCCAAAATGGGTTCTTGCTGATAAAGCAACCCAATGGAAACAGCTACCATAGGATATTGATGTGCATAATTAGTGGTCCCATCTAGGGGATCCACTACCCAAAGAAAATCTGATTTCAGCTGCGATAGGCCCGATTCTTCTGCTAAAATTTGATGTTCTGGAAAATGTTGCATAAGCGATTTTAAAATAATTTCCTCCGCCTGCCAATCGGCCTCAGTCACTAAATCGCCCGAAAAACTTTTTTCACCAATCTCTTGCAAATTTCCCCAATATTTTTTTAGAATTCCACCACCTCCCAGGACAGCTTGAGTAGCAAAAATCATCCACTGTGAAAGCAAAGAAAGAAAAGTCATACCTCTCCCTGTTTAAAGAAACAATATAACGAAAATTAATTTTAAATCACATTTTTGAAATTTGTCTTATTCTATTTTTTTCTTATTTTGCTTATCTTGATGCTTTAGGCAAACAAAGTGATCTTTTAAGCGGGAGCTACTTGAGGGGAATGTGCTGCCCAGGTTTCTGTCACATATTTAGACAATTCCCGTTTGCCGAGATTGGCGAATTCCTCTGCGATTTGTTTCACGAGTGGATCATTTTCAGCATGCTGTACATTTAAAGAATCTAAAAGCTCTTTTGTCCTTTTAGGCGGCTGATTGGCGGTTGGCAATTCATCTGCTAGATAAGGCAGCCCTTCTTTTAGAGTAAAAGTGAGATGGGGGGTGTGGACCAAAATGAAAAAAAGCCCATCGATAAAAGATTGATCTTTTTTTTCCGCAGTTTTCTTGAATAGTGCTGCGATATTTTTCTTTACACATAACTCTTTGGACTTTTTGGCAGAAAGAAACTGAAAAAGAGGCTGGGAAAGCTCTTCGTCTGAAAGTTTACCCTGGTTTAAAACCCCCTGTTTAAAAATGGTTAGAGAGAGTTTGCGCAAGTGAGCATAACGCATCAAAAAACTTGCTTCAGCGGGTAGAGAAGCCATATCGGGATTTTCTCCCAACCGCTGAAAGATTTCTTTCAATTTCTCACTGGCCTCAAGCATGCGCTGCTCATCCAGCGTAATTTGAATGAGTGCCTGCTCGCCTTGCAATTTTTCTAAGATAGAGAGGAGATGCTGTTTGACGCCTTCCTCAAGCGTATCTTGATGATCCTGCAGAAACTGTAAAAAGAGATAGGTTTTAATCAATTTATAACCGGCTTCTTTTTCTGCGGGGGTTCCTGGGATGATTTGCATGACTTCATGGCGGATCAAAGCCATTTTACTTTGGGTGGTGCAGGCTCCAGAATTTTGGATAGCTTCATATTCCTCTTCATGGACTGAAGCTGGCTTAATAACTCCCCCTTTCCCAATATGGTTTCTGATCCAGTCATAGCCAAAATCCATCTCTTTTTGCTTTCTTAAGCCAAGAAAGTGCTTACGCCACTCTTCTTCATTTAAAACAGAAGCTTCTGGAACTTCATCTATCTGGTCAAAGGTCTGATACAGATGAGTCTGTTGATACCGGTGATGCCACTTATCTACCCCAAATCCGGTATTATAATGGACTAAACAAAAAATGGAAGGTCCCGTTCTTTTCACTAACAAATCCGTGGCATGCCTTAAGCAGCCAATAGGAATGAGAAAAGCTTCTCCTACTTTTAACTTCTTTACAGAAGCATAGATCTCATCGAGATATACCATTTCGTTTCGAGAGACAAACTCTAACCTGAATAACTCAAGGTGTTTCTCCAATAAGGGAATGAGTTTTTCTTGCAGGACTTTCAAGCAATGCCGACATTCTTCGTCCATTACCCAGCTGTTTTCATTCTGGACTAATCTTTGCAAAGCCAGATGTACGTACTTGGTGGTTATGACTGGTAGGGAACCTTGATGCTCTTCCTCGGGAATAAATAGCTTATCCATCATGAGGTTCGTGACCAGATGATTCGCCATTGTCTTTGGATCAGCTTTTTTTTTCATACCTTCTATTTTCTCATGAAATACCCGCCTTTCCTCCTCATCTTTCCTGATGATCTCAATAGACAAAAAGAAAAGAAATTTTTCAAAGATGGAGAGTATTTGCCCCCAAAGAGGATCGGTTTCAACTAGACCAGTCAAGAGATGAAAGACCCGCTGACCTAAGTGACCCTGTTGGGCTTGTTTTAAATGCAAAAAAGCATAGCCATGACAAAGGGCATTGGACCAAGTATAATACTGAGGATCAAGAAAATAGTTAGGCATATTTTTGAGTGGGGTTTAAGATATAACAATTTAATTTTATTATTTGCTAATCAATCAACTAGCCCCTAGCTTATCGCTCTTCACTTCTTGACGTACCTGTCCAAGATATTGCGGCAATTCCAAACCAGCCAATGATGCAATATCATGCAGGGGAGGCAATGATTTAGAAAATTGACTGATGAAATTAGAAGTCGTGGACCCTTTTCCTGCCTCACCATTACTATGGCCATTACCACTATCCCAGACAGTGATTTTATCAATCTTGATATTCTTGATAGCTTCCACCTGTAATTTCACAATCTCTTCAAGTTTTTCAATGAGAAGCATGGTCGCAGCGCTCTTTGCATCCTCTCCACAAGCTTCTATAAGCTGCTTATAGCCTCTTGCTTTAGCATCAAGTAACTTTTGTATCCCTTCTGCTTCAGCTTGCCTGATTGCAAGAATGGACTCAGCCTCCCCTCGAGCAATAAGTACTTTTCGCAGCGCTTCAGCTTCAGCATCAATTTGAATTTTCTTTTTCTTGATTTCCTGTGGAACAATTTGCTCAGCTTCTAAAAGTTGCGTTTGAGCGAATACACGGGCCTTTTGAATCTCTGCTTCAGCATTTTGTTTAGCTACTTGACTGCGTTGAGTCGCCTCAGCTTCTCTTTCTGCTAAAGTAGCATTCGTTAAAGCAATTTGCGCTTGTGAGTCATTCTCACCCTTTACAGCTTCTGCATTATAAGAAGCTACAAAAACCCGCCGGTCTCTTTCAGCCAATGCTTTGCCTATATCACCTTGTTTTTCCTGCTCGGCAACGTCAATTTTAGCTTGGTTCACAGCCATGGATGAAGCCTTCATCCCGATACTGCTGATATACTCTGATTCGTCAGTGATATCAGTGATGTTTACGTTCAATAGCGTGAGGCCAATCTTGTGCAGTTCCGGTTCGATGTTTTTCTTGATCGACTCAAGAAATCTTTCTCTGTCTTGATTGATCTCTTCAATCCGAAGAGATGCTACGGTTAAACGGAGTTGACCGATGATAATTTCTGTGGCCATCGATTCAATTTCTTTATTATCCAGATCCAACAGTCTGACAGCGGCATTGTTCATCACATCTGGAGTCAGTCCAACTGCTACAGTAAAGGTACTGGGTACATTTACACGGATGTTTTGATGTGACAGAGCCCCTTTTAATGGGATGTGGATAGTACGAGGAATCAAATCCAAAAAGGAACATCCTTGAATGAGCGGCCAAACAAATGTTCCCCCTCCATGATAGCATTGAACAGTTTTATTTCCAGATACCCGCCCATAAACGACAAGTACTCTATTCGAGGGGCATCTTCGATACAACTTTGCCAGAAAAAAAAGTGTCGAAAAAAGGAATAGGAGAAAAACTATCACAGTAATGCTTAAATACGAAACATCTTCCATAAATTACCCTTTATATTGGTTTGACAATGACAGTTTTAGCGTCTTTTGTTTTGATCACTTGAACGCGAGTAAATGAAGGAAGTTCTTCTTGATCGTTCGCTATAGCATCGATCTCATATGTTAAATCCTGGAGGGAAAGCGAAACTTTTCCCATACCGCCTTTCGGGATGCGATGATAGACGAAAGCCTCCTTTCCAATAGCTTCATCAAGATTGTACACATTTCCCGCACTCTGTAATTTTTTGGCTATTTTAAAAATCGAACTCGTGATGATTATTGCAAAGATGCCTATAGCAAAAGAGATCGAAATTGTGGATAAATAGTGAAAACCAAATTCTTTTTGACAAGTGAGAGCAGTCCACCCAAACATCATCAAAAAGCCGCTGATGGCCTGCATAGATAACCACTTGAATTTCCCTTCATCTCCTCTATCACCTGCATCAAGTTCATCCTGATCAGCCACTCCAAATATACTTAGCAGGAATTGGATAAGAAACATTCCGGATCCTATAAGCGCACAAAACCAAAAAAAAGTTTCAGAATTAATAAAATGAAAAAAATTTAAAATATAATTCAACATATTTAAACGAATAATTTATAAAAAATTTTAATGGTAGCACCCATTAATTTTAATATCAATGAAAATGTTATCGGTAAGAAGGGACGTAGCGATGGCATGCGGATGGGCAATAGCTGAAGGTATAGTGACACATTGACACTTACTCCCGCGGGAATATTCCTTCTTCTCCGAATAGGCCAACTGCGCGGAAAGTAGTTAATAACCTTTCAGTTTCAGGCAAATAATCCGTTACGCCAATCGATTTTTTTGGATCTTAAATTCATAAGAAAATATTTTTTAATTTTATTTAAACTTTTTAAAATCTTTTTATGATTTTTAAAACAATATGAAATAATTATATAAAAAAATACAATTATACTGTATAATAAATATTAAATTTTAAATATTAACAAAGGTTTTTATGATTTTACAAAATAATTTAATACCAGTTGATTTATCTGTAAAAGAAATAATATCATCTAATTTTTCTACTGAAAAAACAAAAGAAGTTCAGGAATATGCTTTAAATCTATTAAAGCAAACAGATAAAATAGATTCGATTGAAATAT
This sequence comes from uncultured Chlamydiae bacterium, assembly GCA_963799115.1. Lineage (GTDB taxonomy): Bacteria > Chlamydiota > Chlamydiia > Chlamydiales > Parachlamydiaceae > CAWCVY01. Next base: position 15,778 of record CAWCVY010000004.1, on the reverse strand, counting down.
GTGATAAAATCATCCAAAAATTCAAAAAAAACAAGCATTTCCGTAATGAATTAAATCATTTTGACCATCAAATAGCAAGATTAAAACTACAAAATCTTGGAAATAAAGAAGATGTACGATTAAATAATGATTATTTATTAACTTTGTCATCAAACATCGAAAAATTAGAAAAATGGAATAAATATGGATTTAAAGAAGAATTGTTTTATAAAAATTTAGATTTTGTAGATTTCATATTCAATTCTTTCTTGGGTAGTCAAATGAAAGTGACTAAAAATCCAGAACTAATAGATATAAATGGTGAGCCTGCTATTTTAGTCGAAGGCAAGTGGACAAAAGCAAGCAACTTTTTGAAACAATTTGAAATAAAATTTGATTCTAACTACCACGAAAAATTTATTTTTAAAAAAGATACAAATCAAGTATATACATATACCGATATAGGCCAAGGACTTGTCCCTTTTCACCCCTATGAAGAAGGACTTAAGAAGCCAATTAGCACACTTAATCTAGAAGAATATCAAACAGTTTTAGAAGTTGCCAACCGTTTTGAAAGAGAAGGGGAAGGAGAAGAAGAATCTTCTAAGATAGAACCCAAACGCACTTGTATTTTGCAAATTGTCACCAGTCGCGTAAATGAAAATAAGAATTATGGTTTTCTTACCAAGAATCTTTTTAATATGCTTAATCGTAAACATCCTTGGATTCGTTTGATTGAACCCAATGATACCAAAGAAGGTGCTAATGTCTATTCTGTTGGGTTTGGTTGGGAAAAACAACCCTATCTTCCTTTTAAAACAATCTTAGGTCGTTTTCGCAGTATTGATTCTTGGGAATACCAGTCTGCAGAGCGAGTTGTTACCAATATTGCAATTACACTCGAAGAATTAAAAAAACTCCAAGAATTTCCTGAAAAATACTCAAAACAACCCGCGGGATTTAATTTAATGTCTCAAAACTGTTCCGTTTCTGTAAGGGAATCTGTTTTTGAAGCGACAGGTATTGAACTACCAACCGAAATAGGTTTTAAAAGTCTATTCATGAAGATAAGTCCAGATTTCTTTCGCCAGAGTGTTTACAAAGCAGGGCAAGGTATAAATAAAATAAGATCTTTAATAGGCAGGATAACTCCTTCTCCCATTGGATATGTTGTTTCAACTCTCATCGGCAAAGTAAGGGATTTTTATTTAGCTACAGTGGCTTTTCGGATTACACTCTTAGGAATTTTACTGGGTTCTGCTTCTGCTTCTAAACCCGGAATAATGTTGGGTAAGCCAGATAAAGTATTATCGGTTCCAGTAAAGAAAACTCGCTACTGGTATGACCTTTCCACTCATAAGTTTAATATGCCTGGTCTTCTTCAAGAGTGGCAAGAAAAACAAGCTTCAACGATTACCTATAATAAAACTCATCAAAGATTTGCCACTGTCCCACCCCAATGACAGCGCCTTGCAACTCGGCGACTCGGCGACTCGGCTTTAATGTCGAGTCGCGTGGCCCATTCTATTACTCATAAGTGGCAAAAAGATCGCCACGAGGCAGCCAAGATGGCACACATTGCGACGATGCAATATTTTATTAATATTACTGAGGAGCAATGTGGGGCAGATTGGCTAGCCGCAGTGGTGAGATTTTGCCACTTATGGGTAATAGAATGGCTCAACCTAATGCCCTGTTTCGAGAACTACTCGGAATCTTGCTTTGCCGCTCATCATCAATTCATAGGCTTCCGCCACTTTTTCTAAGGGAAAAACCTGATTCATTGATCTTATACCAGTCAAAGAGCTGAAAAACATCGTATCTTGAGATTCTACCGAAGTTCCACTAGGCCAGCCCATTACAGAACGCCGACCAGCTATTAGTGATAGGGGAGAAATTTCCAAAGCATCGGGTGAAACTCCGAGAACAATAAGTTTTCCATTGATTGCCAAGCCATCGACCATACTGCTGATGGCCTTGCTATTTGTAGTCGTAGCTATTATAACTTTGGCCCCTCCCATTTTTTTGAGTTCGGCACCTGCATTTTGGGAATCGCTATTTATATAGTGGTGCGCCCCAAGTTTTTTTGCTAAAGCCTCTTTATCTGCACCTCTAGCAATGGCAACGGTATGAAACCCCATTTTTGCGGCAAACTGTATCCCTAAATGCCCTAAACCTCCAATGCCAAGAATGGCTACGAGGTCTCCTGGCTTTGCACCACTATTGCGGAGGGAGTTGTAGGTGGTTATGCCAGCGCACATCAAAGGCCCTGCATCGGTCGGAGAGAGTTCATCTGGAATCCGAGCCAGCGCTTCCACGGGAGCAATCATGTAGTCTGCATAACCTCCGTCATAGGAGATTCCTGGGATCTGCATTCTGATGCACGTCACGAAGTCGCCCCGGCGGCACGATTCGCAATGCCCACAATGTCCTCCATGCCAGCCAACCCCTACTCTTTGGCCTATTTCCCAATCCACCACATTAGGCCCAAGTGCATCTATGGTACCTGCGATTTCGTGACCGGGAACTCTTGGATATTCGATCCCTGGAAAAGTCCCCTCTTTAGTAAAAGAGTCACTGTGGCATATTCCACAAGCTTGAACTTTAATTCTAATAGTCCCGGCTTTGGGGACTGGAATATCTCTTTCAACAAGCTCAAAAGGCATATTTGGGCCTGCTACTTGTACGGCACGCATTTTAGGCATTATATTCTCCTTTTTTCATTAGCTATTCTATTAAAACACTATCAATTGCCACTTACTTTTAGTCAAGGCGATAAACGATATCTCTGTGTCTCTCCAACTCCCTGTCTCTGCGTTCATCATTAAGACATCATTATCCTCTCGTTGATTACGAGGATTCAAGTTGAATTTTTCTACTATTTAGATTAGATTAATCTCTTATAGCTTATTGATTTTCAAACAATTTTTGGATTTTTATGTTAACCCAAACAATTCGCCGTCAATTTTTGGATTATTTTAAAAAGCATCGGCATGCCGTCATTCCCTCTTCTCCCGTCATTCCACATGACGACCCCACTCTCTTATTTATTAATGCGGGTATGAACCAATTTAAAGATGTTTTTTTGGGTAAAAGCCATCGCGACTATACCCGTGCAACCTCTTGCCAAAAATGCGTTCGCGTTGGGGGAAAGCACAATGATTTGGAAAATGTAGGCCATACTAATCGCCACCTAACTTTTTTTGAAATGTTAGGGAATTTTTCTTTCGGCGATTACTTTAAAGAGGAGGCCATTCGCTTCTCCTGGGAAGTTTCGACGAACATTTTTGGTTACGATCCCGCCAGAATTTGGCCCACTGTTTTTCGCGAAGATGATGAAGCTTTTGAAATCTGGACTCAATATGTTCCGGCTCAGCGCATTACACGCATGGATGAAAAAGATAATTTTTGGGAAATGGGCGATACTGGTCCATGCGGCCCCTGTTCTGAATTATACTATGACAGAGGACCTGAGTTTGGAGATGCCATCTCCCCTGCCCATGACCAGGTAGGTGACCGCTTCTTGGAATTTTGGAACCTAGTTTTCATGCAGTATAACCGGCAGACTTCGGGCAAAACGAGCCGCTTCCAAAACCCTCCATAGATACGGGAGCCGGACTCGAACGCATAGTGAGTCTAAAAATGGGCGTCAAAAGTGTTTTTGAGACAGATGTTCTCCGTAGCATTATCGCCCAAGTAGAAGCAATCAGCGGCATCTCCTACCATACCGATGATCAACAATCGTCCGCCTTCCGAGTCATTGCCGATCATTTGCGCTGCTTGGCTTTTGCCATTGCTGATGGGGTTCAACCCAGTAATGTAGACCGCGGCTATGTATTGCGAAAGGTCTTGCGCCGGGCTGTGCGATATGGACGCATGTTAGGGATGGATCGTCCCTTTTTAGCCGACGTGCTGCCCCAGCTTGTTTCCACGATGAGTGACGATTATCCCGAATTAGTTAAAGGGAAAGAACGCATAGCTGAGATCCTCACAGTAGAAGAAGAGGCCTTTATCCGCACCTTAAGACGCGGAGGAAATATACTCAACCAGGTGATTGAAAAAGCACAAGCTGCAGATCAGACAATTAGCGGAGATGATGCCTTTAAATTAAAAGACACCTATGGATTACCCATCGAAGAAATTCTTTTAATTGCCAAAGATGCAAACTTGCACGTCGATGAAAAACGCTATCAACTGTTGGAAGAAGAAGCCAAGCAGCGTTCGCGGAAAATTCATAAAACAGTCGATCAAATCGCCGGCGAAAGCATGTTTGCCGAATTTGCCAAAAAGTTCGGTGAAACAAAATTTAAAGGCTATACCGACACCCATGTCAAAAGCCCTATTATTGGCCTCGTGATAGATGGTGAGTTTGTCAATACCATGCAAGAAGGCCAAGAAGGCCTTGTGATTTTGTCAGAAACCCCTTTCTATGCTGAGATGGGTGGACAGGTAGGAGATACAGGCAATCTAGAAGGTCCCGGTCAAAGATTTATCGTCCAAGACAGCATTGCTCCTTATAAAGGTCTCATCGCTCATCAAGGAACATTAAAGCAGGGAGTTTTGAGCGTAGGAGACACCCTGAGTGCATCCATTGATCGCGATCGCCGCCAGAAAATTGCCAATAATCATACAGCGACCCATTTGCTGCATTGGGCTTTACACTGTGTTCTAGGGGAGCATGTCAAGCAGGCTGGTTCGGTAGTAGATCCTGAGCGTTTACGTTTTGACTTTAGTCATCGCAAAGCCCTTTCTCTAGATGAAATCAGGCAGATTGAAGATCTCGTAAACGCTGAAAATCCGTGAAAACCTTCCCGTCAAGTGGTATGAGTTGAAGTATGAAGAAGTTCAAAATCGGGAAGATATCAAACAATTTTTTGGTGAAAAATATGGTAGCCTTGTCCGAGTTATCGATATTGATTATTCCAAAGAGTTGTGCGGAGGTACTGATACATCAGCGGTGGGAATATATGGGCTTTTCCGCATTGTCAAAGAGAGCAGCATTGCTGCAGGAATCCGCCGTATCGAGGCAGTAACCGGCAAAGAAGCCGAGGAGCTAAATCGTCAAAATGAAGATATTTTTATCCAGCTAGGGCAATTGTTAAAGGGGCCGGTCCATCAAGTTCAAGAACGTGTAGAAAAACTTTTGTTAGAAAACCGCAACCTTGCATCTGAGCTTAAGACCGTGCGTAAACTTCAACTACAGGCGCTAGTCGAAAGCCTTGTCCGTCAAACAAGCCAAGCTGAAGAATTGCGTTTTGTTGTGGCAGAACTTTCCCTATCTGTTGAAGAGCTCGTGAGTGCCTGGATCTGATATCAGCCCGTTTAGGATCAGCAATCGTTGTATTGGGCACCGCCTTGCCTGAAAAATGTCAATTGATGGCAAAAGTGAGTGATGATTGGGTAAAAAGGGGTTTCTCAGCTCATGAATTGATCAAAATGGCCATGCCCATTGTCGAAGGGAGCGGTGGAGGAAAACCTCAAACTGCTCAAGGAGGAGGGAAAGCGCCCCAAAAACTCCTTGATGCTCTTGAACACATCAAAGAATTTTTAATTAACAAATGAAACCGATCAGATATCCTCCATCGTCGAAGCCTGGATGAATGAGCCCGAAGGGTTCTAATTGCAACAGCACAGCACGGATTTTCATTCAGATTTTTCATTTAATGAATTTTGAAACTACTCATGTGAAGCTAGGGCCTGGATGAATGAGCCTGAAGGGCTCTAATTGCAACAGCCCAGGGCATCGCCCTTAGCATTACCCACATCTTTAGTGGTTTAAGTCCATTTTTGAGTGTGTTATACCTAGAGGAACATTCGTTTTTATTCCTCTAGGTATCAGTATAAAGGCAAATAAAATAAATCTTTTACAAATGTAACATTTTTTTTGACAATAAGTTCGCTCTTAAATACTTTAGAGCAAATTTTATTGGAGAAAATTATGTATCAACCATACATGAATGATATTTGGATTGAAGAAAACTTCGGCGGTGCCAATTTCAATGACGAACGCTTAAGTAACCGACTAATATTAATAGCAAATGGAATGAGTAAGCTTCCTGAAGGTAGTATTCCTCAGCAAATGGTAAAATGGAAGGATATAAAAACATGTTACGAATTTTTTAAAAACGATAAAGTAACACACAAACGTATTCAAACACCTCATCGGGAACGGGTAAAAAAGGCAAGTTCTGAGAGAAAAAATGGAAAAGTTGTTTTATTTCCTCAAGATACTTCAGAATTGGATTATACTAACTTAGAGAAGATTAGGGGGCACATAGGAAATCATCAGAATACAGGTTTAATGTTCCATAGTTGTCTCGCGATCGAACCTGATACGATAAATCCAAAAGTGCTAGGTCTTGCTCACCAACAAGTTTGGGGAAAGAAAAAATCCCTCCTTAAACAAAAATGAGTCTAGAACAGAAAGAAATAAGAGAAGTAAGGAATCAGATCTCTGGTTAAAAAATCTGAAAGCAATTGGATCCCCTCCAGAAGAATGTATATGGGTTTCCGTAGGTGACAGAGCAAACGATGTATTTGAGTTTTTTGTGAAATCAAAAGAATTAGGATGGGAATCAGTTGTTAGGGCATGCCAAGATCGGAACATTGATGTTGATGGGTATGAAACATTACTCATGAGACATATGAGATCTCTAGAAAGTATGGGAACCACAATCATTGATATACGAAAAGAGGGAGGCTCAAAAAACAAGAAGAGATGGTTCTAAATGTAAGTTGGGAACAAATCACGTTGCAAGTACCGGCGCGTTTGAAAGGAAAGCTGCAGCCATTGTCACTAACTGCAATCAGATGTTGGAATGAGGAGGAAGGGATTGAGTGGATACTTTATTCAAGTATTTTAGTTAACAGCACTGAAGAAGCAATTGAGAAGATAAGATGGTATTCAAATAGATGGATTATTGAAGAATATCATAAATGTTTAAAAACAGGATGTCGTATAGAGTCTAGTCAACTCGAAGCGGAAAGAAGGATTGAGGCTCTCGTAGGTATTTTAGGAGTGATCGCGATTTTGATGCTTCAGTTAAGGAATATAGCGAGAGCACAACCTGAAATACCAGCCAAAGAGGTAGTGGACGAAGATGCTCTTGAAATTATATGTAAGCGATTTCAGTTACCAAAAGAAATAAATGTGAGAATCTTTTGGCATTCTGTAGCTAAACTAGGGGGGTTTATAGGAAGACGATCAGACGGTGAACCTGGTTGGCAAACACTATGGAAGGGATGGTTGCGGTTTTTAGACATTTTTTGGGGCTATACGATTTCAAGACTAGATGAAAATGATAATTTTTATTAAAAACCTCTTTTAAGCAACTTATGAAGAAATACTATCTTAGAAAAGATGTGGGTAATGCTAAGGGCATCGCCCTGGGTAATGTTCAGAACAATATTGCAGCCTGTAGGGCTGCCAGAATAGTCCATAATCACACAAAAATGACTTTAAACAAGCCGTTCTATGGCAGCCCTACAGGCTGCTGTATATATACTTAACCTAACCCAGGGCGATTCCCTGGGCTGTTGCAATTGGAGCCCTTCAGGCTCATTTTCAGGCTCCTTAACAATTAAGAGGGTATCAATATTTGTGGGTAAAAGCATGGACTTCTCCCTGAGCTGTTGCAATTAGAACCCTTTAGGCTAGTTCAACAAGCCCTTGGCTTGAATCTAAGCTTAGGTTCTAGGGCGCAATTTCCAAAGTCACATGCACAGTGGCATGCACCTCTACATTCCCTGGCTCAAAAGAAGTTTCATTCCCTTGAGCTCCTGACATCTTGGCTAAACGGAGAGGGCCCGGCAGATTTTGCCATTGATCCAATGAAATAAATAATATACGCCCAGTGTTTACATGTGCAGCACTTGCTAAAGCATGTGCGTCAGACATAGCATATTGCACTGCTAATTGAATCGCTTCTTCACGATAGGCTTGGGGATTACTTAAGTTAAAATTGACTTGCTCAATTTGGTTGGCTCCCCTTGTACAGCTGCACCAATAATTTTATCCGCAAGATCGAGTTTTTGCGTTTTTAAATGAATGGTATTTAATACTTCATAATGAGCGATTTTAGCCTGCGCGTCTTCCTGTTTAGAGTCTTTTTTTTGATAAACAGGCCGCACCTGAAAACGGCCGGTTTGATACTCTGATTCGCTTAATCCCAGCCCCTGCAAGTTCGCAATCACATCGCGCATCCGTTGATTATTTTCATTCAAAGCTTTGGATGAAGTTTCTGCTACTGTAACCACACCTAAGCTTATTTCCATCTGATCGGCAGGCTTTAAAACCGAAGCCTCCCCCCTTACAACTATTTTAGGGGTATGAGTGAAATCTTCCGCCCAACACACACCCAGAGATGTTGACAAAAGATAACTTAAACTTAAGAGTAAAATACATTTTTTCATAAAAAACCTCCTCCCTATGATTATACAGAACTCTGTTTTAACACCTTTTCTAAATCTAAATCTACTCATTTTCCACGTTTTCTTCTAATTTTTCGCGACATTAATTCTAGAAGATTAGATAATTGGCATTTTAAACTTAAATTGTTAAGAACGATGCTTAAAGGCTTTTTGCGCAGCGAGCGCCTCTGCGCTTTGCAGCAAGCGCTGCACGATCAAGAAAATTTACTCGTAGAAGAGTTATGGAATGCCCCTAAGGCCCTCATTGCGGCTATCGCCCAGCAAGCCACAGGGAAACATATTCTCATCTTAACTGGAGCCAGCCAAGAAGAGATCCGGCTTTTTCACGATTTTGCTCTTTTCACCGACCGGCCGATTGTTGATTTCCCATCCTGGGAAACGCTTCCTTCAGAGAATATTCCTCCTAGTCCTGATATAGTGGGCGAGCGTTATCAAGTGCTTAAGGAATTAAGGTCTGCTACACAGCCCTATATTATTTTAACTAGTTTGCAGGCCTGCTTGCAGAAATTAATCGTTCCTTCTGTTTTCCAAGATCTTTACTTATCTTTGCGCGAAGGGCAGAGTCCTTCTTTTGAAGAATTGATTCAGAAGCTTTTGGAGATGGGTTATCAAAGGCGCCCGGTGGCTTCGGATAAGGGGGAATTTGCCATTAGAGGAGGAATCATTGATGTTTTTCCCGTCTCCTCTCCCGATCCTTTTCGAATTGAATTTTGGGGGGATGATCTTGAATCGTTGCGCATTCTACGACCCTGTAGGGCAAAAATCTATCCGCCCTGTGGAAAAGTGGAGATCCCCCAGGACAGTTGAGTTAGAATTGGTCAAGCACTCTTTGCAAGCTTCGATCTTGGACTACTTAGGACCCGCAAACCTTGTCCATTTTTGATGATTTGTTGGCATTGGAAGACAAGTTATGCCTCTTTGGTTCGTTTAGGGGAAGAGGGAAAATCGCGCCTTTAGCTCTATTGAAGCAATTTCTGGATGAATTCGCCCCCCTGCAGAAAATTCTATGGACCCAGCACCGGTCGAAGAATTGAGCGAAATTAAGCTTCACTCGAAACTAGGGAAGCCATTTTTATTCGCAGAGACCGCCTTTCACGATCTATCTTTCAAATGTTCAATCGGGATTGGAAGGTTAAAAGATGGCGACACCCCTTCATTCCGATCAAACACTATTTGTCCAGGGATGATGAAACTGAACCGACCGGCGATGAACTCTTGCAGTCGGCTATCCACCCTTTCCCACCAAGAGAGCCAACTCCACTTTCTTTGTACCAGCGAGCAGGAAGAGGCCAATTTACATAAGCGCCTCATTGACGCCCATATCACCCTTCCCAAAAATACCCATTCCCATATCGGCTATCTCTCATCGGGTTTGGTCATCGAAGACCTTAACATGCTCATCTTCCCTTTAACCGAGTTGACCCATCGGTATAAGATGCGTCGTCAAAAACTGCGCAGCACCTACCACACCTCCCCACAGAAATTTATGATCTATTCCCTGGTGAACTGGTCGTCCATTTGCATAATGGCATTGGGCGCTACTTGGGATTAGAAAAACGGCCTAACCATTTAGGGATTTTAAGTGAATTTTTCGTCGTCGAATATGCCGATCAAGCTAAATTATATGTCCCTCTGAATCAAGCTTATCTCATCACCAAGTACATTGGGGCCAATGAAGAATTTCCCAAACTGCATCTATTGGGCAGCCATCGCTGGAAAAAAACTAAAGAACAAACCGAACAGGCCATTCTAGGCTATGCTTCAGACCTTTTAAAACTATATGCCGAACGGACGATCAAGCAGGGGTTTTGCTATTCGGCCGACAGTCCCGATCAGATCGCTTTTGAAGAGGAGTTCCCTTTCGTCGAAACAGAAGATCAGTTAGTGGCCATTGCCAGCATTAAAGATGACATGATGTGCAGCAAAGCGATGGATCGGCTGATTTGCGGAGATGTCGGCTATGGGAAGACCGAAGTGGCCATGCGAGCTGCCTTCAAAGCTGTGATAGAGGGACGAAAGCAGGTCGCTGTGCTGGTGCCAACCACTGTCTTAGCCATGCAACATTACGAAAACTTTGTCGATCGAATGAGCAATTTTCCCATCAGCATCGGAGTGTTGTCCCGCTTTCGAAACAGCCGCCAAATTAAAGAAACGCTAGAAGGAGTCACCAACGGGTCTGTCGATATTGTGATCGGGACCCATCGACTCATCAGTGAAGATGTCAAATTTAAAGATTTAGGGCTGATCATCATCGACGAAGAACAACGCTTTGGCGTCAAAGCCAAAGAACATCTTAAAAAAATCAAAATCAATGTCGACTGCCTAACTTTGTCTGCCACCCCTATTCCTCGAACGCTTTACATGTCCCTATTGGCGCGCGCGATATGTCCATCATCAATACTCCCCCTCAAGACCGCTTGCCTATTAAAACCATTATCTCTGAACCCCATGATCAACGTCATCAAAAATGCTCTTCTCCAGGAACTTGCCCGCGACGGTCAAGCCTTTGTCATCCATAATCGAGTCGAATCCATTTACGCCATAGCCGATCGTATTAAAAGTCTTCTTCCCCAAGCCACGCATTTTCGTAGCCATGGCCAAATGCCGATCGGATGAGATCGATTCTGCTTTTCATGCATTTAAAAATGGCCAAGCCGATATTCTAGTGGCCACGACCATTGTCGAAAATGGCGATCGATATTCCCAATGCCAATACCATCCTAATCGATCATGCCGATCATTTTGGCTTAGCCACTCTCTATCAATTGCGCGGTCGAGTTGGCCGCTGGAATCGGCGTGCCTATGCCTATTTTTTGATTCCCAATTTAAAGCCTACCCGAACTCTCGCGCAAACGGCTGCAAGCTTTGGCAGAAGCCAGTGGATATGGCGGAGGGATGAAAGTCGCCATGCGCGATTTGGAAATCCGCGGCGCAGGCGATATTTTGGGGACGGAGCAATCGGGCCATGTTTCTTCCATCGGCTTTCACCTCTATTGTAAACTGCTCAAACGGACCATCCAAGCCCTGCAAGGCAAGATGCCAAGCATCGTCACAGATTCAAAATTGAATTTCCCGTCGATGCCCGCCTCCCGAAGAATATATCAATGAGGTGAGCCTGCGCATGGAAATTTACCAACGTTTAGGCGAAGCCCTCTCATGGGAAGAGGTCGATGAGTTATGGAAGAGGTTCAAGATCGCTTTGGAACCCTGCTCCCGAGCCCGCTCTTTGGTTTACCACTTGACACGCCTCCGGGTTTATGCCTCCGCCAAGGCTTTACACTCATTAAGCAAGACAAGTTTTCCCTGATTATTGAGAAACATAAAGGAAAGGAAGCTAGTACTCGCAAATTACTAGCCCCCAAATACAAGACTCCTCAGGAGATGGAAAATAAGATCATAGCCGAGCTTAAAAAAACTTCAGAAACCCTCGGATGAAGCTAGGGTGAATTGTATGGACCCTAAGGCCTGTTGTTAATGAATTTTGAGACGACTCATTTGATGCTAGTGTCTGAATGTAAGAGCCTGAAGGACTCTAATTGCAACAGCCCAGGGCATCGCCCTGGGTAGGGATAAAAATAAATTTGCAGCCTGAAGGGCTGCCAGAATGATTCATTAATTACAAACAAATTTACATTAAACATTACCGCTCTCTTGCAGCCCTACAGGCTGCCAGATTATTCTGAACCTTACCCAGGGCGATGCCCATGCTTTTACCCACAAATCGTCCTACATTTCTTGCAGCCCTACAGGCTGCTGTTACATACTAAACCTAACCCAGGGCTGGGGTGTCACATTTCGCGCTTCGAAAACCGTTTTGTTTGTTTTTAATTCAAGTCTACACCATTTTAAATATATTGTAGACCACTATGAACTAAAAATGACACGAAAAATTTTGCCTTCAAAAATCGAAATGTGACACCCCAACCCAGGGCGATTCCCTGGGCTGTTGCAATTAGAGCCCTTCAGGCTCATCTAAGCATCTTTAACAATTAAAAAATAAGCCTGTAAGGATTTAATTGCAACTGCCCAGGGCATCGCCCTGGGTAGGGGTGTTGCAATTTGAGCCCTTCAGGCTCATTGAACCAGATACTATCTTCAAATGAGTCGTTTCAAAATTCATTAAATGAAAAATCTGAATGAAAATCCGTACTAGCTGAGCTGTTGTAAGCTTTAGATATCCTTTTTCCAGTTGGAATAGCGCAACTGGTAAATTTTGTATAAATTCTGAAGAATCACTTTTGAAATCGCATAGAAGGGAGTAGCCAAAATCAATCCAATTAACCCATAAAGTGATCCAGCTGCAAGCAAAAGGAGGATAATTGTAAGGGGATGGATGTTTAACCTCTGTCCAATGATTTGAGGTGAAAGGATGTTGGATTCTATTTGCTGCACAATGACAAAGACAATAACGACTTTAAGGGCCATAAAAGGGCTTTGAGTTAGCCCTACAATAAAAGCCGGAGTAATTGCCAAAAAGGGGCCTAGAAAGGGAATCGTCATAAAAATCAGGGCGATAAATGAAAGAATTAATGCATAATTAAGCCCGATAATTAAGTATCCGACAAACAGCATTGCTCCCACACACGAAGAAACCGTAATAAGCCCGCTGATATAGCTTGAGAGTGTAGAGTCGATGTTGTGTAAAATATTGCGCGCCTCAGGTCCAAAATTAGTGGGAACATGTTTCAAAAAACCCGACGCAAATTCCTGGTCATTTTTTAAAAGATAAAAGACGATAAAGGGAATGACAGCCAAAATAACTGCTAAATGGGTGATAAAACTGACCAGATCACCAAAGTTTTTAGTAAGGATGGACATCAATTGTTGAACAGCGGAAAAAAGACGCTGTTCGATTTCATAATCCAAATTTACGTTAAATAGATGGAAAAACATAGATTTGGAGCTTGTCTTAATTTTTTCCAAAGTAGCCACCGAGATATTCGCAATGGCAGAAATTTGCTCGGCTAAAATAGGTCCAAGATAAGCAATGAAAAAGATGAGCAACAAACCAACCAAAAGGTAAATGACCAAGATGCTGATGAAGCGCGGAACTTTTATATTTTCCAATGCATAAACGAGAGGCCGCAACAAATAATAAACAAAAAAAGAGATGATTACTGGAGTAAAAAGAATCGAAATAAAATCAAACACGGGCTTAAGCAAAAAGGCAACTTGATAAAAAATGAATATAATCGTCAGAGAAAGCAGAATAGCCGCAGCGTATTTAAAAAAATCGTGAAAAAACCAAGGAGTAGATTTCCTCCTTGGTTTTCTTTTTGGCTTTTCTTCGGTGGTCGATTCTTTGGCATGCATGTTCAAGGCCCATATTAACTGCTCTTCCAACTACATATCATATCATCTAAACGATTTTAAAAAATTAAAATCAATAGGTAGTTGAAACAGTTTCTTCTTCCACTTGCGATATCCCTCGCAAACGATAGAGCCGCTCGATCAAACCATAGGCTGAAGATCATTTGGGGGAGAAAGAAACACGTTTCAAACCATAGCATCGCCATTTCCAGTAATTCTTGTTTTCCCATTGCTTGGAATAAAGTTTCAAATGCTTTTTCTATGTTAATTATGTTTTTATAAATTTACAAATATTTCCATAACATATAATCTATCTGTTTTTAATTGAATATTCTTAAATAATATTGAGGTTTATAAGCATATGGAACCAGATAGACGTGTTAAATCCTATAAAGAAATTCTTGTTGGTGGTTTATTAATTGATCAGAATAGTGAAGAGAAAAATAAGATAGATTCAGAACGCAGACCGGATGATGCTTCTTACGAATCGCATTACGCACCCACATATATTTTAAGGCGCTTATTGCAAAACAAAGGAATTATCGAGGCAAATGGCCAGAAGGTTCCAGGCACAAAAGACGTTCAATTTGAGAATGCTTTTTTTCAGATTTGCAAAGTGCGTGTGGATGAATATTTAAAATCGCCCCGCATCCTGACTGTCCAGAAAACGGGCTGGGAAATCTCATACACAATTGAAGAGCTTTTACTATGCCTTAGGGAAGAAGACCCTAATGTTCATTTTGAAATCATACATGAAGAGCTTTTATCGTTGATAGGTTTTGAGGCTATCGAATTCCTCTTTTCCAACCAATGGGGGATAAACCTTAAGGAGGTTTTGGGGGAATATGAATATGGGCTTTTAAAAAGGGAAATCAATAAACCTCCTCTTTGCTGGCATATCCAAGGGTATGTGCAAAAACCTGCCAAAAAACTCACTGCCCGTTTGAATTATAAGGTGCTTGAATTTTTCAGTAAAAAGTTCCCCCTTCCGGTACAAGACTTTACCCCTCCGAAAATAAAGACTGATTCCGAAGAAAAGGAAATCGAATCCAACGAAAAGGAAATCGAATCCGATGATAAGGAAATCGAATCCAACGAAAAGGAAATCGAATCCGATGATAAGGAAATTCAAAATGCGCTTAATGCTCTTTATTCAATTCAAAATGGCCACTTTCAGGATTGGTTGACATTTGAATTTGTCAAAGATAACAATTGCCTCGCCCAAATCGTCGCAAATGCACTGATCAAAAACAGTCCTTCTCAGAGAAAACGCCTTAATAAAGCCAACCCCGTCGACTTCATAAAACTGGAAGATAATTCTGGAGCCACATTGAAGCTTTCTTTTTCCCATTTTATGTCTAATAAGAAATTGCGGCATGCCGTCGACATTATGCGTTTTCCGTTACTTTATGAAGATTGCGAAAAGCTTAGCAGCTACATCATTCCATTTATAGAGCAAGGTGCTATTGACAAAGTTGTCAAACAAGGATCGGTCCTTTGCCAATTGGAAATTTGTGAAAACGATTGGAAAAAAAGGCTTCTCGGATTTGTCAGAGGAAAACATGCCTTAAGCCGGGAAGGGTGGAGGCATTACCCAAATATATTTTGGAAAAAGCGGTTAAAAAGGCAAAAAAAGGGAAAATTAGCCTTGTGTACTATGTTCATAATGCCTGGAAAAAAGCAACCGAAGGAGATCCTCTTATCAAAGAAAATAAGGAGCATGCCGCCCTGGCGATGACCCTTACAGCTTGCCACCTTCTAAGCCCCATTGTGAATGAGGAGGAGTTGCAATTCCTTCTTAAATCCATGAAGCAACACTGGACAGGGTTAAAAAATGGGGGATCCTCATTTTCCCAGCTTGCGAAAGCCATCGATGTCGATATTCCCGTGGGGCTCATCTTAGCCCTATGTGAACTTTCTTCCTACGCATTTTTGGGTAACCCAGAGGCCTCCCGTACTAACAAAGTGGGGATCGATGAAATCAGCATGGCTTCTGGCAGGCAAAACGTCCTAAAATTAGGCCTCATGGCTGACGCCTCCTTCCTGTGTCTAATGCTGC
>CAWCVY010000003.1:0-24534 GCA_963799115.1 uncultured Chlamydiae bacterium | reverse complement strand
AGAGGGCAAAACCCTAACCGTTGCTAAAATGAGATGTATATTTTTTGACAGGATTTACATGAAGGATGCCCTCTGCATCCACTTGGCCTTAACCTGGTACCTTTCCTCTATAATGGTCAATTGAAAATAAAGTTGATTTCTACTATCATTACTATAACTATACTCACTTTTGGATGATTATTATGTTTTTCTATCGCCATCTCATATTTCTCTTATTATTAAATTCATTTATTTATGCTGATCCATATGAACACTGCGTAGAAGACATCTTGAATAATGGACACACTTTAAATTTACCGATGGATCTTATTGGAAATAAAGAGGATTTTGATGAAAGTCAAAAATTGGCAGCATGGTGATCCACTAGCATTGGATGTTAAGTTCTATCTTTTTGAAAATACAGAATACTTCTTTAAAAATTTACGCTTAAATACATCTCTTCAAATCAATGGTCCTTGGGATTCGCAAATCGCACCACATACGATTTATACGATAGAAGAAATTAGCTCGCGCTTCATCATCCTAGATGATGGCTCGGTTTGGAGGATGGATTTTTTTACGAAAAACATTAATTTTGGAAATTGGAAAAAGGGTGATCAGATTATTATCTTCTTTGCACCTGATTTATTTGGTTATTATTTAATAAACTTGAATTCAAACAACGAAAAGCATTTAGTTTACAGTTGCACAGGATACTTAATTCAAATGTTTAATAAAGAAAAATTAAACTTTCGATATTTTATCACTGAAATTGGATCTAATTTAATTAAGTTAAATAATGATATTAGATTTAAACCAACAAGTTCACTGTTAGAACTTTTTCAAATTAATAAAACAAAGACAGATTACTTTCAAATAGGTGATGAAGTTTGCGTTTATATTAACTTTTATAGAGATAAAGATGGTGATGAATATTGTTCATATTATTTAATTAACATGAGAAATTTACATGAAATCAAGGTATGCCGTCCACAATTAGAGTTAGGATTTTTTGCTTACAAAATAGATGATATTGTCATTAAAAAAAAGAAAATTGAACTTTTATTTTCTCAACAGAACAAAATTATATTTGATTATGCATTAATTACATTAAATGATGGCTCTTGCTGGAAAACAGATGATTCTTCGGTTGAAAAATGGGGAAAGGGAGATAGCATTCTCATTAGTCAAAACATCAATACCACATTTAAAGATCCTGCATATTTGTTGGTAAACACTGATTGTGAGTCTGAATGGGACTCCGTTGTCTTTTGGGCTAGAAGCATGGTTTGCGATGTTTTGCCATGAACTTTTCCATATTTCTCTTAGCAACAGAAATTCCCATGGCATTTTGATCAGAAATAGCTTATTCTCTTACTCATAAACCCTATTCCATTGGTTTATTTTCATTTTCCTTATCGTGTTGGTTTTAATATGCCTGTGTTATGGCGCTATCTCATTCTCCATTTTCTTAAAATCGTTTTGGTTTGCACCTTTGCCTTTATTGCGATTTTACTCACCATGCGGCTTGATGAAATCGCCCACTTTCGTCCTGACACGGCCTTTGGCACCTGTCGCTTATATTGTATTCTTTGCCCTTTACGAATCCCCTATATTTCCCATCGCTCTGCCTCTATCGTGCCTAATCGCATCCTTGCTTCTCATCCAACGGTTGTCGTCTTCACACGAACTCACTGCTTTGCGGGCTAGTGGATTTTCCCTGTTTGACATTTTGACTCCGATACTGATCACGGCAGCTTTTTCTAGCCCTCGGCAATTTTTGGATTACTTCTGAAGTTGCTACCCAAACCCACCTTCAAACAAACTTATTAAAAAGCGAGCTTCGTTCCATTTATCCTTTGCTCCTTCTGCATAACAAACACTTAATGCGCTTGAAAGGTTTTTATTTTGAAACTTTAGGAGCCTCGCGGGTGGGGGAATTTGCTTCAGATGTTATTCTGGCTATTCCCAATAAACATCAAGAACGGCTCAATTTAATGATCGCTCACTTTCTGAAAGCTTCCCCTAATGCATTCATTGGCCAGAATGTAACTATACTCACTGGTTCTGCCAGCCTCCAAGAGGAAGACTTTGACAACTTGCTGGTGGAAAATATGAAAGAGTCATTCACCCATATGCAAGATTTTGCTGATCTACTGCAAAAAAAAGTATGGACGATTAATAATGATTACCTGCAGATGCCCCTTCTCCTGGCACGTGTCTGAAGAACAGCGTCAACTACTCAAAGAAGCCAGATTGAAAGAAGGAAATAAGGTATTGATCAAGTCCATAAAAACCCAACTTCATCGTAGCCTTTCCGAAATTACCAAGCGGATATCAATTGCTCTTGCTGTTTTAAGTTTTACTTTAATGGGGGCAGCCTTTGGGATTAACATCAGCCGCAGACGCCATTATTACCCCCTCTATTTCGCTATCGGCTTCACTTCTTTTTATCTTATCGCTTTTTTTGTTGCCAAAGGGGTGGATCACCATCTTTATCTCGCTGCGGCTTTGTACCTTGTCCCGCATGCAATCATGATTCTAGCCGCCATTGTTGTGCTTAAGAAGATAGCAAAAGGGATCGAAACATGACTATTTGGGAACGATACTTTTTAAAACAGTTTTTCAAAATATTCTGCTTATTTCTGGTTTGTTTTTATGGACTCTATATCTTAATCGACTATGCCAGCCATACGGGAACTCTTGCTCATCATCATATCCAAATCCATTGGAATGACATTGTGCGTTATTATTTATACGTATTTGCTAGCCGCGCTGAGATTCTGCTACCCATTGCTTTATTGATCGCCTTTGTGAAAACGGTTTGCTCACTTAATGCCCGTCAAGAACTTGTGGCTTTAATGGCTGGAGGAATCAAACTCAAAACGCTCATGCGCTCTTTTCTGATCATAGGTATTTTAAGCGTATTCCTCCTATATGCCAACGAGCAATTTCTTTTACCTGATGCCCTGAAAAAACTTAGACGCATAGAAGACGCTACTAAACATCAAAAAAGCAGCCATGCAACGCACTTAGCTGTCCACCATACAGTTTTAGATGATGGTTCTTTGCTCCTTTTTCAAGATTACGATACAAATAAAGAACGCTTTTTTGACGTTTATTGGATTCAATCCATTGACAGTATTTATCGCATTAAATATCTCTCACCCTACCTTTCAGTGCCGGTTGGTACATTTGTCGAACATATCGTTCGACAGCCGAACGGAGAACTTTTACAAGAAACTGCTGATAAGGAATTGCCCTTTCCCATCATGAAATTTAGTCCTGAATTGCTGCAATCAACCCTTCTAGAACCCGAGGCTCTCTCTCTTTCCGAACTTGTTTATGAAAAGGCTCAAATTTTCGGAAATGCAAACGAAAAAGAGAGTAAAATTCTAACTGCCCTTTATTGGAAATTGGCTATTCCGTGGCTTTGCTTATTAGCTATCATTGCGCCTGCTCCTTTTTTTGTCCGCTTTTCTCGGCAAATGCCCCTTTTTCTTATTTACGTTTTTGCCCTTTTTGGTTTAATAGCATTTTATATGTTAATGGATGCATTCCCAAGTTATCGCTAAACGTCAAGTGATATCTCCCTTTTGGGCTATCTTGGGGCCTTTTTTTTGTACTTTATCATATTTTGGTTGGCGCTACGTAAAAATGGAGTAAAGGCAATCTAAATGAAGCATATATGAACATCTAAAGAATCCCATCAATAGGGTTTTCAGGTGTAATATTGAGTAGAAATTCCTTCAAGGGAATAAGAGGAAATCCTCGATACTTATTATTTTTTAAACATGAAAAATGCCAACACAAATTGCATTTTCCCATGTAAAATGCTATTTGTGTTGGCATTTTAAGAAATGCAAACCTATAAAACAAATGTTTGCGGGTCCGTTTTTACCGGAGTGTTCCCATATTATAGGTTTCTCCTGTACCCCGCTATACGCAAGAGCTCTTTAATCTTTTCCTTTTTCTCCTCTGAAATTTCTTGAGGAATGGCTTGAGAGATAGCTTCACAAATTTCAGGAGTGTTGATAAAAGGTATTAGTTGCCATAATAGATGGGGATCCTCCTCATGCAGCTCTTCAAAACAGCTCCAATAAGCAGTAAACACCTGTCTGATTTTTTCCCGATCATTACTCTTGAGAACATGGGCCAAAAGGTGCAGCACCAATGCTTGAGTTTTTCTTTCAAGATTACTGAGACCGAGCACTAACATTTTCAACTGATTTGGAGAACATTCATTTGCCAGGATGGCAGCAAAAATGGCCTGTTCATCATTAATACGATTCCGCCTCACTTCAAGAGTTTGTGGAAGGGCGATAAAATTCAGAGTATGGCCAACTTTTGCTAGCCAATTGGAGTCCTCTGGATTTAAATTTTTCAACAAATCAATTGCGCAAAGATAGGGTTGGATGGGGAAACAAAAGTTGGGTGCAGCACGATTTTCTATTAT
This sequence comes from uncultured Chlamydiae bacterium, assembly GCA_963799115.1. Classification (GTDB taxonomy): domain Bacteria; phylum Chlamydiota; class Chlamydiia; order Chlamydiales; family Parachlamydiaceae; genus CAWCVY01. Next base: position 20,099 of record CAWCVY010000003.1, on the reverse strand, counting down.
TAAATTTTCTCTATTAATCTCTGGATGGAAATTTAAAAGATCGTGGATGATTTGAAGGTTGTGGGGACTGTATTCTTTTAGGAGGTAATTATTTTTTTGTTCTGGCCAATTCATAACACCGTTCAAGAAATGAGAAATTTTTAATATTAGATTGTTCGATTTGGTCATCCAAATGCGAATGAGCATTTCCATTTGTGCAAGGGGTAATAGCCCTATAAACACATCGTCACAACAATTTTCATAGAACACAAGTAATTTTTGACCATCTTGGATTGTGGGAAGTTTAACTTTTAAAATATTTCTTATCGTTTCATATATCTCTAGTTTATTATCTTCAGTCACGAAGTCTAGAACAATGGGAAACAAATCCCAAGCATCTTCACGAATAGAAATCAGTGTGGCGAGTTCTCTTATTTTTTCTTCAGATAAAAAATCTTCAATGATCTTCAAAAATTGATCTCTTAAGTCCCCATCTTCTTTTTCTACTTGTTTGGAAAGATACCTTAGGAAATTTAAATAAATCTGTTCACCATTGGGCTGTGTTGGTAATGTCTCAAAAATAAAATGGTGGACGACTTTATGCACTGACTCTCTACTTGGATCGGTCAGTTCTGCAAGGAGGTTTTGAAGCAAATTCCAAGAATCTTCATCATCTAAAATCAGTTTGGTGAGAGTTTCAATAGGAGATTTTTCAATAATATCCCACCAATCTACCAATTGAAGATCTTTGTGTGCTTTAATCTCAAAAAGTTTTCCGACGAGCTTAAAATAACTCTCTTTATATTCTTCCCTTCCATTTGCAAGATTATCTTGTAGGTGTTCCAAAAGCTTGGTTAATTGATGAATGATCTGCTTCCGCTTTTCTTTGTTTATGAAAGATTCATTATATTCTTGTTTTGCTTGTTCCAAAATGATGTCGATGCTTTCATGATATTCAGGGAGAATTTTGTAATATTCGCTATGGTCATTTTTAAAAGATTGAGAAAATGCTTCTTTGAAGTATGCAATGCATAGTCCTTTGATGCTCTCATCTCCAGTTATCTTTGCCGCTTTAAAAATTTCCACAGCTTGTTTTATTTTATCTTCTTGGAAATCTGTAATCTTTAAAAAATCATTTACGCTTTCAAGGCAGATAGGTTTTAATGAAGGTTGATCTAAAATATGCCCCTTTTCCGGTTTTGAAAGATTGATGGGAGGCTGTTCTTCTTGGGGTTGAATAGGATTTTTAATAATTAACGGTTTGTTTTCTTTTTCTATAGGTCCGATTTTTCTTTTTTTCAGACAGGAACAAATCAAATAACTCCCTGCAGCTAAAAAACCAATGGCCAACAAAAAAATAGCAATCATTCTTTTGTTAGATGCTTGAAGTCTATTTTTGATCCCCGTTCCAATACTAGTGAGAGGGATAGAAAAAATGTTAGTCCCAATATTCATATCTACCTGACTTAAATTTAGTGAATTATGAATTATATACACCACTCCCAAGAAATGTCAAGCACTCTATTTTATCCATCATGAATCATATTTGTAAGAGTCTTTTCTGAGTCACATGAAACACGAATTATTTAGAGGAAAGAGGCTGGAAGATGCGAAGAAAACATTTGCGTCTTTTGCAACTCGAATTGTTCTTAATGCTAAAAAACAAGAAAAAAAAGAATGCGATTGCCCTGACCTATACCCTACATAACCCGCAATTGAAGAATGAATAAAATGGCTTTGTGGGGGTGTAGAAGCCGATTTCCAAACTTTTTTAGATTTATTGAATTCAATCCATTGACAGTATTTATCAAATCCAGTATCTCTCACGATACCTTTCAGTTCCGATTGGTAACTTTCGTCTAACACATGTTCGCGATCTGAATGACGAGCTTTTATAAGAAACAGTTGAGGAATTAGCTTTTCCAACATGCTATTTAATCCTGAATTGTTACAACAAAACTACTATATGATAATAAATTCTTCCCAGGTTATCGTCAAACATCAAGCCTTAATTGTGTTATCTTGTTTTAGCTGCTTTACGCAAATAGGGGATAAGGGTAAATAAAATGGATGCTTTCGATCTTAGAGAATGGGGGGGATTTATAGCTGCAGGAGGATCTGTAAGCGAACCTGCCATCATTGATCAAATCGTCATCGATTCTCGTCGCATTGATTCCCCTCATGCCCTTTTCGTCGCTCTAAAGGGAGAGAGAGAAGATGGACATCAATATGTCTCCCAAGCTGCTAAAGCGGGAGCCAAGTTTGCCCTGGTTTCGCAAGAATGGCAACCCCCTTCCCCCTGCCTTGAATTGACCTTATTAAGGGTACCGAACCCCCTAAAAGGGTTTCAAGCAATAGCCAAAGCTTATCGTTTGCAACTGCCCACCAAGATAATCGGCATTACCGGATCATTTGGCAAAACGATGGTAAAAGATCTTTTGCTAGCCTTATTATGCCCGGAAAAACGCACAGCTGCATCCCCTGAAAGCTTTAATAGCCAGATTGGGGTAACCCTAAGTTTGCTCACCCTGCACAAACAACATGAAATTGCCCTAATTGAAGCTGCAATTTCCCATAAAGAGGAGATGGATGTACTAACTGATTTAATTCGACCCGATTACACCTTGCTTACACCAATCGGTAAGAAACATTTAGCTACTTTACAAGATATCCCAACCCTTGTTCAGGAAACATTAAAACTCATTAGATCCACCCCTGCCCACGGCTGGGCTTTGCTGCCCCGGGATCCCTCGGTAGATGGCCATTATTCTTCACTTAACTGCGCCTCCTTTTTTTGGAATGAATCCGACCCCCTCCTTCCACATGCTTCACTTTTGCCATCATCCCCTACATCCATGTACAATCTTTTTTTCCCGGAGGCCATTCTTATCAGGGCAATATGACAACCGGCTATGCCTATTTTGTCAATTTACTCAATATGTCAGTAAAAGCTGCCTGGCTGCTAGGAATTTCACAAGCACAAATCACCTCAGTTCTGCAGAATTATCAGCCGGAACCTACTCGCACCGAACTTTGGAAATCTTCATTCGGAACCCATTTTATCAATGATACCTATTGTTCCGATCCTCAGTCAGTCGACCATGCTCTCCGCCATTTTGAGTATACCGCCACAGATGCCCGCAAGATTTTTATTTTTGGAGGAATGCGTGGGGAGTCTTTAATGGCGCAAACCGACTACCGTCGAATTGGCAAAGCAATCGCCAATGCCAAAGTAAACCATCTTTTGCTTGTCGGCCAAAAGCCTTTTAAACCCCTAATAGGGGAAATCCAATCTCATTCCCCCGAAACGGAAATTTTTGCTTTTCAAGACTATCCTGAAACTTTCTCTTACTTGAGCAAACACTTGCGAAGCAAAGACCACATTTTGTTTAAAGGAGAGCATAAACTTCCTCTCGATTTATTAACCGAAACTTTCAATGACAGCTTGGCAAATAATCAATGCATCATCAATTTAGCAGCTATCCAAACGAATTTAACTTTAATCCAGACAAAAATCCCAGCGAATACACGGATAATGGTAATTGTAAAAGCCTTAGCGTATGGCACTGACGATGTGCAAATGGCCAAGTTTTTGGCAACCCGGGGGGTGGATATCTTAGGGGTCTCCTATGTCGATGAAGGAGTAGCCCTTAAGCGCGCAGGGGTGCGTCAAGCAATTTTTGCCATCAATGCAGCTCCTTATGAGATTAATAAAGTTGTCAAATGGGAGTTGGAAGTAGGTGCCAGCGATGCTCAATTCATTGATGCTCTCGGTAAGGAAGCTGGAAAACAATCTAAGTGGATTAAAGTGCATCTACACATTAACACAGGAATGGGACGCTTTGGGTGTCGCCCAGAAGAAGCCCTACAATTAGCACGTCAGATTCTGTCTTTTCCTTATCTTGATTTAGAGGGATTAATGACCCATTTCCCTTGTGCAGAAGATCCTAATGAAGACGAATTTACTCTACAACAGATTACTTGTTTTGACACAGTCATTCAAGAATTAGCTAAAGAAGACATTACCGTTAAATGGACCCATGCTGCTAATTCAAGCGGCGCCATCCGTTTTTACTTGCCTCAATACAATATGGTGCGCTTAGGTTTGGCTGTTTATGGCCTGTATGGATCGGAAGCTGCTCGCCAGGGCCTAGATTTGCGTTTAGCTTTGTCCCTAACTTCGCGAATTGTTGGCATTAATTGCTGTAAAAAGGGGAAACAGTTAGTTATGGCCGAAATTATCGCGTCACGAGGGAAAACCAGCTCATTGCTGTATTACCGATAGGTTACTTTGATGGACTGCACCGGAACTATAGCGGAAAAGCCTGCGTTCTTATTCGAGGACAGCGCGCTCCCATGATCGGCAACATCTGTATGGATTACATGATGGTTGATATTACCGATATCCCTCATGCTTCCCCCGGAGACAAGGTCTTAATTTTTGGAGAAGATGAATTTGGTTATTATCTTTCCCCGGAGGAGTTAGCTAGCAGTGGTGATTCTATCGTCCATGAACTGATTACTTGTTTAGGCCCACGCATTCAGCGCATTTTTGTTTATGAAGAAGGTCAACAAATACGGTAAACGGAAAACTAAGGATTTCGTATGAATACTTCACAAAAAGAATATCAGCACCTTTTTGAACTCTCTAAGCATGCCCGGACGCTGCAAGGCATCGTTTCCCTTTTAGATTGGGACCAAGAAACTTATATGCCTCCTGGAGCTGCTGCAATTAGAGCGGAACAACTTAAAACTATGGCCGGCCTGATTCACCGTGAAAAAACAAGCCGCAAGTTTACAGCCGCTCTGTCTAAGCTAATCGATATTTCCAGTGGAAAGCTTATTGCAAAAGATCTTGAAGCACCCCAAATAGCAAGTGTTAAAGAGATGCGACGGGATTATTTACACGACACCGCCCTTCCCGAAAAGTTTGTGGAAGAATTCGCCAAAGTGACTTCACAAGCGATTGGCGCATGGAGGGCAGCAAAAAATGAAAATGCATTTCAGAAATTTGCCCCCTTTTTGGAACGTATTGTGGAATTATGCCGCAAAAAAGCAGATTTTCTAGGCTATCAGGATCATCCCTATGATGCATTACTCGACTTGTACGAACCTGGGGTCAAGACTAAAGAGGTAGCTGTTCTATTCTCACAATTGCGCCACACTTTGACCCCGCTCATTCAAAAAATAGCAAAACAGCCTGTAGACGAAAAATTCCTATATGGAAACTGGGACACAGCCAAACAAATGGATTTTAGCCAAAAGCTATTAAACGCCATGGGATATGATCGTGATAAAGGTAGAGTCGACTTTTCTGCACATCCTTTTTCAGCATCCAGCCACCCTTCAGATAGCCGCATTACCACCCGCATCCATCCTAATTCTTTAATGAGTAATATTTTTGTGATCCTGCACGAGGGTGGCCATGCTCTTTACGAAATGGGACTTCCCCAAAATCATTATGGGAGCCCCTTGGGAGATGCGCGCTCCCTTGGAATGCACGAAAGCCAATCCCGTTGGTGGGAAACGCGCATCGGATTAAGCAAACCTTTCTGGCAATATTTCTTTCCCCTCCTAAAAGAAACTTTTAAAGGACAGCTCGAGCAGATTACGTTAGATCAATTCTATCGCGGTATAAATAAAGTCGAATCCTCCTGTATACGTGTAGAAGCAGACGAAGTCACCTACCCCCTGCACATCATCTTGCGTTTCGAGCTTGAAAAAGCTCTGATTGATGGTTCTCTCACCGTCCAAGATATACCGGTGGTATGGAATGCTAAAATGGAGGAATATTTTGGGCTCACTCCAAGCACCAATGCAGATGGATGCTTGCAAGACGTTCATTGGTCTATGGGAGCTTTTGGTTATTTTCCTACTTACACATTAGGCAACTTATATGCCTCTCATCTCTTTGAAGCCTTTGGCAAAGATCACACTGACTGGGAAAAGCAAGTTGCTTCAGGCGATTTAGGATTTATTAAACGCTGGCTGCATGAGAAAATCTACCAGCATGGTCGGCGCTACAGTACGCAAGAATTGCTCAAATTAGCCACAGGACAACCTTTCTCGGCTGAGCCCTACCTAAAATACCTGAAGCAAAAATATAGTGCGCTTTATCAATTATAAATTATACGCAAACGATTCTTCAGGTGGTTTGTGTATAACCCCCCTTGTGAGGAAATAGTAATTGAGAATGCAGGATGGGAGTATTAAAGAGCAGAACAAATCCTTCTTGGATGATTTTTGCAAAATTTTCTGCACCAAATTCGTAGGAAGCATTTTCCACTACTTTGATAACACTTAACATGCGATTGAACCTATCTGGAACCATAACACGTTCTCTGATAAGCAAAGCTGGTGCATAAATCATCAAGTTTACATGCTGCCAATCATTATCATTCAATGGTTGCCCATTGATCATCTTCAGAAAAATACTCAGATCTACATTATAGGCTTCACCTATGTCTACAGCATCCTTACATGTTAAACTGATCGAATCGGGTTGTAACCACTCTATGCACTTTAATTGTAAAAACAAATAGAACAGCTCGATAAAGGCTAAACGATTATCTCTTAGCAAAACATTTTTACTAGAGAAGAAGATGCGGTGAATGGCCTCAAAAGCCCCATCAATAAATTGAGCAAACTCATCCCTATTAATAGCGGGAGGAAAAAAATAACCAGCATGCCCATCTAATAAAAGCTCCTTAAACTGTTCCATGAATGTATTGGCATGGTTAATTTGATGATAAGGGCTTAATTGATAATAAAAATCTGTATCGGTTGCCAATGTCACTACAGCAAGCGCATCTTCCATGCCAGGTTGAAATTGAAGATCTTCCAAGGCAATACAACGAGCATGTTCAAGCCATGAAGTTCGGTCCTGCAAATTAATTAATAAGTGTTTGCGTGGAATTGCCCCCTGAGCATATTGACGGATAAACCCTTTGAATTCTTCGTTTACCACAGCTTTATTAATAAATTCTTGATAAACCGGAGCAGCTATGCGCACAAAAGAATAGCGCCTTTCTGGGAGATAAAGGTCAAACAATTGATTAGGTAAATTATGTTGCATGAGAGAATCAAAGACATGAAAAGCATCTTCCTCCAAAATATCTAACACCTTAAACAAAGGTCCGTTGGGATGATGCTCGAGAAGTTTTGACATGGCCGTATAATCCCCTGACAAGCGCCCCCAAATATTTTCAGAACCATGAATCTTTTCGTAATGCTCCTTAGAAATAGATAAACCCGCTTCTTGGATCAGACCCTGAACAATAGGAATCATATCCCCTGACCAATCCAAATTAGCATAAACAGCACGGCAAAGAGTATGTACAATGTCAAGCAATTCATGTGCTAAGTGATTGTTGTCCTTAGGAGGATAGGCCATCCATCTTTGATAAATGGAAGTTTCAAGCGCATCACGTAAAAAAAATAGAAAATCGCCAAAATATTCCCCACAACTTTTAGCAGGATTATGGCGTAAGAGATTTTGAGTATAAGAACTTAACATCAAAGCAAACGAAGCTTTACTGAGGACTTCTACTAATTCATGACCCTTTACCTCTCGCATTTCACGAAAACACTTGTCTAGCCGGTTCCCTAGTGCTTTTAAAACTTCGCGTCCACAAGTATGGTAAATTCGATCCTGCCACAGCTTAATTGACTCCAACGGATCAAGTCCTTTCCGTTCGCCAAAATAACTTCCAAAATCGCAAACCAGTTTGATATTACGCAATAATCGAGGGTTAAAAAAGCGAGATCCATCTTCTTTACGGATAAAAAAAAGTTCATATTCTGTATCCTTCTTAACTGTGTCAAGATCGACAAACACATGTTTGGTGTCTTCTAATTTATCAATCTTGGTAGGAGCAGCCTTAAAGCTAATATTTTTAGGAGGTTTTTCTCTAAAGACAAACCGAGAATCCATTTGCCTAATACTCCCTCGTCAATTTTACGAGCAATTTTACTGCGATAGAATTCCTGTAATTGCTGATATTCTTTAAAATCGGTCACACTTTGGTTTTGATGAATGAAATGCGTGTATTTGTCTAGTTTTTTAGCCGCTTCACCCACCAAAACCATAATAGTTTTAATGCCTTCCAAAGTTTTTTGGTCGGTGACAAAGCCATATTCCTTTCTATAAAAATGCTTGAGATAATGTAAAATCACCCGAAAGGTTTCGCGCACTAAATTAACAGTGGAAGTTGCATCAGTTTTATGAAGCCAATGCACTGTTTTGTAAGCAATCTTCTCATTGCTGAGCATCAATTCATGCTTTTGGGCAATGCCGACTTCACGATCAAATTCTAAATCAGCAATGCTAGAAAGAGTTTCGACAGCCTCTACAATGGATAGATTATGAGAGCGGGCAGCCATATGACCCCCTTTATAAAAATCAACTAATTACTCTAATTTAATTATTACAGACTACAAATATTTATTAAATTGTAAATTAAACAAACTTAAAAAAATAAATTATTTATTGTAAATAAATTTTAATTATATTATAGATTGATTTTTTAAAGAAAAGGAAAGGCAATAAAAAATTATTGCATTAAATTGGGGGAATGGAATATAAGTTAGCATTCATTGCCTTTTATACGGAAGAGTGGCAGAGTGGCCGAATGCGTCTGTCTTGAAAACAGAAGTCCGCTCCGCGGACCGTGGGTTCGAATCCTACCTCTTCCGTTCTTTTTAGCTAATATTTTTTCACCCACAAGTCAGATAGTGCACCCTCTTTGGGGGGGATTAAGGGGGTTTCCCCTTTTTGGAGTGCGGTACGTCCCCTCACGCACTTGTATGGAGGCGATCCCGCCGTACCGCTTTTTTTAAAAGCCGTCGAAGAGCAGTTATTTGCAAAAATCCGAAAAACAGTGCTTTTTGCAATTGGATTAGGTTAGCATGCTTTCTTTATTGCAATCCGATAGCAAAAAAGACCGAAATTTGGTACATTCTGATATTACAATGCAATCTCAAAAGAGATCGAAAATCGGTCTTATTTGCAATCAAATTGCATAATTAGGTGAAAATGGACTTAAAAAATTACGTACATTCTCTAGCCACGAAAGGTCGGTCATCTTTTACTGAAGATGAAGCTTTGAAGGAAACAGGACTATCCAAAATTGCATTAAAATCTGCTCTAAAACGTTTGAAAAAAAAGCAAGAAATAGCCTCACCCTTACAAGGTTTTTTCATCATTGTTCCACCGGAATACGAGTCCTTACAATCTCTTCCTCCAGAGCAATTCATTGATGGACTTATGAGACATCTTAAAACGCCCTATTACGTAAGCTTCATTAGCGCAGCTCAATTTTATGGCGCTGCTCACCAGAAACCGCAAACCTTTCAAGTCGTCACTCCTAAAGCTAGACGAGATCTTCAGGTCGGTAGAGTTAAAATCTCGTTTACGAGAAAGTCAGGGGCCGAACAATCTGCTGCCCGTCAATTCAACACTCCAAGAGGATTCGTACGAGTGGCAGATCCTGCTACGATAGCTATTGACCTTGTCTCATTTCCTCAAAAAGCAGGAGGTGTTTCAGCTGTTTTTGAAATTCTATCTGATCTATCCGAACATATTAACATAGAATTTCTTAAAAAAGAAATCTCTCAAGTAAAACAAGCCCCTCTTCTCCAAAGGCTGGGATACTTTTTTGAAATTCTTAATTTGGAAGAATTGGCCCAACTTTGTGAAGAACAGCTAAAAAAACAAACATACGTCAGAAAAACGTTTCTAGACCCTCAAGAAAAACCTGAAAGTTCTTTACTCAATTCCCGATGGCACTTGATCATCAACACCGAACTAGAGACTTGAAAACATGATACCTAGAAATTTCATTATTGAATGGCGCAGTCATGCTCCTTGGATTTCCGATGCTCAAGTAGAGCAAGATTTAATCATTTGTAGAGCCTTGGCCGAGCTTTTTTCCTCCAAGCTAATATCCCAAACATTGGCCTTTAGAGGAGGAACTGCCCTTTACAAACTATATTGCAACCCTTCTCCTCGATACTCAGAAGATATCGATCTAGTGCAAGTTGAACAAACGTCCATAGGTGAAGTCATCTCTGAAATTCGAAACGTTCTAAATCCTTGGCTCGGCGAACCCAAATGGAAGCAAGGGCAAGGACGATTTACCCTCACCTACACCTTCCAGTCAGAAGGCAATCCTCCCATACCTATGAAGTTAAAAATAGAGATCAATACACGCGAGCATTTTTCCGTAAACGGGTTTATCCATAAAAATTTCAAAGTCGACTCTGGCTGGTTCCAAGGAAATGCGCCTATTTTGACCTACCATTTGGAAGAGCTCATGGGAACCAAACTACGTGCCCTTTTCCAGCGAAAAAAAGGGCGCGATTTATTTGACTTCTGGTTTATCCTTAAGCACCATCAAATTGATCTGCAAAATGTTGTCAAAATATTTCATCATTATTTAGAGCAACAAGACATTCAAGTATCGAGAGCCCAGTTTGAACAGAATTTAGTCGAAAAAGCAACCTCTGCAAATTTTGTAGATGACATCCGCCCACTTTTGTCGCCCGAAGTTGAGTCTCAATGGAACTTAGCAGAGGGGCTATCCCTAATAAAAGACCACCTGTTTCCATGCCTTACTGGAGAAGCTTGGAAAGGGAGCTAACACGAAAATTTCTATGTGAAGTTACCTAAATCAAATCTAGTACGAGATTTAACCCTTTTATGCACAAATTAGGTACACTAACGTCCAACTTCGCTTCTTGTTGTGAGGCAATCAAAGCCATCGAAGATGGGAAGATTGAAATTTATGCTCATTCGAAAATTTAAGCCGACAGATTTACAGGCTGTATTAGAACTTTTTCACGATACAGTGCATGCCGTTGGGATTAAATATTATGATTTAGAGCAAATCAATGCTTGGGCGCCGCCAATAGACTCTCTTGACAAAGAGGAATGGCTGCAATCATTAATGGCCAATACTACTTATATTGCTGAAGATAATGGCTTCATTATTGGCTTTGGAGACATGACGGAAGATGGTTATATTGATAGGCTCTATGTTCACAAAAATTATCAAGGAAAAGGCGTAGCTTTTGTAATATTTAGAGCACTTGAGGAAAAAGCCAGAACACTGGGCTCTATAGAGCTTTTGACCGAAGCTAGCATCAATGCAAAGCCGTTTTTTGAGCGTCAAGGTTTTGGCGTCATCCAAGAAAGGCGCAAAATACGTAGAGGCCAAGAATTCATCACTTATATGATGCGCAAAACAATTTGATTAGGACCCAAGTATATAATCGAAGTACGATTCAGCATCTAAAAACATGTCATTATCTTGATCATCAAGGTCCTCTAGATCACGAGGACTACAAGCTTTAGATGGGACTCTTTGAAGTTTAGAGTTTAAATTTTCTAAAAGCTGTTCGAATAAGGTGTTCAATGATTCAAACCCAGCATTCTCAATCAATCGATCCCACCAACTCGATTTCCAATTTTCTATTAAATCAATAATTTCTGGTTCTATTTTCATGAATGTACCCAAGATGTAGTACCTTATAAACATGCTTTCAGAATAAAATTGACTTGCTTTGTTTTTAAAAATGGAAGATGAGGCCTCGTTCACCTTATGGAGAAGAGTAAAATTTTCACAAAACTTGGGAAAATCATGTTGATAGAGCATGTTTTGAGCCAGTTTTTGTTTAAACACTTTATCCGCTATCTCTACCATGATTTCATGGCATGTTTTCTTAAGCAGGAGATGTAGATCTGGATCAATATTTTTCATGAGCGTATTCCAATCACGCATAATCAAGTCTAACTTTTCTTTAGCCCTGATTGTATGCTCAGAAAGCGAAAATCCCTTCCGTGTAAATCTACCACTTTCCTCATGATTGACTGCTGTTAGTGTTAACAAGGAGAATTCATCCAGAGGGCGTTCATATTTAAAATCAACTTGATTGAAGTCTAATATCATTAACTCGTCCACCACTCCTGGGAATTTCTCATCGAGTTGATCGATTAACGCACAGATGGGTTCTAAAGCAGCCTCTTCAATAAATCCATTCAAACAATATTTCTCCCAATAAATCGATAATTGAAGAACCTCAGGTTGGATTCCTCTGAACTTGTCTTTTATGCGCCCTTGAAGATCAAATATCACAGAAAAGAAAAATTCTTGTTTGGGTTTTGGCAATTTGAATGCGCGAATACACGTAGTAGTCAGATTGTGTTCCACAGCAAATTCTTTTGCAAATTGAGGAAAATTGCTCAAATAACAATCTGTATGGAGTAGCTTATAAGAAAAAATAGTGGAGGCAATAGATGCCATGATTTCATCGGTAGTATTCATCAGTTTAACAAAAGCTCGGCCACGGTTATTTGCAGAATATTCAGTAGGACTGAAAGAAATAGAGGATGAAGATGAAGAAGATGATGATGGAAGTTCTTGCATTTTTCGCCCCCTTGCTCAATAAAAAAATTTCTTCTAAATAACTACCCGGTTATTTGTAGATGCTTCCGGGCGCTATCCCGGTAGGAAGCTGAACTGTTACTACTGTTTCAAACCCCACCTCAATGTCTTATTTAAACACTGAGAATTTCTTTGTCAAAGGAGCCACCTCTTCGACTAGCCCAAACAGACCTACACCGTAAGGTTCCACCTGGTCCAGCGGAGTATTTGCTGTCTTCTCAATAAGGTCCTCTTCAATACCATTGAAGGACATAGTGCTGGTAAAGATAGCTGACAGCAAGCCTTGTGCACGCGCCTTGGCATAGAGTGTAAGCAACTGATTTGCTGTTCCTTTAAGAACAACAAATGAACAGGTTGACACTGTGATGAGGCTGTTACCACTTGGATTGAGCAGCGGTACAAAGGCCATCTCGACTCGTTGGTTTGGTGTAGCATTGTCATACAAGGATATGCCAAGTTGTCCGGTAGCACTGAACAACTTGCCAGCCGGAGACTTCTCATTCAGCAGAATCACAAACTTGTGTGTTGCAGCTGTATTTACGCTAGCCATAATTTCCCCAATTTGTTAACAAGAATTGACTTTATTTGGCTTTCGTTTTAAGGTTAAAGAAAATTTTCTTCTGTGTAAAGTATTTTTTTCAGTTTCTAATATTAACATTTTTCATTTTTTACATGAATCAACTTAGCAAAAACTATTTTTTTTTCCTTTGGCAAATAGCTTTACTCAATTGTGCAATTTCTGTTTACGTGCATGCCACTCTTGAAATTTCAGAGACAACTTTCGATCAGAATTTCCAACATTTAAAAACATCTGAAATGGATTTTACCCATTTTAGAAGGCATCCTCTTATTATTAAGTTCATAGATAATACAACTTATGAAATGGGCCTTAAATACGTTCATTGGCTAAGAACAAACACCAATTTTATCCATAAAATTGAAGAATATCGCTTAAATGATATTGTGGGTCTGCCTTTAATTTATCAGTATGACTCTATCGGAGATTTCTGCCCCACTACTTTACAATACGTAAAAATAGCTTATGAAATTCAAAGTGAATTAGGCGATTTATCAAATAAGCATATCCTTGAAATAGGAGGGGGTTATGGAGGATTATGTCGGATTTTAGCCCTATCCGGAGGCTTTTCCAGTTATACAATAGTCAATAGTTCAGAATATAATGAATTGGCTAAGTATTACTTAGATAGGTTTGGATTTAGTAATATTAAATTTATCGATCAAAGAGATTTTGATCAAATTTCTCCTCAAAACTATGATTGTGTCATTAGCAACTATACTTTTTCACAGTTTGAGATGGAAAAACAAAATGCCTTTATCGATAAGCTGATTAAACACATTTCTATGGGATACTTTAATTATGAAAATCATTCGATTTCTACCCACTCACAAATTAAGGATGTAGATTATTTAATATCAGTACTCCTTAAAAACGGTAGACAAGGGAGGGTTCAAGCTGAAAATCCTCCCCTTTACGATTCAAGTGTTTTGCTTACATGGAAAACGCCCAACACCGATTTAATCATTCAGCCCTTTCAGCAACCTATATTAGTTCCTTCAAATCAGAAGCAAACTTCTAGCGCCATTACCTACACCTTAAGTGGGGGGCGTTTAGGGGATAACTTGCTTGCTTATCTGCACGCTAAATGGATGAGCTACAAGCTAGGATTGCCTTTACTCTATATTCCCTTCCCTCAATCAGATCAATTTATGTTGCATTATATTGAGCAAATGCATGGTACGCACTTTGTGTTTGAACACTATCAATTGTTAACCCCCCATAATATGCACGAAATGAACTCATCCCCCCAATCCATTTGCTGGGTTATTCCCTATTTTCCCGAATCCCTATATGAGTTCTTTACCGTCGGTTTGTCTTATTTACCTTATTTTAAGGTAGATTGGAATGATCGCGCTTTTCAAAAGATAATCAAGGAGCATTTGTCCTCCTATTTACCCATCCAGCCCTATATATTTCCTAAAGATCGGGTGATGGTAGCAGTACATGTACGAAGAACGGGAGAATTTGACTTCGCGAATATAAACGCAATTTTGCCTCTTAAATTCCCGCCTGACAGGTACTACATTGAACAAATTTCACGCTTAGCATCTATCTATGGTGATAAAAAAATATGTATATACATTTTTACTGATGACCCTAATCCTAATGAAATTATAAAACATTATCAGGGAGTTCTTCAAAATCCCCGACTTTTGTTTATTTGCCGAAAAACTGCAAATTCTCATCAATCAAATGTATTTGAAGATTTTTTTGGAATGTCCCAATTTGACTGTCTAATACGGCCAGCTTCTAACTTTTCAATTGTGGCAGCTAAGTTAGCTAATTATCAAATTGAAATTGCACCCTCTCATTTCAGATGGCACAATGGCAGCCTGTTGATAGAAAATGTTGACCTCTATTTTTCGGCTCCTTAGTACACACAAACAAACTGTAGAATTGTTTTTGGACAACACGAAAATTTTCTTGTGTTTATGGATTTTTTTTTCTAAAGTCTTTTCGGAATTTCAAATAGGATAAATTGACCGACAAAAAATAATTTGATAACCATATTCCTTATGCAAAAACATATTATTTTTATTTTAATCAAGCAATTTATTGGCATCGCCGCGTTATTTTCTATTCTTAACCTACCAGCAAACCAAATTGAAAAGGAGATTCATTCCTGTAGTTTGTTAAATTATGCTAATAACATCTATTCACAAAGAGGTGAAGATGGCATAATAGCCGAAATTTTATCAAGATTAAATATTAAGAATGGTTTTTTTGTAGAATTTGGGGCAATGGATGGTGTCTTTTGTTCGACTCAACTCTTGGCTGAGCAAGGCTGGGACGGTGTTTACATTGAAGATAACTTAGAATATTTCCAGCTATTAAATAGAAATCATAAACATCTATCCAATGTTTTATGTTTAAATTATCTTGTAACATGGAATGAAAATGATATTCGAGGAATGACATTAGATAGAATTGCTGATCTTTATTTTCCCAACAAAGAAATTGATTTTCTTTCCATTCATGTTAATGGAGCAGATTTTCTAATTTTAGAAAGCCTTAAACGCAAACCTAAAATTATCTGCGTTGCGGGGGGGTTTGTCTGGAATCCTAGGTTTACAAAGCGAGTCCCAGATGAAGTTTCACTAGCTAATTTACAGCAGCCGCTAGCAGTAATGATTGAAATGGGAAAACAACATGGTTACGAGCCCATTTGCTTTACGCAAAATGTATTTTTTATCCGCAAAGATCTTTACTCTAATTTCGTGAATATCAGAAACGATACTTTGACACTGTGGCAGGATGCTTGGAATTATCATTTAGATCTACATGAATGGTTATTAAATTTCCGGCAGAATCCGTTTATTCGCCTAATAGAAGGACCAGAATTTGAAAAAATAAATTTAATCAAGCAGTATCATTTTAATTACGAACCCATAGATGTTATTATTCCTTGTAGATCTAAAGATATAAGAACTCTTAATCATTGTATATGGGGAATTAGAAATAACTGCAGTCAAATCAGAAGAATTATTGTAATTTCTGAAATACCTCTGACCAATGAAGCTGAATGGCTTGACGAGTGCTTTTTTCCCTTTAATAAAGAGACAATCGCCTTTCATTTATTTAAAGGCAATCCCAGTCTGGCCTATCATTATATTACTCAACCTTATTCAAGGGTAGGTTGGTATCAACAACAGCTTCTTAAACTATATGCACCTTTTGTTATTCCTAATCTGTCCTCTAATGTTCTTGTTTTAGATGCTGATGCGATTTTCATCAATCCTGTGTATTTTACTAATTCTCAATGCGCTGCACTTTTTAACCCAGGAGCAGAATATCATCCCCCCTACTTTGACCATGCAACTAGACCTATTCCCAACTTCAAAAAACAATTTCCTCAGTATTCTGGAATCTCCCACCATATGCTATTTCAAAAGTGTATTTTAGAAGACTTGTTTGCAACTGTTGAAGCCACCCATCATAAAGAATTATGGAAGGTCTTTTGTGAATGTGTTGATTTGAACCATGTTTATGGCTCTGGAGCTTCTGAGTATGAAATTTATTTTAATTTTGCTTTTGATAAATGTGTACAAGTGGAAATTCGCCCACTCGCTTGGACAAATATAGCGGATTTAGATAATCTAATGGAATATAAAGCTCAAGGTTATCATTACATAACATGTCATGATTATGTTAGAAAATAGTGCAGCGTTTGGGCACAAATGCCCAATCGCTGCCAGGAATATTGCAAGATGAGCAGCTTAAATTTGAGCTCAAGTAGGGTATGAAAAAAAATATTTTTAACATTTTTTTCCTATTTATTTATGCACAAGCATTGATGTCTCTACCTTCTAAAAAATCAATAGATGAGATTAAAGAAGAAGCTTATAAATCCATCGTTGTTTCTTCAAAAAGAATTGAGTTTAGCTCCTTTCCTAATGCTTATAACCCATCAATTGCTCGCACCAATCTGGGGACTTTGCTTACTTTCAGATATTCACCAAATCTTCATCAACCATGGTTTTCCTATGTTGGTATTGTATTTTTAAATGATGTGACTTTGGAGCCAATTGGAGAACCTCAATTACTTGATTTGCATTTTGAGAATTGCGAGATCCCTTCCCAAGCAGAAGATGTTAGAATATTCTCATTCAATGGGAATACATATGTTGTTTATAATGATAGCATGGATTGTGTAAATCCCACGACGTTGCAACGCCGTGATATGTTTATTTCTCTAATCAATTATCAGAATGGCAATTTTACTTTTTCAAAACCAATTAAACTTTATCATTATTACAAATATTTCCAATATAACTGGCAAAAAATTGGAGTCTTTTTGAATGGAATAATTCATTATTATTTACCTATTCAATAAATCCACACGAAGTACTCTATCCAAATTTTATTTCAGGAAAATGCTTACCTATCTACAAAACAAAGGGATATATTAATTGGAAGTTTGGTGAGTTGCGTGGCGGGACACCTGCATTACTAGTTGATGGAGAATATTTAGCTTTCTTTCATTCATCAATTGTTACTACATCCCCAGTCTCAAGAGATATTAGCAGGTATCATTACTTCCTAGGCCTATACCTTTTCTGTCTGCTAACCTCCATTCAATCTTACTAAAATCACCTATTATCCTATTATGGGCCATGGATTTTATAACGATACCGAAGCTGAAAAGAGAGTTGTTTTTCCCGGTGGGTATATAGTCTCTGGCCCCTATTTGCATATTGCTTTTGGAAAAAAGATAATGCCCCGTTTGCTGAAAAGGAAATATGGATTACTACGATTAACAAGCAACGACTTCAATCTGTTTTAAAACCTGTACAAGAGGTAAAAGAAATAGATGAACTAATTGATGATATATTTAAAATTCAAATTGAATATTAGACATCTTACATACCCTTTTTTCGGGCACTGAAAAAGGGTTACGCAAGAGGTCTATTAATCTACGCGATGTGCGAGTTTTCACAAATGAAAGTCATAAGTATTTCTCTCGTGTGCTCTGTGATCTCTGTGGGAGTTAAAATAACCACAGAGATCACAGAGCACACAGAGGTAGAAAAAAATTCGCACATCGCGTTAATCCCCAAGGAGCACATGCTTACCAGAAAAAGAAACAGTTTTTTTTCTTATATTTTTTCTAGTATTCCATACTTTTGCATTTTCAATTCCTATCAAAATCCCAGAAGGTGTTTTTGGGGATGAAGATACGAACCTACGTTATCTGAGTCATTCATCTGATTACCCGTTCCCTACTGACATGACCTTTAGGTCCATCTGTGATTTTGAAATCGGGTGCAACACTAAGTATTTTGATCCCGAGGTGGTGCAAAAAGGTGATGTTATTTTTCTTTCAGATTGGCTAATCGGATGGTTCGTAATAAACATTCATCCAGCGATTAAACATCCCTATATTTTAATAAGTAATGATACTGATAATTGGCATCCACTTGTAAACAAAAGAACTTCTTTTTGATAAGAAGATAGCTGCATGGTTTTGCAAAAATCTAATTTTCAGTAACCATCCTAAATTATGGCAAATTCCTATAGGTCAAACGATTATCTATTGGGGCATCGCATGGCAAATTGAGACGAAGGATTATCTTGATAACCTCTCCATGCAAGCCCCTTTTGAGTAAAAATATCTTTTATATCTCAACCAAAGAAATAGCAATCATCCCATCAGGTCCCTACTGACGAAACTTTTTTCAGAACAACCTTACTGTTTATATGTTAAGGAAACCCCAATAAAAAACTTCTATCAAAACTTAACCTTGTCCAAGTTCGTGTTAGCTCCTCCAGGCATAGGTTTAGATACGGTACGATTTTGGGAGGCCGTTACATTGGATTGTATTCCAATAGTTGAGCACTCCCCTTTGATCCTCTCTATGAAGGGCTTCCAGTGGTTTTTATTCATCAATGGGATGAAATAAACCAAAAGTTTCTTGAAGAGAAATCTGAATTAAGGAAAAGAACTTATCTAAAGAGAAAGCATATTTTGACTATTGGCTAAAGAAAATAAATGTTGTTAAAGAAAGTATAGATAGCAATGAAAGTAGTTTTTCGAAAATCGAAGCCACTTATTTTCCTGATGCAACGTTAAATAATTTGAAATGGGTGAAGTTAAATGCGACTAGAAAACCTCTTGCAGGCAAAAATGTTTTATTATGCAAAGGTAATCTAATGGGAGTTAGACCAATACAAATTGCAAAAACTCTCAATTTTATTACTCAAATTTACTTTGTTGATCCCTGGGGATCCCCGACCTTTGAAACTTATCAGAATTGGTTTGGCAAATACGTCGAAGATTCCACTATTTTTTCTATCAACAGAAATTGGCAAATTATTAACCACTATGAAATCAATAAAGCTTATTTAGAGAAGGCTGATATCTTTTTAGACTTAACCTATCATAGGCATGAACTCTTAAAAGATCTTGAAAATATGCATGCTCAACAAGCAAAAGATAGTTTTATTAGTGGAAATATGTTTGACGATCCCTATGTTCAGGAAATACTCGAGCGATTTTCAAAGGCGGCACATGCTGAAGTCAACAATAGGGAGATGTTTGGTACATCACCAAATAAAGGAGCTATTAGCATGAATAACAATAAATGTATCCATTTTTTTCTTATGGTTTTATCGTATTTCAAAGTACTTTTGTGTTTTCAGTTCCTATCAAAGTCCCTGAAGGTATTTTTCCAGATGAGAATACGAATCGATGCTATCTGTCACATCCATCTGATTACCCCTTCCCTTACAGACATGACCTTTAGGTCCATCTGGTAATTTTGAGATCGGATGCAATTCACAGGATTTTGATCCCGAGGAGGTGCAAAAAGGCGATGTCATTTTTCTGGCCGATTGGTTAATCGGATGGTTCGTAAAAAACATTCACCCAGCAATTAAACATCCCTATATTTTAATAAGCAATGATACGGATAATGGGACCCGACTTGGATCAACAAAAGAGCTTCTTTTTGATAAAAAATTAGCAGCGTGGTTTTGCAAAAACTTAATTATTAGTAACCATCCTAAATTATGGAAATCCCTGTAGGTCAAACTATCGTCTATTGGGACAAAAATAATGAATGGTCGCAGGATGTAAAGATTTACCTTGAGAGCCTCTC
>CAWCVY010000002.1:0-21499 GCA_963799115.1 uncultured Chlamydiae bacterium | reverse complement strand
TTTGATCATGATAGGTTGAAAACGTCTTTCCAGGGCAGCATCTTTTTCTATGTGCTTTTGATATTCATTAAGCGTGGTAGCACCAATGCAATGCAAAGTGCCTCGTGCAAGCGCCGGTTTGAGAAGATTGGCAGCATCCATAGCCCCTTCAGTTGCTCCAGCGCCTATGAGGGTGTGGACTTCATCGATGAAAAGAATGATTCGTCCTTCGCTCTTCTCAATGTCTTGTAAAATTCCCTTGAGCCTCTCTTCGAATTCACCTCTGTACTTAGTGCCGGCAATTAAACTGCCCATGTCTAGGGAAAGAATTTGCCGATTTTTAAGGCTCTCAGGAACATCTTGTTGTACAATACGTTGTGCAAGTCCTTCGGCAATCGCGGTTTTCCCAACCCCTGGGTCGCCAATTAGCATGGGGTTATTTTTTGTCCGCCGGCTCAGAACCTGCATGGTGCGGCGTATTTCTTCATCGCGGCCAATAACGGGATCCAGCTTGCCTTTGCGTGCGAGATCAGTAAGGTTTTTACAATATTTCTCAAGAGCCTGCAGATTTGATTCTGCATTTGGAGAGTCCATATGACGATCGCCCCTAATCTTTTTAATCTGATCTTCTACTTCCTTCAACGTCAGATTGGTTGTTTTCTTCCAGGATGCAAAAGGCTCTCCGCCATTCTTCAAGTAAGAAATCAAAAAATGATCGCTGCTCGTATGGCTATCTTTCCAGCTTTGAGCGATATTTTGCGCATCTGCAATTCGGCTTTGAAGGCTGCGGGAAGGGGAGGGGGGTTGAGCTGCTGTGCCTGTAAAGGTGGGAATACGTTCAAGGCTCCTTTCTGCTTCCCTCAGAAGACTTTGGGGATTGGTCCCTAAATTAGTCAAAATAGAGTTAAAATAGCCTTGCGGATTTTGTAAAAATGCCCACAAAAGGTGATTTTCTGTGACTTCAGTTTGGTTGCGTTTTTGGGCCTCGGCAAAAGCTGCTTGCAAGGCTTCTGTTACACTATCTGTAAATTGATTCATCGTTACCTCCTTGCTTATACACAAATATAAAACATATGGTTTTCGGCAAACACTGTCAAGATCATAAAAATTATTTCAGGGCTACTGCATTTTTGTTTTGAGGTACTGCTACCGCAGTACAACGTATCTTGTTGCTGTTCCCAGAGCTGCGGCTCGTCTTCGCTACGCTTGCGAGCCTTGCACTGGGCTACGGAGAGATTGACCGCTACCGCGGTCATCAACCATTGATGTTTGTTTTTCCCCGATAGGGGATTTTCTCTCTGTAGCCCAGTGCTGGGGTGTCACATTTGACCTCATGCAGCCATGGTTTCTCTCTCTATGAATCGGTCTAATTCCTCTACCAATTCTTTTCTATCTAGTTTTTTCAATGCCCTTCTACGTTTGTTCTGGATTGTTTGTCCAATATGCTTTTCTGCCCAAGCCGTGATATCTTTTTCATTCACTGTTTCAAATGCTCTTGCAATCGCTTGCTGGTCGATAGGTCCAAAACAGGCTGCTAGACCTAATATCGACCTGTATACCCACTATTCCCACATTCTCTATCCAGTAACTTCAGTTTGCTCATTCCTGATTCAATAATCTCGCTGCATCCCAGCAACCACGCCTCTTCATCTACCTTCTCTCCCTGCTCTCTTAAAAATGCAACCAATTCATAGGCAAACTTCTTTCCCTTGCTACTGCTACTCATTTCCTTCAAAAGTCCTTCGCAATATTTCCACACCTTCTTATCGATATGCAGTTTTCTCGTGAGCTCTTTTGCTACTGCGGCTAATTCAAACAGCTCGAAGAAATACTCAATATCCTTTTTCTGTTTCATTGTCCAACCAAGCTTTTCATTCATTACTTCATAGTCAACATCTTCTTTATCCATCGATTCCAGCATCTGAATTATGCGTAAAGCCCAAACAATCACATCTTTACAATTCAAAAATCTTGATTTTCCTCTCACGTTTGGTGGACAAAGAAAGCTCAATGAAGACTGTTTTAGCCTGTTTTTCGATTGGTTTACATCCGTTATAAACTCGTTCCAGTTCTTGTCTGTTTCCAGTTGCCTTTTCAATAAATTACCTGTCTTGTGCGTCATGTCTGGAACGTGTTGTATGCCCTCATATTTTTTCATTATTGCTCTTATGCTAGACATCACATCCGGCCCAAGATCGGAACAGATTGAAACTGGTTTTCCAGCTTTTTTGACTGCTTCCTCTAAAACTCTTTCAACTTCCTTGTTCTTATCAATCAACCTCATTGTTATTACTTGCATATCTTTGAATGATAGGTTCTTACCTTTTTTCAATTGTGAACGTTTTACTCCTAAAACAAGACATAACTTTCTATTCTCAATGCGGATTGAATTATACAATAAAGATCCAGTCCTTAGCTTGTTCCACAGAAACGATTTCAAGCATATAATAACCTGCTTGGTTAAGCCAGCGCCGACAACTTGTATGAGAAGGCGTTTTATTACCGAATAGACCCACATATAGCTGTAATGACTTTAACACTGTAGAAAGGCTGCGCACCGCTATTGCAGTAGATATTATAAGAATAACGCATAAAGCTTTGAACTGCGATGAGTAGGTAGTATTACCGACCTTCTTTTCAGTGGGGTTATATAGGTTCTCTTTTAATTCTTTTTTTTTAATACCTCGTTAATTTTTTCTATCCGTTGTTCTAGCACCAATTTTTCCAACCGTTCTTTAAATAGCTCAGTTTCTAAATCTGCTATTTTTTCTTTGTTAACACGCGACTCTTCTTCGAACTCTAAAAATTTCGCTCGCCACATTTCTCGTGAACCCTTTGTTTCATTCATGCGCTTTTTAAGTGATCTGAGGTTCTGTTGACTTTCTCGGTTCTTCGTCTTCCAGTCGTCTCTGCTTTTTTCCATCACTTTAGATTTTTTGCGTACTTCTGAGGTGGTTTCATCCTTTTTATACTTGCGTTTTCCTTCCTGTGACATAACAACAACTCCCTAAAACTAATGCTTAGAGCTGTTTGTATACACCAATTAATTTTTTTTTGCATATTTTATCGTAAATTAGCTTCAGAAGTAGAGCGAAGTCTCAACTCAAAAATTGCATTAAAAAACCTTCAAATGTGACACCCCAGCCCAGTGCAAGGCTCGCAAGCGTAGCGAAGACGAGCCGCAGCTCTGGGAATTTGCCACGAACGACATTGTACTGCGGCAGCAGTAACTCTAAATGAAAATGCGGTTGCCCGGAATTATTTAAACCAATTTTCATAACTAATCAGAATGTGTTAAAACCATTAGATTCTATCTTGCTAGATATGATAATATTCTACCTTCATTCATTATGAAGGTAAAAAATGTATAAGAAATACTGTGAAGCCATTTATCAATCTAAAAGAAGATCCACGCGTGTCGTGATGGTAGGAAATATTGGGGTAGGAGGGGATAATCCCATCCGTATCCAATCCATGACCACGTCGAGTACACGAGATGTCGAGGCAACCGTAGAGCAGGCCATTCGCTTGGCGGATGCCGGTTGTGAAATTGTAAGGGTCACCGTGCAAGGCATGAAAGAAGCGGACGCTTGTGAGCACATCAAGAATGGTCTTCTTATGAGAGGTTATTCCACCCCTTTAGTGGCCGATATTCATTTTTATCCCCCAGCTGCCATGCGCGTGGTTGATTTTGTGGATAAAGTAAGGATTAATCCAGGAAATTTTGTAGATAAGCGTGCGACTTTTAAACAATTGGAATACGATGATGAATCCTATGCCAAAGAAATTCTCAAAATTGAAGAAAAGTTTTCTCCATTAGTTGAAAAATGCAAGGCTCTCAAGCGTTCGATGCGCATTGGGACAAACCACGGATCTTTATCAGACCGCATCATGAATCGTTATGGCGATACTCCTGCTGGAATGGTCGAATCGGCACTTGAGTTTGCCCGTGTCTGTCGTAAAATGGATTATCACGACATCATTTTTTCGATGAAAGCATCCAATCCTCAAGTCATGATCCAAGCATATCGTTTATTAACCGAGGCTATGTATGCACTTGATTGGGATTATCCCTTACATTTAGGGGTGACAGAAGCAGGCGAAGGTGAAGATGGACGCGTAAAATCAGCCATGGGAATAGGTAGTCTCTTGCTTGATGGGATAGGTGAAACAATTCGGGTTTCTTTAACAGAGGATCCCTGGTTTGAAATCGACCCCTGCCAGCGTTTGATCCATTTGGCAGAAGCGAATGAAGGAAAAGGGGTTGAGGCTTTTCAGGAGACTTATCGAAACATTGATCACATTCAACGCCGTGCTGTCCATTTTGACGCGCGAGTTCCCATGCACCGCGATGGGACAGTTTTTCTCACTGCTACTCGTCAGAACGTCCTATCAGCAAATTTTTATTCCCTCATAGGATGCGAAGGATCTTTTGGACGTCCAAAATTGAAGTCCTTGACTGCCGATAACTTAGTGCTTCAAGAGTTCAGTGTGGATAGAGAGGCGGCAGAACGTTTGCAGCAATTGCGCGACATCGGTATGGGTATTTTTTCTCAAGATTCCGAAATCTCCGGGATTTCTATACTCACCCTAGAAAAGGCCGTTCAAGATAAACAATTAAAAGCTCAGGCCAATCGTTTTGCTCCCCAACCTTTGTATTCAAAGGATAAGGTACGATTAGTGGTTAAAATTGCACAAGATCCTCCTTGTGGTTGGGATGCTTTAGTTGAACTTAAACCCTCCTTGGTGATTTTAGCGCCAGTTGACAATCGCTTGCATTATTGCCGTCATTTTTTTGATTGGTTGCAAGCTAAGCAATTGGCCATTCCGGTCATTTTGAATTTTGCTTACGATTGTTCTCAGGAAGATCTCACTTTGCTTGCAAGTATGGAATGCGGCGGCTTGCTTTGCGATGGATTAGGTGAAGGGGTGTGGTTGGAAGGATCTTATCCATTGGATTTTTTGCGACAATTGAGCTTTTCCATTCTACAAGCTGCTCGCATGCGTATGTCCAAAACCGATTTTATTTCATGTCCAAGTTGCGGCCGCACTCTTTTTGATTTACAAGATGTTACCAAAAGAATTCAAAGCCGCACTTCTCACTTGCCTGGCGTTAAAATTGCCATTATGGGCTGCATTGTCAATGGTCCGGGAGAGATGGCCGATGCAGATTTTGGTTACGTAGGCTCTAAACCTGGAAAAATTGATCTCTACGTGGGCAAGGAATGCGTTGAACGCGATATTGATTTCTCGCAGGCAGATGATCGCCTGATTGAATTGATTAAAGCGCATGGCCGCTGGATAGAACCTGCTCAAGAGGAACAGGAAAGTTTTGTGAGGTAAAAATTTGGTTAATCACCAAATCATATATTGACAGCATAAAATTAAACCTCTAAAGAGTTAAAGGTAGATTTATGATCAGAATAAAAAAAGTCGATTATTTATCAGATTACAAACTGAAGTTGACATTCACTGATAAAAAAACCAAAATTGTCGATTTGAAAAAGTATAAAAATAAAGGGCCTGAGACTGTTTTTTATCCATTTAGAGATATAGAGTTTTTCAAGTCTGTAAGTTTAGATAAGCATACGGGAACAATTGTTTGGCCTAATGGAGCTGATCTTTGCCCGGATGTCTTATATGAAATGGGAAAAGATTTAGAAAAAAACAATGAATAAATTCATTCACAAGCGCAAAAATAGCACGCTATAACCACCATATTGATCGGGTGGTAAATATGATCTGCTAGATTCAATACTCCAAAAGCACTAATCTTCAGGTTGTTTGTCTATTAAACTTCTTGCATAATTCATTTCCTTGCCCATGCCCTTGCCCAAAAAAAAATCAAAAAAGAGCGGTTATCAAAGAGGCTGAAAGTAAAAGGATTTCTCGAAGAGGAAAACACCACATATTTTCGTTAATTGGGCAAGGGCAGGGGCACGGGCAAGGAATTGTAGTTATGCAAGATGTCTATTGCGTCAATTTACTTTTTTTTCAAGAAAATGTTTACGGATTCTACGTTGAACCTTATCAAAATTTTCTCTGCCACCCGTCGCAGCTCTGAAAGACGCTATGTCCGGTTTACAGCTTATTAATATGCTTTTTAAATCCCTTTGAAAATGGGTGGCAGTTAGTTGATTATGACTATAAATTTGATTTTCAATCAAAACTAACTTATAAACAGGTTCAAAACCAGGTTTTTCCTCAATGTAATATAAAGAAGTTTTATTCTCCCGCTGCTTGATACAAACTTTATGTAATTTTGTGTCTTTGAGTATCACACTCTTGATAAAAAAAGCTTTGTTTGCCCGAATATTTCTTTGAAAAGGAAGATCCAAACTCTGAACAAAATCATTAAAAAGCACATCGGGCATTTGAATTTGTTCCAACAAATGTTCGGCAGCACCTCCTATTTGTGAAGAAATCTTTGGAGGTTTAGTGTCTTTGATAATGATGGGATAACGAACATAACTTGAATATAAAGCGATCAAATTTTCCTTGGGTGATATCTCAATCGCCAGTTTCTCCTTATCTTTCTTTTCTGTGTAACTTTTACAAGCGTCAATTTCCAGTTGGGTTAAGATAAAGGGAGAAATAATATGAGTGTCATTTGCCTCATTTACAAGTTTAATAGCCAGCGGAAATTTAGTAGATCGTGGCATAATAACTTGCTTTCTATTACGTAACAGTTTTTCGTTTTTTCCACCAAAGCCATTTCGCATGGCCTTCTTAAAATCAGAAAGAAAGAGAGCTTTTTTATTCGATAGTTTTGTTTCTAATCCGCTAAATAGAAATGGCCAGTTTTCATTGGCGCACATACTGATATCACCTAAAGACATTGTGATTATGGGGCAATCCAGACGAATAATTTGATTTTTTAATTTGCCTTCATGATTTAAGGAAATTTTACCCGCACTTTGACAACTAGATAAGCCGATAAGTTCAGGCTTAAAATCATTTGCTTTTGCGAGGAGTTCTTGATATGTTTGCACAGGCATACCGGCAACTGTAGAGGAATCCCCATGTCCTGAAAACACAAACCGTCTTCTGACCTGTACGCCAGATTTAAAAAAGAGAGGTAAAGTTACCAATTTTCCAAGAACTGGATGGACAAACTTTGTTTGCCATCAAATAGGGATTCGATAAATTTAACCATATCGATTTTCATTAAATTATTAGAACAAAAACCTAATTCATCTAAACGGAGTTGATCATTTTTTTCTAGATTTCCAGCTGTTTTAGGGATGAATAGTAGAACATTTTCATTATTCTCTTTACCACGAAAAACATCATAATCTTGCATCAAAAGGGGAAAAAGAGGCATCATTTTTTTTCTTTGATGTTGTAATATCCTTGAACTTATACTAACATACATACCGAATTTTAAAGAGTTAATACAAGAATCTGCGAGTGCCCCATTTGAATCGCTCTGATCGGGTATAGTAAGTAAGTTTATTACAGGTATTTGCGCTTTTTGTTTAAGGCTTTCAAAATTTTCCTTAGATAATCCTTCTTCCGCTTTCATTTTTTCTAAATATTTTCATGGCTAGGTCTGTCCATCCTAAAGCGCATGCATACAGGAAAGGTGTTCTGCCAATTGGATCTTTGCAATTAACTGACATTTGTCCTAGGAAGTTATTAACAATTGTTGCTCGGCCGCTTTTGAATGCACTAAGAAACATCAAATCTGATCGATTTCTTTCATGTTAAAAAGCTGCAGGGTCTCTAAGTCTCCCGATGCAAATGCACATTGTACAGGGATTTCACCCAAATTGTTCTGATGATGGTTAGCTTTATTATTGATAAGTAGTTTAACAATTTCAGCTGCACCTTTTTTCAGCAGCAAGATGTAAAGGTGATGAACCTGTTTCGTCAATGGCATTTTACATCTGCACCTGAACTGATGAGAAAGCTTGCAGCCTCTAGTTGGTTTGATTGTATGGCAAAGTGCAGTGGAGTATAACCGTATTTATTTCTGGCAGAAATTGGACCTTTTCGCAAAGGAATTGGATAATTTTAACATTGCCATTCTGAGCAGCCAAATGCATGATAGTTGAATCATTAGAAAAGAGCATAGTGTGATCATCACTTGCATCAGAATACAATTGAACGAGCTCCTGGTTACCTTCTTTGGCAGCGAGCAACAAGGGTTTATATTTTTCTTCGTCTTGAGAGTAAGGAATAGAGGTATTAGCCCCTTCTTTAATAAGAACCTGTACCATTTCAAAATTATTTTCCTTGACTGCAAGCAATAATGGTGTATACTTTTCTCTGTTTTGTTCATCAATATTGAAACCAATTTTAATTAATAACAGTATGGAATTAATATCATTTTGCTTCACTGCAATATGCAATGGATTCAATGAAGATATACTATAAAATTGATTGTCATTAATTTCTAATGCTTTATACACTACTTGTTTTATTATTTCATTGGAAATATAACAATTATAATCAATAATCAACGGTAACAGATTTTTAGCTGTATTATAATCAATATTTTTAAAATATCTATTTAAATTTCTTTGTGATGTTTCTGATTTATGTTGTATTTTGTTGCTTACTACAATAAGAGTTAATAAAATTTCTTTTAATTTAATATTGTTTTGAGAAAGAACTGATCCATCTTTTGCTCTGCCAATGAGGGAATCAGAACATTCCACAACAGAGGCATTTTCTATATACAATTCCAATTTTTGAGTTAGATGCTTATTTTCAGCTATTTTATTTAATTTTTTAGTTAACAAATCATCGTATATTTTATTTTCATATGTAGACATACATAATTTTAAATCGCAATGGTTAGTCATGTAATATAAACCTAGTTTAATTATTAATTTAATACAAATGATTATATATTAAAATTAAATATTTATCAAATAACATTTATTTAGTTTAATACTAATTTGCTGATAGAATAAAATAGTGAGATGTAAGAAATGAAGGGCACAAATTGCAACAGTTGTTGCAATTTGTGCCCTTCAGGCTCATTAAATTGATCTTAGCTTTACCTAAGACCTAAGACGGGTTTTACTAACCTGTCAAGCGGTTATAGAATTCATCACCTTTTAAAGGCACCTTTACATTGATATTGCCTAAAGACTAAGTTAAAAAAGAGATTTCAGGGATCTATTCTCTTAAAGCATCCATAGGATTGATTCTGGCTTTAGTTTCAATACGAATCCTGGAATCCCTTCTGGAGTTTCTGGGGCAGTTACCTCATCGCCTATTTTTTCAGCCGGATTTTCCAGTTCATTTAGGGCAGTGTCAATGTTGTGTAAACGCCGTTGCCAAGTATCTAAAAGACGCTTTTTCTCTTCGATAACTTTGGCGCATTCTGTGACATTAACTCCTTGGATTTCACCACTTCTAATCGCCTTTATATCTTCTTCAAAGACAACAATCTCTTGTTTTGTATTCTCTAGCTGTTTTAACTGCTTTTCTTTATCTTTTTTAAGTTTCTCCAAGGAGGTACTTTTACGCAGCTTTTCAGGCAATAACTCATGTCTTTTGAAGCCGCCTGATTTTTGCAGATCTCGAATTGCTTCAAATTGATCATCGGTAAAAAATGGTGTTTCTATAAGACTGTCCCCGTTTCTAAGTTTCAGTATTATTTGCAGAATCTGTCTTGGCTAAATCTTCCAGTTTTGCGATAGAGATAGTTTTATCAATGACGGCCTTATTCAGGTAAACAAGTTGCTGCTTTGCACTTGGAAGTAAATTAGTTTCAAAATTTTGTAAATTTCCCAAAATTTGATTGATGGGCTCAAGAACAATATCCATTTCACTTAAATACTTTTGAATGGATTCACGTTGTTCTAACAGTTGCTCTTTTGATTGTTTTTTTAAATTTTGTATACTAAACGAAGTCGCACTTGAGAGAGAAGGAATGTCAGGCTCACCTTCAAATTTAACCTCTTTTTTCTTTGTAAAAAGGGAAAAGGTTGAAAATCCCATAGGTGCAGGCGGGGGTGCAGCTGGAATGTCGAGAGAATTGGCAGGAAGAGAGTGGATATCCACCTTATCTAATAGAAGTTCTTCTTCTTGTTTAAATCCCAAGGGCTGTTCATCCTGTAAATCTTCCCCATTTTGTACTATTTGCAGAGGTTTTGGAGCAGCTGCCGCTTGAGGAACCGGTAAATTCACCTTTTGAACATCTTTCACAAAATCGCGCATAATTTTCAGATATTCCATTTGATGTTGACGTTCTGCTTTCAAATTCCCACTGAAGAGATAGCGGAAAAAACCGATAATACCCCCCGTGTCTGCTTTAATCTGCTGAATTTGCCTCTCTAATTTTTCATCAAGGATATGCAGAAGGTTTTGATCCATATTACTATCCAGTAATTTTGCTTTATTCTCTCTTAAGAAATTGATGATCTGATAAAAGATCGCATCATTATTAGAAAATACTCTTCCATTTTTTGGATTAGAGAGTTGATAATCATTTCCTTCGTTGGGAGTTAAAAGCTTAAATCTGCTACAGAATAATTGATTCCCTTTTTGTAAATTTTCATGTTGGTCATTTGAAAAAAACTGAATTAAATTTACTAGTGAATTTGAAATATCTATATTGTTCATGCTAACACCTTTAATATTATTTGAAATAAACAAGCTACTTATATATATGATATAATTTGCATATTATTTTTTTATAAACTGATTGCAAAGGGTTTATAACATATTGTAAATAGCGATACATATTAAGTAAGCTCAAGGGATTTTTTATGATTTCACTTAGGGATAAGAGGATGGGGTTGCCAACACGTTTCAGGGGCATTAAGCTGATGGTTAACAAAACGGGAAGCTACAAAAAGATAGTCTGAAAGACGATTTAAATAAATAAGCACTGATTGTTCGACATCTTGTTGTTCGTAGAGGGGTATCACATGCCGCTCGGCGCGGCGAATAATGCTCCTTGAAAGATGTAGGGTTGCTCCGGCCGGATGACCGCCTGGAAGTATAAACGTCTTAAGCTTGGGCAGTAGGGCTTCCATAGAATCAATCCATTTTTCTAATAGATCAGTAGCCTCTGAATCAAAGCGAGTTTTTTCCAATTTTTGCATTTGATGGCAGGTGCGCGGGGTGGCCAAAGCTGCGCCTACATCAAATAAGGCATGTTGAATTGTCTCTAATTGGACTCGTATCTCAGTAAATAGAGAGTCTTGGGGGAGAAAAGAAAGGGCCAATCCTAAAGCAGAATTGCCTTCATCTACCGATCCAAGGGCTTCAAAAAAGGGGTTATCTTTAGATACTCTTTTGCCGGAAAATAAAGAAGAAGTTCCTTTATCACCTGTGCGTGTATATATTTTCATAAAACCTATTCTGGGCAGCATTTAAGGAGCTCTTGACGCAACTCTTTGAGGGCATCTGGTTCATGCTTTCGCTTTTTCACAATGGCTTCGGCTTGCCGGAGATGCAGCCACGCATTGGGGTAATCACGACGCTGTCCGTAGAGAATGGATAAGTAATAAAGCACTTCAGGATCTCCTGCATCTAAGGAATAATACCCTTGGAGAACTTCAAGCGCCTCTCTCTCGCGGTGTAATTGTAGCCACGCCACAGCCAAGCTTAATATACCCGATCTAAAACGGGGCCATTGTTCTACTATTTTTTCTAGTGCTTGTTTTTTGGCTAAAATAGAGTGGCGGTCTTCATCTACTTTTGTAAAAATCACTTTTATTCCATCAGCATCCACATTGCCCTGAAAATAGTCATCAACCATTGTTTCTTTAATAACAGCGTAATCGGGAATGACATCTTTTATCTCCCATAATAAACTTTCTCCTTTCTCTCGCTGTCCGGTTAGCAGTAGGACATAACCCATAAGCTCTTTTAAGAGAGGATCATCGTGCATATAGGGTTCAGCTTTTTGATAGGCTTGTAAGGCTTTTTCATATTCAGCTTGCTGCCAATAGACTGAGGCTTGGTTGAAATGGGCCATTCCAATCACTTCACGTATTGTCCGTTGTTGAAGGGAGCGTGTATTGATGCTTAAGTACTCCTTGGAATCCATATGAACACCACGAGCGGTCGTTTCGATATTAATGATCTGATTTTTCGAACGATAGCGTACGTAAATATGACCGGGCGGGGTGATCATTTCGAGAGGCAATCCGATACGTTGTGCAAGACAAATATAAAGAATGGAAACGCCTAAGCAAACTCCGCGATGGGAATCGAGGACTGATGGTAAAAAAGTATAAAGATCAACATCTTTAGCATAGAGGGAATGTGGGGGGAAAGCGAAAACCCATCTCATCAAAAATGAAGCTATTGATGACCCTAATTTTTTCTTCGGGTGATGCCTTTTTGGGCAAGCGTGGCAAGATTTGCAATGCCATTAAATCAATAAGAGCCTCATAAGACTGAATACGGGGTCTATCTAAGCCAAATTGGCTTAGAAATAGGCCACGGCCGAGATCAATTTCTTCAAGAGGCAGGGCGAGTACTTCCTCTTCGCTCCAAACATGATGCCCTTTCAGATTATAATGAGAAAGGCGCATTGATAATTTTGTAAAGTTCTTCAAGGATTCTTCATCGAGAAGGGAAAGTTCCTGGTCAATTGGTTTATTGACCATGGCCACAAGCGAATCAATAATGCCAGATAAAGAAATATTACAAGCGAGCATGCCCTGATTACTGGGTGTTCCTGCTAAAAGCTGCCAAGCATCTTGCAGGGCTTGCTGTCCTAAGGGATGGAGGGCATATAATTCATAAAATGCCAAATGTTGCGAGATAGAAGAGGGGTCTAGGCTATTATATAGGGTTTTGAGCTTATTATCTGATGGGATTCCTAAACTCATGCATGAGGCTTTAAAGAAAAGCACGCAGCTAATGGCTAGAAGTTTTAAATACATATCAGATAAACCCAAAACTCAGGTTAAAAAGGAGTTATACTTGAAATGCCTATACCTAATCAAGCAAATAGGTTGCAGATCTGCAGCATGATTCTATCTAATAAGCTCTTGCATAAGATGTTTCAAAGTGGTTTGTTGAGCAAGCTCTTCCAATCCCGGAAGAAGCCTGTAAGTCCAATTATCTGGGGAGATGTTGCCTGGAACATTAATGCGCTCATGCTCATGGTTATTCCGCGTTAGACCAGGAACTAAGGCTAAATATTCTTGTAAAGGATTGATGTGAAATAGGCTTCTTGTATGGTGGCTTTCCCAGAGAATTTCTCGATGATGTTCGCGGCTTAATAAGGGTTGGTAGCACCATCCTTTAAACTGAGCAAAAAACTGGGCTTCATGTGGATTTTTTTGCCACCATTGCTGTAAGGTTTCCGAATCGTGCGTAGAGACTGTTGTCATGCTGTCGATTATATAATGCTGAGGCGAAATGAATTGGCTATCTTCTTTCCATTTTCGTTCCCAACGCATGACGCGTGTGCCGCATATGCCCATAGCGCTTAAACATGTCCGCACTTCAGTCGGTACTACACCAAGATCCTCGCCAATAGGAAGCATTTCGCAAGAATTTAACATCATCAACATAATACGTTGGCCATGATCAATCCAAGTAGCTTCGTCAATAGGTGTAAAATGGCCATCTTTTCCTGAAAGGCCGACAGGGATTGTCCAAATGCGAAAAAAGCCCACAATATGGTCGATACGATAAATTTGATAATAGCGGCTTGCCCATTGCAGACGTTCAACCCACCATTGGTATTTCCCACTGCCCATAGCTTCCCAATTATAGATAGGGAAACCCCAATTTTGTCCATTGGCATTAAACATATCCGGAGGAGCTCCGGCACAGACATCTAGTTTGAATAAGTTTCTATGCAGCCAGACATCAGCACTATCGCGATCTATGAGGATGGGAATATCACCCATGAGCCAGACTTTTTTTTGATTCGCATGTTCTCTAGCTGCTCCCATTTGTTTATCGCAAAGGAATTGCAACAGACAGTGTTCATTGTATTCATCTGAATGTTGAACAGCAATTTGGTCTAGGAAATCTGATGTCGGTAAGGTTTCATTTTCAGGCCAACTTTCCCAATTGGTCCAATAATGCAACTTTTTAAGTATCATAAAAACAGCATAACCCTTCAACCAAAAGGCTGATTGGATAAAATTCTGATAAGCATGGCTTTGCATTAATTCAGGGCCTACCAGATGACAATAGTGGTGCAAAAAGCGTTGCTTATGTACACGTACATGCGAATAATCAACGCGATCCGAGTAGGAAAATTTAGGCATCCCTCTTAATTCATCTTGTAAAAATGTATTCTCTTGGATATGGGGGAGTTGCCTTAATCCTAAATAAAGGGGGTTGAGAGCAAAGGCAGAAACTGCACTATAGGGGCTTGTCCATAACCCAGTATCATTTAAGGGGAGCAGCTGAATGACGTCAAAGTCAATAGATGAACACCAGTCAATTAAAGGGATTAAATCGGTGAATTCACCAATTCCACAAGAATTTTTGGAATGCAGGCTAAAAAGGGGAATAGCAATTCCATGATGGGTTTGCGTGCCAATTTTTTGCCATTGCTTGGCAGCTGGGGAATGAGCCAAGTAAGATGCATCAATCATGAACTTAATTATTCCTCGTTATGCAATTCTTCACATTATACACAAACAACCTGAAGAATTGTTTTTGGGCAACGCGAAAGCTCCCACGGTTGAACGATCGTTCAACCCCGGGGCTTTCGCGCAGCCGAAAAACCAATTCTTCAGATTGTTTGTGTATAGTCAAATGAGAGAAAAAATGAAATTCTTTTTATTTCGTAACAGTTCAACGAAAAAGGTAATCAGGTCGTCTCGGCCTGATTCTAATGAAAGCTCTGAACAGAATACAAGAAAAAACTCGGTTGTAAAACTGGCAGAGGCAATGGAAAACCGAAGGCCGAGACGGCCTGATTACCTTTTTCGCTCAATGTGAATGCAGTTCATCCGAGTTTCCTATTCATGCTGAGCTGGAAATTAAGCTTGTTCAATAGGCTCTGAGCCGTCTCTTTCTTGCCCATTAATCATACAATGAGTCAGCTTAGGCAGAGCTAATAGCTGCTCACGAGGATAATCAGTTATTGATTCACCTAGCACATCTAACTTTTCAAGATTCAACAACAGATCTAATGCCGGAAGCATCGTCAAGCTTGAAGAGTGAATCTCCAGCTCTTTAAGGTTGCTGAGATGGTTTAATACGGGTAATTGCGTTAAACGATCGCAATGAACAATTAATTTATTGAGTTTCAACAACTGATCCAACAGCGGCAATTCTGTGAGAGTTTTAGATTTTATTTCTAAAATTTCAAGAGCAGAAAAATGATCTAATGAAGGGAATTTCTCAATAGAATTGACTCCTACACGGAGCTCTTCAAGCTTAATTAATTTCTCAAGGGGAGGAAATTCATCGATTTGTATTTCTTTTATGTCGAGTATTTTTAATTCAGGAAGAGCATTCAGATAGGATAGTTCATCAGCGTTTGCAATGATACGATCAATCAATAAATATTCAAGGTTGGGGCAGTAAGCTACAGCTTTTTTAAGTGTTTCCCCATCAATTTCCTTGTTTAATCCGTTAAGATCTAGAGATTTTAAGTATTTTCCATTTTTTTCAATATATTCAATTGCATTTGGAATAGTAAAAATATAACACTCTTTGCATTTGAATACTAAATTAGGATAATAAAATTCGTTGAAATAATATGATTTGAGTTTTGGAAGTTTTAGTAATTCCTCTTGATAAAGAAGATGACTAAAGTCACCCTTTACGTTGAGATATTGAAGATTTGACAATTGATCCAAAATGGGTAGAGACTTCAATCGAGAGGCAAAAATCTTTAAACTTTGGAGATGGTTGAGTTGCTTCAATGAGGATAAGTGCTTTAAACGATCACAATCTATATATAACATTTTTAGATTAACGAGCTTATCTAAGGAAGGAAATTCTTTCAATGAACTAGACTTAATATCTAGGTATTGAAGTTCACCAAATGGATCTAAAGAGGGAAGATGTGTGATATGATTAAATTCTAAATTAAGGTTATAAAGTTTCACTAATTTATCAAGAGAAGGAAATGTCTCCGTTTCGATTTTTTTTAGGAAAAGGGTCCTTAGTTCAGTTAGAGCATTAAGGCATAAGAAGTCTTCAGGATTTGTTATTTTTTGCAAATCACTTATGAATAATTGTTCAAGATTTGGACAACCAGAAACAATTTTCTTTAGCATTTCTCCATCGAGATCGCTATCTAATCCTTCTAGATCTAAATAGCGCAATTGACTTCCCTGTTTTTCAATATATTCCATTGCCTCTTGAAGATTATTAATTCCCACATCCTTGAGTTTAAAGCGTTTATCGCTCACATCGTAAAATTGTCCGTTAAAATTAAAAACATTTAATGTCCGAAAATTTATAAAATTGATTTATTGATTCAATGCCGTTACTCACTTTACATTTGTGAAATAAAATTTGCACAGAAAATTACTCCTGAGGTAATCGATCAAGTGAGAGAAAAAATTGAGAAATTAAAAATAACAAACACGATCTCCATTAGACCTGTTTTGATCTATCAAGGGGAGCTGTCGCCGCAGATTCAGAGGAGCAATTTTTTCACCCATCTCATTTCTTTCGACCAACTACTAACCGGCTGAACGTTTTTCGATCAACCCCCGGGGCTTTGGCCATAAGCGTTAAGCTAAAAAATCGAGCATAAGAACACAGAGAGAAAAACCAAAAGCAAGAAAAATTTTTTTGTTTTTAAATTTTCCTCTCTGTGATTTTGTGAAAAAAATTTTATATAATTTTAAACAGGATAGGCAGGATAGGCAGGATATAAACAAGATAAATTTTGAGTTGACTTTATCCTGCCTATCCTGCCTATCCTGTTAATAATTAATTTATTGTGTTTTATTTGCGCTTTCCCTGTTTTACTTAGCTTAACGCATATGGGGCTTTGGCGCACTCGGAATGGGTAATTTTAACTAGAGGTAGTATAGGCTAATCCTTGATAGATCTTGGCTTGCCCCTAGATTATACATTATCTAGGTTGGGCTTTAGACATCTTGCCTAATTAATTTTTTACGCAGAAACGGAGAGACTCTGAGGGAATCTATGGTGTCTGCGTCTCTTCGGCTCCCCGTCTTTGCATTAATCATTTAGACATCAATTATTGTAATTCTGAAGATTTTTCCACACCTTTTCTTTGTAAAAAAAATCAAATGTTAATTACGCAAGCAGTCTAATTGGGCATTTGAGTGGATGGCATTGACTGTCCATCATATCCACGTCTGTCGTCTCTTCTTTCCTGTCTACCTTCTCTTCTGTCGTCTCTTCTTTCCTGTCTACCCTCTCTTCTGTCATCTCTTCTTTCCTGCCTCCTTTCAGTGCCCATGCCCATGCCCATAGCAGTTTCAGATGTCTGTCCACTATTTTCATCATATCCACGTCTGTCGTCCCTTCTTTCTTGTCTATCCTCTCTTCTTTCCTGCCTCCTTTCAGTGCCCATAGCAGTTTCATCACCAAATGTTGAATTTTTTGTCTGTTCAGGCATAGTGTATCCTTCTATTGATGCTATATAGGGGATCAGGGCAAGTGTGCCTATAAAGCTTATTTTTAATACGTCATTAAAAATCGCCATATTTACTCTCCTTTTTTAGCTTCTAATTTCGCGAAGGATAATAAATTTTATCCTTTAATTTTGATAATTTCATTTTCAAATATTTTTTTCAATTTTTTTTTATAATGTGGGAAGAACTCCCGCTAATTGCCGGCGAAAAGCTGGTAATTTTAGCCTACTACGGATCAGCGATGTTAAGGACGCAAACCAAAAATTCCCCCTGAAGCTGGTTTGTTTGTCTCTTGAGCCACTGCCGGGGTTTCACCTTTCGTAATGGCTTCCGCCCAGAGTTTAGCTTTGGCAATAAAAGGGGGCATCACAGTAGAAATGAGTTCAGCATTCACAAGAAGGGAATTAAGGGTCATGAATAGGATGAATTGATTGGATTTTCTACTAAATCCCAAAATACCTGTTGAAGGTAGGGTGGCTTCATTGGACTTCAGCGCTTCGCGTATAAGATTATCTCGATAGCGACTCATCGGAACAGCGCCTAACCGGCATCCCATCAGTACAAAGCCTTGGCGATTTAATTCTATTTGAATCGAAATGCCAATTCCCAATTTGATTAAACAGGAATCATTTTGATCGGGTTGCAAAGGACATTTGAAAAATGTTTCGAACTCTTTAAGCAGTGATTCAAACTGAGAACTGACCATATAAATACTCCTTATATTTCAAACTCTTCTTCTTCCTCCGCTTGCTTTTCTTCTAATTCCTCTAATTCATCTTCTAAATCTTCTAAAGCTTCAATAATAGCCATATATAACTCGTCCCGATGCTGCAGCGAACGGTAGATTTGTACTGGGGCAACTTCTTTAACCATATTCCGCATTACACTCAAAACACCAATATTGAGATGGAGGGTTTCAAGACGATCCGAAGTAAGCGATGCGGTTAATCGAGATGCCAATTGTTTAATCTTTTCAGATGAGGGGTAGCGTTCTTCCGCAAGATCAAAAAACAATTTAGCCAATACTTCAAAGTTCAATTGAGAACGAAGCGTTTTGCGGTCCATGAGATTCCTAGGTTAAATTTCTAATTGTATCATGCAGCTTCAATTACTCCATTTAATTCTAAATAACTCTCCATTGTTGCTTTATTAACTTTTGCTTGTCGGAATACTCCAAGCAAACCTTGCATTTTTCTAGCCGCTCCTGCTAATTGCGCCAGTTCAGGATTTTCAAGATTTGTTCGTTTGAGGTTTCCTCCTAAATAGGTGTTCAAGCCTTTAAGTTCAAGAACCATTCCTTTATAACCTTTATCCTCGTAATATTTTCTAAGTGATTGAATATCAGGAGGATTGTGTACAACATCGCGATAGCGGTCCATCGTTTCCTTGATACTCATTCCGGTTGTTGTGGCTACTGCATCAACTGCGCCAATAATCTTATGTGCGACTTGGATTTCAATGGTATTAGATTCAAAATGCTTATTTTTCGCGATTTCAATTTTCTTGAAAATATTCGTGAAGCGGGTTTTTTCAGCTCCTTCAGCTGTGCTTGCTTTTGATTGGGCAACCTCTAGAAGAAAGTCAAATGTTTTGTCTACAATAGATACATCAGGTTCATTGCCATCTACAGTCATCACGATGCGGATGATGGAAATCATTTCATCTGGTTCAGTATCTTCTGTGATTTTCAATCCCATATTTTGGGCAAGTAAACTAAGTAAGAGCGGATCGAGGTGATACTCGCGATTTCCTTGACGGCCAGAAAACTGGTCGCCTAAATTCGTCTTCTTCTTTGCGTACAAACACAGATCCTTGGGCTTTTTTTGCTTTATCTGTTTTGACGTCTTGTTTGCGTACTAATTTTTCGGTCTTGACGAGCATTCCCATGGGAGTGTTTTCTTCAGATTCCAGCTGGATTTTTTCTTGACTTACTTCTTGGTTCGCTTCGTATACAGAATCAGTTTCTTGCGCTTTTTTGATGTTATCCACAAAAGCAGTTTGTTTAGCGGTATTTATATCGCTCAATTTATTCAAGGGTGTCATGATAGCCCTCCTTTTTAGAGAGGTTATACCTGATGGTATAAATTAAGAAATTTGGATACGGCCTAGAGGTTGTATCCGAATTTCAGGAACGATCTCCTGATAGGAAACCACTGAGATGTCGGTAAACTCCATTTCAACCAATTTCCGGACAAAGCGACGGACATCAATTGCGGTAAGAATGACGGGAGGTTGTCCACCAGGGGGAGGAGGAGAAACGGTATTTCTCACGCCTTGCAAAATTAGCTGAACCGAATCAGGGTCCAGAGCAAGGTATGATCCGGCAGATGTTTGTTTAATCGCACCGCGCACCATATCTTCTATTTCCGGGTCTAAAATATAAACAGAGAGGACAGATTGTCCTTGTGAATACTTATAACTAATAAAACGTTTTAACGAAGAGCGTACATATTCCGTCAAAAGAACGGTATCCTTTTCTGTTTGTGCCCATTCTCCTAGGGCCTCTAAAATAGTGCGCAAGTCTTTAATGGAAACCTGTTCTTGGATTAATCGTTTGAAGATATCTGTCATTTTTTGTAGAGGTATCAAACGAGTGACTTCTTTGACGAGATCAGGGAAAGATTTCTTCCATAAATTCCAACATTGATTTGACTTCTTGAATTCCGACAAATTCGTTAGCATAATGGCGGAAAAAATAAGAAAGGTGCAAAATCATCACTTCAAGTGGATTCCAGTATTTAATGCCTGCTTTGTCAAGAAGCTCTTTATTTTTTGCTTCAACCCAAAGAGAGGGCAAACCTAATGAATTTTTATAGGAAATATATGGCAAATTGTAACGTTTTAGATTTTCTTCGTGATTCAT
The DNA here is from genome assembly GCA_963799115.1 of uncultured Chlamydiae bacterium. Lineage (GTDB taxonomy): Bacteria > Chlamydiota > Chlamydiia > Chlamydiales > Parachlamydiaceae > CAWCVY01. The sequence continues at coordinate 1,144 of CAWCVY010000002.1, read as the reverse complement.
TGGTCAAAAAATAACCTTCCAGTACTTTACCTCGAATAATGGGGACTTCATTGAGGTGGATCGAATATTCATCTTTATCCAAAATCGGAGACTCTGTGCGCACATGGACGCCGGGAAAGCGTACACCCAGATCAGCATATAGAGCTTGCCGCATGCTTGGGATCATTTGGTCTATAAAACTCGGCCCTCCCTTTCTCGCTTTTTGAATTTCGAGTTGTCAATTCTCGGCCTACTTCCAATACAACCGGCAATGTTAAGGCATAGCTATCTATGCCCCCTCCTGTAACTGACTTTATGTCCTTTATAGAGTGTCAATCCGTTGGCTGATTCCATGGAACCTACTACCGGCACTGCATGGTTCCTCCGCCGGCAGCTTCCAGAGCTTGAAGCTCTCCGCTGACCAAAGGGCAGTAGCCCACAAGCCCAAAGCTGACAGACAAAATCAGAAAGGAGCTATGGGAAAGCCGGGCAGTATACCCATGCCCATTAAGAAAGCTGCAGCAATCATCAAGGCTTTAGGCTGTTTTAAGATTTGGCTCGGAGATTTCACTACCTAAGTTGGATTCGGCTTTTTCACTGGATAACACGTGTGGTGACAATACCGGCTGTGATAGAGATTAAAAGGGCGGGAATTTGAGTGACAAGTCCGTCACCAATGGTCAAGAGGGAATATGTTTTAGCAGCGTCTATGGCCTCCATGTCGTTGCATGCCATACCGATGATCATACCACCGATAGATGTTGATGATGGTAATGACAATACCGGCAATGGCATCCCCTTTAACGAACTTCATCGCACCGTCCATCGCACCATATAATTGGCTTTCCTTCTGGATGGCAAGGCGTTTTTCACGGGCTTGATTAGAATCCAAGATACCTGCTCGCATGTCCGCATCGATACTCATTTGTTTACCCGGCATAGCATCTAAGGTAAATCGGGCAGCAACTTCAGCTACCCGTTCAGCACCTTTAATGATGACGATAAATTGAACTAAAGTGATAATTAAGAATATAACACCGCCGACAACGAAGTTACCGCCGACGACGAAATTACCGAATGAGAAGATGATCTCACCGGCATTGGCGTGGAGCAGTATTTGGCGGGTTGAAGCAATGTTCAAATCCTAAACGATAAAGAGTGGTAA
>CAWCVY010000001.1:0-50413 GCA_963799115.1 uncultured Chlamydiae bacterium | reverse complement strand
ATGTTTATGTATACCTAACCATCGTATTGCTCGACTCTTAGAAAAAAACAAATCGAAGCGATTGGTTGAATGAGCCTGATCCGTGTGGGGCTGTTGCAATTTAGAGCCCTTCAGGCTGATTCAACCAGTCTTAAGCCAATATTTCCCTTGCTGCATATCAGATCTGATCTTCATCAAAAGACGCCCAAGTTTATTTTGCCCATTTCCGGAACCTTTGCCCCAGAAGTCATCATGTGGAGATGCTTCGACTAAACGGACATGGCCAGTTTTTAGTAATTTCGCTCTCAATTGGGATGGCGAGTAAATTTATCTTTCACAATTGCAAACATCACCTCTTCTTTTTTGGTAAAACCCGATCCTTGCGTTTGATGCCAATCATTGCGTGCAAACTTAATTTTGGCTCCAGCAATTTCGGCTGCTTTTTTGGGGGTATGCTTTGCATGCAGAATGCGCTGATAAATCCTATTAACTTTTTTAGCTGCTTTAGAATCAGTAGGGGCGTAGTTAAATTTCTGTGCTTGGAAAGCATGCTCAGCAGTCTTGTATTCCACACCCTGATATTGGGCACTTTTTTAGGAAAAAAATTACTGAATTCGTAGTTTCTTTCACATTGATGACGGTCGTAAAAAAAGACTCGATCCCCTTTAGCTGTAGAGGTAACTTTAGGATCAACCTGTCGCCTAGCATATGTTTTCAAATGATCCACCGAACAAAAATTTTGATAGCGTTCATAGGCTTGGTTATGGCAGCCCTGAAGAGTGCAACTCATTTTATTTCTCCTTTAACTATGATTTAAAATTTACTTTATAATAACTATATTTAAACAAAATGATATTACTTCTATATGAATTTAATATGAAAACAATGTTAATTTAGTGAGTTACGAGCGAATAGCCGTAAGATACATATTAATAAAATTACAAACATATTCTTTATAAATTTTTATAAATATTTCGATTTTTTAGATTTTTATTTTAAGATGTCTATTTATTAATGCTATTAAGGAGTTTTTATGAATTTTAAAGTGCGCGGAGAATATTTCCAATCTCAACCTCCGGTTGAATGGAATTTTGAAAATATGAAGAAGGCTCAAGGGCTTAGCAATCCGATGAAAGCCTGGGGAATTTTTTATAAAACTATCTCGGCATTGGGCCTGCTATTTGTCACTTATAAGGTATTTAAGAAGGGATTTTCCGATTTGACCATTCGTTCTGTTTGGGCCACGGCCATTACCTCTATTGCCTTATATATAATCGGCCATTATTTCCGAAAGGTTTCTGCACGGCATGTGGAAGGACTTAATAAAGAAAAAGCCACTGCTATCAGATTAGAGGAGTTTAAAGCTCATCTGGAAAAGCTGCCCATTTTCCAGACGAAAGCATTGGCCTTGTGTATGTTAAGCAAATTTATCAACGAGGAAATTGGGAAATATTTAAGAGCGATTTAAATCAAAAGTATCCTGATAAATTAAAGTTTATTGAAGAAACCGTGGAAACCATCTGGCAAGACGATATCGTTCCTGAGCCGTTTTCTCTTAAAGAAATATTGAAAGAAAGCTGGGAAGACTACAAGCGGCTTCAAGAGTTTAGAAACACCCCCCTCAACAAGCACAGGCGTAGTCAGCACCCTCTTTGGAAAGGCATTGAGGGAATTGCTTCCAAGGAAAATTAACTTTTTGGGTTTAAATAACTTTAGTGATAGCATAAATTCAAGTTAGCGAAATGAGAATTTTAGAAGACGAGATTGTCTCATGATAAAAAATCAAATTTTAAGACTCATAAAAGAGCACCAGAAAGAGCTCAAGCAATATCAGGTAGAATCTATCTATCTATTTGGCTCTGTAGCAAGAGAAGAAGAAGGTCCTCAAAGTGATGTTGATATTCTCGTTGCTTTTGAAGGCCCAGGAACTTTTGATCAATACATGGATTTAAAATTTTATTTAGAGGATCTATTTAAGAGAAAAGTCGATCTTGTAACCGAAGCTGGTCTTCGACCTGAATTGAGAGATATTGTGAAACAGGATTTAATTCATGCAGCGTAATTTCGAATTATATATTAATGACATCAAACTTTCTTGTGAAAAGATTTTAAGATATACAAAAAACCTGTCTCAAGAACAATTCTTCAAAGATGAGATGGCTTATGATGCTGTCTTGCGAAATTTGCTAATTATTGGAGAAGCCGGCAAAAAACCTTCCAGAAAATATACGTAAAGAACATCCGCATGTTGAATGGAAAAAAATTTGTGGTTTTCGAGATATTATTGCTCATGCTTATTTTGGTATTGATAATACAAATTGTGTGGGACATTATCCGATCCAAAATACCCTCTCTTGAAAGCACTCGTAAGTAAAGAAAGCTGATAATTCCCCTTCTAAAAAAAATGAAAACAAAACTCTAGTAGTCCTTTACAGAAATAAATAGATAAATTAAAATTAGTTTTAATTATTAAAAAATATAACCATGAAAAGGTTTTCAGATGAAACTTAGTTATAATTATTTTTCGATTTACGGCGCGTCATTTTTTAAAGAATGTATCGTGACTTCTTTAACCACTCAACACAAAAAAATCTTAGTAATTGTTTCCATGGCTTTTGCATTTTTGGCTTTATGCTATGCTATGCGTCGTTGTTTCTTTGGAAATAGATCTCCGACCCCTCTAGTGAAAATAAATGAGCCTATAGATAAAACCTCACAAAAACAACCCGTTCTTTTTCAATTTTTTGAAGTTAAGCAAGAGCTTGATAAAAACAAAGTGGCACCTTTACCAGAGAAAAAGGAATCACAAGAAAATCAGAACCAAAATCAAGCAGTTGAAAAAGAAGATGTCGCCCCTATTAAGGAACAAGCAAATGACCCAGATGTTCAACCTCAAAGGTCTTTGGAAGGGCCAGAATTGCTTGAGGACCCCTCACAACTGCAACCGATTCTTCCTCAACCTGTAGAATTAAACCTTCTTGCTTATGAGAATAAGGCCCTTTTCCTGGAGAAAACCGAATTAAAGGACAATCAAAACCAACATCAAGAGATTGAAAAAGAGAGATTCTGAACTAAAAATGGCACTTCCGGAGCCTGAAAAATCCTGGAAGAGCAAAAAGCAACTTGGTTTTCTTTAAAGACCCAAATAATTTGGATTTTAGAATCAACAAACATGTTCGTTTGGATGTATGATGAGAAAAGAACATTTCAAAGGCTACCCTGTTTATGAACTCATGCTTGATAATGGAAAAAAGTTGGGTACTATCCATAAAAGCTGTGATGATTTATGTTTATATTAACTATATATGTAGTAATTATAGCGTGAAGATAAAATTTTTTATGCCGGTGTAGGAACAGCTCTACTGGAGTATATTGCTCTTAGCAGATTTCAGGAATGATTTAGAGGGGCATGTGGCACTGGGTGCAGCTGGAAATGAGACAGTTTTCATTTTAAAAATGGTTTTCGTTTATAAGAATAATAAGAGTATCATTGGATGCACAGACCAACATGTGGCACCTATTGCTAATAAGATATTTGAATAACCCCACTCTCGAAACAGAAGAAGACTTAAACAAACTAAATTTTATCTGAAAAATAAAAAAGCCTTCTTAAATGGCTAAAAGAACAGTTAGGTAGAGACCTTCTGATTTTAAGGAATTACTTCAGCATGGCTTTTTTCTTGATAGAAATAAATATGCTTATGGATGCTATTTAATCCCTGATGGAACTAGAAAAGCTAATCCAATAAAGTTAGCATAAAGGAGGACCCATGTTTTTATGTGGGGAAGCTCGGTTAAAATGAGAAACAGAGGCTTGGTTATCATGAAATTTGGGCAAGGCAACCGCATTTTTTTTTCTTTTTGGCTCTTTTTATGAGCCTGTAAAGGACTCTTATCATACTTCACATTTGTCCGGACCTCAATATTTCAGGCGCTCCTTTGTACCCCCGGATAATAATGAGGCTGAAAAAAGTAATACAGAGTTCCAATAGTTTTTTCATCCCTGGGGAATACAGCCTACAGCCTGATATTCCCTAATAGGCCAATCATTATTAGTACAAAATCGACTAAGGAAGGGGTATCATGTACTTTTTCAAATGCAATGTAGAGACTTTCTGTCCAGGCGCAATTTCAGGCAATGCCTTCTGTTCGGTTCTAAAAATCTTTCACTGGTGAGCTTCCTTTCTTAGGGTTCGACTATAGCCGTATCGAATAGACAATTCTCCGGCGGGGCTTTTTTGCTCTCCTTTATTCTCCACGGTTATCGCCAGCTTAACGGTGTTTTCCGGGTTGAATTTTGCCTGTTTGATCACCAGGCACCTGTTGTGCCGGTTGAATGGAATGGATACTTGCAATATGGGGGCTTGGGCCCTGTCATTTGCGTTTTCCATGACTCATGTAGCACTAAAAAGAATGCCTAAAAAAATAGAAAATCGCCCAAGCATTTTTGCAAAAGATTGATTTATTCATAGATTTTTTATTTCTCCATCAAATGTTTGCTATCCGAAAATTGTTTTTATAGGAAAATACAAGATAATGGCGGAGTCGCGCTCCAAGCGGTACGGTGACAATCCAAGAATCGGAGAATGTCGCCGCCGTGGTTCTTAAATTCACTGCTTCTGATCCACGTGCAAACCCAACGCCTATGACTGCTCCACAAGCGTGGAGTTGTTGATATGGGCAGGCCTAAACGCGAGGCTAAAACTATAGTTGTAGCCGCTCCAAATTCTGCTGAAAAACCTCTGCTCGGGGTTAATTCGGTAATTTTTTTGCCAATGGTATCGATGACGCGCCATCCCCAGGTAGCTAAACCGATCACAATGCCGATGCCGCCCAGTGCTAAAGCCCAAGTAGGGACGGGAGCTTCGACGGCCAAAATGCCCGTAGTCAATATGCCAACAGCTGCAGAAAGGGGGCCGATGGCATTGGCTACATCATTAGCTCCATGAGCGAAGGCCATCATGCAGGCACTGATAATTTGAAGATAACTAAAGATTTTCTCTACTTTAAGATATTCCGAATGACTGTCCGTTATCTCTTTTTTTTCGTAGATAAACTGTGCGAGGTCTTCAACTTCACCAAGCGCCAAACCTGTATGGTATTGCATTTCACCGTGCGTGGCTAATTTGACTCTCTGTAAATGTTTACGAGCTTTTTCTAGAGAAGAAATGACTTCCGATGCGTAAAGGGGAAGAGCTGCTTCCTTAGGAGACGAAGAAATTCTTTTCATTAGAAAATAGCTTAATAGACTAGCTGAAGCCCCTAATCCTACAGTTAGAAAAGTTTTTTGCATGAAATTAAGATTGAGGTCCTGGTTTTTCAATCCCTCAAATACTAAGACTAGTGCTAAGACTACTACTACGACAAATACTAAGTAGGGGGTAAACCGGCGGGCAGCTTCTAAAGGATTAAGGGCATAGAAGATTTTTTTACGGATGAGTGTAAAAATGAAAAAGCCTAGAGTTCCCTCCAATTAATGGGGAAAGTATCCAGCTGCTTACTATAAAACCAACCTCTTTCCAGTAAACTGCTTCCATCCCACCCACAACTGCTCCAAAACCCACAAGCGCACCTACCATAGAATGCGTAGTGGAAACCGGCCATCCATAATAAGAGGCGATCTGCAGCCAAATACCGGCGGATCCCAGGGCAGAGGCATGCCATAGACTAGTATGCGAGGATCATTAGCGAATAAATCAGCATTAATAATGCCGCTTTGCATAGTTTTTGAAACATGCGATCCGAAAAAGAAAGCTCCGGAAAATTCTAAAATAGCTGCAAAAATGACGGCGCGCTTTAAGGAAAAAGCACCCGAGCCTACTGATGTTCCCATTGCATTGGCAACATCATTAGCTCCAATATTCCAAGCCGTATAAAAGCCCGTTACTAAGATGAGGATGAGTAAAGCTGTGTCCATAGCCTGTTTTATTTTAACTCTAAAGTCATTCGTATGCGATAGGCTAAATTCTCAGAAAGATTGGAGATCGATGCGATGCTTTCAAATAGCCTCTGCCATTGATCAAAAGTAATGTAGGTTAATTGAGATTCAGCTTTAAATAAACTTTTCAATAACTGTCGCTGTATCAAATCGACTTCATGCTCTTGAAAAGCGACTTCGTCAACCATCGAGCGCACTTTTTCTGCTTCAATTCCACCGAAAGAAGACTCGACAAGTTCATGTAATTCTTTAATAATTAACTTTGCCTCATCGAAGGTGGCGATATTTTTATGGAGGAAAAGTTTAAAATCTTCTTCAAAAATCGGCAACAACTCTAATGGCTTTAATGTTGCGATTACAGCCGCGTCCTCTACCTTATCGGCGATGCTATCTTGAAGGGATAAAATCTCAAGTAAATTGCTTCGGTCAATAGGCAAGAATAGGCTTTTAGGCAAGTGATTGCGAATATCGTTCTTGATTAGGTCTGCTTCGTGTTCTAGCCTTGAAATTTCCTCAGCAATTTGTTCAACGCGCGCATAATCTCTCATTTCAATGGCTTCGCATAAAAGGGGTAAGCAATGTACACAACGCGAAACACTTTCCATGTGCGATTGCAGAGGGGAAAAGGGGGATCGTCCGAATAAACTTAAAATGGTTAACATATCTCTTTTCAAATCCTGATTGTGTACTAAATAGATAAGGACTACGATTATACATAATACTCATAACAAACTCAATGATATTGCTGTGAAAGAAGTCGAACATATCTCTATTTTGGAGGTGAGGGATCTCACCACACGCCTAAAGATTGGCCAAGATATTTGGACAATCGTCGATCATTTGAGCTTTTCTTTTATTGAGTGGGCAAACATTAGCTTTAGTTGGCGAATCGGGGTGTGGTAAATCGCTGACTGCATTATCGATGATGCGCATTCTTCCCCATCCCCCAGCCCTGCCTTCAACCGGAGAGGTTTTTTACCGGGGGCGTAACTTGTTAGACTTGAAAGAAAAAGAGATGCGCTCCATTCGGGGTGCCAAAATCGCGATGATTTTTCAAGATCCCATGAGTGCTCTCAATCCCGTCTATACTGTCGGAAACCAGTTGATGGAGGTGGCTGAACTGCATTTGGGTTTATATGGAGAGGCAGCCTGGTTGCGCGCATGCGAGGTTTTGGAGGCCGTAGGAATTCCTGCAGCCGAAGAACGCCTTTCTGCTTATCCTCATCAATTATCGGGGGGGCTCAAACAAAGAGTCATGATTGCCATGGCTCTAATTTGCGAACCTGATATCTTAATTGCCGATGAGCCAACGACTGCTCTTGATGTGACTATTCAGGCTCAAGTGTTAGATCTCATCCGTTCACTTCAACGTAAAAACGGAATGGCACTGCTATTAATCACTCATGATATGGGCGTGGTGGCCGAAATGGCAGACGACGTTATCGTCATGTATACCGCTCAGGGGGTGGAAAAGGGGAGTGTGGAAGATGTTTTTTATCATCGGGCCCATCCTTATACGATCGGCCTTTTTCAATCACGCCCTTCGCTCGAAGAGCCGCGAGGCAAGCTACATCCCATTGTGGGGCAGGTACCTTCTTTTCGCCATATTCCGGCAGGCTGCCGTTTTCATCCGCGCTGCCCTTATGTTATGCCGAAATGTCGCCACGGCCCCGTTCCCAATTTTGTCATTGATCATCCTGCTCATTTTGCTAAGTGCTGGCTATATGACGGATCGGAAGAAAGCAAGGCACGCTGGGATCGGTCATGAAGACCCCTTTATTGCAAGTGAAAGGCTTAAAAAAATATTTTCCTATCTTTCAGGGATTATTTAGGAAGGAGGCAGGAGCTATCAAAGCAGTCGATGGCATTGATTTTACGATTCTGACGGGTCAAGTGCTGGGGATGGTTGGTGAATCAGGATGTGGGAAAAGCACCGCCGCGCGTACAGCGATTCGTCTATTGGAGCCGACTGCCGGTGAGAGTTTTTTTGAAGGGCAAGAGCTTTTTTCATTGACTAAAGCCCAGCTGAAACCTTTGCGAAAAGATATTCAAATAGTTTTTCAAGATCCCTACTCCTCTTTAAATCCTCGTAAAACGGTCAGGGAAAATATGGGAGAGGCTCTTCTATATCATGGCGTTGTCTCAACCCTTGACGAGCAAGCTGATTGCGTGGCTGATATCTTGAACCAAGTGGGATTATCCCCGGATGTGATGAGCCGCTATCCTCACGAGTTTTCAGGGGGTCAGCAGCAACGCATTTGCATTGGACGGGCAATTGGTTTGCATCCTAAATTGATTGTATGCGACGAGGCTGTTTCTGCTCTTGATGTATCCATACAGGCTCAAATTTTGAATCTTTTGATCGAACTAAAGGAAATTTTTTCTCTCAGCTATCTTTTCATTTCTCATGATCTCTCAGTGATTCGCCATATTTCGGATCAAGTTATGGTTCTATATGCTGGAAAAGTCGTAGAAAATCGGCCGGCAGAGGAATTGTTTGCAGATCCTCAGCATGAGTATACAAAGACATTGTTGGCGGCAATACCTCGTTTGGAGCCACGCCGCCGTTAGATTATCAGTTAAACTTTCTACGTTGCTGGGTATTGCCGATCTTCAATATAGAGCGGTATTTGGCGACTGTGCGTCTGGCGCATGGAATTCCCTTTTGTTTTAGCAAGACTGAAATCTTTTCATCTGATAGGGGATGGCTTTTGTTTTCTCCTTTGATGAAATCTAAGATGGCATGCTTGACTGTCGTTGAAGAAAGATCCTGTCCTTCTTCCGAAACGTATTTATTAGTAAAAAAAGTACGCAAGGGAAAAAGACCTCTAGGACTATAAATTGATTTATTTGCTACTGTCCTTGCGATCGTCGATTCATGTACATTAAGTTCGTCTGCTAATGATTTCATCGTTAAGGGAATGAGTTTCCCATTAGGCTGGGTGAAAAACTCATATTGTTTAACTGCTAATGATTGTGCAATGCGTTCAAGGGTAGAGTAGCGTTGTTGCAGATTCCGCATCAGCCAACGGGCCGAAAAGATGTGCCGTTTGATAAAATGTTTCGTCTCTGTGGGAACAGAGGGATCATCCATCATCTTCAAATAACGATGATTGATATGTAGAGGCGGGGCGTAATCCCTCTCTACCTCGACAATTAACTGTTCATTTTCTTGACGGAGTGTAACATCGGGAATAAGGGTTTGAGGATGCCGCGCTGAAAATTGAGTTCCCGGGTGCAAATCCAACTTAGCGATGTCTTTTTCGATGGCTTGTTGAATTTCTTCATAGGAGCATTTTAGATTTTTCTGAATGAGGGGAATATGGTTATGAAGCAGCTGCTCATAATAATCACGTACAATTTGATAGGCAAGCGTCTGTTCTTTGTGCAAACAGCGCAATTGTATCAACAAGGATTCCTGGATGCTCGCAGCTCCTACCCCATAAGGTTCAAAGGTTTGGATTTCTACTAATACACGTTGAGTATCTCCGTCGTTCAAATAATGTAATAAACAAATTTCGGGCAAGGGCGTTTTTAAAAAACCAAATTCGTCAATATATCCTATTAGCACCTCAGCGATTTCTAAGTCTCGAGGATTTTCAAATGAATCATGAGCTTCTTGTATAAGCTGTTCTCGCAGGCTAGGTTCAAGAAAGACAGATTGTTCCACGTATGTTTTCAGTTTGTCTTCTTCTGAGCTACGCGGAAGGGGTGGCGATTCGCTGCCTGCAAAATGATCGCGGAAATCTTCATCCAGCTGTGAGAGAATGGTTAAATCCTTATCGCTAATGGAAATTTCTTTTTCACTCTCTTCGGTATCGTCTGTTTGCGTTTCCTCCTCATCCAGAAGATTTTCGCTTTCTTCTTCTTGGTGCGCTATTTCGAGGACTGGATTAAGGATAACCTGTTCTTCGATAAAGGGCTTTAATTCGAGCACAGGGACTTGCAGAAGGCGAATAGCTTGCTGCATGTGAGTAGACATGATCAAACGTTGCGAAAGCTGAAGCTGTTGTTTTGGCCCCATTGCTGGTTGGAGGGTGGAAAATGTTTTTGATTTCTCAACCATATTGCTCCTTTATGCAAGATTGACCAAAAGCAATAAGTAACAAGAATTACAAGATTGTGCAAGATGATTTGCATACAAATCATTGGATAAAGAGATTGACAATAAAAATTTTTTACACATTCTGGTGTTTATACACATTCATTTTAATACCTTAGCTCTTACGGAGGTTTTATGTTAAATCGATATTCCGCAAAACCTTTATTGTGCATGCTTTTAGGAAGCGTTTGCTTTGGTTTGTCGCCTGTTTATAGCGCAGGCTATAATAATGATGAGACAAACCCCTATCAAGAAGCAAGACGTTATGAAGAAGAAGAAGTGAGAAAATACCCACTCTATCATATACGTCGAGGGGATTGGGATAATTATCAAAATTGGCACTATGATCGCGATGCTTATTTCAGAGGAGAAACCCAAGGGGAGGCATATCGTAGAGAACATCCTTTTGGACCTGCGGGGGTAGGCTATGATGCGGATGAAAATTATCTTCGAGAAAAACAGAGGAGGGCCCATCATCATTATGGCGATAGACCTAATGTCAGCAATTCTCAAACCAGACGTAATGGGAATCAATCCAATAATGGTAATAATGGGAGCTACGCTCAAGCAAATCGCAATGGGAACCAATCCAATAATCGTTCAAATGGGACTTATGCTCAAGCAAATCGCAATGGGAATCAATCCAATAATGGTAATAATGGGAGTTATGCTCAAGCAAATCGCAACGGCAATCAAACCAATAACTACACCCAACCAAGTCGCAATGGCCAGCAACAGCCCAATTCCAATCAAGGAAATAAATACGCCATCAATCGTTATGATTCCAACAGGCCGTCTAATGACAATCGTGAAATCAGCGCAAATACCGATAGGGATAATAGACGCAATGACGGTTACAATAAACCAGGTGTCTTTGGCTATGACAGCCCAGATGATCGGTTTAATAAACCAGAGCGGTCGAGTGACAGCAATAAACGATAAGGATATCCGCTTAGAAAGCAAATACAGAAGTTATTAAGAATTAAATCTCCAGGGGCACTGCCCCATACGCATGCGTATGGGGCAGTGCTGGCATCGTCTTAACACGGATTTTCACTCGATTTCTCTTTTTCTCTTTAAGCACGTGACAACAGTGCCCGCTTTTTCTTAAAAATCAAATTTTGATTTTTAACATCAATGGGCATCAATAAATTAATTAAATAGGATTTTTATGATATTACCATCTTCTTATCAGTCACCTCGAGAATTGGATTTAAGTATTGAAAGAATTGAAAAAGTAGGTCTGTTTAAAGCATTAAATAAGTCGGTCGCTTATTTTCTGAATTTTCTAAAAGCTGCCCTCGATGATTCTGAATACAGAGAAAAATGTGGGAGTCTACTCGAAAAAACTATTTTAAAAATCAATAAATTATTTATTAAAAAAAAGATTGGTTCAGAGTTTGATCGGTTAAGAGAAATCATCAAAACAACGGATTCTTTGCCGATTGAAAAAACGAAATTTTTTAATAAAATGGTAATTCAAAGACCCGAAACTTCACCTCATGAAGAATAGGGCATTGTGATCAGTTTGCTTTTTGTACCATATTCTTTTTAATTTACTTCCCACCGATGCTGCGAATAGTGTAGAGTGCAGTCATTTAATTCCTCTTTAGATAAGCGGCTAGGCCATAATTGCCTAATAAAGGCAATTCCTTTTTCATAACTGCTTTCTGGAAATTTTTTGATGCCCATGACATGACTATGTTTATGCTGCACTCCCTGCAATTGGGATCCGTTACGCTCTAAATATAAAAATGTTGGGTATTGTTCCAGATCAAGAACTCTCATTGCCTTTTGCGTGATCTGAAATAGATGAAGGCGTTGCTTTTGCGAAACTTGTGATCCATCTTCATGCGCTCTGTCTCCTTGCGGTACGATGAGGAAATGAGGATCCTGCTTAGTTCTGCCTTTAGGGCAGTGATCATGCAAGAGATCATACTCAAAGTTTTCTTCACCTTCGCTAAATCTTGAGTTGAAAATCAATTGCTTTTCAATCACCTCTGGCTTGCAGAAAGGATCTTGCATTTTAACTTCCCTAACTTCTTGGGCAGCAAGCTCAAAATTTTCTCTAAATTGGTTGTGATAAAATGCAGAGATTTCATCCACTTGTTTTTGCTGCAGTGCTGGGGACCCAAAAATCACATGAATTAAACCTCGTATTTTTTCAATCCAATTACATTTGGGATAGGGAACGAAGGACATCTTAAATGGCTTATCCTTATCTTGCCTTCCATAGATCAAGGTATTATGCACATGGGCATCTTCATGAATTTTTAAAGTTTGTTGAGTCAAACGAGCTAAAGTTTTAAGATCGTCTTCAGTCCATTCAGTAAAAACTTTATGCTCTTTGTGGCCAATGGTTAATGTTCCCACTTTACCGCGATTTCCTCCAATTGGGGTGGGATCAACAAGGACCTCAAGGTTGTTAAGTTGAAAAACAATTTGAGGTTGTACTTCAACGGCAGGTGGTTGGTTCCAAAATAAAAACATGGGTTATTCTCCAATTAACTAATTAATGAGCGGTATTGTGTTTTCGCATTATCTTACGAGCAAGTTCAATTGATTCTGGGTTATGTTTAAACCAAGAGGCAATATCCTTAGGAAGGCTAATTCGTTCTTTTTCTTCTTTCACAGATCCTTTAGGTCTTCCGGCACCTTCTCGTAATCCTCCATGGCCTTTGGTTTTCTTTTCTGTAAGAGGATTTAGATTATCATTTAATCTTTGTTTAATGAATTCACGAAGGTATTTTGGATAATTCATAATGACCTCTTCGGCAGATTCTCCACCATATTCGACGGGATAATTTGAATGACAAAATATCCATTCGTTGACTTCTTTATCAAACCAAGGTTTGATTTTACCAACTTCTTTAAGAGCTATTTCTAAATGTTCTTTGATTTCTTTTGTGGTGGCCATGACCAACCTCTTTCTTTAAACTCTTGTTCTGTTTTACGGATGCTAGATGCTGAAACCTCTCGTTTCTTCCCTTTTGCATGGATAATTTTAATGGCGCATAGAAAATGGCCATTCTCATCCACAAGGTTATAATCAACCCCACCCTTTTCTAAATTCCATTTAACCAGCCTCAAATAAGCTAAATATTTTCTTTCCTCTAGAGGTTTAGCCATTTCGACAACTTCCTTTTCTATATTCTTGAATATTATGACATATAAATCAAGCTTTATTTAAACCCGACTGAGAATGGCATATTTGGCGACCAGGGTTTTTAAGCTCTGGTCTTTGTCAAAGAAAACTTTATACGTGAGGCCCATACTTCCCTCATAAACGTCCTTAATTTCCCCAATTCCAAAATTCTGATGGAAAATACGGTCGCCTAAAACAAATTCCTCTTGTGGTTTAGGAAGGGCTTTTTCTACATAGACGACATGTTTCTTGGGAGCAGGTTTTGAATAAGAAACAGATGGCAAATACTTTTCAAGGCATTGATTAGGCAACTCTCTTAAGAAACGGCTGGGTTCTTGCCAACGTAGATTGCCCCATAGATACCGTGTTTGACAATGACTTAGATAGAGGTACTCTTTAGCCCGTGTGATCCCCACGTAGCAAAGGCGCCGCTCCTCTTCCAAATCCTCCTGGCTATTTTTTGCATTAACATGAGGAAAAAGATCTTCCTCAAGCCCAGCCAAAAAAGCCAAGCTAAACTCTAGTCCTTTTCCATTGTGAATGGTCATTAAACTTAACCGGTCTAATTTTTCGTCTGCTTCATCCAGGCTGGATTTGAGTGAAAGCTCCTCTAAAAAAGCTTCGAGTGAGGGATCATGGGCGGAAATTTCCCATTCCATTGCTTTGGCAACCAGTTCGTCGAGGTTTGCACGCCGGTCTTCATAGGTTTCCTGATCTTCAGCTAAATATTCTAGATAGCTGGTCTGTTCAATGGCGGCCAATACGAGATTGCGGATACTGCTTTCTTTACTAAGCTGGCGGAGTGCGTTCACAATTTTTATGTATTTCGTCAGCCCCTCTTTTTGCTTTGGAGTTAAGCGCAGGGGATTTTGTAAGGGGTTTTCGCTCAATAATGCTTCGCAATATCCCAAAATCGTTAGACCTTCTTGGTTTGCATGAGAGCGTAATTTTTCAATGGTCGCTTCTCCTAATCCTCGTTTGGGTAAGTTAATAGTCCTAGCAAAAGAGAGATAATCTGCGCCTGATTGAGAGAGGCGCAAATAAGCTAAAATATCTTTGATTTCACGTCTTTGGTAAAAAGACAAACCTCCAACAATTACGTAGGGAATGCCATGATAGAGAAGAAAATCTTCGAAGGGCCGCGACTGCGCATTAGTACGATAAAAGACAACCATTTCGTGCAAAGGAATCCCATGCTCCGCTCGATGATATTCGACTTG
Source organism: uncultured Chlamydiae bacterium (assembly GCA_963799115.1). GTDB lineage: Bacteria > Chlamydiota > Chlamydiia > Chlamydiales > Parachlamydiaceae > CAWCVY01. The sequence goes on along the minus strand of CAWCVY010000001.1, from coordinate 36,029 downwards.
GGCAGCTATAAAATTGGCTTCAGCCCTTTCGTTTTCTGCGGTATAAACTTTGATTTTATCTCCGGGTCCTAAAAGACTCCATAGATTTTTTTCATAACGGCTTCGGTTATGATCAATTAAGGTATTGGCGACATCTAAGATATTCGTTCGGCTGCGATAATTTTGTTCTAGGCGGATGACCTTAGCGCCCGGATAATCCCGTTCAAAGTTAAGAATATTGTGAATATTGGCACCCCGCCAAGAGTAAATCGATTGATCGGGATCACCGACGACAAATAAATTACGCCTCTTTTCCGTAAGCAAGCGAGCCATGGTGTATTGAGCCATATTCGTATCTTGATATTCATCAATGAGAACAAAAGGCCATCTCTCTTGGTAGCGAGCCAACAAGCCCGGATGCTCGCGCCAGACTTTAACGGTTAAAAACAACAAGTCGTCAAAGTCGACTGCTTGATATTCTTGAAGCTTGCGTTGGTATAAGGCATATACTTGCCTGAAGGATTGTTCTACCTGTGTTAAATTGTCTTCCTGGGGCAATTGATCAGGACTTAACAGGGTGTTTTTAGCCTGGGAAATAAGGTAGCGAAAAGCCTTGGCTTCTTTATCCTTTTCTTTGATGCCGAGTTCGTTTAAACATATCTTGAGTAGTTTTTCGACATCTTCTTCATCATAAATGGCAAAATCGCGCGTATATCCCAAAGCATAAATAGATTCGCGCAAAACGCGGGCTCCCAAGCTGTGAAAGGTACAGATGAGTACCTGGTGCTGGGTAAGTTTTTGCACTCTTTCCCGCATCTCTCTGGCGGCCTTATTTGTGAAGGTCACTCCTAAAATGTACGTAGGGGGAATTCCCTGTTCAATTAAATGTACAATTCGGGTAGTCACGACGCGGGTTTTACCGGAACCTGCTCCGGCAATGACCAAAACGGGGCCTTCTAAGGTGTTGACTGCTTCTAATTGTTGTTCATTGAGATTGTTCAGTTCAGCCATGACAGCTACAAGCCTCTTGGCAAGTTTTTTGAAGGGCTTCGGGCAAGGGATGCCGTTTCTCATTTTCACGTGCGCCCAAATATCCATAGCGGTGATAGTCGCGGCTGATGCTGACTTCCCTTAAAAGGTGCAGCATTTCTAAACGTCCATTAGCAAGGACCGATCCCTCATTGAGATGGCAGGCAGCTAGTGCCAGTGCGGTTAGCACGGGAGCAGGGGGTGGAGAGAGGAGTCTGACCCGCTTAACATTTCCTTCTTTGACACGTTGAGCAAAAGTATCTTGAGATTCTTGTTTGACAGGGTAAAAGTTCGGAATTCCCCATGCCCTTAATTGATCTGCTGCTATTGACTCCTCCACACTTACTTCAAGAGGAGTTCCGCAGGTTAAAGCGGCTGCAATCACCCTTAACAGATCTAAAAGGGAATCTTCAGTATGACCTCTTAAAACAAGATGGGAATGGGGAACATAGCATTGCAGGTTATCTTGTCCTAGCACAAGGCTGGGATCATGACAATGAGAAAAATATTCATTCCAGTAAAAAGCGTAACTGCCGATACTTGCTTTCCACAATGGTAAAGAGGCAGCAAAGGCTGGAGTTTGTTCCAAGGACTTAGTAATAGCAGCGACTTTTGGATTAGGTAGGGCTTGTTCGTTCGGTAGAGAAGCTTGTTTGGCTTGCATAAATTGAACAAGATAATTTGGGCCGCCCGCTTTAGCACCTTTGCCAAAGCCGCTATCCTTGCATCCCCCAAAAGGCTGGCGTTCAACTACAGCTCCTGTAATCTGACGATTGATATAGCAATTGCCTGCCTCTATACGCTTGAGCCAAGCCTCTTGTTCCCGTTCATCTAAAGAATGAATGCCGGCAGTTAAACCATAAGGTGTTTGATTCATTAGGGTGAAGGCCTCCTCTACAGTTTCTGCGCGGACGAGGCCAAGGACGGGTCCGAATAGTTCCTTTTGGAAAGTAAAGCTTGAGGGTTTGACTCCTAATTTGATCCCTGGGCTCCATAAGTGGGGATTGCTGGGATCTTGTTTGGGTTCCAGCAACCACTCTTCACCTTTTTCGAGCTGAGTTAGGCCCTGCTGCAGAGTAGGGTTGGGGGGATGGATGAGAGGATTCACATAACTTTTTAGATCCCATGGGGACCCGACCGATAAGCTTGCTGTGGCATCTCGCAAGTTCTTGCGAAAATGGGGGTCGTCGTACACTTCGGCTTCTAAGATAGCCAAGCTGCAGGCGCTGCATTTTTGACCGGCATAGCCAAAGGCAGAGTGAATGAGGTCCTTAATAGCTAGATCGCGATCCGACATGGCGGTGATGACGAGGGTGTTTTTCCCCCCGGTTTCAGCCATCAAATCAAGTCCCGGGCGCATGCGCAAAAATAGCTTAGCCGTTTCTGTCGATCCAGTGAGCACCACAGAGTTAATGCGGGGATCTTTTATGAGCATGCTGCCCACCGGATCATCCTCGCAGGTGATAAACTGCAGGACTTCGCGGCTGATGCCTGCCTGCCAAAATAACTGGACTAAAGTCCATCCCACTAAAACAGCTTCTGGGGCGGGCTTAAAAATGACGCAATTACCTCCGGCCAAAGCAGCCAACATGCCTCCTGCCGGAATCGAACAAGGGAAGTTCCAGGGAGGAGTCACTAAAATGGTCCCTTTTGCCTTCCATTGAATATCGTTCAAGAAATGCCATTCTTCTAAATTATGGGCATAATATTCTGCAAAGTCGATAGCCTCGGAAACTTCCCGGTCCCCTTCCCTTATTACTTTGCCTGTATCAGCCACCATGGCTCCTATTAAGTCACCTCTATGGATACGCAGTTCCCGGGCAACATTTTTCAGCAAACGCATCCTCTCTTCGATGGGAGTTTGACACCAGTCAACTTCTGCTTTTTTAGCGTTATCTAAGGCTTGATTCACTTGAGCTTCAGTCGCCAGAGTATAAGAGTAGAGTGTTTGTCCAGGATAGGCAGGGTCTTCTCCTTTTCCCGTTTCTCCTTGTAAGTTGAGGGCTTTGCCGGAAATCACAAGAGAAATGAGTGGATGGATTTTAACTTTCCACTCCTGCAGAATTTTTTCAGCCCAGCGACGATTTTGAACTAAGGACCAATCTGTTTCAGGATCATTGTTGAAGCCTTTGAAGGGACAAATAGGAGAAGTTTCAGTTAACCGGTTTTGCGTGCGGCGGGGAAAAAAACTGACCTGATGACAAATGAAACAGGCATCGGCAAATAACTTTGCTTGCTGCTGCCAGGCAGCATTGCCAGGTTTTAGATCAAAGGCTTGGCGTAGAAAGTTTTCGGGTTCTGTATTTTCGTCTAAACGGCGCACCAGGTAAGCTACGGCATTTTGAAATTCATCTTTCGTTGCAGAAGGACAATAAAGGAGCATGTCGCCAGATATTTGTTGGACTACGCGGCGTATGTGATCGGCCATCCCCTCGAGCATTTCAAAGCTTACGGCATGTTCTACCTTATTTTCAGCTCTTAGTAATAATGCATAGGCAATATCGAATAAATTATGGCTGCCTATTCCCAAGTAGGCAGCCCTAGCATGTTCTTTTTGACAGCCATAAGCAACCATCCTCTTAAAGTTAGCGTCAACCTCTTTTTTGGTGGAATAGGGGCCTGAGGCCAAAGGTACAAAGCCGATTCGACTTTTTCCATGGCTAAGTTTGCTCCTTTCACCAAACGGATTTTTATCGGGGCTCCGCCTTGATTGGCGCGCTGCATGGCCCAAAGGGTGAGTTCTTGCTGAATAAGATAAGAATCAGGTAAATAACTTTGTAAGACGATTCCAGCTGCATGTTGAATGAATTCCGGTTCGTCGAGTACTTGGCGGAATAAGGCCACGGTCAATTGCAAATCGCGGTATTCTTCCATATCCAAATTCACAAATTTAGGTACTTCGAGACCGTCCCATCGTACATAGCGCGCTTGCATGGCTGCTCGATAGAGTTGGCGCAGGCGATCAGCCAATACAGATAAAGTTTCTTCCCATGCGAGCAATTGGATTTGGCTGAAGATAGTCGAAATTTTGATAGAGATATATTCCACTTCCGGCCGGGCCAGGTCGTCCAAATAAATTTGCAGGCGGCGTTTGGCTTCTTCCTCTCCTAAAATGGCCTCGCCTAGGTGGTTGAGATTAATGCGTACGCCCTCTTGACGGCGCTTTTGCATGTGTTTTGCTAAATATGGTTTTTCTTCAGGCAAAATCACCTTGCTTGTTTCTTTGCGTACCATGTGAATCACCAGAGGAACAGCAAGGGGGGCAAGCATCTGACCGATGGCTGCAAAAGTCTTTAAGGATAACCGTTTCATCTTAGGTAAGTAGCTAGGAACACCAAAAGTCTCGATTAAGTAAGCGAGTTGGTTGGCAACGCGGACAGGGTTTCGGCTGCGAAAACACTGATCGGTCATTGCTGTGGTAAACACTTTGCCGATGGGATCCCTCATCATTCCGGCAAGCTGATTTTGCTGCTGTATTTCTTCAGGAGTTTGGATGCGTTGGGCTTCTTCCAACATGAGGGCGGCTAAATCAATAGATCTATTTTTTCTATCTTCAATGGTGAGAGATTTTCCTTTAACAGATTGTATAAGCGATTTAGCTTTAAGAATCAGCGGAGGCTCTTCCATAGTGCAGCACCTGTTGCAATTAGAGCCCTTCAGGCTCATTCTACGCTCTTAACTTCGAACATTTATTATAAAGGTTAATTAGTTTATTAATTATTTAAATAATTTGCTAGGTTTTTATTCTTGACTATTTTTGACTCTTTTCCTATTTTGAGTGGTAAATTCAGGAAATAAAATGGAAAAAAGATCAATTATTTTTCTTCTTAAACCCCTCGTTTTTTTCTTTTATTGTTTTTTTTACTTACAATCCCTCCAAGCAGGCGTCCAATTAGGCGTGGAGTCTTTATTCTCGACGCATCAATCGCTTTTAAGTGGAAAACAAATTGGATTAGTGACCAATCACACCGCTATTGATTCTCAAGGTAATTCTACCATCGAACTTTTTAAAAAGAATAGCGCTGCCTATTGCTACAAGCTTAAAGCCCTATTTGCTCCTGAACATGGCTTAATGGGATTATAGGATGCTGGCGAAAGGGTTGATCATGCGCGGATGCCGACGGCCTACCCGTCTATAGTTTGCATGGGACTACGCGAAGGCCAACGGAGGAGATGCTGGCGAATATCACATTGCTAGTTTACGATATTCAAGACCTCGGTTCCCGTTCCTACACGTATATTTCTACTTTATTTTACGTAATGGAAGAGGCTGCCAAAGCCCATATTCCGGTGTGGTGCTGGATCGCCCCAACCCCCTGGGAGGCTTGCTTGTCGATGGGCCGATGCTGGAGGAAAAATGGCGTTCTTTTGTAGGTTATGTCAATGTTCCCTATTGTCATGGTTTAACCATGGGCGAACTGGCTAAATATTTTAATGCAGAGTACCACGTTGGATGTGATTTAACTGTCATCCCGATGCAGGGATGGCAACGTAAGATGATATTTGAAGAAACAGGATTGGCCTGGATTCCCACTAGCCCGCACATGCCAGATGCGCGAACTTCATTTTACTATCCCTCCACTGGATTATTGGGAGAATTCCAATTGTCAATATTGGGGTCGGTTATACCCTTCCTTTTAAAGTCGTAGGAGCCCCTTGGATTGACGCACAGCGTTTTGCTCAACAATTAAATGCTCAAAAATTTCCAGGAGTGCACTTTCATCCGTTTCATTACCGCCCTTTTTTGGACGGTTTTTGGTCAAACACTGCCATGGGATTTTGATTATTATTACCGATCCCCATGTTATTTGCCAGTTACCACCCAATATTTAATGATGGGATTTTTGAAAGTCTCTCTATCCTTCGCAATTTCAACAAGGTCTTGAAGAATCAAGTTAGCATCAGGAAATGTTTAATAAAGTGAATGGGACAACCGAAGTTTATCGTATCATGAAGGAAGATCAATATATGATTTGGAAATTAATCGCCTTACATCAGAAAGAGAGAGCGCACTACTTGATCAAGACGGCGACCTTATCTGATTCTATTCGTAATGAAATCTGGCACTCCCTTATTTCGGCTGCTAAATTTTAGCCACTTCTCTTGACATAAATCTCCTATATTTCTACAATTCCTAGTAAATATTTGGAACATCTGATTTTAAACACAGGAGAACGACGATGGTTAAGATTAAACCCCTTGGGAGCCGAGTTTTGGTTCAACGTTCAAAAGCTCAAACATCAAAAGGGGGCATTTTATTGCCTGATTCTGCTCGAGAAAAACCTCGTGAGGGACAAGTGATTGCTGCGGGTCCTGGGAAGACAAATGAGAATGGTCAATTAGAGCCCATTTCTGTCAAAGTAGGCGATCGTGTTTTATTTGGCTCTTATGCGGGGACTGAAGTGAGGCAGAATGAGGAAGAATATTTGATTTTATCTGAAGAGATATTCTGGGAATTTTAACTTAACCCCTTGATACGAGGTTTGACTATGGCGAAAATATTACAATTTAATGAAGAAGCTCTTAAGTCGATTTTAAAAGGGGTTAAAACCTTGCAAAGCAGTGAAGGTCACCTTAGGTCCTAAAGGGCGTAATGTGGTTATCAACAAAGGATTTGGTTCCCCTTTATCGACAAAAGATGGTGTGACAGTGGCGAAAGAGGTGGCTCTCAAAGATAAATTTGAAAATATGGGAGCTCAGTTGGTCAATCAAGTCGCTGCGAAGACATCAGATATTGCTGGGGATGGAACAACGACAGCGATTGTATTGGCTGAGGCGATCTATTCAGCTGGAATGAAGAATGTCACAGCTGGAGCAAATCCGATGGGCATCAAGCGAGGAATTGATCATGCTGTTGAAGTAATGACCCAAGCTTTAGATGCATTGGCAACACCCATTAATACTGCACAAGAGATCCAACAGATTGCCACGATTTCAGCTAATAATGATGTTGAAATTGGTCGCATCATTGGTGAAGCGATGGAGCGTGTAGGAAAAGATGGAATTATTAGTGTTGCAGAAGCCAAAGGAATTGAAACACATGTAGACTATGTGGAAGGAATTGCAATTTGAGAAAGGATATGTTTCCCCTTATTTTATCACGAATCCCGAACATATGACCGTTGAGTTATCGAACGCTTAGATTCTGATCACCGACAAAAAGCTATCTTTGGCAAAAGATATTGTGCCACTTTGGAAAAAGTGATGGCTAAAGGGGCCCGTCCCTTATTGATCATTGCTGACGATATTGATGGAGAAGCCTTGGCTACATTTGTTGTTAATAAAATCAAAGCAGGTATGCTTGTTTGTGCGGTAAAGCACCCGGTTTTGGCGACCGCCGTAAAGCTATGCTGGAAGATATTGCTATATTCACAGGTGGAAAAGTTGTTTCAGAAGAAGTTGGATCTGAAGATTGATGAAGTAGGCTTGGAAGTCTTAGGCCGCGCAAAGACAATTAAAATCTCGAAAGAAGAAACAACTATTATCGATGGCGCTGGACTCCTAAAGAAGTGAAAGATCGCATTGCCCAAATCAAAGCAGAGCTCAATCATTCCTCTACCTCTAAATATGATCGCGAAAAATTAGAAGAACGTCTAGCTAAGTTAGTGGGCGGGGTTGCTGTTGTTAATGTGGGCGCGGCGACTGAAACAGAGCTTAAGGAAAAGAAAGCACGAGTAGAAGACGCTCTCCATGCCACACGTGCTGCTGTTGCTGAAGGAATTGTTCCTGGAGGTGGGGTGGCCCTATTGCGTGCTGTGAAGAAGTTTAGACCATCTTAAACTCAGGGCGATGAAGCCGTTGGTGCAGCTATCATTCGGCAAGCTGCATTTGCACCTGCCACAGCCATTGCGAATAACTGTGGAAAACAGGGTAATCTCATTGCCGAGAAGATTTATGAAGCCAAGGGGCCTATGGATATGACGGCTTAACGGATGAGTTTAAGGATTTGTTGAAAGCCGGCGTGATTGATCCAGTGTTGGTGACCAAAAGCGCATTGATCAATGCCGCCTCGATTGCGGGATTGTTGCTGACGACTGCTGCCATGATTACCGATAAACCTCAACCTAAATCCAAAGCCGGTGCAATGGAAGGCATGGGTGGTGGAATGGGAGGAATGGGTGGCATGGGTGGAATGGGCGGTATGGGTGGAATGGGAATGGGCGGAATGGGGATGTAGAACCCCAGCCTATGCTTAAAATAGAGGTGGTGGAAGGATTGCAGTCTTGCAGTTTTTTCACTGTCTCAAATTCTTATTTGAGTTGTATTAAGGACTATTCGCTATGCCTAATTATGATTATGTCTGCGCCCAATGTGGGCATAAAGAAGAAATTTTCCAAAAAATGTCGGATGTTTCTATCACTGAGTGTCCTCACTGTCATCAGGCGGCCTTTAAAAGAAAAGTTGGGGGCGGTATTGGGTTGCAGTTTAAAGGTTCTGGTTTTTATGGTACAGACTATCTCTCAAAACCACCCTCCACTGATGAAAAGCCAGCCTCATCCGGAGAAAAGCCAGCTTCTCCACCAAAAGGTTGTGGTTGCGGCAAAACAGCCTGCTCAAAATAAACAAATATTATATATAATGGGATTTTTAAAATGGAAATTCGTTTTCCTGCATGTTTGCTCGTTCAATCGTTTGCCGAAATTAAAAAAGCATTACAAATGAGTTTGAATAAACAACAACAGAAGATTGTTGCAATTGCAGTAGTAATTTTTAGTTTAATAGCAGCAGTTATTGTGTATCGCAAGTTTTTTAGTGTTAACAAAAATCCAGAAAATGGATATGGAGAAAAAGTTTTAACCTATATTTATCGAGGCGAATTTAAAAATGGCCGGCTTAATGGTCCTGGCGAGATAGTTCAGCCAAATGGAGATATACATAGGGGAACCTTCGTTGACGGTGTGATTCAGGATGACGGAAACTGGATTCGTGCGGATGGAAAACCAGCTCCTTATGGTGCATTCATGAATGGTCACTATATCTTTTATGAAAACGCACGCAACAAAGAAGCAGACAAGAATCTTAATGCGTAGTAGCGAAAGTAAAGATCCTTATTGTCCCTTCTTGTTTGTTTGACAGGGGGTTTAAGGGGGCTTGCCCCCTTTTTGGAGTGCGCGTACGGCTCTTACGATTTTGTGTGGAGGCAATTTTGCCGTACCGCTTTATGTTAGGCGCCTTTATTTCCAAATACAACCTTAACCTCTACTTTTCGCAATTTATTGATCTTTTCTGTTCCTAACTTTCTTATCTTAAAGTGCGTTAAAAAAAGCGGTACGGCAGGGTCGCCTCTCTACAAATACGTGAGGAGCCGTACGCGCACTCCAAAAAGGGGGCAAGCCCCCTTAAACCCCCTTAATAGACACACTTTTGTAGATATGACGAGAAAAAAGCGCTAATATCCGACCTCGATGACTGCTGACCCTGATAATTTTCCCGCTTTTAAATCTGCCAACGCTTCATTGGCCTTGTCCAGTGGATAGGGATTAATGATAGTTTCAATTTTGAATCGCTGCAAAAGCTCAAAAAATTCCTTGCCATCTTCGCGCGTTAAGTTAGTGACCGAGCGTAAAATTCTCTCTCCATAAAGCCAGGCATAGGGAAAAGAGGGGATATCGGTCATATAAATGCCTGCACAAACCACCGATCCCCCTTTTCTGACTGCTTGCAAAGCTAAAGGAACCAGTTCGCCCGCTGGCGCAAAAATTAAAGCTGCATCGAGAGGAATGGGCGGTTTTTGATCGGAGTCCCCCGCCCAAACAGCCCCTAAGCTCTTCGCAAATGCTTGTGTGCGTGTATCCCCTTTCCGAGTGAAAGCCCAAACCTCCCTTCCTTGATGCTGTGCAACTTGAATGAGAATGTGGGCTGCTGCTCCAAATCCATAAAATCCTAACCGTTTTCCTTCACCTGCTAGACGAAGAGTGCGATAACCAATCAATCCCGCGCATAAAAGCGGGGCTGCATGAGCCGCAGAATAATCATCAGGAATAGGAAAAATAAAATCTTCATATGCTGTACAGTATTCTGCAAAGCCCCCATTGAGTTGATACCCTGTATAGACTCCATAGTCGCACAGATTTTCTTGTCCTGATCGACAAAAGGGACACTGTCCGCAACTTTTTCCCAGCCATGGCACCCCAATCCGTTGTCCTATGGTGAAATAATGGCATTCTGGTCCTTGCGCTACAATAGTCCCAACAATTTGATGGCCAAGAATTAAAGGTAGTTTGGGATGCGACAATTCCCCGTCATATACATGCAAATCTGTACGGCACACACCGCAGGCATTGACTTGAATCAATACTTGTCCTGCTTTGGGTTGAGGAATAGGAATTTTCCTCATTTGCAAAGGCTTTTTAGGTTCAATGAGGACCATGGCACGCATGCAAGCAACTCCTTTTTGACTATTTTTTTGCAGATTAAAGAAAAAAGAGTTTTGTATGAAGTCGGATTTCAGCATACTGATGGATTTTCAAGGAAATTAATATGTTTTTGGTTTTATTTCTTTGCCTGTTTTTGGTTTTTCCTTTTTCAACCCCTGCACTTATGGCTCACGATTCTATCATGGGAAACGAAGAGATTCTCAGAGAAGAGACAGAAAAGATCACGGCTCTTAGCCTTGAATATGCCAAATTTTACGAGCTTCCTCAAGGAATGGATCTATGGGAAATTACTGATGATCTTCTCACCAGTCATTTAGTAAAAGAAAGAGAAAAACAATCCATTCGGGATTTTGATCGGCGGTTTTTTGTTTTTCATTATCCAAGCGATGGTTTAAAGATCAAAGGTATCATTAGTTTTGTTTCCTCTACCCAGGAAAATCCCCTACTGGTTTTATTAAGAGGAGGTAATAATGCTTTTGGAATCTTGAATCCCGGAGGTGAGTTATTCAGCCCTCGAGATTATACAGTAATTTCCACTCTTTATAGAGGGGGAATTTGTGAAGGAGTGGATGAGTTCGGCGGTCAGGATGTCAATGATGTGAAAAATTTAATCGCATACATTCCTCAACTAGAGGAAAAGTTGCATGTGGTTCTCCAAAGTGAAAAGGTGTACATGCTTGGAGTTAGCCGAGGTGCTATGCAGATGTTTTTAACCTTAGACCGTTTTCCCGAACTTCAAAACCGACTAACAAAAATTGTATCACTCTCAGGTGTACTTGATATCCAACAATGGGTTTTTACACGCCCTGATATGAAAAAAAGATTTATTGAAGATTTTGGCTTAATCGAGGGTGTTAATGAGGAAGAGTGGATAAATTGGCGCGATCCCATTTTAACTATCCATAAAATCAATTTAACTCTGCCTATTCTGATTATTCAAGGGACAGAAGATACTCGAGTCGACCTTCAACTAGGTCATCACATGGTTAAAGGATTGCACGAAAGGGGACACAATGTCACTTATTGGGAGATAGAAGGCGGCGATCATGGTTTACGCAATAGACCAGATACTCTTGAAAAAGTTCTAAATTGGTTGGAGGAGAGTCCTATTGAATAGACCTCCTGTCTAAGGTCTACCATATGATATGGTAAGTGCCATATCCTGCTTGTAGATAGACTGCATTGGGTAAAACTTGGTTGATGAAACGGTTCCACTGTGTGATGGGTTTTTCGGTGATATAAACGACATCTCCAGGGATCAATAATAGAGATTCATTAGGTAAATGGGTCACGTTACACCACGCTAAGCAATAAATCTTAGGCCTAGCTATCCCTCCTCGAATCACTTGAATGTTGGCCTTGTCTCCAGTAAAAGGTATTCCCCCTGCAAGGACTAATGCTTCGCGCAGGGAAATAAAACCATAGGGTGCCGGAATGTTTTGGGAAACAGGTACTTCACCTGTGACCATAATGGTTGCATCGCTTGCTGAAGCAATAAAAATTTGATCGCCATTCCTCATGACAATATTTTGATTCTCATCTCCTTCATGTATCAGCTTATAGAGGTCAACAGGTAGTTGTGTGTCCTCCCGGGTGACAAGGCTTTTAAATAAATTTGCATGAGGAGGAATTTGTGCTTTGGCCAAGACTTCAAATAAACGAGTCTTTCCATCAATTGCAATCAACGCATTTGAAGCTCCGATAATTTGTACTTGCCGTTCCCGCTGTTTTTTGAAATTGAGAAAGACCTGTACATTGGGGACCTGTTCATGATAGATAGTTTGGATTTTTTCCCGTATCTCTCTTAATGTCATGCCGCAAACATTAAGTGAAGCGATATAGGGCAGACAAATTTTTCCTTCGCATACACAGAAACCAGTTTGGTTATTAATCATCTGAAAAGCCTCTACATGATCTTGACGTTTGGGGTAATAGAGTGCGATGGTCAGTTCATCGCCCTCTATGACCACATCGTCATAACATTCAAAAGCCCCTTCAAGAGTAGCCGTGTTGGGACATTTCGGTTGCAGAATTATTGGCTCTCTTTGAGCGATTTGACAGGAATCTTCAACGAATTCTTCTATAGAATAAATTGTTCCTTCGTAAACTGGCGGGGTACAGCTAACTAATAAAACTAATGATGTAATTATAAAACTTATGAGAGAGTAGAAGTGATCTTTAACACAGATCTTTACCATATAAATCTGTGATTAGTTCCCTCTTTGTGGTGTGGGAGGGGGAATAAGCCGACCATCGCGACGCCGCAAAATGGAGATTACTAGCAATGCAATTAAAGATAGGCAGCTGACCATTGCAATTGCTTTTAAGTTAATTTCCTTATTTTGATTACTACTATTTTTAAAAAAATCTCTTAATTTTAAAAATATTGTTTGGGCTACATCTTTAATTTTGTTCAGTATTTCTGAAGGAGAAATGGGGGAAAAGGTGGGCAGGCAAATATGGTTAGAAAAGTAGTTGTAGCCCCATACCGATGGAAGAGACTTAAGCATTTTTTTGTCCTTTGAATGCTTAAGAATATAGCATCTTAATTTATTTATTTTCTATCATAAATTTTTACCCTTCACACACAACCCTATGCCCCTATTTATAAGTCCAAATGCCTCACAAAGTTAGAATCTGCTATAGTATTAATTTCTTCTTCTAAGTGTTCAGCTAAGAGCAGAAATTCTGAAGGAGGGGGGAAATTATTTTTGGCTAGGTTGATTGTTTCTTCTAAGGGCACATCATATAACCCAATGTTCATGCCTGCATCGTTTCCATAGACAGCTTGATTTAAAGCATAAGCATCGGCTAATAAAGGGTACATAGCCTTCATCAAGTTAAAATAAGTGGGTTTACATTCTATCTGGATGGCTTGCTTAAAGTTGGATAACCCATCTGCGTGGCTTAGCATGAGCTCATGATAAACACTCATCTGGTCTAAAAGGTATTTTTTTCTAGTCGAAGTCATCGGTGTCTCAGGCTTTTGAAGGAAGTCTTCAATTTGACTGATAAGTTCTTCTCCTGTTAAGGAAGACTGGGAAAGAGTTTGATAATTACTCAGGTAGTCTCTGCGTCTTTGCTGACGTTCAAGCAAAGCAGTTTGTTGGCCATGAGTGATACGAGGAAACAATTGAGCAGCAATTTTTTCTCTTTTCCTAATGGCTTCTTGAGAAGGAGAAGTCAGATCATATTTAATTTTAACTTTTTGCCCTGGCTTAAGACCTTCAGGATTCAATTTCTGCAATTCATTTATGTCTTGATGGTAACGTTTCGCAATTTTTTCCCAATTATCGTCAGGACGAACAGGAACTGAAGATAAATCTTCTTCTAGGGTTTGCCAGATAATTAAATGACTAGGCTGATACATACCGGAGAGTTCTTTGACAAATCGCTCTTGTAAAGTTTTTACAGTGACATCCTCATGATTTTTTCTTGGTTCACTAAGACTGTATCGAGAAATAAGGGGAGCCAATCGTTGCTCGAGGGTATTCATGATGGAAGGTGAAAGGTGTTTATAAATAGGCGCATCCGTTTTCTTAATCCAGTTTGCAACGCGTAGATCTCGCTCAGTACTATCCATCAAGTGTTGTACAGTTTCATCACTTAAAGGCTGATCTTTCCAATCTGTTTCTAGTAAAACTGACCGCAAAGGAATGAGATGTTGTAAATAGCTTCCCCTGGTTTGAGTAAGTAAGCGATTGTCTTCTGACAAAGATAAATCTGTATCAAAAAGAACTAATTGCCAGCGAACATCTAAAGCTTTTTGCAATTCGGGTAAATCTTTTAAAGGTCTTTGAACTATTATTCCTTCTTCTTCAAATTCAATGTAACTGTCTGGTTGAATATGGCCTGTTAAATAGCCGATAGTTAATAACTGGAGATTCATTTCTCCGAAAGTAGAAACAGAAAATTGAATATCTTTATACCGCTCATATTCGTCGTTAGAAACAGGCGCAATCCCTAAATTGTTGCCATGTAAGTCAAACATTTGAACTTCCCCTGTTAAAATGGCATTAAATTCCGATTCAAGAGTTAATTTTTCCAATAGCGTATTCCGTTCTAAGGGAGTCAATTTATGCATCAAAATCATATTGCTTATAAAAGGCTTGGCTTGAATATCACGCAAACGGGTGATATCGCCAATAGCATCGACTTGTCTTAATTCAGAACTAACGGCTTTCCATTTGACATTCAATGCTTTATGTAATAAGGAGAAATTAAGATGAATTGTAGGGGGTGGTAATTTAGCGCTACTAACGGCTTGTATATTATCCATTTTTTTATTTTGCATATAAAGGGTCTGTAGTGTTTTAAAATCAACTTCTTGCTTTATTCCTCCTTCATTTTGATAGCTCCATTTATACTTCTCACAGGTTTCGTAAGCATTTTTGTCATCAGGATGACTTAATTCGGGTGAAACATAAAGCGTTTTAGGTGAAGCGTGTAAAGTAGGTAAATAATTTAATGCGCGAGCAAATGGGGTTTCATTTAAGAGGTGGTCGTACAAAGATAGGGCTGTATCAGACGAGGTTCCAATTTGTGCATTAGAGACCAATTGATTAGTTAAATTAAACTTTTGCAAATCGCTCAAAGAAATGGGTTTCCAATCTTCGCCTGGAAGTTGGATGAACCATTGTTGCTTTTTCATTTGTTCATAATTGACTAACTCTTTATTTACTTCTGACGGAGTTTTCCCTTGTTGCATCAAAACTAGGCGATCGTGTAGAGATAATTTGTCCATAATAAAACTGCGCAAATTCGTCGAGGTGGATAGATTCTCAGGGGTAAATCCTCTTGCCTGTATTTCTTCTGAAACTTCAATGCCAAACCGATCTGCTTTGGCTTGTTGAATATTGAATGTACCTACAACTGCTTGCTTGGACATCAAGTCAAACAAATCATTGACAAGGCGTTCCTCTTCTTTTGCCCTTTCACTTCCGCTTTTAAAAACAACCCGTTCTTCGGGTAATAAAAAGACTTTTTGAGCCGAGATCCCGCTTTCACGTATTACGAGCTTATTCTCGGTTAGGTTTTTTAATGCCTGTAGACCAGCCTGAACTGCTTTCCCTTTGGCTGCGGCTGCTTGGGCCGAAAAATGGAGAGGCCTTTGAATAATCGATTGCTTCCCCTGTTGAACCAGTGGAAGAACATTTTGTAAATATATCTCGCGGCATTTTTCTTTTTCAGGAAAATCGTTCTCCAAAAGAGAGCGCATATGACTTTCAAGTTCTAAAATTTTGGCGGTTTCTATGTTTTCAGTTTCAGGGTATATAGATTCAAAAAGATCTGTTATCTTTTGTTTAGAAGCTTCTGTTTTGTTGTCAATCTCCCCCTTTTTAACCAAAGAGAGTTTAGTTTCAGAATGTATTGATTCCTGAAGTGTAGCGAGTGTTTGTTTAAATAAATTGAATAAATGATCTTGTTTTTTTATAGTTGTAATAATAATATCAGGAGTGGGTGTAATATTAATACTATGATAAGGTGGAATATTGTTATGCATAAATAAACCATTCATCAATGTTAATAATCATATAATTTTATTATAACTAATTATTTTTAATAAATAAATAACTAACTAACTAACTAATTTAATTATAAAACTTAAATTGAGTAGAATTGGACGAGTTGGACGAGTTGGACTAATTGAGACGATTGCATAAGTGACAATAATTTATTTTAAATATTTTTATAACTAAATTATTCACATTGAGTTATGTCTTAAAATTAGCAAAAATAGCCAAAATGACATAAAAAATAATAATAGCCCTCAAACCATATCGAGAACTGGCTTAAAATAATTTATTGTCACTTATGCAATCGTCTCAATTGGACGAGTTGGACTAATTGGACGAGTTGGACGAGTTGGACGAGTGTTCATTATTGAAAAGAGGACAAAATAAACCCCCATTTCTGTCTAAACCTTTGCGGTCCAATTAGTCCAATTAGTCCAACCTGTCCAATTTAAAAATAAATCCAAGCCAGCCAGAGTCTTCCATTTCCTCATGTAAAGGCCATCCCCAAGAGGATGTTAGAGTAAGATATTCTTCCCGCTCTTCTTTTAAAATACCTGAGGTTAAACATAATCCTGGCTGCCCATGCAAGACTGGTAAAGAGGACCAGGCAATCTGTTGTTCTGATTGGATCATATTCATCATCACGATGATAGGCTGAGAATTCAGCTTCCAAACAAAATCAGGGGGTAAGCAGAAATGGCATTGTTGCTCCAACAAATTGAGTTTGGCATTTTGAGTGGCATGTTCGAGCGCCTCCACGGCAATATCAATCCCGAAGACTGTTGGTGCCCCCATAGCTGCGGCAGCTAATGTCAGAATGCCGCTTCCACATCCGATGTCAACAACGGTCTGTTTTTTCAAATACTTAGCCAACATTCTTAGGACTAAGCGCGTGGTAGGATGGGAAAGGTCGCCAAAGCCGGGGCCCGGTTCTAAATGCAAATGGGGTGTTGATTCTCTTAGAGAGGTAAGATCTACATGCACGTATCCATCGTGAAAATTATGCCCGTGCGCGGCCCATTGGGACTCCCAATCAATTAAGGGGATTGTGTGAGGAGTGCAAGCCATAATCCAGTCAAAAGCGGGAAGGGATTCAAGGGATGGAATTGAGGCATAAAGTTCCTTGCTTCCCTCATCCTCTGTACTATAGAGGATGGAGAAGCCAAGGGATTCCAGAAGGTTCCAGGCTTCCTCAAGTGAAAAATCAGGATGGATTTTCAAGCAATAAAGCATAGAGCCTACTCCTTCCAAAAAGCAGGAATCAGCACGACTAAAACAGAATAATATTCTAAACGGCCTAAAATCATAATAAAAGAAGACAAATAGGACGAAAAGGGAGATAAAAAAGCCATGGTGCTTGTCGGGCCGCCTGCTCGAAAGGCGAGTCCTGTATTATTCACCATGCATGCCGTCAAACCCAAGGCGGTTTCGGGATCTATGCCATCGCATACGTATAGAAACGTGGCCAGAGTTGAAACGACTATGGCAATAAAGAAAAGACACAAAATCGATAAAGCAGAAGCGGTATCGATCTCTTTATGTCCGATATGCACGATTCTGGCTGTTTTAGGGCGGAAGATCGATTCAATTTTGTTTTTAGCTATTTGAAACAAAATTTGAAAACGTATGATCTTGAGGCCTCCGGCAGATGAGCCTGACATACCCCCTAGATACATGGAAATCAAGAGAATTAATTGAATCGTATAAGGCCAGGTATCATAGTGCGCTAAGAAAAATCCTGATGAAGTTTGTGCAGAAACAAGTTGAAAAAAACCGATGCGTAGCGCTTCACCAAAGGAGTAATAACCTAAAAATTCTTCTCCAAGTGTCCAAAAGGGCGTCCCCTTTAAATTCCAGACGACGAAAGCTCCCAAAACGATTAGGGTGGTGAGAAAAGCGACAAGTTCAGGCTCGAAGAGACGGTAGAATTTTCCTTTGAGCCAATAATAATAGAGAGAAAAATTGATGCTTCCTAAGATCATGAAAAGTAGAATGACCCAATCGGTGGCTGCCTGATGGTAATATGCCACGCTCTCATTGTGAATGCTGAATCCACCGGTCGAAACCGTGGAAAAGGCCAATGTGATCGCATCAAAAAGGGGCATCTTCTCATTCACAAGCATTAAGAACAAAATTTGTAAAAGTGTTAAACCTAAATAGATTTCCCATAGCTGCAAAGCAGTTTCGGTGATGCGTGGCTTAAACCCCTCTTTGTTGGGACCGGGAGCTTCTGTTTGGAAAAGAAATTTCCCCCGGACCCCCAATTCAGGCAAAAAAGCGACGAAGAGTGCGATAATCCCCATTCCTCCCAGCCATTGCATGAGGCTACGCCAGAATAGAAGGGCGCTCCCCACAGCTTCAATTCCCTCTAATATATTACCTGTGAGTGGATTTTTGACGGGTTTTATGGTCCCATAAAAAGTATAGGTGGTCTCAACCATGCCGCAATAGGTTCGCTTGATGGGAACTTCTTTTCCCGTTTGAGGGTCATATTTTTTGCCCTCTAATACAGTGGCTCCAGTGGTGGTAAACCCTGAGACAGCCTCGAAGTAGGCCTGATCGAAACGCTCTAAAGTTCCTGAAAAAAGAAAAGGGAGGCAGGCAATTGCTGGGGAGAGAAACCAAATGAGCACAACGGCCGCTAAAGCCTCACTTCTATAGATAACCGAGGCTTTTTTATGTAATCCCCGTCCTAATAATTTAGCCAAAATTAGACAAATAGCAACAGTATAACCAAATGCGGCTGTACTATGAGGTTGGGGATGGGCGACCTCGTGCAGGGCAAACTGATAATAGGCTGACATCAACAGGGGAATGGTCAAAATGCCTGCATATAAGTAGAGAAAAGAACTAAGAATGCGGCAGATTTCTCGATAAGACATCAGACCTCTTTAGTAATCTGCTGATTTTATCAGTTTCGCCAAAAGGTCTAAAAGATTTTTTCCAATTCATGAAAATATTTTGGATTACAAATGACAATGACTGTATCTCCCGGGCAAATGACACTATCCCCGCGGGCAATGAAGAGGCAACCGCGATTCTGAATCATGGCAATTAGAAAATCTTTGGGAAAACGGGCTCCGAGTTCCGCTAAGGGAATTCCCGTAATCTCAGAGTTAATCGAAACGGTGAGTTCCAAGATTTCTGCTTCATTTTCATAAAGTGAAATGAGAGAAGTAATAGCTTTTGAAGTGGCTAAAGAGATCACGCAATTAGCAACGGCAATTTTTGGAGAGAATACATGTAGGATGCCTAAATGATGGGTTAGGGAAGCAAAACGATTGTTGGATAAGACAACAGCTGTATTTTTGCATCCACTCTCTTTAGCTAGTAAAGCTCCTACCACATTGCGTTCATCGCTAGAAGTACACATGACAAAGTAATCGGATTCATCAATTTTTTCGGTTAACAAGAAATCAAAATCGGCCCCTTCTTCTTGAATAACTTGGCACTTGGGGAGTTCTTCTGAAAGTTCCATGGTATATTTAAGGTTTTTATCGAGCAGTTGCACTTTAATTTGATGCTCTTGCAAGATTTTAACTAAATTGAGGCCGACCAATGATCCCCCGGCCACAATTACTTTTTTCACTTTGGTGGTTTTCAGACCTAAAAAAAGATCGATATTGGCCATCTCTTTTCGCTCGCCGATAAAGGTGACTTCATCACCTGGAAGAATATGGTCGTTACCATGTGGAAAAATGAGCAGAGGCTCTTCATTTAGTTGCGCGCGGTAAATCAAGCCTACAATGATGCTTTTGGGTAAATGGAGTTTGGATAGGGGAAGGTGATAGTAATTCCAATTGGGTGGTATCTGCAAGGTGCGCATCTGCACTTCGCCATTTGCGAAATTTTCGAAAGCCAAAGAGCTGGGACTGACGAGTTGTTTATAAATATCGTAAGCGACCTGGAGCTCGGGAGCAATAAAGTAATCCACATTGAATATTCTGCAAAAATCGAGACGGGAGCGATCCAGAAAGCGCGTATTGCGTACACGGGCGATGGTCTTGGGATAGCCTAAATTTTTGGCCATGGAGCACGCGACCAAGTTGTCTTCGTCTTTATTCGTTAAGGCTATGAAAAGATGAGGTTCAGCTTCCAGTATATGATTGAGAAGCTTCCAATCGGTTCCTGAACCTTCTTGGATGGCAACATCCATTTGCCAGGATTGCTCTTGCAGCTTCTCTCCATTTTGATCGATCAAGATGACATTATGCTTTTGCTTAGAGAGCAAAGCAGCGAGATAAAGTCCCGCTTCGCTTGCTCCGACAATGACAATATTCATATTTCGTATTCTAACCTATAGCTTGGCGGGGATATCACACTTCGATTTTAGCGTTTGCCCTAATTTATATCCATGATATTGACACAAAAATCCCCTTGTTTTGACCGCTCCATCTTGTTTGGTGATTGGTTCTGGACAGATAGGGATCACTTGTCGACGATCTGGATGTGCTATTACCGAATTTTTATTAGCGGGAATTGCTGACAAAAAATTTAATTTAATCTACATTTTCCTATTAATTTTTATAATGAGTTTTATTTCTAATTTTTTAATTAAAAGGTGTAATTTATGAATTATCTATCTAAGAACCTGTTCAAAATCTTTGTATAACATTTCAGATACAATTCGGGTATCTGTATAAACGGTTGAATTGCAGCTGTAGCATCATTTCGAGATCTTTTAATGGGGGTCTTGTCCCTTTAAGCATGCATTTACCCATATTCAAAAAGCCAGATTCCCATTTTGGGGTTGCAAGACAAATTCTCTCTTCTTATAATTCCTATCTTTCTTAAAAGGTTAGCAATCATTTCATTAGGGTACTATGCAACGAACAATTTATTTACTGCTTCTCTTTATCTTATGTCTGATTCATTACCATGCACACTCCACCCCTTCCAATAGTTGCCAGTCTGAAAACTGTACATATCACCATTCAGATTCGAAACTCCTTCAAGCAGTCGAGCATTATCAAAAGGATTCTTCCAATCATTCCGTTCTTTATCGACGTGAATGCCTGTATTGGAACGAGGACAACCCCTCAGGGCCATGTCTAATCAGCAGGGTTTTGGAGGAAGCGAATGGACAAGCTGTTCTGTGCCGTAGTTATATTTATGATCGAAATGGACAAGTGGTCAAGGAAACCTTGACCGGCAATTTATCGGGCGTTTGCAAAGTTACTTTGGGCATTGGAGAAGATGGCTATCCCTTAAATAATGGAGTAGAAAGTTATAGCACATCCTATTCCTACTCAACAGAAGGTCTGCTTTTAACCGAAACAGAAGATAATGGCACTGTCATCACGTATCAGTATGATCCCCTTACGAAACAATGTACGGGCAAATTAAGAGGGTATGCTGGAGGATTGTTGTCGCGCAGTTTTAATATTTTCGATAGCGAGGGCTTATTAGTGCAGACAGTGGTGGATGATGGACAAGGCTATCAACCCCATGATTTGACTAGAGTAATGCAGCGGAAGATAATTAATTCTCAAGATGGGGCGCGAAACCCCTCTATGGGGGCAGCCCTTAAGATTGGAAACCCGTTATTTGGATTTCAAAAACAACCAGGAAGTGGTTCTAGAAAGCCAGGCCAACTTCTATTCTGAACAGGGTAGGCTTATTGAACAAAACTTCTACGTGGCTGATGGTTCTCTGCTCTATACTTTGCACCATACTTATGATGAGAATGGAAAATTAACCTCCACAGTGGATAGCCGTGGTGAAGAGACTCCACAGAAAGAGCCTACACCAAAAGAGTGTTTCAATCAATTGGGACAGTGCGTGGCTTCTTATGATGCTTATGGAAATGAAACGGCTTACGCGTATGACACTTTTGGGCGTTTGATCTCAATAGAGCTTCCGGCTGTCTTCAACGTGGATGATACTCCTTATCATCCTGCGGTTTTTCGTACTTATAACATTTGCGATCAAATCATGCAGATGAGCGATGGAAAAGGCTCTAAAAAAATCATGTCCTATAATATTCGTGGCAAACCGGTTGAGATCCTTTATCCAGATGGTTCTTTGGAAAGGTTTACCTATTTTTTAGATGGTGAGTTAAAAGAAAAAGTTTCCCGCGAGGGAATTGTTGAAACTTTTGAACGGGATGTGGCCGGCCGCGTGGTCTGTTCTAAAAAAGCGGCGCTAACAGGAATGCTCTTACAGCAGCTTACCTATACTTATCAGGGCGACCTTGTACAGACGGTAACAGATGGCCAAACAATCACCCATTTTTCTTATGATGGGGCAGGTCGCCAAATAGGGGCCTTGCAACAAAATGCAGAGGGTTTTAAACGTCTGGAATGGGATTATGATGCTTCCGGACAAAAATCCCAAACACGCGAATGGTTTGGTCCTGCTGCGGAAGATTTCGTGATCAAAGTGGAAGAAAGGGACGCCCGGCAAAATTCTTTGGCCGTGCGTTTCGAAAATCCAAAGGGTCAGCTTCACTATCGAATGGATTCAAAAAATATTCCTCAATCTGATGCAGACTTTGTTTTTACCCATATTTCTTCTGTTCTTAATTCTTTAGGTCAAATAGTTAAGCAGGAAGAGAAGGTCGATGGCTTTGGGACGCGCCACCTCTATACCTACGATGCTCTGCAACGTTTAGAAGGGGTCATTAAATATAGTTCTATGGGAGATAAGCTTGCTGAAAGCCATTTTCGTTACGATGATCAGGGAAACAAATTGCTTGAAAAGCACATCGTGCTTTCAGCCGGAAAAGAAGTAGGAGTTTTTACCATTCGACGGACTTACGATGCCAGCGGCAGAGTTTTATCGATTAGGGAAGGCAGCTCCTTGCAATGCAAAACAACCTGTTTTTGGTATGATTTACAAGGGCGGTTAACAGAGATGGTCAAACCAGATGGAACCTCTCTTTATTGCAGCTATAATGATCACGGCCAATTGACTTTTTTTGGGGCCAGCGATCACTCCTTTGCCTATCAGTACCGGTATGATGGCTTGCAGCGTTTGTCTGCTATTCACGACCTTTGTCATAACCGGGAACAAACGCGCGGTTATAATGCCTTTCATGAGCTGACTGAAGAACAACAAGGACCGGGAATAAAAATTTGCAATGCTTTCGATTTAGCTGGCCGCCGCACCCAAGTCACTTTGTCGGACGCCACTTCCATCAATTACCACTATCAAGGTCCTCTACTTGCATCTGTAGAACGTTTGGATGCCAATCGCCAGTCTCTTTACCTGCATTCTTATGAATATAGTACAGAAGGGCGTTTGCAGAAACAAAATCTCTTGCATGGATTAGGCACAGTAGACCACAAATATGATTCTCGAGGGCGTTTGATTTCAATTGAATCTCCTTGGTGGTCTCAACGTTTAGCAAAGGATGGTTTTGATCCTTATGGCCGTTTATTAAAGATGGAAATACAAGACAGCATCGGAGTGATGAGGCCGGTTTTTGATTATGGTGAGGATGGGCAACTCGCGCATGAAGAGGGGCATGACTATGTTTATGATTCCCTTCTGAATCGTTTGAGCCATAATGGACAAAGTTGGCAAGTCAATGTTTTGAATCAGGTTGTGCAAACACCCGATGCCTCCTATGTTTATGATACTAATGGGAATATCATTGAAAAAATAATCGCGGGGCGTAGCGTTTTTTATCAATACGATGCTCTCAACCGTTTGACGCGCGTAGAATTTCCAGAGGAACAAGCAATCAGTTATATTTACGATGCTTTTGATCGCCGCATGGAGCAGCGTGTGTGGGAATGGGGGAAGGAAGAAGGATGGAATGTCCGGTTGACAGAACGCTTCATCTATGATGGCCTTAATGACCTGGGAAAATTAGATGAGGATGGCCAGTTTGTGGAATTGCGCATTCTTGGTGAAGGCAAAGGAGCAGAAGTAGGGGCTGCTGTGGCCTTGGAACTTGGTGGAAAGTTGTTTGTTCCTTTACATGATTCTTTAGGATCTGTCCGCTGCTTGGTTGATGCTCTTACCGGAGAAGCGGCGGAGACATATCGCTACACTGCTTATGGTCAAGAAAGCATTTGGGGGTCTCGTGGTGAGCTTCTGAAATCTTCCCTGGCAGGGAATCCTTGGCGTTTTTGCAGCAAACGGATGGATGAGCAGACCGGATTGAGTTTTTTTGGCAAACGCTATTATGATTCAACGCTTGGCCGGTGGATGACCCCTGATCCTCTCTTCTTCTACGACACTCCTAACTTATACGCCTTTGTTAGAAACGATCCCCTTTAATCATTATGACCTCTATGGGCATTTCTCTCTTAGTCAAATGGGGGATTTGGCTTCCCAGGCTTTCTTTACGTGCTTCAACTTTGTGCTAAAATCAGCCCATCACGTTAAATTAAAGTTGAGTGCCGAGCTCAAGCTGCCCCCCCAGATTGGAACGGAGCTGGAAAAGGTGGGTAAAACCCTTTTTGGCGATTCGACCTATTTGCTTATGGGACATTCTTGCGAGGAAACTCAAATTGGTTATTATGGTGATCAGGAAATAAGCGACAAAGTTCGCGTCACCTTTATCAATGGGATTCTCACCACTCAAAATACCATGTGGTATAACTTGGATGTGATTTCCCAATGCCATGGCGGGGTTAAAGTGCATTATATTTTCCGGCCAACTGAAGGATGGACATGGGATATATCACGGGCAATAACAATTAAAATGGCCTTCCAATTTGGGTTCCGTTCCATGCATGCCACTTTACTTGCTCTGATGTGGCGGGGGCTCATTAGGGAGATGGGAGGCATAGAAGGGGGCAGCAGACTATCATTCATTATGCTCATAGTTTAGGGGGATCTGAAACTCATCGGGCAAGGGAGTTGTTATTACCTGAAGAGCAAAAGATGATTCGGGTGATTACTTTCGGATCATCGACTCTTATCCCCAATGAGGGCTTTCAAAGTGTGACCAATAATGTAAGCGTCAAAGATGGAGTGAGCAGCATTTTCTTAGATCCGGTGGGACATGTGCGCAATTGTTTTGAAGAAAAATTACAATGTGCATTTTCACGGATCTTTTTGGACGTTTCCCTGCTGGCCTACCGATCATTTGATCAATGGCCCCACGTATGGGCCTGTGTTGCATCAATTAGGCGAGCAATTTTTAGCCGAATTTGCTGAATTTTGAACAGGGCATATCCATTTAACTGAAGAATGAGGGGTGTTTTTGGGAATTAGTATTCCGTTTTCTAAGAGCCTGTTCAAAATCTTTTAAATAGATAATTTCTCGAAACTTTCTTTGCCTAAAAAATTTTAGTGTCGAACACTTCAGCAGTTAAAACTACCACAGAGCCCACAGAGAACACAGAGAGGGGTTTATATCTTCATTCGACAAATGCCATCTACTAATCGCTTTACATTAAAATTAATAAGCAATCCTCGAGTACAGGTTCCATAAAGCCGTAAATAAGACAGTAATTGTGCTTCATGTATTGGGGCTATTGTTCAATAGCGGCCCCAATGATATTACCCGTTAATGGATCAGTTTCACGCCCGTCTATTTCTTCAGATATATCTGGATTAATTAAATAATTCATAAGACCCCTCTCTGTGTTCTCTGTGGGCTCTGTGGTAGTTTATTGTATCTAACAAAAGATTTTGAACAGGTTCTAAGGAACAAGATTTGGAAAAGCGAAGCTTGATGAGGAAGCTGGTAATTGAGCGTGTACAAAATAATTTAACAACCCACAGGCCAGTAATCAAGGGGATTTTTGTGTCAAAAACCTTAACTTTATCCTTATGAAGCAATGGTTTTGGCTTTTTCCTTATACCTATCTTCCAATTCCTGAAGGGCGTCCCTAATTTTTCCTTGTGCTGCTAGATAAGGAGCATTATCCTCAAACCGGCTGCGCTTTGCCTCAGAATTTTTGGGGCTAAGACGTAAGCTTTTTTCGAAATCTTTCACTTCAAAATGGGGTTCGAGATGGGGATTTAAAACCTCTCTAATTTGATCTTTTACCCATTCCTTCATAATGATCTCTTGTTCATTGGATTTTGATGGGTTTAGTTTATACTTTTTCACCACCGCAGCTGGGTCAAAATAATGTTCAAAATCCCCAATCTTGGCATCAATTGCCAATTTTGATACTGGTATATCTAGAAGAATGTCAGGTAATCCTTCTAAATCTAAAGCCTCTTTCCACCATTTAATCCGTTTGTATTCCCACCCTTCTACGAGAATCTGCAGTGTACCACCATCCTCGCCGACTGTACCATCAGTAAGTCGCTTGTAAAGGCGAGCAGTTTCATCCCCTACTTGAAACACTTCTCTAACCCCCCCCCTTATTTTCAATCTGAAGGGGTTCCCCTAATTTTTTGGCGATCTCTTCAAGACACGTGTAAATGCGTCCAGAGACAGTCTTCCTCCATTCAGTTTCAGGTGTTGAATTAATGACACCTCTTCCGATATCTTGCAAGGCGCGATCCATATCTTCAAAATTCATAGTATGATTCCTTATATAACACTTAAAGTTATTTCATGGCCATCTTCATCCCGAATACTTAGTTGGATGTTTTTATCACCTAAAAGAAGGCTGCGATAGGCGTCATTTGCGCGCCAAATCTGATATTCACCAACTCCGACCCTAACTGATATTGTATCTCCAATTTTTGTTGGGGAGGTTGTGGTTTCGGAGACTTTGATGGCATTGAGCTTTGGAAAACGTTCATTATACACCTCAACGATTACATGAGGAAGTTTCTTCCCTTCTTCTAATGCGATTCCCTCCAGTCGAACACCTTTAACCGCTTCACAACCTCCGAAATGAGGTAAATCAAATTTTGATTGGAGCATACCGATGTGACGGATATCCTCTTTCTGATCTATAGGCAAATCTTTAAACTTATCCTGTTCAAAGATAGTATCTATTAAGGCTTCCTTTATGAGATTGCTAATATCCTTTGGCACTTTCAAGTCTTCTTTATTGGCTTCTCTTATCTTTTTAAAAACCTCAAGGGCAAGGGGATCGAGTTTTTCTTGTTTAGGTAATATATCCATTAATTCATTCAAGTTGGATAAAAGCCTCTTCATGATAAGATTATCGACGTTCTGCGCACCCTCTATAGCTATTACTCTTTGTACAACGATGGTAGTTTTCCATTTATTCATTTCCTCTTCAATTTGATTCATTTTAGAAGCAAGCTGGCAAATAGCCCCGTTGTCTCCAAGCCTATGGTAGATTTCACGAAATGCAGGTTCATTTTGATTGGGTGTGAGCCGGGTGCTGCTCATGTCCATATTATCCACAAGGCGAATCATGTTGAAGGGAGTTTTTAAAAGATCGGTTTTGGTAAATTCAAGACCAAGTTTTCTGTCTCTTTCTTTTTCAAGATCTGCACGCCTTCCCTTAAATGTGCCGTCGTAAACCTTGACATCTGGAAGTTTAAAATCTGGTGGAATACTAGCACCAACTTTTTCTTTAAAAGAAACTTCAGATGCCTTTAATGCTGCTACGATTTCATCTTTCATTGCAGGGTTTTGGACATAAATCTCAGTTGCATACTTTGGCTGGGTGCTTGGATTTTTTGAAGGATCATAGAAATGAGAAAGAACTTCCACAATATCTTTGTGATCTGCAAGAAATGTTCCAAGTGTAGTTACAATCTTTGTTGTATATTCCTGTTCAATTTTATCGGCTGAATGAAAGAGAATGCTATTGCGGAAGTCATTGAACAAGACTTCCTTATCAACCTCACGGGAAGTAATCATTTCATCAAATAAGGGGCGCATGGGCAATACAAGATCTGCTCCCGATATGCCATGGACAGACTTTGACCGACATCCGACACAAGGATAACCGCAATCGTGGAGTAAAGCAACCGTTTCTAGCATGAATTTGGCTTCCCCTTCAGTGATATGGTATTTTTCCTTAGTAGCCTCAACAATCTCCGGGTTTAATTTAAGAACATCTTTAGTGTAGTTTGCGACGTTAATAGAATGATCGAAACCATGGGAGCAATACTGCTCAGGATTATCTAAATGTTGATCGAAAGCGCGTCTTACAAACTCAGCTGCATATTTTTGCATTGCCTCGTCAAACTCCTCCCGAGGGTCTGGCACCGGAAGGTATTCAAAAGGGGCTCCCATCCTTTCAAGAGGAGCTTCCGGACCTTTACGTGTATCTATTGTGGTAAAGAACTTCACCGAGTCACCGACTTTCTTGCGAATTTTTTCTTCAATTCTATCGTGTATCCGCATTTTTTCTTGCCCACTAAGCGGTTCTGGACTAGATTTTTCAGCTGATTTGACAGCATGATCTATTGCGTGACTTACCTGTTTAGGGAAAATCTCTTCTACATACTCATCGAGAGCTTTTGCCATTAATCTAGCTTGCTCATGACGTAAATTATTTCCTGTAATGGTTTCCTTGATTAGTTCTGTAGCTTTAGGCAAGGTTGGCAGAGAGGGTGCAAGGATAGTTATCTCTTCATGAGGATAATGAGGGGCCGGAGTTTCACCCGCAGCGGGAACTCTATTTTTGTTTGGTGCAAGGGGTTCCGCTTCCAAACCCTCTTCTAATTTAGCAGTTTTGGGAGGAGTGATCTTTTCGGGGACTTCAGGAGTTTCACCCGGACCTTTGATGATATGCATTCAAACCTCCAACCTTCACATTCTGTTAAGTTAAATCTTATTTTGAATATTTAAGGTTTTATATAAATATGTCTATATTTTTCTGGAGGAGTTTCTGGTTTCTGCAAGTCAATGGCAAAATGGTCTACGATTTTTTTCCAATGGACTAAACAACTAACAAGGTTACTGAGCTCTTCTGTAAAAAAATGTTTTGAAAGGGAGTCACTAGAAATGCGGTTGATTAAAAGAATTTGGTTCGAGCTGTGATCAATGGCAAACCAACCCCTCCCAGTATCTTGCCCGAAAAGATTAGCTGATAAGAGTTGATCAAAAAGAGCGATTTTTTCTTTATCATCAATCGGTATGTTACAAAGGGGAGCATATAAATAAAGTTCTTCTTTGTTAAATGATTCGGAAAAATAAACTAAATGCAAGTGATTAATCCTTAAGGAGTATGTTCCGTTTTTATCGGGCTTTAAATATTCAAGCCCTTCTAGTGAGTTCAGTTCTTTAATGAATCTCTCAAAATCCATAAACTCTCCTGATAAATCAAGTCAAGAGATGCAATCCCCATGCCAATAATCCTTGCAAAAAAGAAACTCTCTCGTTAAGATTACGGTTCTTTATGCACTGGTAGCTCAATTGGATAGAGTACCCGGCTACGAACCGGGCGGTTAGAGGTTCGATTCCTCTCCAGTGCAATGTTAATTCAAGCCTTTCCTTCCGGTCCTTTGACTACTAATGCCTACGTAGCAGCCTGTTCTGAAACAAGAGAAGCTGCAATTATTGATCCTGCACCCAGTTCTTCAAAAGCAATCCAAGCTTTCTTGGCATCCCAACAATTAAAGTGCCGGAAAATTTTATTGACCCATTCCCACTGGGATCACATTGCAGATGTCAAAGACCTTAAAGAAGTTTTTAATGTTTCCATTTACATTCATCCCCTCGATGCGCCTAATTTACGGCAACCGGGAAGTGATGGCCTGCCTTGCTGGCTAACCATCGCTGGAGTCGAACCCGATGTTTTGCTGGCAGACGGTATGCAAATACCACTAGGCGGCTTGACGTTTCAGGTATTGCATACTCCGGGCCACTCCCCGGGAGGTGTTTGCTTTTATAACTCTCAGCAAAAAGTACTCTTCTCAGGTGATACGCTCTTTGAAGGAACTATGGGCAGTCTTTCCCTGCCCACAAGTCAACCTGAATTGATGTGGCCTTCCCTGGATAAATTAGCGCAATTGCCATTCGACACAACGGTGTACCCAGGACATGGCTTACCTACTACGATAGGAGCTGAGTCCAGATGGCTATCTGATGCGCAGAAATTATTTGACTATTAAGATTAAAATATTTAAACTTAGACATTTCCTAAAATTATAGGAGGAATGCTATGGGAGTTCTTGTGGGAAAATCTGCACCAGATTTTAAAGCCAAAGCAGTAGTTGGAGGAAAGATAGTAAACGATTTTTCCCTGTTTCATTTTCGCGGCCAGCATATCGTTTTCTTTTTTTATCCGCTTGATTTTACTTTTGTCTGTCCGACTGAGCTTCATGCTTTTCAAGATAGTTTAGAAGAGTTTGAAAAGCGTCAGGCTCAAGTGATCGGTTGTTCTGTAGATAGCTGTTATTCTCATCTGGCATGGATTAATACTCCGAAGCAAAAAGGAGGAATTGAGGGGGTTGACTATCCTCTGGTTTCTGATCTCAACAAAACTATAGCGTGTGATTATGATGTTTTAATTCCTGGCGAGGGGATTGCTTACCGGGGCCTATTTTTGATTGACAGGGAGGGAATTGTCCGTCACCAAGTCGTCAATGATTTACCGCTGGGACGTTCTATTGATGAAACCTTGCGGATATTGGATGCCTTATTATACTTTGAGAAGCATGGAGAGGTTTGCCCGGCTAACTGGCAGAATGGAAAAAAGGCCTTTAAACCATCCTATGATGGGTTAACGCGCTATTTTGCTCAGGAAATGCCTATCGGAACAATTTAAGAATATTTTGCTCTGCAAACTTTAACCTTTGTCATTGACTATATATGCTTTTTTCAACATGCTGAGGCTTGCCTAAAGGCTTGTCGTCATTGCTAGGAAGTTTATGCAAAGAAAAAAAATTGACCAGATCGAATGGCTGGAGTTTGAAATTCTGGCCGATTTTCCCCACGTTAAACATGCTGTCTTTCTACGCCATGGCGGCTGCAGCCAAGGCCCTTATGCGAGTCTTAATACAGGATTTAATTTAGGAGACCCAAATGAGCAGGTTTTGGAAAATTTGAGACTCATCCAAGATCAACTCAAACGTGAAATACCTAACTGGGACCATTACGTTTGGTCCCGAGGATGTCATGGCAAAGCTATTGCACATGTTACTCCTCAAACACCCCATAGTCTAATTGATTTTGATGGACTGATCACAGCCTCCACTCACACCACTCTCATGATGAAGCATGCCGACTGCCAAATTGGCCTTTTTTACGATCCCATCCACCATGCAGCAGCCAACATTCATGCGGGATGGCGCGGCAGCGTGTCCAATATCTATTTGGAGACCATCCAAAAAATGCAGCAAACCTTCGGAACCAATCCTTCGAATCTGCTCGTCTGCATTTCCCCAAGTTTGGGCCCGGATGAAGCAGAATTTATTCATTACCGATCAGAAATCCCCGAAGAATATTGGTCTTTTCAGGCCCGCGCTACCTACTTTGATTTTTGGGCCATCAGTGAGTACCAATTACAAGCTGCAGGAATTCTTCCCCATCACATTGAAATTGCTCGTTTGAGTACTTATGCCAATCCCTTGGATTTTTATTCTCATAGAAGGGATAAGATCTCCGGACGCCATGCCACTTGCATTACACTTACTTAGGGCTCGTAAAGCAATAGACATCTTGCATAACCACAAATCCCTTGCCCTTGCCCATGCCCATGCCCGAAGATTTGTGTCAACGAACTACAACTCGTGAATGAAGAACGATATGCCAAAGGGCGAGAATTGCTGATTAGCATCGTGTCTATGCTATTGAAAATGGCTCAAAAACAACAATAATCGGGCATGGGCATGGGCAGGGGCAGGGGCAGGTCATAGGCACGGAATTGTGGTTATGCAAGATGTCTATTACTTTACGCTTAGAGAGCTTGATTGTATTTCATCATCAATTCATGCTTTTCTAGATAATAAGCTCTGGCATCAAAGAGTTGTCGGGGTGGAACTTCTTTGGCTAAAGTTTGTAAAACATCACTAATCACTTCTTGGGACATATGCGGAGAAAATTGTCCGGCCATTGGAGCTGCCCGGTAAAAGTGAACTAAGGCCGAAGAGACCTTCTTTAACAATTCCTCTTGCTGTTTATAAGTGTACTTCTTTTCTTGACGCAAATGGGCTTCTATAGACTTTAAACAATGCTCGCGTAGCTCTAAAGCTTGGAGGCACAACTCTTTTGCACGGGCATTATAACACTCATTCCGAAATCCTAAAGGGAGGGGGCGCCCCAAAAGATCACTTGCTCCTGTTTCAAAGACATGTTCGATAGCCTGCCTATAATAGAGAGCGATGGGGTGCTCGTCCAACTTGGCAACATGCATCAGAAAATTTAAAACATGTATATTATCCTTAGCAGCTCGGACACAATAATTTTCGCATTCGTTATAATTGAAAGGTCCCTTTTTAAGAAGCTTACAAGATTTTAAGATCCCTTCCTTGTCCCACATAAGATGTGCGTAGGATAGGTTTTGAGCCAATCCATTCCACTTCCGCATGCAATAGAGATGGTTAGCAAGCACCAGAGCTACTTTTTCATCCCTCTCGACCAAACTAGGCTGCTGGCTGGCCCACGCATGCTTTTCTAACGGATCAACTAATTTTTCAATAACGACACATTTTCCCTGTCGATCAAGGCCATGTATGGGAGGGTTTTGCTGGTTTTGCTCAAGATTGGCGATGGTTCGGACAAAACGGACTCCCCAATGGTCTTGCTCATTCTTAGACTTTTGATCCTCAATAAAGAGTTGAAAAGGGTTTTTGGCAATCTTGACAACATATTCTGGATGATCCTCTAATTCAAAGATTTTGAAGTCATCATTAAGGAGCTTATTAGGACTTAACAACGCACCCAATGTTAACTCTTTCCCATTGCACTTAATCTTATCTCCGGGTTTTAATCCTTCACGCCAATCCATGTGAGCAGGATCTTCTCGATGAACTAACTGGCATCCTTTTTGATCGAGCCAAAAGAGAAGGTCTTGCAAAGTAAGAGACGAAGACCCCTGCATGTGGATAACAGCAATAACCTCAGTTAAAACTGTGGCAAAAAGGCTATAGAAATTTACTCCTTCAGGCAAACTGCCACTAGAACAGCTGTTAATCTTTTGCACCCAATAATTCAAACAACGGTTTTCTTCCACAGTCAAGCTTGTGGGATCGGATAATTTAGCAAGCAAAGCCACCGGTACGGGTTGATCCAAAATGCCCACGAATTGAACCCATCTTCCCTCTTTTTTAATAGCTTTAAAAAGACGACGATCCTTTAATGTTGCCGATGCATCAATAGCAAGAGGATTTAATAACTCACGCAATTTTAAATTTGGCTCATTATCTTTGAAGAATAAACGCCAAAAAGGGTCGGCTGCGTTTTGAAAATCACAAATTACATGCCCAAAATATCTTTCCTCATCTACATTTAGAGGCATTTGTTGCCTGCGATCAAAATTTTGCAAGTAGATCTGTTTATGGGCCTCGGGAGAACCCTTGAGTTCTTCGGCAAGATAACCCTCATAGCGTATTCGCTGCTCAGCCTGTTTATTAGGCTCAAGCGCTTCCTTCCAAATTTGATCAAGCTGCCGCATGTTGTGCCAGATGCGGTGCAAACGTGCATCATAAGCTTGGAGCACTGCCTGATTAAATAGGGTGGTTAGATTGTAGGTTAAGGCTTCTTCGAGCGATTTACAACGCACGGGACGGACCCAACGCCAAAATTGATCTCCTAGCTTTATGACTGGTCCCGTTAAACATCTTGAGTAAAAAATCCCTCCAGATGAGGTAACATCTAATGGAAGTGGCTTACCTTCTTGGCTAGCATAAAGAGCAGCATAAATTTCGGAGAGATTACTTTGTAAATGACGAATTTCTACCTGCATAAGATTAGTCCTATTTTTAATTAGATTAACAGTTCTAACCCTTTCAAAGCACTATGAATAAATTCTGCCCTCTTGTGAGGCAATTCTTCCTGGCTGATTTTATGTTCATAATGACAGAGCAAATGCGCTCGCCGGCAAGAAAACAATAACTTGTTAAGGGCAGCTTGATCAGCACCCTTTAACCAGTTTAGATCTAGACCAAGTTTAACTAAACTCACAGCTTGCAGCGCCTCAATGGCTTCAATTTGATAGGAATGCAATAGAATGGCGTAGGCACGGCTGACCTTATCTTTGATTTCTGCAAGTTCCGCTTCGTTGTTTTGCTTGAGGTGTTGCCGAGCGCTTTTTTCCTCAACAACTAATTTAGTTGCTAATGTCCGTAAAGAGGTGAGAATATTTTCTTCCGTTAGGCCCAAAGTATAGTTATTATGAAAAACCACAATATCTCCTATTACCTCTTCCGGATTCCCTTGCAAACCTGTTTGCTCAATTCCTTCCTCTCTGCTTTTTTTGATAATTGCCTCAATGCGGTTTGTATAAAGCAGAACAGGCAGATGTAAAAAAACAAAGACAATCAATCCAGTGCCACATTCAGTAGGATCTGCTGTCAAAAAACCAAACTTTGGGGAATAGGCGAAATTAATCGACTTATTAAGATCCATTTCAATTTTGACCAGCCTTCCCCAGGTACTCTCTAATTCTTCTTTTACATCGATCAATTCTAGGAGCAGATGGTCTTTTAAATTGAAAAAAGCTGCAAAAAATTCTCCCGACCCATCTAAAACAAATGCCTCTCCGGCATGCGCCTGATGGAAACTTTGATTGCTTAGAAAATGTTCAAATAAAAATTCCTTTTCAATGGGAGGCATATCTTCGGCTCGAATCAACTTAGGCTGCTTAAGCTGATCACTAGCCAGCAAATCGCGTTCTAGCAAAGAGATAATTTGCTTACGTTTATCTGTAGGAAGTTTTCCTGAAATTTAAACTTATCCAAGTTTCGATTGAGCATAAGCGATGAACCCAACCAAATGGTATTGGAATTGTTATCCCAAGGACTTTCATTGGACAGCAAAGGGTGTTTAGTCTTGTCGGGGAGATTCATTTTTGTTCTCAGGCTGGGATTTTAAATTTTCTGTTAGAGCCTTAATTTGATCCCGCAGCCAGGCAGCCTGCTCGTAGTCTTCGCGACTAAGTGTCTCATTTAAAGCTTCGTTTAAGGCTAATAAACGAGATGAAAGGTTAATAGCCAGACTCTCTCCGGGTGCACGCCCAATATGTATTGGAAGACTTTTTTTATTCGCGAAACGCGCTGTGGTAAGCGATTAACGGCTTGAATCTCTATCAACAAGATATCTTCAAAAACCGTATAGCATTCCGAACACCCTAAACGGTGCCCTCTTCTTACTTCTTCTAAGGTTGTTCCACAGTTTCCGCACTCTAAAGTTGCTGAAACTCCGATTTGACCGGATATAAATTCGTTAGGTGCAGTCCCATGCAAGCGTCGCTGTAATTCAGGGCAGATGCAGCACACATACTAGTATGTGTAATCGTGCCTCCCACAATTTCAGTATAGATGACAGCAATGGGTTTTTTACACTCTCCGCATTCTAGCGGTCGTTCTGGGAAATGCTTGTCGGGTTTCTTTTCTATCATGCTTTAAAATTACCTTATATCATTCGCCTCAATGGCAGAATTCAAACTATAAAAAATATTTATCTGGAAAGCAAGTTGGATTTCAAGTGAAATGATGCACATCATGAATAGACATCTTACATAATTCATTTCCTTGCCCATGCCCTTTGCCCGATTAACGTTGTTTCTGAGCCATCTTAAATTGAATTGTGAAAAAGTTCTTTTTTGTTTTTTTTGGGCATGGGCAGGGCATGGGCATGGGGCAAGGATGCAAGTGCGTACCCCAATTCTTCATGTATACAAATATTATTTGACAGGAATAACTGTAATTGAACAGGATGATCAAAAAGGTATACCAAAGAGGATTTTATGAAAGTGGGTATTATCGGTGCAGGCGCAGTAGGGTCTGCATGTTTGATGGCTTTAATCATGCGGGGGTGTGCACGGGAAATTGTTCTAATAGATAAAGATCAAAAGCGTGCCAAAGGGGCTGTAACCGATATGCAATATGGGGCAACGGTATCTCCTATGGTGACACTTCGAGCGGGTGATTATTCTGATCTGGCCGGCGCATCTTTGATCATGATAACCGCAGGTATTAATGAAAAAACAGGAGGCGCTACCGATCGAAGCGATCCTTCGGGTCAGTTGAAGCTTCTTAGCATTAATGCAACTGTATATCAGGATATCATTCCTAAATTAATAGCTGCCGCACCTCAAGCTATAATATTAGTGGTGAGCGATCCGCCAGATCCTTTAGCGCAACTGGCTCGACAGCTTGCCGGTCATGAACGTGTCTT